>VYFX01000009.1 GCA_009842205.1 Paracoccaceae bacterium | reverse complement strand
CAAATTCGGCGGGAGCATCCCTGTCAAAGAACTGGGCTATACCCCCTTCAGCGCCTGAAAGCATTTCAAATCCGGCTTTCAGAAACTTGTCATCAGCGACTTCAGAACCAGAATTGATCGGCAATTGACCAAGGGTTGCATTGATTTGGGTTTGTACATCAGCCCTTGCAATGTAAGCCAGGAATTTACGTGCATTTTCCTTGTTCTTGGCATTGGCTGGGATATGTACTGTATCGGTTGGAGCCTCTTCAGCAACAGGAACACCTGGAGTGATCGTTGGGAATTGGAAGAATCCGAGTTGATCATCGGTCAGGCCTGCTTCACGTAGTGGAGCAACCGAGAAATTACCCATGACATACATGGCTGCTTCGCCATTAACCATCGGGGCCAAGGCTTCCTGCCAAGTGTAGGCAGCATGATTTTCCAGGAAGAATCCTGCTTCCACAATATCTTTCCAGTTATTCATGGTTGCCCTGACACGATCATCTGTCCATGGGATTTCCCCAAGGGCCAAGGACATGTGGAAATCATAGCCATTGGTTCGCAGATTGATGTAATCGAAGACACCGGCTGCGGTCCAGAGATATTTGGTTCCAATGGTGATTGGAGTAACTCCGTTTTCGATAAGGGTTGCTCCAGCTTGCTGGAACTCATCCCAATTGGTGGGAACGGCAATACCCAAATCTTCAAAAATATCCTTGCGGTAATAAACACCCCATTGATAATAAGTATAGGGAACACCCCAAATTTGACCATCAATGGTCATGGAAGATTGGGCTGATTTCAGCGACTCGGTAAGCCCCTCGGATTCCCATAGATCATTGATGGGTTCGAAAAGGCCGGCATTTACATAAGGAAGCATACGGTTACCAGCATACCAGTTGGCAACATCAGGTGCATCAGCGGTAAGGAAGTTTCTGATAGAGGTTTTATAACCCTCGTGATCAAAAAGATTCCAAGTTACTTCTATGTCGGGATTCTCTGCCTTGAACCCTTCAATCAGGTCCTCAAACGCCTTTTTTGGAGCTGGGTCAGAAGTATCCGTATTAATAACCAATTCACTTGCCGAAACAGTGCCGCCAAAAGCGACCAATGCCAAGGCAGCGAATAACTGCTTAATATTCATTTTCATTTTTCTCCTTAAAAAATAGAATATACAATTTTGTACATGAAGAACTTTTAAATTAGTTAATTTGTTTGATTATTCAAATGGTTGGTCTGATTTTGGGTTTCTCATAAGATTAGGCAGGAATATTTATCCCTTTGGAAAGTCTTGATTTACAATTAAGTACGGTCAATGGGTTTGAATTGTTGGTTTTGATTGAAGTAAATTTTTGTAAAGTAATACAGCATTATTTTAGCATTCAGACTTTATAATAGGTTTTTGGGAAGGTTTTGATGTCAGGTGTAAGTTTAAATTCGGTTTATAAAAATTATGGTGATGTTGAAGTCATCCATGGAATAGACCTGGAAATCAAGGAAGGTGAGTTCTGTGTGTTTGTGGGTCCTTCAGGTTGTGGCAAATCTACCTTGCTGAGGATGATTGCAGGTTTGGAGGAAACGACAAGTGGAACAATCAACATAGGACCAAGGGACGTTACCAATGTTGATCCTGCCGACCGGGGCATTGCAATGGTTTTTCAGACATATGCCCTTTACCCGCACATGACTGTTGAGCAAAATCTGGGTTTCGGTCTCAAAATGAACAAGGTTCCCAAATCCGAGATCAACGAAAAGGTCAGGAATGCAGCCGATATCTTGAGATTGACTGACTATATACATCGCAAACCGAAAGCCCTTTCAGGTGGCCAGCGTCAAAGAGTAGCAATAGGCAGGGCTATTGTCAGGGGTCCCGAAGTATTTCTCTTTGATGAACCATTATCAAATCTGGATGCCGAGTTAAGGGTTGAAATGCGGGTGGAAATTGCCCGCTTGCACAATGAGATGGATGTGACCATGATCTATGTAACCCATGATCAGGTCGAGGCAATGACCCTTGCTGATAAGATAGTCGTACTCAGAGATGGAATTGTTGAACAGACCGGGGCACCTATGGAGTTATACAATAATCCGGCAAACAAGTTTGTCGCAGGGTTTATTGGCTCCCCAGGCATGAACTTTCTGGATGGGACGATAAAGGAAGGTGGAGTTCAGATTGGATCGCTTGGAGATACTGTCTATAATACTACAGCCACCCTGCCGGAAGAAGGTACCAAGGTAATTGTCGGATTGCGTCCCCAGGACCTTTCAATAGAACCTGGTGAATCCGAGTTAATTACCGAATTGTCCGAAAAATTGGGTGGAGTTACCTATGATTATCTGCTTACTCCCTCCCAGGAGAAAATAGTTGTTGAAACGAAAGGGGAGGGTGCAATCGCGCCAAAAACCAAGGTTAAGCTTCTCTTTGAAGATCAGGCAATTTACCTTTTTGACCAGTCTACCGAAGCACGCATTTACTGACATTGGCGAAAGATACAGAGATAATATTCCCATTGATCAGGTAGGAACCACACTTAGATTATCTGAACCCCAAAATTTCATTAAGGCAAACAATATTGAACATGCAGACCTTTGCCATTAGTATGGCAAACCTGAGTTAACATGCTTTTGTACAGCCGGTGTTTATTTCAGTCCCAAGTTCCAACTTGTAATCCTTTTTGAGCAAGGTAATAAAGAAATCGCATTTAATGAATGGCCGAAGTATCAAGTTGGTAGAGTAGTGATAAAATACACTCAAAACGAGGTATTGGGTACGACAATACGATAAAGGATAGATTCATGAAGAAAAAGTTACGAAGCCAGGAATGGTATGGCAAGCAGGACAAGGATGGTTTTGTCCACCGGAGTTGGATGAAAAATCAGGGATTCCCTGCACATGTCTTTGATGGAAGACCCATAATCGGAATCTGCAACACATGGTCTGAACTTACCCCTTGCAATTCGGGATTGCGAATTCTGGCCGAAGCCGTGAAGCGAGGGGTTTGGGAATCCGGAGGTTTTCCGGTTGAATTCCCCGTGACATCACTCGGTGAAACCCAAATCCGTCCAACTGCCATGCTCTTCAGAAATCTTTTGTCGATGGATGTAGAAGAGTGTATTCGTGGATACGGTATGGATGGAGTCGTTCTCCTTGGAGGGTGTGACAAAACTACGCCAGGCCAGGTAATGGGAGCAGCTTCCGTCGATTTGCCAACAATCGTTGTTTCAGCAGGCCCTATGCTGAATGGAAAATTCAGAGGCAAGGACATTGGATCCGGTACCCATGTCTGGAAATTTTCAGAGGATGTCAGAGCCGGTAAGATGTCCATCAATGACTTTATTGCTGCAGAAGCAGGAAACAGTCGCTCAGCTGGTGTTTGCATGACCATGGGAACTGCTTCCACCATGGCAAGCCTGATGGAAGCGCTGGGCCTCAGTTTGCCAACCAATGCGGCTCTCCCGGCGGTTGATGCCAGAAGGACCGCTCTGGCACATATGTCCGGTAAAACAATTGTAGATATGGTCAAGGAGGATTTGAAGCTTTCAAGAATTCTAACCAGGGAAAGTTTCGAGAACGCAATTTTGACCAATGCCGCAATTGGGGGTTCCACAAATGCTGTTGTTCATTTGCTGGCCATTGCAGGTCGCATGGGCATTGAGCTCAACCTAGAGGATTTCGAGTTGGGATCCGACATTCCTCTTCTTGTAAATTGTATGCCCTCGGGAAAGTATTTAATGGAGGATTTTTGTTACGCCGGTGGCTTGCCAGTAGTACTGAGCGAAATAAAATCATATTTACGCCCTGCCAATACCGTCCTGAACAAGGATATAAAGCATTATACGGAGGGTGCTGAATGCTATAATCGGGATGTTATATATTCTTTCGACAAACCTCTCAAGGAAAGTGCAGGGATCAAGGTACTCAAGGGCTCACTTGCACCCGATGGGGCAATAATAAAGCCTTCTGCAGCAACACCTGAATTATTGGTTCATGAAGCTCCGGTATTTGTGTTTGAAAATATCGAACATTTAAAGGAGTTAATTGATGACCTCTCGTTGCCGGTGGATGAAAATACCATTCTTGTTCTCAAGGGATGTGGCCCCAAGGGTTATCCTGGCATGCCTGAGGTGGGCAATATGCCCATTCCAAAAGCCTTGGCGGAGAAGGGCATAAGGGACATGGTAAGAATATCTGATGCAAGAATGTCTGGAACTGCCTTTGGGACAGTGGTATTGCATACCTCACCTGAATCGCAGGTTGGCGGTCCTCTTTCCCTTGTTAAAACCGGTGACAGAATTCGAATGGATGTTCCCAAGGGAATCTTGGACCTGCTTGTTTCAGAAGAAGAGTTGAATCGCAGAAGGGAGAATTGGAAACCAGAAGAGCCACGATACCACCGGGGTTATGCCAAACTTTATGTGGATCACGTACTACAGGCCGATAAGGGAGCAGATATGGATTTTCTATTAGGCAAGGATACCAGACCTGTTTTGAGAGAAAGCCACTAAATCAAACCGATTGGATTTTTGTAATATTCATCGGTAATTTAGATTTACGGTTAACTTGGATTCTCCACGGGCTCAGTACCTGAAGTCAATATATGTATGGGTTGGAAATTTCTCCGAATTTTTAACCTAATTAATGTTCAGCGATCAGCTTTTTCATTATATTTGGCAAGGAAATCACTCGAACATTGTTACCTACAGGAAACTCTTCATCCCCACCATAGACAATAAATTTCCGTTTGGCTCCTACAAGATCACAGGCATGGTTAAAACTCTTGCCAATTTTTGGTGCACGCCCGAATTTAATTTCAATAGCCCAGATTTCCGAGTTAGGCATTTTGATAACAAAATCTATTTCAGTTCCACTGGCTGTTCGAAAGAAATATGTTTGAGCTAAGGGCGGCATAACCGAGTGGAGATTCTCAGCGACAAAACCTTCCCAGCTCTTGCCAAGGATAGGATTGGACAATAAGGAATCATAGTCTCCGATTCCAAGTAAACGGTGCAATATACCGCTATCCCTGACGTAATATCGTGGAGATTTAACCAATCTCTTCTTGACATTTGCATACCAAGGCTCGACGCGTCGCACAAGGAATAAATCAGTTAGGATATCGATATAGTAATTAATCGTTTTTCGATCTACCTCAAGATTGGATGCTAAATTAGTAAAATTTAAAGTTTCACCTTGCAAATGAGCAAGCATCGTCCATAACTGTCTTAATCTTATGGCTGGAACATTAAAACCCATTTGGGCTAAATCCCGCTCTAGGTAGGTACGTATCAGGTTTTCAATTTGTCTCATGGCCACATTGTCACTCCTTGCAAGAAAATTTTTCGGAAAACTTCCACGCAACCAGAGTTGATTGGTTTTATCTGGAGAGGCTTCAAGTATATTAATTCCGCTCATTTCAACATAGCTAATTCGTCCAGCAAGACTCTCAGAAGTTTGACGCAGCAAATCCATTGAAGCTGAGCCGAGTAACAAGAATTGTGTACCTTCTTTTCCTTTCTGACGATTGCTGTCGATTACCCCCCGCAATACCGTGAATATTTCCGGTAACCGTTGGATTTCATCAAGTATGATTAGTTTGTTAGAGTTTTCATAAAAATAATTTTCCGAATCCACCAATCTGGCCAAAGCTGATGGCGATTCCAGATCAAGATAAACAGAAGGAATTTGCTTAGCAATATTTTTTGCAAGGGTTGTTTTGCCTACTTGGCGAGCCCCAAGAAGAACCACAGCAGGATTCAACTCAATTTCCTGTTCAACAAAATCCCTTATTATTCGACTTAACATAATATGCAATATGGGAGTTCAACTCCCGAAATGCAAACAAAAAAACTATTTTTTTTATTCCCGGCTTAATCAAAATCCACAATACTGTCGTTCTTGGCTTCGGTACCATGAAAGTGGAAAGCGATGATCAACAAATGATATTCAGTAATACACTTGGGTATATCAAATCATCAAGTTTTGGTTTTAAATATCAACTTTGAATTATTTCAAAATTATTGATCTGAACCATTCTGATCAGGGGGTACTTTAATTGAATTCTTTCTCCGCCAAGGAAGTGTCTCCAAATGCACTTGGGCCTGATTCTTTTCATGTCCGATTCCGGTAGTGGATTCAGATTCAACGGGTTTCATTGTTACCTTGACAGAAATGGACATTCTACCTCCTCCAAATATAACACCCCGGGTGGGAGCAACGTCTGCATAATCCCGTCCCTGAGCCACTCTGACGAAGCGATGGTCAACCACTGAATCGTTGGTGGGGTCAAGTCCAATCCAACCAGCTTCCGGTAACCAGAATTCAGGCCAGGCATGGCTGGCAACTTCCTGGCTGTGGGTATGGGAAGGTGAGAGAATATAAAGGTAACCTGATACATATCTACAGGGTATTCCCCATTTGCGACCTAGGGCAAGCATGGCATGTGTGTAATCCTGACAAACTCCCTTACCTCTTTCCAGGAAAAATTCGAGGGAAGATTCTACGGTTGTACTGCCTGGTTGATATTCAAGTTGATTGTACAAGTCAGAACAGAGTTTGCGTAATGTAACCAGAGGGTCTTGACCAGGCTTGAGGCCATGTTTGGTTATGAAATCATCCAGTGCTTCCCCAGGGTAAACCAGTTGGCTTGGTGCAAGATAATGCCAGAATTGAACTCGCCTTGACTGATTTTGCAATTCATCCCAAGTAATTGGCTGTAAGGCATCAAGATCAATACCCTGTATTGTGTTTACCCGGGAAGTGGACCTGATGTGAGTTTTTGTGGATTTACCAAAGATGCTTATTGTGTGACACACATTTCCAAAGCTATCAACACAAGCAACCGGATTTGAATCAGGTTCGGTTGTAAGCGAAAATGTCCGTAGATATTGACCACGATCATTACGAGGTTGCAAACGTACCAGCATGACCTTGTTATTGACTGCTTCATCATAATCGAAGTAGGTATCATGCTGAATGGAATACTGTTTTGGCAATGCTACTGTCATCAACCTGACTTATATTCGATTGGATAATTGAAATAGGTATTATTTATCTGGTTGTCGATTTCAAGAACACCAGTCCTGATTTGTTTGAGTAAATTTTGAATGGAAGTATCGTCGCCTTTCTCATGAACAGGCCAGTCGAATTCTATAAGTGCCCGGGTCTTTCCTATATGCCAGGCAGCGGTATTTTTACTCCCGGAATCCGAACTGCCTGAAATAATTTCCAGCCTTTTCTGAATCTCGCCAAGACCATAGTTGATCGAATTGGTCAACCGGGAATCTCCAATCACAAAGTCAAGAACCTTGCCGGGTTGACATTCAACTGACTGGAGGCGGCGGAATGCTGCACGGGCAACACAGATCCCCAACAAGTCACTCCAGTGTATCTCCCAATGATGATCATTGGTAGGGAACAAGGCTATATGTGCATCAAGCAGGGCACAGGTTAATTGGATCCGTTCCACATACTGACCCAACTTGAAGAAATGCCACCCGTGATCCCTGTACATGGTGGCCTCGGCGATACCGCAGAATGTTCTTACTGCAACGGATGATGCAATGAAAAAATCTTGTGGTTGACCACCCCAAATATCCTTCAGCTTTTTGCTTTTCATGTCAAGAAACGAGACATTCAGGGTTGACCAGATTTCATGGTTGAGAATATTGCGAATCTGCCTGGCATTCTCCCGGGCTTTTCCCAAAAGGATAATTATAGCATCAGGGTTTCCGGGCTCAAAAGCCAGGTCATCAACCAGTGTATAGGCATCAAGAAGCATTACAAAGTTATCATCCTGGATAGGCATCAGTTTTGCACCAGAAGGTGTTCTATCAAGCGATCGGTAAATCCGTCGCCAACCCAATTCCACGTCACTGGCTGGTCGGTCATGAATGAGATCGAACTGGGTTTCAAGCAAACGGCTTATGTGTCCGGCTCTTTCCAGATACCTGCTCATCCAATATATGTTTTGGGCGTCAGATGATAGCAAGGTTAATTCTCCAGAACCCAAATGTCTTTACCACCACCACCTTGACTTGAGTTGACAACCAAGGATCCGGGGCGAAGGGCAACCCGGCCAAATGCTCCGGGAACAATTCTCGTTTCGCTGCCTTGTAGAATAAAGGGTCGGAGGTCCACATGGCAGGGTATGGTTCCATTCTCCCCCATGCTGGGAGCACGTGAAATATCAAGGGTGGGCTGAGAAATGTAATTTTCAGGGAAGGCCTGAATCTGACGCAAAAAATCATCCCTTTCCGCCTGGCTTGCATGAGGTCCAACCAACATCCCATAACCACCGGATTCTCCAACTTGCTTAACAACGAGTTTATCAAGGTTATCCAAAGTGTATTCCAATCCTTCGGGTTCACGGCAAAGGTGGGTTTCAACATTAGGAATAATTGGCTCTTCAGCCAGATAGTACCTGATCATGTCAGGGACATAATAATAAACAGCTTTGTCATCAGCCACTCCAGTCCCGGGAGCATTGGCAATGGCCACGTTGCCCAGTCGAAAGGCATGAAACAATCCTGGAACCCCCAATTGCGAATCCGTCCGGAAAATCAGCGGATCAATGAAATCGTCGTCCAAACGTCGGTAGATTACATCAACTCGTCGCAGACCCTGGGTTGTCCGCATATAGACAAAGCCGTTATGGACAAGCAGATCATTGCCCTGTACCAATTCCACCCCCATTTCACGGGCAAGAAACATATGCTCGTAATAGGCCGAATTGTACACTCCCGGAGTCAGAAGCACTATGCAGGGGTCAGTTACACCGGTTGGAGCTATTTCTGCCAATGATTGGTATAACAAATTGGTATAGTTGCCGATGGAAAGTACTGAATAGCTTCTGTACAGGGTACGTAGACTTGACCTGATGGCTTGACGGTTCGCCAGCATGTAGGATACTCCGGAAGGAGTTCTGAGATTGTCCTCAAGTACCATGTAACCTTTGTTGTCTCGAACCAGGTCTGATCCACAAATTGAAACATGCACATCATGTGGAAGAGTGACGCCTGCCATTTCGATCCTGTAATGCGGGCATCCGTAGACCAGGTCCGGGGGAATGACTCCATCGGTTAGAATTCGTGCCTCACCATAAATATCTGTCAGGAAACGGTTCAGGGCCTGGAGCCTTTGGGTAAGTCCCCTTTCAAGATATGCCCATTCACTCCTGTTGATGAGCCGGGGTAGAAAATCTATAGGAATCATCCGTTCCTGGGCACCTTCCTCACCATAAACGGAAAAGGTAATCCCATCCTGCAAAAAAGACCGTTCGGCCTGTTCTTGCAATTGGACGATCTGTTCGAATGGAATTGAATTCAGGGTTTCCCAGAGTATACGATAATGCTCTCTTGGTTCACCATTTGGCGTAAACATTTCGTCATAGAAAAGAGGATCAAGCTCATAGTTTGAAAACAACCCCGATTCCTTGTTTTCGTTATCATTGGGGTTTCCTGGTGAAACAATTTGATGATTCTTTACCATGAATTGTAACCATAAAGATAAATTCAACGGCTTTCAATAAACATCGGGAAAGGATTGTCAATGAAGAACAGCAGGGAGCCGTATTCAGGATTTACCCCCTGTCGAAATTCACATTGGTCTGCCTGAACGCATTACATGCGGCTCTGGAGATAATCCCCCAGACATGAAAATTAACTTTGATCCAACCAAACCGTTAGCCATGCCCGGGAGTCCATAACGAAGAATTCGGTCTGGCAAAGAACCCATGTGAAGAGTTCATATATTCATTTATGTATCAAGATAATCCAGCCAGGGCTTTTGTTCTGCGATAATATGATCAACCATTTCGGGGATTTTCCCGGCACTGGTTACGACCGGATCGACCAGAAGAGCCTGGATGACCAGATCCTTGCTTTTGTTCAAAACCGCCTCAGCTGTCAGATCATGGATTCCAATCTGATTGGTAAGCAAGCCCAGAACACCCGACGGCAGATTTAGTTCAATTCCGGAAATTCCACTTCCATCAACAATAGCAGGAACCTCGACAACAATCCATTCGGGAAGATTTTTGATATAGCCTTTATTCGGAATATTGACCGCTGGTTCCTCATATTTATTATCAGTCAGGATTCCTTCTATAATCGGAACCATTCTTTCCCGCTGTTCATTTTTTATGGTTGCTTTGCCTTGGCCCAGATAATTTCGATAGTAGCTGTAAAAGTCCAGAATTCCACGATGATCCGATACATCATATGCCCAGCTGATATATTCTCCGAAATGGCTATCAGTTGTTATGGGGAGTACACCAAAATGTTTGAGAATCAAGGCAAAAAGCCTTCGGTCTGACCATTCACGAACCTCGGAAAGATGACTCAGGTCGATTCCCATCCAGCCTTCTGTTTCAATATCCTTTCCTGTCACTTTGGCTGCATTATAAATTTCGGAATACCCCGGCATTGTCGCGAAGTAGGGAGGGGCTTTTTCCAGTATTTCCTGATAAACATCGCTTGTACTACCGGTATAATCCACCTCGGACAATACGGAAAAGTGATTAAGTCCCCCTGCCCGGTAGAATATGTTATTTGCGGGTTGCTCCAATATCTCTGGCAAATGCCTCTCCAAGGAGGCGATCTCATGGCACATGCCGATAAATTTCAGATGTGGAAACTTACGATGTACAGTGGTACAAATCCGACTCATCGGGTTGGAAAAGTTAAAGACCGTTGCTTCAGGAGCATGATCGGAGACCTTTTGGCATATATCCAAAATGGCAGGAATTATCCTGAGGGAATGGAATAACCCTCCGGGACCACCATTTTCACCATAAACCTGCTGGATTCCATACTGTTGTGGAATTTTCCAGTCCAAATCCCACAATTTGAAGCGGTCTCCAATCTCAATCATGATGACGACGAAATCAGCACCCTTTAGAGCCTCAGCGAGGTCCATTTCAACACTGACTCTGTGATTCAAGCCATTGGCATCGATGTATTCTTGGGCAAGTTTTCGTGTTTTTTCGACTGCAACGGGATTGATGTCGTTGAATACGATTTCTGAATCAGTCAAAATCTTGCTCTGGAATATGTCTCCAAGTAATTGGGCTCCAAATTGAATACTTCCTGCTCCGACAAGAACAATTTTCGTCATAATTTATTCCTCTGTTTCGATGTTTGGATTTAATTCTCAGGAAAGACAAAGTGCCTTTTCCATAAGATTTAGAAGGAGCAAATGGTCTAGAGATTCCTAATGGCTGACCATAACGTAAATCATGATCAATAATCTGCATATCTCCAGACCAAAACGCTCGGGAAAAATATAATGAAGCATGCCTTTATATGCAATATAAAACCTGTTAATCATGACACTGAAACAATATGAAAAAGTTTCGAGATAGCAGTGCAAGACTTGATAAGACTTTTATAAATCTGAAACATTTC
The DNA here is from genome assembly GCA_009842205.1 of Paracoccaceae bacterium. GTDB lineage: Bacteria > Pseudomonadota > Alphaproteobacteria > Rhodobacterales > Rhodobacteraceae > MPNP01. Next base: position 64,858 of record VYFX01000009.1, on the reverse strand, counting down.
CTGCTAAGCTATACTTTGGGTTCCAAATTTCCAACAAGTGGCCACTGAGAAGTCAAAATCCAGATATCGGATAACAATTTTGTTAATTCTATGTTGTTGGAATCTTGATGGAGAATCCTGATGCTTACCTTATTGGATGACCCTCATGATTGAAACGGTGCAAATGTTGGTCCTGGGGTTTTAAACCAACCTTCCTGCCATATTCTGACCCTTTTCTGCCGGGACTTCGTACAATCAATGGCTCATTGGAACCGATTTCCACAAAAATGTAATTGTCGGAGCCTACGTCTTCGGTGTGTACCACTTCACCTTCCCAGACGGGATTTTCATCACAAAAATCGATATGTTCGGACCGTATTCCAAGTGTGGTGCAATCAAACGCATCAGCAAACTCCCCTTCAAGAAAATTCATCTTGGGAGAGCCGATAAACCCTGCCACAAAAATCGAATCCGGCTTTTCATAGAGTTCTGATGGAGTTCCTACCTGTTCGACATAACCATCCCGCAATACACAGATCCTGTCAGCCAAGGTCATGGCTTCAACCTGGTCATGGGTTACATAAATCATTGTGACATCACCCATATTGTGGTGAAGTTTGGCAATTTCCAATCGCGTTGCCACCCTAAGAGCCGCATCCAGATTGGATAGAGGTTCATCAAAAAGGAATACTCGTGGATCCCGAACGATGGCTCGCCCTATGGCCACCCTCTGCCTCTGGCCTCCTGAAAGTTGTTTTGGAAGTCGATCAAGTAAATGTTCGATCTGTAGAAGTTTGGCTGCTGCTTCTACCCTCTGTTTTATGTCGTCTGTACCAGATTTGGCAAGTTTCATTCCAAATGCCATGTTATTATAGACATTCATGTGTGGATAGAGAGCATAGGATTGAAACACCATGGCAATTCCCCGTTTGGAAGGGATGACATTGTTTACAACCTCACCATCAAAGGTCATTTCTCCCGTGGTAATGCCTTCAAGCCCAGAGATCAATCGCAGCATGGTGGATTTGCCACATCCCGAAGGTCCAACAAAAACCATGAATTCCCCTTTTTTGATTAAGAGATCCACCCCCTTGATTACTTCAATCTGACCGAATGATTTGGTAACGTTTTTAAGGATAATTTCTGCCATTTAGCAATCTCCAAATCTAACCTTTGACACCACCAGCAGTAAGACCGGCAACAATTTTTCTCTGGAATATCAGGACCAATATAACCAAAGGTACCGTAACAATAACCGAAGCAGCCATGATTGGTCCCCAGGGTATTTCCTGTTCAGAAGCTCCGGACAATAAGGCAATGGCCACCGGAACAGTTCTTTGCGTTTCGGAAATGGTGAAGGTCAAGGCAAAAAGAAATTCGTTCCATGCCCCAATGAATGCCAATAAACCTGTGGTTACCAAAGCAGGCCATAATAGTGGCATAAATACCTTGGTAATTATATTCCAGGGAGTAGCTCCATCAATTATGGCAGCTTCCTCGATTTCAATGGGCAGGTCACGCATGAAAGTTGTCAGGACCCAAACCGTAAAGGGCAGGGTGAAAATTGTATAGCTCAAAACCATTGCCCATGGGGTGTTGTATATCCCCAGGAAACGGATCAGTTCAAACAATCCGGCTAGTACGGCAATCTGCGGAAACATAGAAACGCCCAATATGGTAATCAGAAGCAGGGATCGCCCCCGAAATCGAACCCGACTTAAGGCATATGAGGCTGTAACTGCCAAAAACAGGGCAAGTAATACAGTTACTCCAGAAATAAAGACAGAATTGATAACACTGCGGATAAAATTCCGACCAGTCATAACAGTGATGTAGTTCTGGACCGAAAAATCCACAGGGAAATAATTTATCTCGAAGATGGCGGTGCCGGATTTAAACGAGGTCAGAATGGCATAGTAAAAAGGAAAAATCGAAATGACAACAATGATAACAACCAATGCGTAAAACCCAATAAGTTTTGTCCATTCCCAAGGTGTTAGGGTCATTGATTACCCTCACCACTCAAATTGACTTTGCCCAGCCAGATATAAAGCGAAACAAATATGGCAATAATCGCAAACAATAGTGTTGACTGGGCAGAACCATAGGCAAACTTGTCAAAATCTATCAAGTTTTCCCGGCTGATCACGGACATGGTCTTGGTTGCCTTGGAGTTCGGGGTAAGGACATAAATCAAGTCAAAGATTCGCAAGGCATCAAGCATACGGAATATCACGGCAACCATTAACGCTGGCCGGACAAGTGGAAGTGTTATTTTCCAAAACACCTTCAGGGGATGTACACCATCAATTTTGGCAGCTTCGTAAATATCCCTAGGAATCATTTGTAGACCTGCTAGACATAGCAGGGCCATGAAAGGGGTCGTTTTCCAGATATCAACGATAAGGACCGCCGTCATGGCTGTATCAATTGAGGCCGTCCAAGCTATGCCTCTTTCGAGGATACCAATTCTGACCAAAATATCATTGATTATGCCGAACTGGTCATTGAGCATCCAGGCCCACATTTTTGCCGAAACAATTGTCGGTATGGCCCAGGGGATAAGTATTGCGGCTCTTACCCAACCCCGACCCCTGAACTCGGCATTCAGGACAAGGGCGATACCCAAGCCAAACACCGTTTCAAAAAATACGGAAATAACTGAAAACCGGACAGTATTCCAAACGGCATTCCACCAGGCAGGGTCAACCAGAGTTCCCCGCCAGATAACACGTCCTGAACTCAACTCCCGTCGTTGAAGATAGTTGTCAAAACCGATCCATTCGCCACCGTATAAATTGGTCAGAGATGTATCGGTAAATGAAAAATAGATGGTTCGAAGCAGTGGCCAGGCTGCAACACAAAATAGTGCAATTATCATGGGGGCAAGAAAATAGAACGCGGCTCGCCTTCTTTGGGCTTCCAGGTCCAGTTCCTTACTAAAATTAAACATTGGTGAAGTATATCATCCTTGGCTTAGGTTCAGCCTATTTCAAAGGTTTGGCCAGACTATCCGAGCCTGGCCAAATAAGTTAATTTTGTACTGGAATTACCAGCCAGAGCCTTTCAACTCTTCGAGTTCAAACTCCAGGAGTTCCAGGTTTTCTGCAGCGCTTCCATCACCGGAAAGGGTGTTGTGTACAGCCGACCAGAATTTAGCTGAAACTTCATTGTATTTGACTTTGGTTGGAGCCGAAGGACGAGGTACTGCCTGCAGAAAGACATCTTTCCAGCGTGGAATGATGGGTTGTTCCCTTGCGATATCTGCATCCTCATAAAGAGAGATAATCGTAGGCAAGTTGGATGCCACAAGTGTTCGGGTCTTCTGTGCTTCCGGACCGGCAAGATATCTTGCCAATGAAATGGCAGCTTCCTGGTTTTCGGAATATTTGGATACTGCAACATTCCATCCACCAAGAGTAGCAGCTGAAGTGTCATGTCCACCGCCAGTGGGCAGGGTTGTTACTTCAAATAGCCCCTTGACCGCAGAGTCATCGCCATTACCCAAAGAATAGGCATAGGGCCAGTTTCTCATGAAGACAGCGTTGCCAGTTTGCCAGACACCACGGGCTTCCTCTTCCTGATAGGCAAGAACTCCCGGTGGAGAAATGGTTCCAGGCCAGGTCGAAGCCAGTTCCAATGCTGCAATTGCTTGGGGATTGTTGATCGAGATTGTACCATCCGGTTCAACAATTTGGCCACCACCGAATGATTTAACCCATTCCAAGGCATCACAGGTCAAACCCTCATAGGCATTCCCCTGCCATACAAATCCCCAAATATCGTCGTTGCCTTCACTTCTTTCGGCATCTTGAACAATCTGGGCCACTTCAGTTAATTGTTCCCAAGTCGATGGAACAGGTTGACCATGCTTTTCCAATAAATCCTTGCGATAGTAGAGTGCTGGTGCATCGGTAAAAATCGGCAGTGCTACAAGTTTGCCATCAACGGTTTGTGATTCAATGATTGATGGAAAATGGAGCGGACTAAGGTCTTGGGCATGTTCTGTCAGATCAATGAATTGATCGGCCAATTGAGGTGCCCAGATCACATCAGTCTGATATAGATCAATATCGGCATTTCCTGCAGCAAGCCAAAGCCTGTATTGACCAAACTGGTCTGTCGTTGAAGCGGGCATTGGAACGAGAGTTACCGTATGACCCGTAGCTTCTTCCCATGGTTTGACCAAAGTTTGGAAAACCTCAATGGCGTTACCCACGGCACCGGAGACATATTTCAGTTCGGCAGCCGAAGCCATTGAACCACCGATTGATAGGATCAATGTGGCCAAGAATGACCTGATCGAAATTAATTTTAAAGACTTCATTTTGTTTCCTATAATAAATTCAAAGTTCAAAGTTGGTAAAAGAAATCACGAACATATACCATCTAACCAAAATTTGCATTAGTAAATTTTCGGCAATATATTCATGAAACAAAAGTTTATTCCTTGGACCCCTAGATTTAGAGTTTGACCAAGGAAATTACTAAATAGTAGAGCAGAAAAGAACCAAAATTCACAATTTTAACAAGCGAATAATCGAGAAGAATAGGGTTATATGCCACAACAAAGATTATCACGAACTACCGAAAATCAATTGGGTGTTTTTATCGAAGAAGGGCTTATTGTTCATGATGGTGAAGAAGAAAGAAAATTTCTTTCAAGAATCAGTGCTTGCAGATTGAATGTTTATTGTCACGTATTTCGATCTGCTCCTGCATTTGCAGGAGATTTCAGAACAGGTACAAATCTTGGAGACGTTATCAAACTTTACGAGTTTGACCGAGACTTGAGGTTATTAGTTTTTGATGCCATTGAACGAATAGAAATAAATATGAGGAAACAGTTTAGTGATTGTATCATGAAAGAATACGGTCCATTCGGACATTTGGAAGGGAGGAATTTTCACCCGGGATTTGTCAATCCACACAATAGTAGACGTACAAGTCATTCAGATTGGATTGAGAGGCTTCGAGCCAAAGTTTCAAACCCCAATACTTTTGATGGCATACCAATTTGCCAGTTGACCGAAAAAATGACATTCTCCCTCCTTATTCATGGGATAATTGGTATGCGTCAAAATGACAAAGGTTTCATTGCAACAAGGTTTACTTTGAGGCCGCATCAAATTGGTCTATGGCTTAAAGCACTTGGATTATCACGCAATATTTGTTCCCATCACGGACGCTTGTGGAACCAAAAATTCACTTCCTTGAATAACATCCACAATAGGGAAGGAAAAATATTGGATTTGTTGTTGATCATAGGGTACCTGCTTCAAGGAATCGAAAATTGTGGCAGGTGGAAAAGGTCCATTGAGGATCTTTTACTGCAAATAGAGGAAAATGGGGAGTGGAATGAATCCATAGGGTTATCAGATAATTGGCAGGAACATGCTTATTGGAGATGATGTAAACATCAATATTCACTGTTTTCTGATCAATCAGGAGAATTATTTGCCAATGAATGCTTGACTTTTTCCCATTTTAGGGTAATATATTACACATTATAGCCGTCACGCCTCTTAACAATGCGCCTCTTGGCGGCTTTTTTTGTTGGGTAGCTATTTTGAATGGTTGTGACGGAAAATATCATTATCTTGGTTTTTCAAGATAGGCATCTTGGTGATTTTTCTGAGATCATAAAACGAGTGCTTTTCTCTTATAGGTGTTGATCACTTGGGAGCAACCGGATTGCGGGTGAACAGGAAGACAGCAAGGGGTTCCAGGTTTTTTCGGCGTTGGGGTGTCGAAAGGACGTTTGCTTGGATGGGGCACTGTCGTCTTTTGGCGAAGGGTTATAAGAGAAGATTGGCGAGTTCATTGGGTGGCCACAATTGGCAGCATACCGCTTCCAGATGCGCCGGAGCCCGTGAAAAAGAGGAAAACAACATGAAATACCCTCAGCTGTGTGACTAATAATTTCAGGATTGAAGAGAGCTTAAATTACATGTAACAGACATGATGCATTGGAAAATCTTGGGGTTTTTAAATTGATCTTGAGTTGCCCCTTCTTGTTGGTGGACCTTACCCAGAAGGTAGCAATACCACCCCGAAAATTGATCATTTCTGGACCGATTAACTGGCCATTTTCCGAAACCGATATAGACAGGGGATCATCAAAATGTGGCAAGATATTTCCGATTTGATCCAGCGCCTTGACAACTATACGGGTTTCATCGTTTTCCTCGGACTTTAACCATCTCCAGTCAGGAACAACTTCCATTCTGTCAGCAACCGGGTTGCCAACCATTGAGTAGGAGATTACCTCTTCAACTCCAACATATCCTTTGAAGGTTACATGCTCCCATTCCTTTTTCCAGTGCCCCATTTCTTCATCATCAAAGGATTTGTGATCAAAGATAACGGGGGGATGTGGTAAATTGGGAAAACGTTCCCTGTTGGGATATTCAATGGCGGAAAGGTCTGAACCGTATCGCAACTCAACGTAATCGCAATTGGTAAGAATAATCAAAGGCAGAACTCCTCCAATATTTCTTTCTCCTCTGGCCCAATGTGTAACCGGTTTCAATACTGTTTTTAACAGTGGTGATTTTTGACTGGAGTAAACATAGGAGGCAAATTTGGGATTTCTGAACATGTCCATGACACCATGATGACAAATCCGGTCACCTGCACCAAAATCCTTGTGGGTATTGTAATCCGCAAAACACCATCCGATACAACCCGAGATTTCATCATCTCCATAGGCCTTGTTGAGGATATTCAGGTATCGTGTTACATGTTCTGCCTGACGCTGTTCGTGATCGGTTCTTTTAGTTGGAAAGGTATGGCCGTTGAATTCGGTAACCAGATAGGGTACGGACCTGTTCAATCCGGTAATATCTTGCTGCTTTCTAAGGGGGATTTGGGGATGATTGACACCGGGAAGTTCCTCCATGCCCTGAATAAAGTCGTTCATCGTATAGACATCTTCCAGAAACTCACTGTCGGTAATGTATCTCACGCCCCCGGTTTGTCGGGTTGAATCCAGTTTTCTGGATAAGGAATTTGTTTCCAAATAAAAATCATGATCATCTTGAGATTCATTGATCCGCACACCCCACAAGATTATTGAAGGATGATTCCAGTCTCGCCTGATCATTTTTTCGACATTCTCGATGGTTCTTTGTTTCCATTGGGTACCACCAATATGCTGCCATCCTGGGATTTCCTCAAATACCAGTAAACCAATTCGGTCACAATGATCAATGAACCAAGGGGATTGAGGGTAATGGGAAGTCCGGACCAGATTGCATCCTAGGTCAAATTTTAAAATTTCGGCATCCTTTTCCTGAGCCCGCCGTCCCATGGCATAACCTTCATAGGGATAGGCCTGATGGCGATTCAGACCAAGGATTTTCAACGGTTTGCCGTTCAACATAAAGCCCTTGGATGTAAATTCTGCCGTACGAAAACCTATACTGGTTTTAACCGTATCTTCGTGAGAATCGACTGAAATTCTTGTGATCAATTCATACAGGTTTGGATACTCGACATCCCATAAACTGATTTTCTTCAATCCGTCCAATTGAATGGTATTTTCCTCTCCAGATACCTCCGAGTTTGTTTCAGCAACAACTTGCCCTTCACTATCCCGTAGAGTGTAGGTAATTTCAATTTTTGAACCACAATTGTCTGTGCCGTTCAACCTGCACCAAATCCTGAGTGATTTTTGCTCCTCGAGTACATTCAGGGGTTCTGCCTTTATCTCGCTGATTGAAACCATAGGAACGGATTTGAACCAGACATCTCGATAGATTCCGGCATAGGTCAAATAATCAATCAATCCACCAAATGGTGGAATTTCAGGGTTTTCACTGCCATCCAAAACTACTGTAAGTAGATTATCTCCAACCTTCAGGTAGGAATTGATACTTGCTTCAAAAGGGGTGTATCCATCAGTATGAGTGATTAGGTGATGTCCGTTCAGGTACACCTTTGTATTGGCCATTGCACCTTCAAACAAAATGGTATTGACCTGATGATCGTACTTACCGTCATAGGCAAAGACCTTTTGATAGCAATAGGATTGATGCCATGATGTTTCATCGAAATAGTTGTAGGGCAAATCTGCTGCATTGTGGGGTAATCTGACACTCTGGCCTTGCCCAGGATTGGAGATCAAATCAGGTTCGAAATCAGCCCAAAAGTGCCAGTTGTCATTAAATGGATGTATTTCTCTCATAATTTCATTCGGCTTGAGGTTACTATCTGAATCCTAACCAACAATGTTTACGGATTTAACTTCTTGCCCATTCGGGTACCCACTCACCATGAACTTCCAGCAATTCATTCACCATGTCCCAGATTTGTTGCAGATCAAGTTCAGCCGCGGTGTGGGGGTCCATCATGGCGGCATGAAATATGCTTTCCCGATTCTCCTCGACGATGGCCTTGACTGTCAATTCCTGAACATTGATGTTGGTTTTCATCAGTGCAGCAAGGTGTGTGGGGATCATTCCGATTTGCACCGGTTGTATACCATTTCGGTCAATCAAGCAGGGAACCTCGACGACACAATCATCAGGCAGATTGGAAATCAGGTTGTTATTGGGAACATTTCCGTAAATTACCGAGTGTATACCACCCCATACCGAATTTATTATGTCGGAGGCATATTCATGACTAGGATTGAGTTCCATGGGGCTGCTGTCTCGATAGGATTCCGATTGAGTTTGCCATTCATCTATTTGTTCCTCACATCTGACCAGATATTCATCCAGAGGGATATGAAATTTCTCTATAAGATCAGACCTGCCATTTTTAATAAACCAGGGAACATACTCGGCAAAATGCTCAGAACTTTCGGTAACAAAATAACCAAGTCGTTTCAACATTTCATAACGAACGATATTCGGGCAGCGGGGATTCAACGAATTGGGTTTGGGTATTATCCCCTTTTTGAATCCTGACACAAGTGAGGGATAAAGATCCTTGTACGAACCATCCTTAAGTATTTGTTCGAATCGAAGAAAGAAAGCCATATGATTAATACCAGCACATTGATAACGTATGGAATCAATGGGTATATCGAGATCGTTGGCCAGTTCCTTGACCGTCCATTGTACGGAATGGCACAATCCAACAACGCTAATTTTGGGATAGAGTATAGAAAGTGCCCAGCAATTGATTACCATCGGGTTGACATATTGCAGCATGATCGCCTCAGGACATAATTCCGTCATGTCCTTGCAGATACCCAACAAGTGAGGAACCGTCCTTATACCCCTCATAATTCCACCGATACCCAGAGTGTCCCCTATGGTTTGCCTTAGTCCGTATTTCCTGGGAATTTCAAAATCATTGACCGTACAGGGTTCATATCCACCAATTTGAAAGGCAACAATAACGAAATCGGCTCCATCAAGGGCTTCCCGTTGATCCAGATGTTTGGAAACCGAAGCCGAAACGTCCAAGGTTGAAATTATCTTGCCGGTGAGATGATAGGCATCATCCAACCTGGAGGGATCAATATCCATCAGTGCAATATGTGCATTTTGCAGTTTTTCCCTCATTAAAACATCGCCAATGAGGTTCTTCAGAAAAACGGTCGAACCAGCTCCGATGAAGGCTATTTTGGGTAAATTGGCCATAATTCAGGATACCTCAAATAATGGATTTGACCACAAATTCATGTTGACAAGACTTCCGGGTTCACTACCAAAGTCGGATCAAGACATCCATCAATTGCATTTAGGGCATTCTTTACTGTCATCATTCCCATGGCTTTTAAGGTATCATCAGTCAGGGCCGAGGTATGTGGACTAACAATAACTCTATCATGTGACAATATCGGATTGCCTGGGTGAACAGGTTCCTCTTCAAATACATCCAATCCAACCCCGTGTAATTTACCCTCACATAGAGTTTGATGAAGGGCATTTTCATCAATAATTCCACCTCGGCTTGTATTCACCAGAATGGCCTTGTCTTTAAGTATGGCCAATTCTTTCTTTCCGATCAAATATTTGGTTTCCGGGGTCAGGGGCAAGTGGAGTGTAATCACATCTGCAATCTCCAAACCCTCTTCCAACGACGGTAATACTTTCAAATCACCATCATCAGGTTTTAGGTACGGATCATATACCAAAATATCCATCCCGAATGCCTGTGCCCGTTTTGCCACTTCCCGGCCTATTTTCCCAAAACCTACAATCAGGAGTTTTTTTCCATTAAGTTCCATGGGCCTATATTTGCTCCTTATGCCGAAATTGCCGGCCTTGACCCCCTGATTGAATATTGCACCCAATTTGGCAGCGGCCATCATCAGGAAAATTGTCTGCTCGGAAACGGCTATCGAATTCACTGAACCCACCAATGCCAAGGGAATCCCCAAGCGATTACACTCATCAAGGGGAATATTATCATAGCCAACACCATGTCGCGAGACCACTTTGAGTTTCCTTCCTTTTTGCAGTGCTTTTTTGGACAGAGTGGAAACCCTTATTGTCAAGGCATCGGCATCCTCAATATGGGCCAGGATATTTTCTTCCGATACGTCAGTGATAAGCTGATAGCTTACATCGTTTCTGGATTCAATAAGTTGTAATGCTTCCTGGTGTAGAGGTTCAATGACTAAGATTTTATACATTCTGGTTTTTCCCGAAATTAAGGATTAATTTTGACAAACCCAAAACCATGCCGGATTTTTAATCAAACTCGAATTTAATTTATTATTCAATTATTTCCAGATTTCTCGTTTGGGAAGAATGTTTCCGGGGATTAAATTTTTCCAACCCTGGTAAGATTAGTGTACTTACATTACAGGCTTCCAAAACAAATATGGATGAGTAAAGCATTCTATCAGTTAAACCGGAAAAGTTGGTCGTTCGATAATCTTTATTGAATACATTCGACTGTTGTATAAATGGTGGCATTTCGAACTGAAAATGAAAAAGGATAAACATGAAAAAAATAAGATGGGGAATCGTTGGTGGTGGTGAAGGGAGTCAAATAGGTTTTGCCCACAGGGCAGGGGTTGCCGTTGAAGAGAAATATGATTTTGTAGCCAGTGCCTTGGATATTGATCCTGCCAAGGCAAAAGAATTTGGGATTCGATTGGGTGTTTCATCTGATCGTGCCTACGGCAATTGGCAGGAAATGTTACGATCCGAGAGAGCAAGACCAGACAGGATTGAACTGGTAACCGTTGCTACTCCAAATGACACCCATTTTGAAATTTGTAAATCTTTCATGGAAGCAGGTATCGATGTTTTCTGTGAAAAGCCTCTGACGATCAATGTTGAAGAAGCTAGGGAACTGGTCAGGTTGGGAAGAAACCTGGGTCGGGTTTGTGCCGTGAATTTTGGCTATACCGGCTATCCGATGATCAGACAAATGAGGGAAATGGTACTTCGGGGAGATATAGGTAAAACCAGAGTTGTGTTTACACAATTCGCAGGGGGATTCATGGCTGAATCAAATTGGCAGGATGACCCCCGTATCGGGTGGCGATTCGATCCCAAGAAAGCAGGTGTTTCAGCGGTTACCCTGGATTTGGGTAGCCATGCCATGCATTTGGCCTGTTTTGTAACAGGTCAAAAGGTAAAACGGGTATCTTCCGATTTTGCTGTTGGAGTACCCGGAAGAGAATTGGAGGATGACTCCCTTACCGCCTTCAGATTGCAGGATGGAACCATTGGCAGACAATGGGTAAGTGGACTAGCATATGGCAGAATTCATGGGCTTTCGATTCAGATATTCGGTGAATTCGGTGGTTTGAGATGGCAACAGGAACAACCAAATCAATTGTATTGGACCAAAGGGAAGGAAGCTACAAAAATACTTGAGCGGGGAGCACCCTACCTTTATGATGAAGCCAACCGTGCCGGCAGGGTTACAATAGGGCATCCTGAAGGAATGCCCCTGGCGTTTTCCACCCTCTACAAGGATCTGGCTGAGGTGATCAATTGTCGTACGGAAGGTAAAATTCCAGACCACTCAGCTTTAACCTATCCCAACTTTGAGGACGGTTTGCACATGGTGGAAGTCGTGTTTTCGCAAGTTGAATCTTCCAAGGAAGGTGGCAGATGGACAGAAGTCCCGGATTGGGACAACTGATTATCAATTCCTATTTAACTATTCGATTTTGGAAACCCGGACCGGCCTATTTTCTGCAAGTGAGCGGTTGGCAGTTTCGGCTAACAAGAGGGCTTGATATCCATCCTCAATGCCAACTGGGAAGTCGCTCCCATTCTTGATGGATTCAGCAAAAACTTCAAATTGATGTAGATATGCTTCAGTGTATCTTTCAATAAAAAAATTCTGATAGGGTGAACCACTTTCGGTATATGAGGCCGAAAACATCTGTACTTCATTTTCCCGTCTGTTCCCGGAAATGAGCATTCCCTTCGATCCAAAGGCCTCAACCCGTTGGTCATAACCATAGACAGCACTTCGTGAATTATTGATATGAACCATTTTACCACTTTCGGTCTTCATGATGACCATTGTGGTATCGTAATCATTGATTTCCCGACCCAATTCGGGATCAACCAGCGCCTCTCCGGTTGCAAAAACCTCGATAGGGTCTTCCCCAAGCAAATATCTGGCCAGATCAAAATCATGGATGGTCATGTCCTTGAAAATGCCACCCGAAGCTTGGAGATATTCCTTGGGGGGCAATCCGGGATCCCTTGATGAAATAATCACCTGATGTAGTTCACCAATCAAACCCTTTTCCATCTGCCTTTTCATTTTCGAATGACCGGGATCAAACCTCCGGTTGAAACCAAGCTGGACTTTTCCTTCCCGGGCAATCACATGATCCCTGCATTTACGGGCACGGTTCAGATCAAGATCGAGGGGCTTTTCACAAAAAACGAATTTTCCTGCAGAGATGAATCGTTCTATCAAATCCGAATGGGTTTCGGTCGATGAAGAAATCACGACGGCCTTTATTTCGTCATTGCTTTCGATTGATGCCAAGTTTGGTGCGATATCAACACCTAGGGACAAATTCAAACTCCGAACGGATGATTCATTGACATCATAAACAGAAACCAGATTAAACAAACTGCTTTGATGAATGTTGTTGCAATGCATTTGGCCAATACGACCACAACCGATAACTGATACATTGATCATGGATGGATTTCCCGAATTAGATATAGAATTAAGAGTGAAAAAAATATCAACTGACTAGAGCATTGATTCAATCATATGGTGCCTTCTTTTCCAAGAAGCAATTAATTCTTTTGGACACCTTGTTCAGTTGAATTCTTAACCTATTTACCTACCTGTCCTCAAAATGGCTTTGGGATGGGATTTCGAGATTGTCCTTTCCCGGTTTCCGGGGCAGCAACAATATTGGCTGCCTCGGAAAGTCAGCCATTAACCGTCCTGATCACATGGGACATATAATCAGGCCGATCAAGAACCCTGATGATAACGTCCAGAGGCGAGAATCGAAACATCTCTTCCCTGAAAAGTGTTTGGGTCTTGGGACCCTGAAGCAAATGACGCATGATTGCCACCCGATCGCCAAAGTCCTCGATGCATAATTCCATGACACGTCCGGTAACAAATTCGGGATTAGGTTGGACCTTCTGCCTGTTTTGGTAGGTGGGGCCATCTGTCAACTCCTAAAGGATATAAATTCAGATTGGTTGGGGTATTGGGTTGTATTGATCAACTATATCTATAAAAAATGGCTAGGGTGTCCAATTTTTAGGCACTCTTGGATTTAGAATTTTAAATGGGAGAGAATAAATGTCATTTTTTCGCTTGTTTCTGATTGGTCTTGTTATAAGTGGTTTTACAGCCATGGCCCAGGCTCAGGATTATCCAGATAAGACAATTGAAGTTGTAACCCACGCCGGTGCTGGTGGTGGAACAGACGTTACCACCCGCATGATGATGTTACGAGCACGACGTGTACTCGGACAGGATATGGTAGTTGTCAATAAAAGAGGTGGTGGTGGCTCTGCGGCCATGGATTACTACCTGACGGTTCCTGCCGATGGTTATACCATACTAACCTTCACCATTGGTCATGCCGCTGAATTGGCCAAGGGCAATACAGACATGAAACTCGAAGATATCAGGCCAATCGCAAGAGGTACAGATGATCCTCAAATTCTGATGGTTCGGTGTGGCGTATATGGAAGTGCCGAGGATTTTGTCGCAGCTCAGATGGATTCCGGCCTTACCTATGGTACTACCCATGTCGCAAACATTGATGATGTATCGGCATTCATGTTTACCTTGAAGGGGGGTATGGCCACTCCAACAATTTTACCTTTTGATGGAGGTGGTGAACTTGCAACCCAACTCATTGCTGGTGCAGTTGATGTGGGTGTATTGAACCTGGCCGAGGCTGTGAGCCAGATAGAAGCTGGCGATATCTGTCCAATCGTGGTCCTGGCAGATCAGAGAATGGCTGCCCTGCCTGATGTTTCCACAGCCAAGGAGATGGGAATACCTGTTAGTTTCTCGACAGTACGTGGCTTTGTGGTGCATGCAGATACACCGGATGATGTCGCTCAGAAAATCGAGGAATCGCTAATCAAGGCAATGAGTCACGGTATTTATCAGGGCTATCTTACTTCTGTAGGTCTTGATTCAACCTCAGTCGCTGGTTCAGAGGTCTGGGGAAATCAGATTTCAACCATGATTACCGACATGGAATCAGCTCTACGTGAACTTGGCTTTATCGAGTAGGCGTAGTTAATTCACGGTCCCGACTTGGAATTATACTTGTGGACAGTGATTTAAAACAAAGCACCAGGGGAGCCACCCTTGAAACATGGTTGGTTCCCTTGGTGATTCTCATATTTTGTGGATTTACCTACTGGTTGACTACCGAGTTCACCCGTATGCCACCAATCCTCAAGCGCGGTATACAACCATCTGATTTTCCACAATTGTTGATAGCACTGATGTTGGGGCTGACAGCCCTAATTGTCTGGAAGGATCCCATAAGGGTATCGGAAAGAATCCACAATCCAACCCTTATGGCCTTTGGATTGATCGGCGTATTTGTACTTTTGGTGCAACTTGATTTCTTTTTTGCCTTGACCGTTTCTTGTCTGGGATTAACCCTGCTTTGGAAAAAGCGAAATTGGTATACCTTCCTTATTGTGGGATTTCTGGTTCCCATAGGGGTTTTTTTCCTGTTTGATCAGGTATTTGAAGTTCGTTTCCCACGAGGCTTCCTGACCAATTTGTGGTACGGTTAGATGGATTCTTTCATTACTGGTCTGTTGGCTCTGGCAGACCCGTCCCTGGTTGTGCTTCTGATTGCAGCCACACTTGGTGGTGTCATCATTGGAGCTTTGCCCGGTTTGAATGCAACAACCGGTGCGGCACTCTTACTGCCATTTACCATAACCATGGAGCCGGTCGCAGCCATAGCCGTATTGACTGCAATATACTGTTCGGCGACATTTGCCGGTGCAATTACGGCTATTTTGATCAATACTCCAGGCACATCGGCAAGTGCGACAACCTGTTTGGATGGCTTTCCCCTAGCCCAGAAGGGAGAAGCAGGACGGGCTTTGGGGCTGGCTGTTGTTGCCTCAACCATAGGAGGTGTATGCAGTGTCATTGTTTTAATGTTGGCTGCCCCACTTCTGGCTCGTGCAGCCTATAGTTTTGCCCCACCGGAATATTTTGCCCTTACCCTGTTCGGTCTTTCCATGCTGGCAACCATTGGAGGGGGATCGCCGGTTAAAAATATTTTGGCCGGTTGTCTGGGCATTTTGGTTTCAACGGTTGGAATAGACTTGATGACAGGTGTCGAGAGATTCACTTTTGACATGTCAGTACTGACTGACGGCATCGGGTTTGTACCGGTAATGATAGGTGTCTTTGGTATTTCTGAAATGCTGGTACAGATATCAAATAGCCAGGAAAGTCTTGAAAGAATCAAACTTAAGGCAATCAAATTGCCATCCAAGGCTGATTATATCAAGGTATGGAAAACTATATTGCGTTCCACTGGGATTGGAACATTCATCGGTATTCTACCTGCCGAAGGTGCTACTGTCGCCTCAATGATTGGCTACAATGAGGCCAAGAGATGGTCCAAGACACCGGAAGAGTTTGGCAAGGGGGCAATTGAAGGCATTGCGGGCTCTGAAGCTGCCAACAATTCAGCTACGGGTGGAGCGATGGTTCCAACTCTGGCGTTGGGTATTCCGGGAAGCCCGACGGCTGCTGTCATTCTTGCCGGCCTGATGGTTCATGGGCTTCGTCCCGGCCCCACAATGTTTACCGAACAATCGGATTTTGCCTTCTCGATATTCTGGTCAATGATGTTCGTCAATCTGCTGTTTCTGGGAGTCGGGCTATACGGTGCCAAGATTTTTGCAAGGGTAACACTTGTTCCAGTTCAAATACTTTGGCCTTGTGTATTCATTTTTTCAATCGTTGGTGCCTATGCCCTTGACCAGTCAATGATGGATGTATGGGTAGCTCTTGGTTCCGGAGTTCTGGGTTATTTCATGCGTAGATATGGTTTTTCGGTAGTTCCTCTGGCCATCGGTCTGATCCTTGGCGAAATCCTGGAACAGAGGTTTGGCCAGTCGATGGTCATGCTCAAGGAACAATGGTGGTTGCTACCTACAAGGCCTCTGACCCTCTTTTTCCTGGTTTTGACTTTTCTGGCACTTTTTGGCAAACCGATATGGAACCGCATCAAGCAATTAAGGACATAGGTTGTGAACAATGGTCAAGATTACTGAAATCAGAACGAGGGTTTGGAATTGGGTTGGTCCCACTGTTCCGCCAAAAGCCAACTTTTGCACTTCGGCAACGGATGCCTTGCCTTCAAGTGAAGATTCAATGGCAAGCTTTCGGTTTCATCAATGGCTTACCTGTGAAGTGGTTGCAGACAATGGCATGATTGGCATAGGGAATGCTGCTCTGGCACCACCCCTGATCAAGGAGACCATAGATCAGTATCTGGCTCCCCTAGTGATTGGAGCTGATCCTTTTGACTATGCCCTTTTATGGGAAAGAATGTATCGAAAGACCCATGCTTGGGGACGCAAGGGAATCGGAATGACGGCGATTTCCGCCATTGATATCGGTATTTGGGACCTGATGGGAAAAATCGTCGAGAAACCCGTTTTCAAGCTTCTGGGAGGACGGACTAAACATAAAATACCCGTCTATTACTCCAAGCTGTATGCCGATTCGGTAGATGCTATGCAACTGGAAGCCGCCAATGCCATGGAAGGCAACTTTCAGGGTTTCAAGGCCCGTTTCGGTTATGGGCCCAAGGATGGTATGGCTGGCATGCGGGAAAACATCAAGAGGGTCGAGGCTCTTCGTGAGGTCATAGGTTACGATCGGGACCTGATGCTGGAAGCCTATATGGGCTGGAACCTGGACTATACCCGAAGAATAATACCGAAACTTGAGAAGTACGAACCTCGCTGGTTGGAGGAACCGGTCATTGCCGATGACATTCTTGGTTATGCCGAGCTGAACAGGGGGCCCATTCCCATCTCGGGAGGGGAGCATGAGTTTTCCGTCATTGGATGCCATCAGTTGCTGCACCATCGTGCCGTGGCCGTGTTGCAATACGATACAAATCGGGTAGGAGGTATCACGGCTGCCAACAAGATTAATGCAATAGCTGAGGCTTACCAGATTCCAGTCATACCTCATGCCGGGCAGGTCCACAATTATCACTTGACCATGTCCAATATCAATTGTCCAATGAGTGAATATTTCCCGGTATTTGACGTAGAAATAGGGAATGAACTGTTTTATTACATATTTGAAGGTGATCCAGAACCGGTGGATGGTTATCTGGACCTTGATGAGAACACCCCCGGTCTGGGCATCAAGATTTCTGACCGGCACCTCAACAATTTCACCATTGATGAATGATGGGTTCGGATTTGTATCATATCAATTTACCCCCGAGAATATTAAGGACGGAATGAACCATGAAGAAATACAAGGGAATTTGGCCAGTCGTACCAACTGTCTTTGACGATCAGGGGAATCTTGACCTTGAGGGTCAAAAGAGAACCTTGGATTTTCTCATTGACCAGAAGGTAGACGGTGCCTGTATCCTGGCCAATTATTCGGAACAGTTTTCGCTTTCCGATGATGAAAGAAACCTGTTGCAGAAGGTTTGCATCAACCATGTTGCAGGGCGAATGCCATTGATTGTTACCATCAGTCATTTTTCAACGAAAATTGCCTGTGAAAGGGCAAAATCGGCCCTTGCCGAAGGTGCCTCAATTGTTATGGCCATGCCGCCTTACCATGGTGCACTTCTGAAGGGTTCACCAAACCAGATACTTGATCACTTCAAGGAAATGGGTGATGTGGGAATTCCGATAATGCTCCAGGATGCACCGCTTTCAGGAGTACCCTTGCCAGTTCCACTATTGGCAGAATTGGCAAAAAATATTGAAATGCTGCAACTATTCAAGATTGAGTCAACAGGTGCTGCAGAAAAAATCCACAATCTGCTCAAGCTTGCCGATCAACATATTGAAGGCCCTTTTGATGGCGAGGAGGGCATAACCCTCTATGCCGATCTGGAAGCTGGTGCTACAGGTTCGATGACATCAGCATTGATTCCAGACTTGGTCCGTCCCGTAATCACGTCCTTTTTGACAGGCAGCAAATCCACTGCCAGAGAACAATATGGCGCTGTTTTGCCAATAATTAATCATGAAAATCGGCAATGTGGGTTTCGAGCTACCAAGGAAGCAATGGTTGAGGGTGGAATTATCAAATCAAGCTATTGCCGACATCCGATTGAAAGGTTGCGACCTCAAGCCAGGGATATGCTTATGGAATTACTGAAAATCCATGACCCGGCGGTCTTGTCCTGGGGCAAATAAATGAAGTTCCCATAATCTGAAAACTGCAATTTTATATTAGGAAGATGACAGAAAGAAAACCGAGGATTGGTATAATTCCTGGCGATCCGAGTGGAATCGGAACCGAATTGATAGCTAAACTTCTTAGCGATGGGAAAGTGTCAAACAGCAATGATGTATTACTGATTGGTGACAGGCATGTTTTTGAATTGGGACAAGCACAGGCGGATAAAGGCTATGATCTTTATCCGGTTGATGCATGGAAAGATGATTGGATTAATGTCCCTTCCTTTGCCCATTTTGAAAACCCCACCATAAATCCGGAGGAAATAGTCATAGGTGAGGTTACACTTGCTTCGGGAACTTCGGCCATGGCCAATTTGAATTTGGGATTGGATTTGTTGAGGCAGGGAATTATCGAGGCCCTTGTTTTTGCTCCTTTCAACAAGGAGGCCCTCAAACTGGGTGGATTGAGGTTTCAGGACGAGCTTCACCACATGAAGGATTATCTGAATTATAAGGGTTACATTACAGAGCTCAATACGCTGGACGGATTCTGGACCAGCAGGGTAACGAGCCATATCGCCCTTAAGGAAGTATCGGGCGCCATAAATGAAACAAGAATAATCAACTCGATAGATCTTATCAACAGAACCTTGAAGCGATCTGGTGTAAAGCGACCCCGCATAGCAGTTGCGGCCTTGAATCCACATGCCGGTGACGGAGGTAATTTCGGAACTGAAGAAATCGATGTCATTGCACCTTCGGTAAAGAAGGCTGCCTTGAAGCAAATTGCAGTGGACGGTCCCTGGCCTTCGGATACGGTTTTTCTGAAATATAAAAACAACGAGGTTGATGCGATTGTAACCATGTATCACGACCAGGGACAGATAGCTCTCAAGCTAATGGGTTTTGATAGAGGTGTTACGGTTTTGGGAGGCATTCCATACCCCATAACGACAGCAGCACATGGTACGGCCTTTGATATAGCCGGTCTGGGTATTGCCGACATTGGTGCATTGCGTAATGCATTCGAACTTGCCGGTACAATGGTCATGAATTGGGAGCAGGCCAATGGCTGAAGTTCGAAAAATAGGATTCTTGGGCGCAGGGCTAATGGGTTTTGGCATGGCCACATGCCTGCTTGAAAGCGGTATTGAAGTCAAGGTTCTGCAACACAGAAATCCTGAACCAATCATTAAGTTGAAAAAAATGGGAGCAACTTTGGCCGCAAGACCCAAAGATGTACTCCAGGAAACAGATGGCCTGGTTTCATGCCTTCCCAACGCTGAAATCGTTGACAAGGTTGCTGAGGTTCTGGTTCCCGAATTCAAGACTGGAATGTTCTGGATAGACACCACAACATCCAAGCCTGAAACGAGTAAGGGAATTGCCGACCGACTAAGGGAAAAGGGAGCAATATTTGCAGATGCGCCTGTAACCGGAGGTCCCGCCCAAGCTGTTGAGGGCCAGTTGGCTTCGCTCGTTGGCTGTAATCAGGAGGATTACAACCTGGTAGTATCCATAATTGGTGTTTACTCCAAGGTCATGCGTCATTTCGGTGAAGTGGGTTCAGGCAACATTGCCAAGCTATTGAACAACCTTGTATCCCAGGGAATGGCCATTCTGCTGGCTGATGCCTTTTTGTGTGCGGAACTAAAGGGTCTTGATCGACAGGCATTATATGATGTCATGAGCGCGGGCACTGTTCGATCAGGTACGCTGGAAAAAATGGTAAAACCGTATCTTTCCGGAAATTATGATGGAAGTAAGTTCACCATCGAAAATTCACTCAAGGACCTGCGTTATATCACCGAGATAATGACTGAAAACCTGCCGAATCATGCCGGCTTGTCCGAATATCTGGCACATAGACAGGCAAAACAGGTAGAAAAGGGGCGTGGTGAAAGTTTTGTCAGCAACTTGTTGATGCAGGAATATATCTTGTGAAATTAATATTTGCTTGAGTTGCAAATTGAAAATATCGTTAGTTACCAGTCAAACAATCGGTCAATCCTTCCGCATTCAACTCATCAATTTTCTCAACGACCCATTCGACTCTCAGTTTCAATTCAGGGGGTAAATCGAAAGGATCAACATCATTTGGTGCTTCAAGCATGACGGTCAATAATGCACTCTCTTCCGAGGTTAGGGATTCGATATTTTTATCCAGAATGGTTTGGGATGCTGCAGCTACCCCAAAAATTGAGGTGCCGATTCTTAAGTAATTCAGATGGAACTCAAGAATTCTTTTTTTGGACCAGAAGATTTCAACCAAAAGGCTAAGAGGTGTTTCCAGAATCCTCCGCAAATTGTGATCGGTGCTTCCCAAAAAAAGACTTTGAACGGCTTTTTGGGTCAGTGTTGTTGGTTTTTTCCTATCTCTGTCACGGGAGGATTTAAGGTCAAAACCCCAATGCATGCAGAAAAATTTGTCTTCTGTTACCAAATGGGACTGTACCAACCCATCGGGTAATTCTTCATAATCGATCCACTCATGATTGATATTGCCATGACTGATGAACGATTTGGCCATTTGAAAGGAAAAGGGTGGATTTATCAGGCTGAGGGAAAATAGCATCAAAACAAGGATTAATGGTATTATTATTACTATTCTTAGCAATAACCTGGCGATTCTCTTCCAGAGATCGGGTTTTTCATCATGAGGTCTCTTTTTTGAAATCTTCAAGATCGTTATACCTTTAAATGAAATTCTGATTGATGATTTTTATCGTGATTTATCAATAAAACGACCTCTCAAATTATATCGGGAACCAGAATTTATCAGCAACCGAATTTACTCGTTTCTTCGGTCTGTTAACTGCTCCTCAACCCAACCTTGTCCACAAAAATCCGTATTACCTGTTTTGCGTGTCAGTTACTAATTCTAGTGAATAAAAAATATAAGTAAAGATAACGGAAATTGGATGAGTGTCCGTATAACTTATTAATTGTTGATATTGGCAAGAAGTTTTTATTGAGGGAATTAACATGATTAGGTTAGGTTTTAGGGCAATGGCTGTAATGATTACAGGTATTTTGGCCATAGGCTTATATGGATATTCTGCCCAGGCTGATGATGGTGAAAGGGGCAATTTCGATAAATCAAAGTGGGGCAAGGGGTATCAGATCACTTTCAATGAATTGGATACCGATAATGATGGCATGATTACCGCCGAGGATATTCAGGTCTACCATGAAGAACGGTTCAAAAACATTGACTTAAATGGGGATGGTCTGATTTCCGAAGAGGAATGGTTATCAAACCTTGATGATCAAATCTCAGAAAGAAGGAAGTCACGTATAAGCAGAATGTTTGACAAAATCGATAATAATGATGATGGAATGATCAGTTCAGATGAGATGCCTGCCAAGAGGATGGATTTTGACAGGATGTTGAAAAAGCTGGACAGAGATGGTGATGGTGCCATCTCGGAGGATGAATTCAATGAAGGCAGATCCATGGGCAAAAAAGGGAATTGGAAATCTGAAAAGCGTGGTAACAAAAAAGACAAAGGTGAATGATCTTCAAATTATCTGGTCCCGAGATGGGATCAGATATATTTATTTGCCCGTCAGAGGACAATTGTTTTGAATATTTTGGGATAGAGATTTCCTTTGAATGAGGATGATGAATTATTAAAGAGGTTCGTTCAGGGTGAATCTGTGGCAGCAAGAATATTGATCGAGAAATATTCACCCCAACTCTACAGGATGGCCTGTAGAAGCTTGGGAAATACAAGCGATGCCGAAGAAATTGTTCAGGAAACAATGGTAAGATTGTGGCGATTTGCACCCGAATGGAAACCTGGCAAGGCCAGAATTTCGACATGGTTATGGCGTGTTGCATCAAATTTGTGCATAGACAGGATCAGAGAAAGGGAAAGATTCAGTGACAAGACAACTGAAGAAGTGGATGCATCAGAAAGTCAGGTTGCAAGTCTGATACATCAAGATCGGGTCAGGGCAATTCAGATTGCCTTGGGACAATTGCCTGCAAGGCAAAATCAGGTCATCGTACTAAAGTATTTTGAAGGGCATGGGAACAAGGAAGTTGCTCAAATTATGTCAGCCAGTGTAGAAAGTATCGAGGGGCTTTATTCCAGAGGTATGAAAAAAATGCGAGAAATTCTGATGGATCAACATTCCACGCTGGGTTGGAGAGAGTAAGTTCCATGGAACCTCAAGATAAAGTTGAAATGGAAAAATTTCTGGAGGCAGCCAAAATCCAGGAGTTCCCCCTCCGGAAGGATTTTGAAGAGGTTCTATTTCAAGATGCACTTGAGACCCAGTCAGGTTTCACCAAGGATTATCGGGTAAATGCCACCAAAGTTCCTTTGAGTCAGCGGTTGTTGCAGTTTGGGCGTAGAGTTTCCCCGATTGGAACCGGTATTGTCCTGGCCTCCACAGTGATTGGAGCATTACTCGGATACTATGCTGCCGATGAATTGGAAGTCATGACCCTTAGTGCCTTGGGTATGTATCCTGATCCCAACGGCTTCGAGATTTATGGTAATCTTGAGGAATTGCTTCAACTTGATGTAGGTTAGTCTGATCCATTCCGGGAGGGGTAATACCATCTACCAGTCACCAAGAAAAAAACCATACTGAAAACGCTTTTTGATTGCCTTTATCTTTGAGTTTGGGGCTTATACGCTTAACTTGCCAAAAGCTCATTTCCATTAAGCCCGCTTGAGTTTCCGGTTAGGAGACCGCTAAAGGCGACTGCCAGTTTGAGTTTCATGTCATTCTCTTTCGCTCATGGCTGAGGCAAGGCCGGCGTGGGAATACTAGGGAGGAAACCCGCGCCGCCTCTGGTGTGACTTGCTCGCCCTGCGGAAGTTTCTCCATCTGAGAACGGGACGCAACTTTTCACAGGGACAGTAAGGACAGGTCGTGCTCCCATCCGAAATTCTCCACGATGGATCAGAATCTTAGGTGAAAGAAGAAGATTAACGCTCTTTTAAATAAGTGTGTCAACGTCTGTTGCAAAAAATATACAATTGACGGGAATGGCATGATTCATCGACCGTTTAGTGCGGGCGATTTATATCATGCCAAAAAGGACCACAGGACTTTTCCGGTGGTGGATCGTGCGGTGACTGACGCCAAAGAGCGTCGACTGTTGCAACTTCGATACCATCTTATCCAGATGAATTTGTCTGACACCATGGATTCTAATGATTTTTGCTTACGGCTCAGCATTCATAAATGTCAGGTTCGAGCATTTTTCTCTTTTTTTAAACTCTTGTTTCCGGCCGTGAAATTTAATCTTGACTAATTTACTCGGGATTATTATCTATCACTGTGAAATTTAATCCCGACTATTTTACTCAGGTTTTATATTTTACAATTCTATCATTCGGCTAATGCCGTAACCCAGAAACAAAGGAGATCTCCCATGACTCGAAAATTCACTACACAACGTCTTTTGTCTGCCGTCGCAGCAGGAGTGATTTTGCTGGCATCGACAACCATTGCCCTTGCCGAGCCAATCACGGTGACCGACATTGCCGGCCGCACCGTCGAACTCCAGAAGAACCCGCAGAAAGTTGTTCTGGGCGAAGGGCGAATGATCTACACGATGGCGCTACTCGACCAGGAGGACCCATTCCAGAGAGTTGTTGGCTGGAAAGACGACATGATCAGGTTTGACCCCGATGCCTATCGCAAATATCTGGAAGTGTTCCCGGCCGCCTCCACTTTGCCAAACTTCGGCAGTCCCTATTCCGGGGAATGGAACCTCGAGGCTGTAATTGCACTGGGAACCGAACTTGTAGTGATGAATCTCGGCAATCTTCTCAGGGCCCAGGAAAGCGGCATCATCGAAAAGCTGGAAGCGGCGGGAGTGGCGACGATTTTTGTAGACTTCCGGCAGGACCCGACCCAGAACACCGTGCCGAGCATCCAGCTTCTCGGCCGGATTCTCGACAGGAGAGATGAAGCCGACGCCTTCACAGACTTCTACCAAAGGCAAATGAAGCAGATCTATTCGCGGGTCAGCGAAATACCGGCGGACGAGCGTCCGATTGTGTTCATCGAAAACGCCGCAGGATACGATCCCAACCGATGCTGCCGCACTTACGGCGCTGCCAATCTGGGCCGTCTCGTCGATCTGGCTGGTGGACGCAACTGGGGCTCCCTCAAGTTTCCGGGCTTTTCCACAAGTGTAAGTTTGGAGGCCATATTCGCCGATGATCCAAGTGTCATCATAGGCACCGGGGCGAATTGGTCCGAGGCTAACCCTGCGACAGAAGCCGTCCTTTTCGGCTACGAGGCCACCGAGGACCTAGTGCAGGAACGCCTGCGTGGTCTCGCGGCGAGGGAAGGTTGGTCCGAGCTGTCTGCGGTGAGGACAGGACGTTTTCATTCCGTCTATCATCAATTCTACAACAGTCCGTACCACTTTGTGGCGATGCAGGCGTTTGCCAAGTGGCTGCATCCTGATTTGTTCGAAGACATCAGCCCTGAAGAGACGATGAGGGAACTCCATGAAACATTCCTCCCCATAGAGTATTCCGGTGTCTTCTGGGGGACTCTGAACAAAGAAGGATGACATGCGCGGTGCCTGCCTTGCGGAACCGTAAGGCAGGCACCCGTTTCCGGGACCAGACAATGACAATCAAAACACATTCCGCTGGCATCCAGCATGCCTACTCGGGTATGCTCGCGAGACGCAGGGCCATGATCGTCCTGATGTTCGGCCTTCTTCTGATCAGCTTTCTGCTCGATGTGGCAACGGGGCCTGGTCAATACCCGCTTACTATCATTTTCGAGGTTCTGATTGATCCGATGGCCCATGGCGCCCGGTTGAAGGTGATCGTTTGGGACTATCGGCTTCCCGTTGCGGTCACGGCAGCCGTCGTGGGCGCGCTTTTGGCCGTCGCAGGGGCACAAATGCAGACGATATTGAACAATCCACTGGCAGAACCT
The DNA here is from genome assembly GCA_009842205.1 of Paracoccaceae bacterium. Lineage (GTDB taxonomy): Bacteria > Pseudomonadota > Alphaproteobacteria > Rhodobacterales > Rhodobacteraceae > MPNP01. The sequence continues at coordinate 39,152 of VYFX01000009.1, read as the reverse complement.
TTCACCTTGGGAGTATCAGCGGCTGCCAGTTTCGGTGCATCCCTTTCGATCGTGCTGGGCATCAGCATTATTCCCGCGGTCGGTCCATTCCTTGTAACCGTGAACGCTTTCGTCTTCGCGCTGACAACTTGCGGCTTGATCCTGTTGGCGACACGCATCAAGGGTGTCGGCTCCGAAACCATGATTCTCTTTGGCATTGCGATCTTTTTCACGTTTTCGGCACTCCTGGCGTTAATGCAGTACATGGCATCCGAGGATCAGATCGCCCGCATTGTATTCTGGATGATGGGTTCGCTTAGCCGTGCGAGCTGGGAGAAGATCGCTCTTGGCGGGATGCTCCTAGCAGTTGCGATTCCCTTCAGCTTGATTCGGACATGGCCGATGACGGGGCTACGAATGGGCGAGGTAACGGCCGCGAGCATGGGCGTGGACGTCGCGCGGCTTCGAGTCGAGATGCTGGTCTGCATCTCGCTTCTGGCGGCTACGGCCGTGTCGTTTGTGGGCACCGTCGGCTTTGTGGGGCTTGTTGGGCCCCACATTGCGCGCATGCTCGTTGGCGAGGATCAACGCTACCTAGTTCCACTGGCCGCGATCGTAGGTGCACTCGTGCTGTCGCTCACATCTCTCATCTCAAAGTCGATCACGCCCGGCGTCATCTACCCCATCGGCATCATCACGTCGCTTATCGGTGTGCCGGTGTTCGTCTCGATCATTCTGGGCACGCGGCGTGAGAAACTGTCATGAGACTCGAGATAACCGGTCTTTCAGCGCATTACGGCGACCGCCCGGTCCTGAATGGCGTGGCGATTCCCTGTATCGACTCCGGTGCGTTTGTGGGTGTCATCGGACCGAACGCCTCGGGAAAGTCGACACTGCTCAAAACCCTGGCCGGCCTCGTGAAGCCCACGGCTGGAGCTATCCGCCTCGGTGGTGAAGACATTACCCGTCTGACGCGGAGAGAACGTGCGCGACGTGTGGCCTACATGCCGCAGGCCTTTGGCTGCAATGCCTTGTTGACAGTCTTTGAGAGCGTCCTTCTGGCGCTCAAGCAAACTACGGGCTGGCGTGTGCGTTCTGAGAACCTTGATCAGGTTGCGGCGACGCTGGCAACCCTTGGACTAGGTGACCTTTCAGGCCGGGGAGTCGCGGACCTCAGTGGGGGGCAGGCCCAAATGGTGGCCGTTGCGCAGACCCTCGTGCGTGCGCCTGATGTCATTCTTCTCGACGAACCGACCAGCGCCCTGGATCTGCATCATCAACTTTCCGTTCTCTCGGTGGTCAGACGGGAAGCGGCGCTTCGCCGCCCGGTGGTGATGGCTGCCCTTCACGATCTGAATCTTGCAGCGAAATACTGCGACCGGTTGGTCCTTATCGGTGAAGGTCAAATCGTGGCCGACGGAAACCCGGAAAATGTGCTCGCCTTGCGCGACATAGGCAGAATCTATTGCGTGGAAACCTGCCTTGAGCGAACAGCGAGAGGCGGGATGTATGTCGATGCGCATCTACCAGCTTGATGCAGGAACGAATTCTTTGGCTGCTATGCCTTACCACCAAAAACGACACCGTGACGTATTTGAGTGTCCCAGAAACGATTAGAGACCAGAAACCTGTACTGGCGTTGGCCAAAGAAAGGCCAGGGTAGGTGGCCCCGGCCTTTCCAGCTGTTCAATCTTGATCCAGGACTGCTCGAATTTTGGCGAAGCCAAAACCCAGTCAACCTGTATCGGTCAGGCTGGATGCCAATTTTGTTTATTATTTCAAGGCCTAGGGTAAGGAGTTACCAGACCCGCATGAATGCGGTACTACGACGCTAGATGCTGACCCATGCCAGGGAAGGTATCCGTTCCTAACCTTGGCGTGATGATGGGGCCAGGCTTAAGCAACAGCAGAAATCTCTGAAAAACTTCAAGAAAAATGCCATCAGGCAACTATGATGCTATGTTCATGATTGGCCAAGAGGAGATAGCTAGAATCAAACGCAGAGATGGTTTAAAACCGGTACCGGCAAATGTAATATATTGATACAATCGTTTAATTGTCTTTTCCAATAAAAGAATTTAAATTCAACTTGGTATCAAAGGGGAGGGCAATGACCCAATCAACAATAAAACATGAGGTTAGTTTTGTCGGAGCGGGTCTACACTCCGGTAAAGATTCTCGTGTTACAATACTCCCGGCACCTTCCAATTTCGGCATTCAGTTTTACAGAACCGATTGTGAGGGTGAGAATAATTGTATACCCGCCAATTTCAGAAATGTTGTAGATACCCTCAGATGTACTACCTTGGGCAACTCCTTGGGTTTAAAGGTAAAGACAACAGAGCATCTACTCGCTGCTTTCGTTGCTTGTGGAATCAGAAATGCCAAGGTGTTGATTTCCGGTGAAGAAATTCCTGCCCTAGATGGCAGTGCTAGGGAATTCGTTTTGAAATTTCTGGAATCCGGTTTGCAAAATCAGGGAACACCCCAAAAAATTCTTAAGGTTCTCAAGCCGGTGTACTGCGAGGATACAAGCACTGGAGCACATGCATCGCTTTATCCATCGGATACTTTCGAAATGGAATTCACCATTGAATACCCTTTGCCAATAGGGAAGCAAAGCAAGCGAGCCAGTCTGGTCAATGGTTCTGTGGTAAGTTCGCTCAGTTCGTCCCGCACCTTTTGCATGAATGGGGAAATTGAATATCTGTGGTCTAATGGATTGGGACTGGGTGGGAATTACGATAATGTAACCATCGTCGACGAAAAGAGTAACAAATATCTTTATCCCGTCAGGCATGAAGATGAACCCGTCAGACATAAAATGCTTGATGCAGTTGGTGATCTGTCGCTTTCCGGGTATCCAATTCTGGGTCTTTTTGTAGGGTATAAATCAGGACATAAGGCCAACATTGAAATTTTACGCAAATTGTTCTCTGACAAGGATAATTACGAGATAATCGATGCACCTGATGCCATTTCATCCAAGCTTCCGGGCATGAAAGCTCAACTCTCGGATTTGCCTGAAATCTAGGGCAACTTTTCAAGGGGTAGCTTCAATACCACTGTCATAATTGTGATGGATATTGGTAAAAACCTAGCACCTGCGAAAAAAATCCTTAAATTATGACATAAATAAAGTTTCTTGGATGACAATCCGGGCAGAAATGCTAGGATTTCTTCATGGGATTGCATGGTCAGTTCTGTGGATAATAGGTCTGCGAGGGTAAAGGGAAATAAACAGTGCAACTATTTCGACCACTAATTTTGATTATCATCAGTTTCAGCCTTCTGTTCGGATGCGGTAGAAAAGAGGATGATCCGGAAATTGAGGATTTTACTGCTCAGCAAATTTTTGAATCCGCGTCCAAAAATGTGAATGACAATCGATTCAGATTGGCAGCTCGCAAATTCGAAGAAATCGAAAGACTCTATCCCTATTCGGATTATTCCCGACAAGCAACATTACAGGCAGCCTATGCCTATAACCTTGCTCGTGAGTATGATTTGAGCAGAGATGCGGCTGAAAGGTTTTTGTCATTCTATCCGGGCGATCAGGACGCTGGATATGCCCAATATCTCATAGCAATGAGTTATTATCATCAACTGGACCTGAAGGGAAGGGATCGGGCCATAGCCAAGAATACTCTTGATGCCCTATTTGAGGTTGTTCAGGAATATGGTGACAGCCAATACGCACAATCTGCCAATCACCAAATAGATATTGTTGTAGACCGGTTGGCCATCAAGGAAATGGAAGTTGGCAGGTATTACTTGAGCAAACAACATTATGGCGCAGCCATCAAGCGGTTTAGCAAGGTGATCGACAATACCTTCCTGGACGATTTCCAGATTTTGGACGAGGAAGAAGATATTTCCTTGGCTGAAGAACCCCAACCCAAATTCAGCGACTTGTATTCCAAGGCCACAAGCCATGTCCCGGAAGCCTTGCATCGTCTGGTGGAATCCTATGTTTCCCTGGGGTTAATCTCCGAAGCCGAGGAGGCAGCTGCTATCTTGGCTTATAACTTCAATGATACTGATTGGTATAATGATACCTACAACTTGCTTCAAAGGGTAGGTGCCGAAATCCCCCCGGATAAACCCAGGGATGGATTTTTCCGTAAATTCAACAGAATGACCATAAAGGGTGAATGGTTATAGGGTATTATAACCAGTATTTCCCATGCTGAAGGGTATTTCACTCAGAAAGATCCTTTTTGTAGAGGAATTGGATTTAGAGTTTTCTCCCAACCTCAATATATTGTCTGGTGAAACTGGGGCGGGAAAGTCCTTCATTCTAGACTCATTGGGCTTTGCACTTGGCTTTGAATCACCCAAGGACTTTCCGGTAAGTGACAAGTCTGGTGGTGAAGTATCGGTATGTTTTGAAGTATCGGAAATGAATCCGATAAGAACCTTTCTGGACAAAAGGGGGTACCAATCGGGAACCGAGATATTCATCAGAAGAACTCTGTCTCCAGGCGGCAGATCTGTTGCATTTATCAACAACAGCCGGTGTTCAAGCGATTTCCTCAAGGAAGTTGCTTTGTTTTTGATCAACATCCATGGCCAGCATGACACAAGCCAGCTTCTGAACAAAAGATCTCACAAAGACCTCCTCGACAAGTTTGGAGGTCATGAAAAACTAGTCAACAAGGTACGAGAGCTGTGGACCGAATACCAACTACAAACAAGATCATGTCAGGAACTGGAAAATCGCATCCAGGTACTTGTCAGGGATCAGGAATTCACCGCTCATTCCTTGCTTGAATTTAGAGATTTTGATCTCAAGGAAAACGAACATAAAACACTGGAATCGAGAAGAACAGGCATGAAATTTGCTGCCAGAAACAGGGAAGCAATTGAGATGGTTGCCCAGAATATCGGTTCTGGAGGTATTACCAAAATGGCTATAGAGGCCATCAATGCCCTAGGTAAGGTAAAAGGAGGTTCAGAGGAAATTTTAAGGAATGCCCAGGATGCCCTGGAACGCGTCTTGGTAGAGGTAGATGATGCAGAAAGAAACGTGGATGAACTCAAAAGGAACATGGATGTCGATCCTTATGAGTTGGAAAATCTGGAAAACAGATTGTTCGCTATACGTGCTTTGGCCAGGAAGCATAATGTCCAACCTGACGAGTTGTTTGGTTTCTGGAATAGCCTTGAAGATAAAAGTGCCGAACTTGCAATTGAGCAAAATAGGCTCAAGGACTTGGCAAAAGCCCGTAAAACCAGTTATGGTGAATATCATAAAAATGCCGAGTTACTGACCAAGGCACGTAAAAAGGCTGCCCAAAAACTTGATAGGCAAATCAATACCGAGCTGCCACCCCTTAAATTGGAAAATGCCGTATTTAGGACTTCGATTCAAACTGGGCAGGAAGGGTCCACCGGAAAGGATGACGTACAGTTTTTGGCATCAACCAATCCAGGGATATCTATAGGTCCAATAAACAAGATTGCATCTGGGGGAGAATTATCTCGATTTTTGTTGGCCTTGAAAGTTTGTCTAACCAACATGGATACTGATGTAAGTATGGTTTTTGATGAGATTGATAGCGGAATAGGGGGTGCAACCGCAGATGCAGTTGGAAAGAAACTGATGGTTCTGTCAGGAAATTCACAAGTTGTAGCCATAACCCATTCACCTCAGGTCGCTTCTCTGGGTTCACATCATTTCAAGATTGAAAAACACGTCAAGGAACAGGATACAAGAATTTCGGTGGAACTGCTTGATGAAGAAAGGCGAATTGATGAAATAGCCCGCATGCTTTCAGCTGAAACCATAACTGACGAAGCCAAGTCAGCTGCGAAAGTTCTTTTGGGAAAATAATAAGGGCTCTTATGGGCCTAAATTGTAATGATTTTTTTCAGACCTGGATAAAAAAGAAATTGACAAGCGGTTTTTTTGCGCCACTAGTGATTTATACTGCCGGGGTTGTCCGCGACTTCGGATAAGCCGCCCAAGGGCGGCTTTTTATTTTTTATTGAGGTAACCGGATTGGTCGGTTTTTCCCTTTTTCATAACATATTTGCGAACTGCCCAATCTTCTGCAATCTTGTCGGGATTACGGTGTTGCATCCTTGCCATTCCTGAAACGTCTTGAATTGTTAAAGAGGTTGACAAGCCTTCATTAACCAGGCTTGAGCTCCGGTACTGAGCAGAGGATACAGTCTTGAATATGTTTCATCGTGATAGCGGTTAAGCCAGTTAATTTCGTCACGGGTCAATTTTTCAGGCAATATCATCGCTAAATCAATGGGAACAAATGTCAATGTCTCGAAGCAGTACTGTTGCTTATCATTTTTGGCATTTGAAACATTACTGGTCAAGGCAAGATTTTCAATTCGAATACCATATTCCCCCTCACGGTATAACCCAGGTTCAAGGGACAAAATAATGTTGTCATGAATTGATTTGGTGCTTTTTTTGGACAGTCTGTAGGGACCTTCATGAACTTCAAGAAATTGTCCGACACCATGTCCAGTTCCATGACCGTAGTCTTCGCCCACATCCATCATGGGAATTCTTGCGAAATTATCAATGAATTTCCCCGATGAGCCAATTTCCCATTTTGCTTCTGATACGGATATCAGACCTTTGAGAACGATAGTGAAGTCCATCTGTTGCTTGCGAGTAGGGGTGCCAATACAAATGGTTCGGGTCAGGTCGGTAGTTCCCTCTATATACTGGGCACCGGAATCGATGAGTATCAGATCACCATTTTTCAATCTGCGATTGGTATTTTCCTTGACCCGATAATGAACGATCGCACCATTTGGACCAGAACCGACAATTGTTTCGAAACTAGGACTCTTGATACCCGGTTGTTTTTGTCTAAATTCCCATAACTTCAAGGACAAATCAATTTCTGTCAAATCGGTTTGCCTAGGATGGCTGAAAAACCATGACAGGAACTCGACAAAAGCTACAGCATCACGAGTTTGCACATCTTTGCAATGCTTGATTTGGGTTGTGTTCTTGTGTGCCCTTGCTGCCAGGCATGGATCGGTATGAAGTTTAACTTCACAGGAATTTCGAAGTATTTCATGGTACCTTTGTGGAGTTGTGTCTGGATCAATTAGGATTGTTTCTTCAACCTCGCCCAAAGTCTTTTCGAAGTCCTTGTGTGGAATAACCCTTATCCCACGGTCAGTTTCAAGATTTTGATTTCGGGGCAATTTCCCGAGGTCCACAAAGAGGTCAATGTCGCCAGTGGAATACAGTATGGCCAAGGCATGAACTATAGGAGTATATGGAATATCATTTCCTCTTATATTCAATAGCCATCCGATTGAACCTGGATTTGTAATCAAGAGGGCCGAAGCACCTGATGACTTGATTTCACTGGATATGCGAAGACGTTTATTCTGGTGGGTTTCACCAGCCAATTCTTCAGGATAGTAATATATCTCAGAAAACGGGGGTGGTGGTTTTTCCTTCCAGATATCATCAACAAGATTGTCTGTTGAAACTAGTGTAATGCCAACTTTCTTCAGTTTGTTTTTCAGGTATTTCACGTCGGAAACCGAATGAAATAGACCGCAATACCCAACCTGTCCACCATCAGGTAAATTCTCAGTCAACCATTTAACAATCTCTTTGTTCGCGAAAGAACATACTTCAAATACATCGGGCAATGTTGTTCGGGCTTCTAGGGCATATCGGCCATCTACAAAAAGTACTGCCTTGCCCAAACTTACGGCGAGCAATCCTGCTGTTCCCGTAAATCCGGTCAGCCAAGCTAATCGCTCATCACAATCTGCCAGTGTTTCACCACGATAAATATCGACTTTGGGAACAAGAAAGGCATCGAGGCTTTTTTTCTTTATTTCGAGTTGAAGGCTGATTAATTTCCAATCTTCAAAATGAAGGTTCGGGTTTGCAGTAAAGGATTGGGACATTACCCTGTAAATGTAAACTGGTGGCCTTGCCGGGATCTTTTTTGTGGTAAGGGATTGGCTTCAAACAGTTCTGCAAGTTGTTCAGTCATGACGCCAGCCAGCTGGTCCACTTCAGAAATCGTTACAGCCCTTTGGTAGTAGCTTGTTACATCATGGCCTATACCAATGGCAATCAGTTCGACCTGCCTTTTTCTGGCTATCATGGCTATGACCTTTCTTAGGTGGGACTCAAGGTAATTGGAAGAATTGACACTGAGGGTGGAATCGTCAACCGGGGCACCATCGGAGATGACCATTAGAATTTTTCTACTTTCGAATCGATTGATCATTCGGCTATGTGCCCACTCAAGAGCCTCGCCATCTATGTTCTCCTTGAGCAAGCCTTCTTTCATCATCAAACCAAGATTTGCCCTTGCCCTCCTCCAGGGAGTATCACCATTCTTGTAAATTATGTGTCTAATATCGTTCAATCGGCCAGGGCTTGGATTACGCTCCCCATTGGCCCATTCAATTCTGCTGTTACCACCTTTCCACAATTTTGTGGTAAAACCGAGTATCTCCACCTTGACCTGGCACCTTTCCAGAGTCCGGGCAAGTATATCGGCACACATGGCAGCCAGTGAAATGGGTCTACCTCGCATGGACCCCGAATTATCCAAAAGCAATGTTACGATGGTATCCTTGAATTCCGTGTCTTTTTCTACCTTGAATGAAAGAGGTGTGGTTGGATTGGCAACAACCCTGGCCAATCTTCCCGCATCAAGAATTCCTTCCTCACGATCAAATTCCCAGACCCGGTTTTGTTTGGCCATCAATTTTCGTTGAAGTTTGTTGGCCAATCTACCTGCCGCTCCCTTATAGGGTTCAAGCTGCTGATCAAGGTTTGTTCTGAGCCTCTCCAGTTCTTCTATTTCGGTAAGATCTTCTGCTTTGATAATTTCATCATGCTTATTGGTGAATATTTTATAATCAGGATCCGCTTCCGAGTATGAGGTCCTGTTGATTTCGACATCCTGTTCGTCACTTGGGGCTTCTTCAGCCTCACCCAATTCCAGATCATCTGCATCAATTTCCTCGGACGGGTCACCTTCCTGACTTTCATCAAACGATTGTTCATCAAAACTATCGGAATCCTCAGGCTCCTGCTTATCTTCATTTTCAACATCAGGCCTGTCCTCGTCCGGATCAGGCGGCTCTTCATTGCTCTCCGGTTCAGAATCGTCAGGATCATTCCCAAGTTGATCACCATAACCAAAATCACCAATCAGTTGGCGAACCAATCGAGCAAAATCCACCTGATCTGTCAATGCGTCATCAAAACCCTTCAGTGTTTTGCTTCCCTTGGACTTGATTTCGTCAGAATAGAGGTTTAGAACATTCTTTGCTTCAGGTGGAAGGGGCGTTCCTGTTACCCTTTCGTGAATGTAATAGGTCAGGGCATCAGCAAGTGTGGCCTGATAAGCCTCCGTGATATTGCCATGATTCTTTTTTTGGGCATCACTTTTAATCCTGGCCGTTATATTTTGTGCAACTCCCTCCATTTTTCGGCAACCAAGAGCCTCACAACGGGCATTTTCCATTGCTGTATAAAGTTCCCTTGCAGTATTGCCTGCAGGTAGGTATTTCTGAAAGATATCGGAATTCTGATACTTTGTCTGCAAGGCAAAACCATCAGCCAGACCCCGGGCAATGGTCAAGGCATTTTTGGATGATTTTACTCCCAGATTGGGAAGTCTGACAATATCCCCATTCAATCCGGGTGGGTCTGCTGAAAACCTGATCGTAAGTTCATCTGTCCCTGCAATGGAACGTGTCGTTTCTGTTAGTGCCTTCTTGAAGGAATCCAGTTGATTTTTGTCAATGTCCGCCATAAAGAGGAATCGCCATTATTGATCCATCAGCATGATACTACCAATGGACACTGGAATTTACGGTTGTTTCGGGCAATTCTTCTCCAAAACACCGTTGGTAGAATTCAGCAACTGTCGGTCTTTCCAACTCGTCACACTTGTTCAAGAAACTGACCTGAAAGGAATATCCGACATTGCGGAAAATTTCGGCATTGTCGGCCCATGCCATTACGGTACGTGGGCTCATGACGGTAGAAAGGTCACCATTCATGAAGGCTGATCGGGTAAGGTCGGCCACGGAAACCATTTTGGAAATAATCGCTCGTCCCTTTTCGGTATTGTAATGTGGTGCCTTGGAGAGGACAATTTGGGTTTCTGCATCATGGGAAAGATAATTCAGCGTTGCCACCAGGGACCAGCGGTCCATTTGTCCCTGGTTGATTTGTTGGGTGCCATGATACAAGCCTGTCGTATCACCCAAACCAACGGTATTGGTTGTGGAAAAAATCCTGAAATGCTTGTGTGGGTAGATGATTTCATTCTGGTCCAGCAGGGTTAATTTACCTTCGGCTTCCAATACCCTTTGGATGACAAACATGACATCCGGTCTACCAGCATCATATTCATCAAAGACCAAGGCAACCCTGTTGCGCAATGCCCAGGGAAGGATGCCTTCCTGAAACTCGGTAACCTGCTTGCCATCCTTGAGTTTGATGGCATCCTTGCCTATCAGGTCTATCCTGGAAATATGGCTGTCAAGATTGATCCGTACACAGGGCCAATTGAGACGGGCTGCGACCTGTTCGATATGGGTGGATTTTCCGGTTCCATGATAACCTTGAATCATGACCCTTCGGTTGTGTGAAAATCCGGCTAGTATGGCCAAGGTTGTATCGGGTACGAATTTATAGGTGGAATCGATGTCAGGAACTCTTTCCGAAGGTTTCTCAAACCCTAATATTTCCATATCCAGGTCAATTCCAAATGCTTCCCGGACTGAAATCCTTTTTGTTGGTTCTGTTGACATTATTATTCCTGTTTTGATTACCTAATAATTCACAATACTCCTGCGATGGGAGAAAGAAGTCAATATTTGGCAAGGAAATTGAATTTATCAACCACAAAATGGTTGAAGTTTAGAAACTTGAATCAGGGATCGGGAATCTTGCGACTTCGCTTGATTTGATCCCAGGCCCAAACAACCTCCTTCAATCGGTCCTCATCTGATCGGTTGCCATTATTCATGTCAGGATGCAGATCCTTGACCAGTACCCGATAGCGCTTTCTGGCATCGGACTTGCTGAAATTTCCTTCCAAATCAAGAATCTCACTTGCCCTTTGTTCCGTTTTACTCAACCTTATGGTGGCACTGGCATGAAAGGAATGATGATTCCCACTATCCTTTTCAACGAAATCAAAAGGGTCATTGACCTTGAAGTTGGACCATTGAAATTGACTGTGCCCGCTTTCTTCACCCAAGACAAAGTCATCGTTTGTGCTTTTTATTTTCTGCTCATAGTAATTCCATTGGGTATTATAGGTTGTTATGTGTTGCTTGCAGAACCAAATAAATTCCTTGAGATTATCAGGTGATGCCGGAGCCTTGTATTTTCCCGGGCGGTTACATCCGGCAATATGACAAGGTCTTTGTGAACCTTCTTCCTCACCGGGATAACTCTTTCTTGAAGTGTTCTTTTTTTTCTTTGCAGCAGAGACTGAAATATCAAAATCTAAGTAATCTTTTTTCATTCCAGTAATTTCCAGACAATCTTCATTAATTGCAAGTTCAACAAAATAGTATAATCGGCGGATATTTTTCCGAATCAAAGGTTAAAACAATTGAAAATAAAAAAACAAATTTATAGCAAATTATCCACTTTTTTTCAACCAGAAATCCTTGAGGTGGAAAACCAAAGCCACTTGCACAAGGGGCATGTAGGGTGGAACGAAACCGGAGAAACTCATTTTCATATCAGAATATCCTCCGCGAAGTTCGAAAATCTCAACAGGATACAACGGCACAGGTTGGTACACACGGCGATTACACCTGAACTCATGTCCCTTATTCATGCACTTTCAATTGAAATCCTGCCTTTCGGAGAGTGAATAACCAAAGACAATGGGTGATTAGATTTCCGTCAGAATTTTTCCCAGGATTTCATTAACGAGTTTAGGGTTGGCCTTGCCGGCAGTTTTTTTCATTACCTGACCTACAAAAAAGCCGGCCAATTTTGGATTCTTCTTATACTTTTCCACCTGAGACGGGTTTTCCGCCAGAACCTCCCTGATTATGGCTTCAATGGAGCCGGTGTCAGACACCTGTCTCATCTGGCGTTCATCCACGATTTTCAAGGGATCTCCACCTTCAGACCAAATGATTTCAAACAAATTCTTGGCAATTTTGCCTGAAATCTCACCATTTTCTATCAAATCCAGTATGGACCCCAATTGTTCCGGTGAAATCGGGGATTCCTTGATCGTAAGCCCTTCCTTGTTCAAACTTCCAAACAGCTCGTTGATTACCCAGTTGGCAGCCAGTTTCCCGTTTCGATTGGTCACGACTTGTTCAAAGAACTCGGCATTCTCCTTTTCGGATATCAGGACATCGGCATCATAATTGGATACACCATACTGCCTGATTAAACGCTCCTTCAATTCATCGGGAAGTTCCGGAATATCATCCCTTATTCTTTCGATCCATTCCGGTTCGATTTCGAGAGGTAGAAGGTCTGGACATGGAAAATACCTGTAATCATGTGCTTCTTCCTTGGACCTCATGGATCTGGTTTTACCCGTTCCCGGATCATATAACCTGGTTTCCTGCAGTACGGTACCGCCATCCTCCCAGATGCCCACCTGCCGATTGGCCTCAAAGTCAATTGCCTGCTGAATGAATCTGGTCGAATTCATGTTTTTGATTTCACACCTGGTGTATAATTCGTCGCTTCCCTGAGGTCTTACGGAAACGTTTACATCAGCACGAAGATTGCCATTTTGCATGTTGCCATCACAAGTTCCCAAATACCGCATGGTTTGGCGCAATTTTAGAATATAGGCTGCCGCTTCTTCAGGGCTTCTCAAGTCCGGATGGGAAACGATTTCCATAAGGGCAATGCCCGTTCGGTTCAGATCAACATAGGAAAAACTGGGATGAATATCATGCAATGATTTGCCTGCGTCCTGTTCAAGGTGGATGTGTTCTATGCGAACTCTTCTGACAACTCCCGGTTCAAGCTCGATAAACACTTCACCTTCACCTACCAAAGGATGATAGAGTTGGGAAATCTGATATCCCTGAGGAAGGTCGGGATAGAAATAATTCTTGCGGTCAAATACGGAGTATGTATTGATTTCGGCCTTGAGACCCAATCCGGTTTTTATCGCCTGTTCAACACAAAACTCATTCAGAACCGGTAACATGCCTGGCATTGCTGCATCCACAAAATCCACATTACTGTTGGGTGATGTACCGAAAGTAGTAGAGGAGGAAGAAAAAAGCTTGGCATTCGATACAACTTGTGCATGGACTTCCAATCCTATAACCATTTCCCAATTGTCTTTAGTACCAACTATGATCTTGGATTCTGGCTCTCTTAGTTTTGTTTCCATCGGAAAATAAAATCCCAAATTTAATATCTAAATATTCATGTAATGGTTTGCTACCAACGATCAGATTGGTACACGGGTCATAAATGAATGGAAATGCAACAACACAAGGTATCTAAATTATTAGGCTACCATCCTTTTAGGTAAATTGTGTTTCATTTTCTTCCATTCAAGCAAGGCTTCCCCAAAAGCTTTGAATAACCCCAATGAAACCGGATCTCTAGTGGCATTATATTCCGGGTGCCATTGAACAGCGAGTGAAAAGCCAAAACTGTCCTTGATTGAAATGGCTTCCGGTGTTCCATCTGAAGCATATCCTTCGATAATTACCCTTGGACCACATGTTTTGATTCCCTGCCCATGCAGGGAATTTACCTGTACTTTTCTGGATGGCATTATCTTCTCGAAGATACTTCCCTCAAGAAATTCTACCGAATGACGAAGGGCAAATTTTTCATCTACTGTACCTTCGGGAGGCATACGATGGTTCATGATCCCGGGCAAGTCCCTGATCTCGGGGTGGAGTGTACCACCAAATGCTACATTAAATTCCTGAAAGCCCCTGCATACTCCCAGAATCGGTTGACCTCTTTTTACACATTCCCGGATCAGGGGCAGGGCAACACGATCCCTGTTTCGATCAAAATAACCATGTGCTGGAGTTGGCTCCTCACCGTATTCTTCTGGATGAATGTTGGGTTTGCCTCCCGTAAACAGAAAACCATCACAAGTATCCATCAATTCTTCTATGGTGAAATGTGTAGGGTCGGAAGGGATTATGAGAGGAACCGCATTGGCGACTTGGGAAATCGCCTTGGTATTCATAGTTCCTGTTGAATGTACGGGGTAATCGCCTTCAAGGTAATAGAAATTACCTGTTATCCCCACTACTGGTCTGGTCATAACTTGGTTTCAACCTTCATTTCAAATTAATTCCTGCATCTTGCGATTGACTAATCCTAAATGTGTTTATCCCATTCAATTATCAAGAAATACATGATTGTTAAGTATTATCAGATATTAAAAATCAGAAGAAAACAGTCAATTTAGCCGAAAGTTTGTTACCAGTCAGGGATTCACCTTTGGAGAAATACCCTGAATATCCAATCTCTCCCTTGAGTTTATTGTCTGGTCTGGAGAGCTTGGCACCAAGGAAATAATTGAATTCGGTTTTGGGCAATACTGTTGTTGACAGTATTTTATCTCCACCAGCTGCAAATTTTGAATGGAATTCAATTGCAGGTTTTGTTCTATGTAATATGCCACCCCCAACCATCGGTTGAATATCAAGGGTTTGGAAATTCCTGCTTTCACCAACAAATTCAAACCTTGGATTAATGACAAGGGATTTTGTTGAGGTTTTATCCACAATCAGGGCAAAATCCTCGCCACCGGTTTCTGTATATGATTTGCTTTTGACACCAGAATAACCTACCCGAGCGTACCAGTTTAAAGTGCCATTCCAAATTTTAAAGGAGTTGGAAATTTCCGCTGAAATACCAGCTGAATGGATATCCAAGGTTCCTTTGGAAGTTAAAGATTTATCAATGGCCGTGAAACTTCTGGATATCTCATGGGACCCCATTCCCAAATGGGCAAGCAATGATAATTTGCCGTAATCCCCCTCTTGATAATATCCCAATCCCAGGGTTCCGGAATAGCCATCAGATTTTGCAAAGTCAGAAATTTCATTGCGAGTATTATTGATTTGACCCACTAGTTGGATTTGTCCATCAGCCTTGTTTTCAAAAAGCGGTATTTTGAAAATACCTTCAATCAATTTGTCCTTATGTGCTCTCTGTTCAAAATTACCTGAATGCGAGCCGTTTTGTATTTTCGCAGTAAAGAATTTACATTCTTTTGATGAATGCCTATTGAATTCATCCACTTGTCCAGTCGGTTTGTTTTCACAGTAATCATTGGGAAGGGCCAAGCGCTCCATATTTCGGAATTCAGAACGCACGGTTGCTCCTGCGATTTCATTACCAAAGGAGTCCAAGGTTTTTTGTAAATTGGATAATTCAACTTCTTCAAATAAGCCCCAAAATACATTCTTGATATCGTCACTTCGAGACTTTGCATCATTTAAGCCCCAAAAGAGATTGGTTTGGTTCCTGTTGAGAAGATCCAGCCCCAAGGATATGGTAATATCCAATTTTTTGTAGTCCGTTGACTTGGTTACACGATTTGAAAGCAGTACAGAGGTACGGGAAATATATTGAAAGTTACCTGATATGCCCTCTGTGGCATCCAGGAAAGTAAACATCTTGATCTTCTTTTTGGTTAGATCAGCATTGGTTAAATCAGGAAATTTCAAGGGGTTAACAACAAGATTACCTTTCAGATCTGCCTTACCAACAATTGACAGTAGGTCTGCTCCTTCTAGATCCCCATCTGGTTTAGACCAATCAACATCAATAACCAATTTACCATTGTTTTCCTGATAGAAGTTACCGGTTAATGTTGTCTTTTTGATATTATTCTTCCCACCAACATCTACAGTACCGAAATTAAAGAAGCCTGACTTCATTCCAATAGTATCACAGTTTGTCGATGAAATTGTTATCGAACCCTGTGAAATGGTTGTTCCATGGTTGTTGAACTGTGCACAACCCTCGGTTAAGATGTTACCATTAACCAGTCCCATGTTTTCAATTACAGCTGTCTTGTTAAAATAATTATTATTTCCGATTTGAGTTCCAATCAATGCGAGAGCAAAAGTATCGGTATCGGTATTTTCGGCGATTACCTTCCCTCTAGGATTTATATCAACCTTGATGTTTGAATCAGCAAATTCAACTATAATACCTTGTGCAAATTGCTCTGATGTCTTTACGGTTCCATTTACTGTAATGCCAATTTCTCTTTCCAAAAAAGGTGTACCATCTCCAATTGAAATTATTGAAGTTACTCGAATGCCATCCGAGTTCATTCCTTGGGTTTCAATATCGTTTACTGAAATATCAATTTCACCACCATTCGAACCAATAGGATTTTCAACAAGAATACCATCTACGTTTTCACCCAAGGTTGAAATTTTCCCTGTTGAAGTAATATCCACCTGTCCTGGGGCTCGAACCTTGATACCTGCTAATGGAGTAATATCATTCGTATTCCTTACAGACGATGTGATGTCATCGACCTCAATGGTAATAAGACTTCCCGGATTTGCAGGATCATATTCAACCAATATTCCATAAACATCATCGCCTGATGTATTTATCGAAGTATCACCCTTGGCGATGATGGAGACATTTTCACTGTTTGAAATATGAATGCCGTGATTGTTAGTTGGTTCTATCTTTACTCCTCTTTCAAGGATTATTTCAGCATCGTCATTATTTGAACATTCAATTCCATTACTGGTGTCAGTAGAAGTATCAATAACCTTCGGATCACTATCACATGTAATCTGGGCATTGACATCATTTGCAAATGATAGAAATAGTGCAATGAGGAATAGAAATATTACCTTGTTTGGTACGATGTAAAAGAGGACACAATGATTGTATGTAAGGGTAGAAGAGTAGGGCATTAATTCCGACTTTTTTTATTGTTATAACAGCCGAGATTAACTGCCAAAAATTCGAATAAAGGTATTTCAGGTAATTGCAAACAGGTATTTAAATCTAGAAAAACACCTGAAAGAGTAATTTCAAACGATAGGTATGGTTTTTGCCTTTAGGGTTAAATTCACCCACTAAAGTTATTTTGGTGTAAATGTTGCAAGGTAATTTTGAGTGATCGGACTTTCCAAAAGAATTTCAGAACCGCTGCTTTTTGAAATTTTCCCACTTAAGAGATGATTTTGCCATTCATGCCAAAGTTGTAAGTGAATATCCGGTTTGTCCCAATTCTCCCCGAGAAGTCTTTGCCAGGCAATTTTGGGTGAAAGTAGACCGGATCTGTGAAACTTATCCTGATCCCTTCTCTTGTTGACTTCAATCTTCCAATCAATTACCTCCTCGAGGTTTAATTCAAGACGTCCCGACTTGATCTCATCAACCCATTGGGAAAGTGCTTCCGTACATTTTTTTGGTGGTACCCTGTTTTTCCTGCCCTTGTGTTGACAGACGGTAACTCGGTTCAACTCCAGAATCGGGTCTTTGGTGTTTGGAGGACGAACCTCGAATGTTGAAAAGCTCGTGGTTCCATCTGGGCTCTGGACAGAAAAAATATGACATCGACCCTTCTTGGCAGAATTCACGTACAGGTTCCCGACACAATGATCAAGCCGATCTGATTCTTCCTTCAATGATGCCATGGATGTTAAATTGCGTACAACCAAATCGTTGCTAGCAACAAAGTCATTGGTGAGTTTCGGCCAGGCATTATTCCTCCTTTTTTCTTCAAAGTCCTTGTTGATGGGTATCTTTTCCTTTACCGGATTGACAATTTGAAGAAGTTGAGGATACCGATTTGACCACCGGTATCCCAGATTGAAGAGATAACCCAGGAGGTTTGTGGTTTCCCCTCTCAACAGGTTGAAACTGGCGATGCTGGCCTGGAGAAGATCCGATGTGGATGGCTGGGGGAGGGGCTTGCCTATTTCTTGTATATGAAGCAGGATTCTTGGCAAGAAAATGGTTCTGGTAAAATCATCAATGGCCTCCAGGGCATCCGAAGCAGCAAAGGTAATATGGTCAAGGTGGAAACCTTCGACCGGTATGTTGGCATTCTGGGCAAGGGATTGATGAAACCTTTCCCAATTTCCTTTCGAGGAATTCAACAATTCAGGCAGTGAAATCCCCAATCGGTTTTCCAGTGTCAGGGCACAACCTGAGGTTATTTGAAGAAATCTGTCCCAGTCATTGAATGAATTTGGAAGTATACCCGTATCGACCTTTTCAAGTGCCTTAAGTATGGTTTCTATCCTCAGGGTATTGGTCAATGCAAACCTTCTGGTTCGTTGTATCTCGATTGGGTGGTTATCGACATACCGAATATCCTCCAATCCATCATCTGAAATTGGGATCTCCATTTTAGTTAATCGTTTGAGTTTCCCCTTATTCAAACCGGTGACTTCGGCTATGATGGGTTGAATCGGTTCACCGGAATCGATTGCTTCTACAGCTTGTTCGATTTTAAGGAGATATTCGGCTAGAAGTGGGTAGGATTGTGCTGCCTGTATTCGATATTTGTGGTTTGGATGATCTGTATTACCATAAAACCATATGGTTTGTGCAGTGGGATAGGGAACCAATTTCAACACATCCGATACCAATTTTAAATTCAGCTTGTCAAAGCTTTTTGGCAAGGTAATGTTAAATGATTTGTGGCATTCTCTCAGGATTCCAATTGATTCTAATGCAGTGTCGAGTTCACCCATCAGAATCTCGATATTTTCTGCAATGACAAAATCCGAACCAACATCATGCAAAATGTTTGCTTCCAACCCATGTTCGGCAAGTTGTTTCGAAATCGGCAGGAATTCCTCTTGACTATTGTCAATTCCCAGAAGTTCATTCAGGTTTAGGTCAAGATCATCGATTAGATCAGCAGGGGCTGTATCAGTTTCATCTTTGATTTTGACAGGCAGGTTGGTACCCATTGATAAACCACCTATGGCAATGAACTCCAGAAGGTTCAAAATCCTGTCTTGCGAGTTAAATTCTGCTACCAGATGAGGAGGCAGTGAAATTTTCAAGGTTTGTGGTTGTAAAACAGGTAATCCGATATCAATGTGAAGAGTACCTCCCAAAGAAAGATCCATGGTATTGAGAGAAAGTGAGATAAAGTCAAACCTGGGATCTTCATCACCCTCATCGGGTTGAATAAAACAGAAATAACGTAGTGTTGTCCCCTTTGATTCTGATTTGGATATCAATAACAATTTACAGACCTGTTAAATATTTCATTTTTCCTGAAACCCAAATTATGACCAATGATAAAATCTGATAATATCCTTTTTCGAAGCAATTCAAACTTGAACCAATTTTAGGATTCAGGAAATTATGGTTCCCTCATATACTTTTTCCATTGCTCCAATGATGGATTATACCGATCGTCATTGCAGGTTCATGTTTCGTCAAATTACCAAGCATTCCCTGTTATACACAGAAATGATTACAGCCCCTGCACTAGTACATGGGAATAGTGAAAAACTACTGGAGTTCAATCAGGAAGAACATCCGGTTGCCTTGCAATTGGGTGGGTCAAAACCAGAGGAGTTGTCTTTTGCTACAAAGTTGGGAATCAAATTTGGATATGACGAGATTAACCTGAATATGGGGTGTCCTTCAGATCGGGTATCACAAGGTTGCTTTGGAGCAAAATTGATGACCTTGCCTGAAGTATCGAGGGATTGTATCAAGGCCATGCAGGATGCATCGGATGACACTGAAATAACCATTAAATGCCGGATTGCTGTAGATGATGCAAACCCTTATGAAATGTTGCCGGAATTATTGGATTTGTTCAGTTCACTGGAAATCAGACGAGTGATTATCCATGCTAGAAAGGCTATATTGCAGGGACTAAGCCCAAAGGAAAATCGGACTATACCCCCATTGGATTACGATTTGGTTGTCAAATGTAAAAATTGGTTTCCGGATTTGACCCTGTGTATCAACGGTGGTATCAGCTCCATAGACCAATCGCAGGAACTCCTGGATAGGGGATTGGATGGAGTAATGGTAGGTAGGTCGGCTTACCATACGCCCCTTGCAATGCTCAAGGAAGTGGATCAAAGAATATTTCAGTCACCACTCGAGAATGATATTGGCCTCATTATGGATAACCTGATTGGCTATGCTGAGCGTGAAATAGAAGATGGGGTTCCGATCAGGAGGATTACCCGACATATGTTGGGGTTGTTTTCTGGAATTAATGGCGCACGAACCTGGCGAAGGAGATTATCTTCCCCCCAATTTATTGATAATGCAGGTATAACAGGATTGAGGGAGACTCTGGATAAATTACTTCCACAAGACTCAGCCAAAAATTTATGGATGTAAATTAATTTAGAGGATTATACGCATAATTATTCCTTCTTGGAGTATACAAGTTTAGTAAAGCTATGGACCAAAATACGTATCATTTATTCTTTAATTAGTGAGTTAATTTCGAACTATGCAATGGTGAATTTTTCTTACAAAGAAAAGGGTATGTTTAGTAAGATGTTCCAGGAGACCTTTTGTAGCGGATTCTCTGCCGCTTTCCTCGTCGTTTCTTTATCCTTCCGCTTCTCTGAGGAAGGTCATTGAGAAGAGATTTTCTTTTTGTAGGCGAAAACAAAGTCCAGTTACTGATCTCTTCCGGGGTTCTGAAACAACCGATGCATATTTTGGCATCCGGATGGATCAGGCAGACTTGTTGACAAGGGCTATCCGGCTCCTTTCTTTTCCAAACCTTGTCCTGCGCCATTAAAGTGCCTTTTTGTTTTGAAAATATTCAAGAGCTGTCTGAAGGATGATTGAGGCTGCAAAATTATCTTTCTTTGCGGCTCTTTTTTTTCGTGAGGTTCCAGTTTCCAGAAGATATTTTTCAGCCGAAACTGTAGAAAGTCGTTCATCCCAGAAAGTTATCGGTAAAGAGGTATACTGGCACATATTTCTTGCAAAAGCCCTGACAGATTGGCACCTCGGACCATCCGAACCATCCATATTTATGGGAAGACCTAAAACATAGCCCGCCAAATCCCAATAGGATTCGAGTGTTAACAGTCTATCCATATCATTCTTGAATTTAGTTCTTTGCAAAGTTTCAAGTGGAGTTGCAATCATCATGTTTGTATCGGAAATAGCCAATCCTATCGTTTTTGTTCCGATATCCAGAGCAGCAATCGGTTTTCCAGAAATGAGAGCATCTACAAATTCAACAGGCGAAGCATAGGGTGTATTTATTGATAGGCCCGATTCAGTTGATTTTTTATCAGAAGCAATCATCATTACTCACCTGGATTTCAGTTCATGCCTATCAAAACAGATTAATACCGGCCTTTTGAGCAACTTCACCGATATGGGATTTAATATAATCAATTAATGGGCTGTCGTCATCGTTATTGGCAACTAATATATCATTCCAGATCTCGAAAGTCAGATCAGGTCTTGCAACCTGTTCATACATCAACCCCAAATAAAATCTCGCATCAACATTTGTTGGGTCACGTTCAAGAATTGCCAAAATGGCTAGTTCGGCCTCAGGTGACACATAAAGCTGGGATGAGTAAATCAAGAGTTCAACCTGGGTAACCAGGTCATCAAGTGAGACTCCTTCACCCATATATGAAATCAGTTGGTTGTAAAGTAGAGAAGCCAAGTGGACTTTTCCCTCGGCCAAACTGGTTTGAATGAAAATATGAATTAAATCTTGATAATCCTCTTCGTTCTGGGATTTGACCTGATTCAATCGCTCGATTGTATCAATAAATTCCCGTTCCTCGTCTTCAAAATTACCCAGGGTTTTAATATAGTCCGATTGGCTTAACCTGTTATCCTTCAGGGTCTGAGACATTTCAATTCGCTTATTTATGGGTTGGTCACTATATCCGGGATTACCAAGAAAATTATGGATAAGTTGAGAGCCAATCATCAAGGAAAAAAATATGATGATTGAAAGAAAAAATGTTCGGCGATCAAACTGCCCGACCTCAGCAATATCGGTATTTTGAAACTGCTTGTCCGAGTTTAATATCTTCCGGCCCAACTCACTTTTGGCTTGGGATAATTCATTTGAAGGAATGAGTTCTTCACGATGCATTTGCTCCAGTTCATCAAGCTGTCCGGCATACACTTGGAGCTCAAGGTTCCCTTCTGCCTTTCCTGATCTTTGCTTGAAAAGTATCAAGACAATTATGCCTGATGCAATTGCTGATAAAATTATTCCGGGGAGCCAAATTTCCATTCATTAGATTTGAGATTTTATAGTTGCTATTCAACCGATGAAATTTTCTCTATTCCCGGAGCAAGGTGTAAATGAATTGACAAATAAATCCGAAAAATGGGAAGAAATAGAAAATCAGGGGGTAATATATTTAAGTTAACAAACCCTAATTGTGGTAAATACCATCCATAATACAAAGGGGCGGTTTTTGACCGCCCCTACTGTATTCGTTATTCTTACTTGATTTAGAAGGAAAAGGCAATTGCCGCTTCAAGCGTTGTGGTATCCGTTGGAGTGATGCTCCCTACGCCAGGAAAACCACCACCAGGTTCTATTTTTTCAGCATCCTCTTTGTCAATACCGACATTGAGGGTGGCACCGCCACCAAGATCATAGGAGAAATCAACCTCGATCAACTTGGTTTTTGCGGTTCCACCAAGGTTGCCTGTACTAGGGGGGCTACATCCTGCTTAAGCTTAAGTGTGGAGTAAGCTACCGAGAAAGTTGCACCCTCGCCCGCGGACATCGAAGCCTTGACACCCAAACCCGTGTTTTCCTGTGAAGCAAGGCCATCACCAGATCCATCTACAGGATCATCATAAACTATTGTTGCATCGCCAAACTCGGATTTGGACCAATAGACGAAGGTACTCACACCGGAAAGGTCGGTACCAACGCCGATGGCGAGTCCGCTCTCGGAATCCATGCCAACCCCGACATTGATCGTGTTGATCGAATGGCGGACACCGATTGACCAGTCATTGTCCGCATCCACGGCAGCTGCGTAGGCATCACGGGCAGCAGAATTTTCAGGTAGCTCGAAATTCACTGTTCGCGCAGGAATTTCAATTCCCGGATCAGCGGCGGTAATCCTGTACTGGGTATCTCCAAATGAACCGGACAGGGCAATGGTTGCATCATCCCCGCCACCTAAGTGATCATCGGCAACACCGAAGCCGCCGGCCAGGTCGATGCCAGGATCATTGCCGCCGAACTGCAGCTTCCAGGAACCGTCACCCCCGCCAACGAAGACGTAGGAACCCCTGACAACAGGCTTGTCCTCTTCTCCGGTATCATCCCGAATGGACATACCGGCACCGAACATCAGGCCGCCATCGGTCGTTCCCGTGGAATCAAATGTCACCTTGTAGGCCCGGACCAGCTTGAATTGCTCGTCATTTGGTTTTGAACTGTCATCAACGTTCTTGATCCCGATCTTGCCCGAACCTCCTACTGCAACGGAAGGTGCCTCTTCCATCATCATCCCTTCGTCCATTGCATCCTCCTCTAAGGCAAATGCCATGCTGACGGAGAGGGCAAGGGCAGAAGCGAATACGATAAGTTTTCTCATTATTATTTATCCCTTTATCCTTGATAAGTTAAATTACTGAATGACAGTGTCATTACTGCCGAGGCGACACATAGGAATACTGGGAGACAGGGGGAAGCGGTTAATTCATATTGATTTAAGTTGTAGTATATTTACAACAAACATAATTCCAGACTGTTTATGTCACGTTGGAAATTTACCGGAAACATTCTCGGTTTGGATCAATTTTCCCAAACTTTTCCTGGATAATTGTTTGCTGAATTCCAACAAGGGAAACATCGTATGACAACTGGTGAAGCAATTCTCTTGACAATAAAAATTCACCTGCAGAAACGATACTTCGAATATTACACTGTCCCTTCTGTTTGAATTGGCAATTGAATTGGTGGTGGATTTCCATCCTCATCATTTGAATTTGCCTGTTGGCTTAAATCAGGAAAAGTGGACTTGAAGTGTTGACAAAGCCAAAATGGATTTTTTGGTTTGATAATAAAATAATAAATCTGAACCAAACCAATGATTTTTCTGATTGATTCGGCCCCTATTCACCCTGGAAGCGATGTCTGAATTCGCCTTGGCTAAAGTCTTTTTGTTATAATAAAGCGAATCATTCAGCAACCCGAAAAACCTCGGCAATCTAACTTATCAAGCAGTAATTCATAGAAGAATAACGAATACAGAAGGGGCAGTTTTGACCGTCCCTTTGTATGTAGAAGGTATTTATCACAAAAGGGGGTTGTCAACCTAAATACATAAGTTCCAAAATTAATATTTGCAGGTTAAGGAGTAGGAGGTATTCATTTTGAGCCAGTGAAATAATTGAGCCTACATGATTTATCCAAATTACTTTCAAGGATTTATCTGGAAATCATGCTCCATTAAGAATAAGTAACCATTTTAATTTTTGCTAATTTGTACCCTAGGCTCAGTTTTGAAGAAGTATTCGCTTTTTTCCCTTGTCAGACAATCCCTTAATTACCATACCGGTTGGGAAAGGGCCTGGAAATCGCCCGAACCCAAGGAAAGTTATGATGTCGTAATTGTAGGGGCAGGTGGGCATGGCTTGGCGACAGCCTATTACCTCGGCAAGAACCATGGTATTAAAAATGTGGCTATTCTGGAAAAAGGATGGTTGGGTGGCGGGAATACCGGCAGGAATACAACCATAATCAGATCAAATTACCTTCAAGATGCTTCAGCAGCGATCTACGAAAAGTCCCGAAGCCTATATGAAACTTTAAGCCAGGACATGAACTACAATATTATGTTCAGCCCCAGGGGTGTCATGATGCTGGCACAGACCCACCATGAAGCCAGAGGTTATCAAAGGATAAATTCAGCCAATGTCATTCAGGGGATAAAGACCGAATATATTCTGCCGGATCAGGTCAAGGAACTGTGCAAGATAATCAATATTGATTGTCCCAGATATCCCATTCTCGGAGCCTTGTGGCAACCAAGGGGTGGTACGGCAAGACATGATGCTGTGGCCTGGGGATATGCCCGAGCCTGTTCGGACATGGGTATGGATATAATCCAGAAGTGCGAGGTCACAGATATCAATCCACAAACCAATGGAGCCCTGGAATTGCAAACATCCAGAGGAAAGATCAGATGTAAGAAGTTGGGAATGGTCGTTGCTGGACATTCCGGCGTTCTTGCTGAAAAAGCTGGTTTTCGGTTGCCGATTGAATCGGTTGCCTTGCAGGCCCTTGTTTCTGAACCGGTCAAACCTTGCCTTGATGTGGTTGTCATGGCCAATACGGTGCATGGTTATATCAGCCAGTCGGATAAGGGAGAAATGGTAATCGGTGGAGGTGCCGACCAATTCAACAACTATTCACAAAGGGGTTCCTTTATCCACATCGAGAATACGGTCAGGGCCCTAGTGGAGATGTTTCCAATCATTTCCCGCTTGAAGATGCTGAGGCAATGGGGTGGTATAGTTGACATGACCGGTGACAGGTCTCCGATAATTTCAAAAACTCCCGTTGACAATATCTTCATCAACTGCGGCTGGGGAACGGGAGGATTCAAATCGATTCCCGGTTCTGGCTGGGCCATGGCCGAGCTGGTAGCCAAAGGGGAACCCGGTGTTTTGGCAAGCCCCTTTAGTTTGGACAGGTTCAAGGAAGGCAGATTTATCGATGAGAGTGTTGCTGCCGGGGTCGCCCACTAGTAGCATGAAGAATGACAATGATGGTTTCTCCGAAATGATTGTAGGTCAAAGATGTTAAAACTCGTTTGCCCCTATTGTGGAATTGAAGCGGACGAAACCGAATTGGTATCGGGCGGTGAGGCGCATTTGAAGCGTGAAGGGCCGGATTCCACCGATGATGATTTTGAGGGTTATCTGTTTCTGCGGGAAAATCCCAAGGGAATTATTCTGGAAAGATGGCGCCATGCCATGGGCTGTGGTAAATGGTTTCATGTTGCACGGTGTACGGTTACCCAGGAGGTTTTTGGAACTTATCCGGCCCAAACCTTAAAGCCACCACCCCGGATAATGGAGGTAATCAAAAGCAGAAGAACAGGACAGGAAACTGGCTTGAATTCGGATAATGCGGAGAAGTTTTCATGAGCACACGACTCCCTACCGGTGGTAGATTTATCGATCGAAGCAAACCCCTGAATTTTAGATTCAACGGCAGGAAATTCAAGGGTTTCGAGGGAGATACGGTTGCTTCGGCCTTGATGGCAAACGATCAAAAAGTGGTAGGTAGAAGTTTCAAATACCACAGACCAAGAGGGATTGTTGCCAGTGGACCAGAAGAACCAAATGCCTTGTTTACCATTGGCAAGGATGGAGAACGCGAACCCAATCAGGTAGGAACAATAACAGAACTTGCAGAGGGGTTGGAAGTAAAAAGCCAAAACCATTGGCCTACCCTAGAGACTGATATTGGAAGTATGGCAAACCTTGGTTCCAACCTTATTCCGGCCGGATTTTATTACAAGACATTCATGGCTCCAAGACAAGCCTGGAAACATCTTTTCGAACCGGCAATAAGACAATCGGCAGGTTTGGGACAGCCCCCGAATCAGAACGATGTCGATCACTATGAGCACTTCTATTTACACACTGATATACTTGTCGTTGGTGGGGGAATGGCCGGGTTGCTTGCAACCAGGCTGCTGGCTGAAACAGGATTGAGGATTCTTCTTCTGGAACAGTCGCCGAATTTTGGTGGTAGATTGGTTCAGGATCATGCCGAGTTTGGTGAAGGGGCTTCCCAGGATTGGGTGGATTCAACACTGCTGGAACTTTTTTCAAGCAAAAATGTGACCATGAGGTCACGAACCTCGGTTTCCGGTATTTATGACCATGGTTTTGTCATTGCTGATGAAAGGTTTCCAAATACATCGGGGAAGAGCGGTTACCTTAAGAGGAGATTGTGGAAGATCAGGACCAAGCGGATTGTGCTGGCAACTGGGGCCATTGAAAGACCCCTTTGTTTTGCCGGAAATGACCTTCCCGGAGTAAGATTGGCTTCCGGGGTCCGAGATTATCTGATAAATTATGGCGTATCGCCAGGTGATCGAACAGCCATAATAACCAATAATGATGATGCTTACAGGACTGCCATAGCTTTGGCAGAAGTAGGACTGTCAGTTCCCTTGATACTTGATACTCGGATGGAAATCAGGGGAACCTTGCCAACCAGGGCCAAAAACTTGGGGTTAAGGATTGAACCCGCCCGGGGTATCGGTGAAGTTTTGGGCAAGAAAACCGTCTCGGGTCTGGAAATGTGTTCCCAAGTAGGTGAAGGGACATCCCTTGAAAAAATTGGTTGTGAATCAATTGCTGTGTCAGGAGGGTGGTCTCCAACCGTTCATTTGTGGTCTCATTGCAACGGCAAACTTAAATGGGATGAAACGAAGGTCATGTTTGTTCCCGATTGGAAGCACCCACCCATAGACAGCCATGGCAAGCAGAATATTTTTCCTGTCGGTTCAGCCAACGGATACCTGCAATTGCATGAGATTCCTTCCCAAGTTGAACAAATCGTCAGGCAGGTTGCCCGGGAATTCGACAAGGACCTTCCTGAAATACAACTTCCCCATACCCGGGAGATCACCGAGGACAGATGCCATGGTACCTGGTTGATCCCTTATAGCATGAAGCCCAAAAAGAAGATGAAAGCCTGGGTGGATTACCAGAATGACGTCAAGGTATCTGATATTGATCTGGCTGTACTTGAGGGATTTGAAAGTATTGAACATTCTAAACGATATACGACACTTGGGATGGCCACTGATCAGGGTAAAACTTCCAACGTCAACGGTATCGCCCTGGTTTCCCATAACCTTGGTATACCGATGGACAAGGTGGGTACCACGACTTTCCGCCCACCATACTCACCCATACCTCTTGGAGCAATAGCAGGTTCCGCCGGCAAGGAGTTGTTCAAGCCTACCAGAAAAACCCCCATTGATGCCTGGCATGTATCACAAAATGCCCATTGGGAGCCGGTTTCGGATTGGCGACGCCCATATTGTTACCTGCTGGAGGGAGAATCGGTTGAAAATGCCGTCAATCGTGAAACCCTAAGGGTAAGGACGACTGTGGGCATGCTGGACGCAACCACATTGGGAAAAATACTTGTCAAGGGAAAAGATGCAGCCAAGTTTCTTGACCTGATTTACACCAATGCCATAAGCACCCTCAAGCCCAGCCGATGCAGGTATGGATTGATGTGCGATGAAAATGGTTTCCTGATGGATGACGGGGTTGTGGCTCGATTGGATGAAACAACTTTCTTGTGCCATACAACGACCGGTGGGGCAGACCACATTCATGGCTGGCTAGAAGACTGGCTCCAATGTGAATGGTGGGATTGGCGGGTTTATACTGCCAACATTACTGATCAGTATGTTCAGATCGGTGTCGCAGGACCGGACGCCAGAAACGTTTTGGACAAACTCGGAGGAATGGATCTCGGTGAGGAGGCATTGCCCTTCATGTCATGGAAGAAGGGAATTCTTGGAGGGCATGAGGTTCAGGTTTACAGGATTTCTTTTTCCGGTGAACTTTCGTTTGAAATTTCCGTTAGGGCTTCGGAGGGACTTGAGCTATGGGAAAAAATCCATGAAGCTGGTCAAGAGTTTTCCATTGAGCCGTATGGAACAGAGGCCCTTCATGTCCTCAGGGCTGAAAAGGGCTTCATCATGATTGGAGATGAGACTGATGGAACCATAATACCCCAGGATTTGGGTTTGGACTGGGCCATATCAAAGAAAAAGGATGATTTCCTTGGCAAGAGAGGTCAACAAAGATCATATTTGACTGATCCTGACCGTTGGAAGCTGGTGGGTTTGGAAGTTTTGGATAATGATGAGCCATTACCCCATGGCGTTTATGCACAATGTGAAACCAAGAATGAATTCGATCATCCCAAAATGGAAGGCAGGGTAACTTCCACCTATTATTCACCGATTCTGAAACGACCAATAGCAATGGGTCTGGTTGAACGGGGAACTGAAAGAATGGGGGAAGTAATTAAATTCAACTGTGGCAATAAAATGATCAAGGCCAAAATTGTCAGCCACATTGCCTACAATACGGATTAGGTAAAATACAAATGGCTAAAGCGACTGTTGGTAGTACTCCTAAACTAAACTTGCTCGATGATGTCGGGATGATATTGTTTCGTGGTGATCTCAAGTCAAAAACGCTACAAGATGCAATTGTCGAAGTAACCGGGGTAAAGGTACCGGTCCGGGGAAAAATAAGCACCGAAGATCAAACATCAATCGCCTGGATGTCACCAGACGAATTGCTATTGTTTGTACCTCTTGAACGGGTAGGAGAACTGATTGAAGACCTGAATCACAAGATGGGTGAAGAAGATACCCTTATATGGGATATCAGTGATTTGCGTTCGGTTTTTGAAATAGAAGGAAATTTTATCAGGGAGGTTCTAGCCAAGAACACCCCAATCGATCTGAACAAGGATAAAATGAGGAAGGGGACATTTCGGCGGACCAGATTTGGACAGATTGCTGTTGCTTTCTGGTTTGAATCTGAAACCAAGTGGTTTATGATTTGTCGGAGATCCGAGGCTGAATATGCTCAACAGCTTTTTGAAGTTTCATCCAAGCCAGGTGAAATACCATCAGTATTCTAACCCTATTTCCAGACAAGTCAGCTATATAAAAAAGGAATATTCGGCTTCGATTCACAAATCAAACAGGAAAGTAGCAAAGCAAGTTATTGTGAGTAGGATTTAATAGTTGATGCAGAAAGGAAATTGCATGATTACGATCCAGAAAGTTGTGAAATGGGTTAATCTCTTGGCTGCCAATATACCCAATACAATCACTGAACAATGTGGTGTTCAAGAAGGATCAGCTGTTAAATTGAAGATAAAATCCAACAAAATTGCAATTTCAGAGCAAAAATATGATCTTGATACTCTTTTAAATCAAATTACGGATGAAAACCAACATCAGGAAGTGGATTGGGGTTCTCCGCAAGGTAAAGAGTTGTGGTAGCGGAGAAAATATTCCAGTAATGAATTTGTTTTAATTGATGCTTTCACAAGTAGAGGTTGGGATGAAAGACTTCACAGATATAGAACTTGCAAAGCGTTTTTTGGATGTGATTGAATTCGATATTATCCCTTTGACCGAAATTGGAGTTACCCGTGGAGATAAGATTTTCGGTGCAGCAATATTAAGGAAAAATGACCTTTCCCTGATAATTGCCGAAACAAACAAGGAAACACAGAATCCCCTTTTTCATGGGGAAATATCAACTCTTAACGGTTATTTTACGTTACCAAGGGAACAAAGACCAAGCCCTAGGGATTGCCTGTTTTTATCAACGCATGAGCCCTGTTCCCTCTGCCTCTCTGCAATTACTTGGTCTGGTTTTGACAATTTTTATTACCTCTATGAGTATATTGATACACGGGATGCATTCCATATACCCCATGATCTCAAGATTCTGAGTGAAGTTTTCCGTATCCAAAATGGCAACTATTCAAGAAAAAACCATTACTGGAAATGTCGCTCAATTGATGAGTTGTCTACTGGTATGGAAAATAAACTTGGTTCGCAAAGAAAGCGAATTGATGAGTCATATTCAAGATTATCTTCAATCTACCAGGATTCAGAAAGCCATAATCATATACCCCTGAGTTGATTGAATGCAGAATAAAAAAAACTCTTAATCAATTACATGGAGATGTCTGGTTCTATCCAAACCCTTTATTGTACATGTATCTGAGTCAACTAATCTGGATTCAATTCCAATTAGTTCCAATGCTTTCAAGTAATTTTGTGCCAATGTTTTGGACCCGATTATGGCAATATTATTTCTATCCCAGTATTTCTTTGAACCTGCCAGCTCAAGGCCGATAAGAAATCCGGCCAATCTGGAAGTCGCATTTGCTGGTTGTAGACCATCGAGCAGGGATTCAGACCTGATTGAAAACAGCCTTGTTGTAATTTCTTCCGGATGATGAAGTGAAGTTTCTACCGAAGAAACGAATTCATTTTCGTCCCAAGAGTCTGTATTCACAGAATGACGCAGAATTGAGGATTTACGAAGCACATCATAAAGTTCGCCCGTCATGAATGTTTTGAATCCTATAACCTGGCCCGATTTAATTTCTACCCATTTGGTATGAGTACCAGGCATACATAAAACACCCTCAAAGGCTGGGTTGTCTCCAAGAAAACCGCAGATCTGGGTTTCTTCACCACGCATGACATCATGGTTGGGAGAATAACTGGCAATACCAGGAACAATCCTGACTTCCAAATTTGGAGATTTTGTGGGAACTCTGGTTACCTTTTCAGTAAATACCGGAAGACAAGGGGTTGACTGGTACTTTGCTTCCACCCATCCATTTGCTGCACCCACCATGCCACAGGCAATAACATCAATCGGCTCTGATGGCTGAAACCATTCCCCAACCATTTCAATGATATGGTTTTCGTACTGATACCGTGGGATTAGATTCATGCCCATAGGAGAATTTTTTGAGGACAGCAATTCTCCCTTACCGGACATCAACCAGAAACGGACATTCGTTGTGCCCCAATCAATGGCTACCCAATTCATGAAAATTACTCCAATCCAGAAATACTCTTAACTATTATTCATTGTTTTTGGACTGCTTACAAAATTCCGTACACAAGTTGGAAGTAGGTCCACAGTCAGGTTTTGGGAGGAGCACCACCAGCGAAGAAGTTTGGCCTGTCGTAATTGCAAGGTTCATCCTGCATCTCAAGGTGCAGCTCATTACCCTTGTAGGGAAGCGATTTTGCCAATTCCTCATTGAATTCAATTCCCAGTCCCGGTTCTTTGGGTGGAATAACATATCCATTGTCCCAGACTGGAATATCGCCAATCAGTTGACGATGGAAATCACCACCGGTACCAATGGTTTCAAGAATCAAGAAATTCGGTATGCAGGCTGCCAACTGGATATTAGCTGCCCATTCGACTGGTCCAGCATATAAATGTGGGGCGATGGATGCGTTAAATACCTCGGCTATGGCTGCAATTTTCTTGGTCTCCAGAATGCCACCGGACCTGCCCAGAGCCGGTTGAAGTATTGATGCCCCGCCGGTTTTCAATACGGTTGCAAATTCTGCCTTGGTAGTTAGTCTTTCCCCAGTCGCAATTGGTATGCTGCAGGCATTTGACACCTTTGAAAACTCATCAAGGTTATCGGGAGGGATCGGTTCTTCAAACCAGAGAGGGGAAAACTCCTCCAGAGATTTGCCAAGCCTGATGGCACCCGAAGTGGTAAACTGCCCATGTGTTCCAAAAAGTAAGTCTGCCCTGTCACCAACAGCCTCTCGAAGTGCGCGGCAAAATGCAACGGATTGCTCAATGTCTCGCATGGAGGGTTGATGGCCACCGTAAATCGTGTAGGGTCCAGCCGGATCAAACTTGACGGCAGTAAACCCTGCCTCGACCATCCTCAATGCAGATTCTGCATTCATTTCTGGGCTTGACCAAAATTCCATCAAATCATGTTCCGGCAGGGGATAGATGTAACTGTAGGTTCGGATTCTGGGATTGACCAGACCTCCAAGAAAGGAATAAATGGGAAGATCATGGGCTTTGCCCATGATATCCCAGCAGGCGATTTCCAGACCTGAAAAAGCACCGATAACGGTTAAGTCGGGTCTTTGGGTAAAACCAGATGAATAGGCCCGGCGAAACATGAGTTCGATGTCCCCCGGATGCTGTTCAAGTAAATGCCTTTCAAAAACATCCTGAATGACTGCCTTCATCGCTTCCGGACCTACGGAAGCGGAATAGACTTCACCATATCCGGTAATTCCACAAGAGGTAACCAACTTGACGAAGATGAAATACCTACCTCCCCAGCCTGGAGGCTGATTTTCGACAACAAAGACCTCTAGATTTTCGAGTTTCATGACAATCAATCAAATACAATCACATTACGACGAACCTTGCCCAATTTAACTTCTTCAATCGCCTCATTGATCTGCTCAAGCGGAAATGTACCGGTTATCAATTCATCCAGAAGCAATTCCCCTTTTTCGTAAAGGTCAATCAGAAAGGGTATATCTTTTGAAAGTACAGCATCTCCCATTTTGGAACCCCGAATGGATTGACCCATATAGGCAAGATTAACCGGCACCCAATTGGCAACTACATCCGAGGGTGGCATTCCGACAGCAATGACTTCACCCTTTGGGGCAAGATACTTGAAGGCAGTATTGTAGGCAATACCGGCACCAACAGTGATGAAGGTGTAATCAACACCCCTTCCTCCCGTCAATTTCCGAATGGTCCTGTGTGAAGTCTTATCGGCCAGAACTACATCGGTTGCTCCAAATTCCCGTGCTTGCTCAAGCCTGCTTTCATCAATATCAACGGCGATAATCCGTTCTGCCCCACATATCCTGGCACCCTGAATGCTGTTCAAGCCAACACCACCAACTCCAACCACTGCCACAACACTTCCCTTTTCAATTTGTGCAGTATTTTGTACGGCTCCAAAGCCGGTAATGACACCACAGGACAGGAGAGCAGCCACATCGGGAGAGAGGTATGAAGGTATTTTTTGAATTTGTGAGTGGTGAACCAGCACCATTTCAGCGAAGGCGCCCGTACTCAAACCATGTTCAAAAGGACCATCATTGCCTGTGATGGGACTCTGTGCCATACGATCATAGGGTTCTTCACAGATAACAGGTGCCTGCTTTTTACAGGAAATGCATTCCGAACAGGCTCTGATGAGGGTTACAAGTACCTTATCCCCAACACTGTAATCCTCGACTCCTTCACCTACTTCCAGAATTTCTCCCGATGCCTCATGCCCATAAACGGCAGGCAGGGATCCTCCCCAGGCTCCTTCCATGAAGGAAATATCTGAATGACAAACGGCACATGCCAGGATTTTGACCAATACCTCATCTTTCCGGGTTTCCCTGAGTGTAACTTCCTCTATAGTCAGAGGACCACCGAATTCTCGACAAACAGCTGCTTTCATAACCCCTCTTTAATTTATTTCCAAATTTATTTTCCCGAAGCCCAAAGGCAAATAAGATCAACTGCAACATGGGCTCCGGCTACTGAAGTTATTCCCGAGGTATCGTAAGGTGGTGAAACTTCAACAACATCCATGCCGATTACATTGATACCCATGATTTTTCTCAGGATTACAGCAACCTGAATGGGAGTCAATCCTCCCCAAACCGGTGTTCCGGTTCCTGGTGCATAGGCAGGATCAAGTGAATCTATATCAAAGGTCAGGTAGGTTGGATTGTTGCCAAGAATTTCTCTGATCATGTCGGCAACAAATTGTGTGCCCTTTTCATGAACTTCAAATGAATCAATGATATTCATTCCCATGGACTCCTGATTGGTGGTTCTAATCCCGACCTGTACGGAACTCCCAGGATCAATCAAGCCTTCGTTAATGGCATGATACAGCATGGTTCCATGATCTATGTCGGTGGGTTCGTTGGCCTTCCAAGTATCAGAATGGGCATCAAACTGCAAAAGAGACATTCTCCCATGAATTTCTGCATGGGCCTTCAGGATCGGATAGGTAATATAGTGATCTCCACCAAGTACTAGGGAGGTTACATTTTGTTCGAGAATCCTGCCCACATGATTTTGAAGTCTTTGTGGAAATCCCCGAACATCACCGTAATCGATCTGGACGTCTCCATAATCAATAATCTTGTAATCGGAAAAGGCATCTAAATCCCACCCATAGGGAGGTTCGTGGATTTGCAACAGTGATGCTTCCCTGATTCCCCTTGGTCCGAACCTTGTACCGGGGCGGTTGCTTGTTGCACAATCGAAAGGTACACCCGATACTGCAATATCAACATTTTGCAAATTCTGGGTATATGGTTGACCAAAAAAGGTAGGCAGTCCGGAAAAGCTTGGAGTTGTCGAGTATCCAAAATTTCCCAAGAGACTTTTACTTTCTGCCATCAGGTCAAATCCAATACCAGCTGATTATGAGTGTCAAAATCCATGATAGCAAACCAAAGGCAATTGCAAATGACAAACCATAATGGAGTTTGTCCAGGCGGGATCCCTTTTTCTTGTGAGCCAGGTAATATCCCCAACATAAACCTAAGAGGGCTCCAAAAATTACTAACAACGAATTTACCTTGTTGAAAAAAATAAACTGAAAATGATTACCTATTCTTCACTTATATGTGGAATTTATCAATTGAGTGATAGAGTAAAAACCTAAAATATTAAAGTAGTAATCCAATGTATTGTATATTGGCTCTAAGTTGGGCTCGGGAAATGGTTAATGGGTAAAAACCACCTTGACAATATTGCAATCGTAGGGAGTGGTCTGGCAGGATTGACACTGGCAATCAGGTTGGCCCAAAAAGGTATTGTTTCCACCATTTACGAAAAGGAAAACAAAGATAATTTGGGAGGAATGGGAATTCAGATAACTCCGAACGGCTCCAGAATCCTTTCGAAATTGGGTGTTGAAGAACCCCTGAGAGAAATTTCCAGCAAGGTGGAAAGTGTAACTGCTCTTGATGGATTGAAATCAAAAAGACTCTTTTCATTGGATTTGAACCAGTTTAGCAAAAGTGATGAGTTGGGATATTTTACCTGTCATCGTGGTAAGCTGATCAGAATACTCTCTGACAAGGCCATGGATTTGGGGATAAGGTTTTGCTTCGGTAAGAAAATAACTCCGCAATGTTTTTCACCATATGGTGTTGATTTCAGTTCGGATAAAGGTGAAGAATTGCACGCTTCCCTTTTGATCGGGGCTGACGGTTATGGTTCGCAAATCAGTCAAATATTGAATCCGGCTGGAGAAAAACACAAACCTGATTTTGTTGCCTTGCGGGGACTTGTACCTATTGAAAAGTTGAGTGAAACCAAGTTTGCTAATGGTGTCAATCTTTACATGTATCCTGCCCAGCATTTGGTAACCTACGGCATTGACATGGGTAAAGTTCTGAATGTCGTTGCGATAAGGCCTTTTGATCACATGGTTGACACTGAATTGGATCCTGAAACGATCAAGGCCGGATTTCAAAACTTTCGATTTCTGGAAAGTCTGCTTGCCAACGCAACCGAAATCAGAACGAATCTTCTCTACAAGGGCATTGTCCAACCACAATGGTTTACCGGGAAGGTCTGCCTTTGTGGGGATGCCCTACATCCAATGCCCCCATTTTTGGCCCAAGGAGGTAATATGGCCATCGAAGATGGGTGGGTTCTTGCTTCCTCACTTTATAATAACTTGAATCTCACCGATGCTCTCAATTGGTTCAAGTCCAAGAGGCAGCAAAGGTTGGAAAGAATGGTGAAGTACACCAATTCACAGGCCTGGATCAATCATCTGCAAGGCGGTCTTATGTACCAACTCAGAAACACGACAATGATCCTTGCCGATAGAACATTGCCGAACTTGATTTCAAGCAGGTACTCTTGGATTTACAAGGGAATGTGATGCAATGAACAGGTGTGTGCTCTAATAGGGTTCATCTTCAATCAACAATCAAGCCTTACCCAGATAGGAACATGATCGGATGGTTTCTCCCAACCCCTGACTTCTCGGTCTATTTTACAATCCAATAACAAATCCGCACATTGTGGGGAAAGCAATAGATGATCTATCCTGATACCATCATTTTTGTTCCAGGCATTGCCCTGGAAATCCCAAAAGGTAAACTGTCCCTCCTGATTGTTCATCAAACGGAAGGCATCCTGAAACCCTAAATTAACCAACTTCCTCCATTCGGTTCTAGTTTCAAGACGAAAGAGGGCATCATCAATCCATTTTTCTGGATTCTTGGCATCCCCTATATGAGGAATAACGTTATAGTCGCCGGCTAAAATCAAGGGCTCCTCAAATTCAAGTAATTCCGCTGCCCTTCTTTGCAGCCGCTTCATCCAGGCAAGTTTGTAATCAAATTTTTCACCAGGTACCGGGTTGCCGTTGGGAAGGTAAAGACAACCAACCCTGACAATATTATTGTTTCCCTGGATTACAGCCTCAATCCATCTTGATTGTGTATCTGATTCATCCCCTGGCAATCCTTTGATGACATCTTCAAGCGGATATTTTGACAATATGGCAACACCGTTATAGCCTTTCTGACCATGGATGGCGACATTATATCCGAGATCACTGAATTCTTCTTCAGGAAACTTATCATCTTCGCACTTTATTTCCTGAAGCAGGGCCACATCGGGTTTGGACTGCTTTATCCAATCAATAATTCTTGGTAGTCTTACCCTGACACCATTGATATTATATGTGGCGATCTTCATTAACAAAACGCTATAATGAAAAACTCAATGAGCATCCACAGGTCGACTTGGCATTGGGATTGACAATGGTGAATCTTGACCCGATCAATTCTTCCGTGTAGTCAATGGTAGCATCTTGGAGAAAAGGCAGAGAGATTTCATCAATCAGAACAGCTTGACCATCCTTGGCCAGTACCAAATCATCATTCTGTGGTTTGTCCAGCAGGATTTCATACTGGAATCCTGAACAACCCCCACCCTTGACTGCCACTCGGAGGCACAGCTTTTCATCGCTTTCCAAGTTGACTTCGGCTAATTTCTTGTAGGCTCTATCTGATACCTTTGGTGGAATAAGCATAATCTTGATTGATGATATAATTTACTATGTGTAATCGCAGACAATTTGGATATAGTTAACATAGCCGATTGGACAAGAAAAACCAAGAATTGTGATAAACCAAAGTTAGGAATAGTGTCATTTTGATCGAGTGTGCAGTAAAACATGATGTTGATCCCCAGAGGTTGTTTCCCGAAAAAGATTATCCACAAAGATCACCATTCAGTAGGGATGGTGACAGGATAATACATGCTTCTGCCTTCAGAAGGCTTATCGGCAAGACACAAGTATTTATTAAACCTCAAAGTGATCATGTCAGAAACCGATTAACCCATACCATTGAGGTTTCGAGAGCTTCGCGTCAAATTGCTACAATGTTGGGATTGAACGCTGAGTTGGCTGAAGCAATAGCCCTTGTTCATGATATGGGACATCCACCCTATGGCCATATTGGCGAAAATATTCTTGACAAAATATTATCAGACTCTGGAGGATTTAATCACAATGTTCAGGCATTGAGGGTTGTTACCCATCTGGAAAATCCGTATCCAGATTTTATCGGACTAAATTTATCATGGTATTGCCTTGAAGGAATTATCAAACATAACGGTCCATTCAAAACTGATATACCTGCATATGTACAGGAATATAATTCCAAACATGATCTGCTTTTGAATACCTATCCAAGTTGTGAAGCCCAAATTGCCTCACTTGCTGATGATATTGCCTATAATTGTCACGATCTTCAGGATGGATTGAGAGCAAATTTATTTTCATTAAATGATATTTCATCCATCTCATTGGTGAGACAATATCGAAACAAAATTTCAGCTAATCATCCCGACATCAGTGAAACCCATCTTAGTTTGTCGATAATACGCAAAATCTTCGATTATTTTATATCTGATTTAAATCATACATCGAAAAAAGCATTGGATGATGCAGGGTTAAAGTCACTTGAAGAAGTAAGGAACTTCCAAAGGGATATCATTTCATTTTCAGATGAAGCAAAGGAACATCTCAAATCAATAAAAAGTTTTCTTTGGATCAACATGTATGAAAAACAAGTGGATATGTCCAAAGAGGACAATCCTGAAAATGTGATCATGAGCGTTTTTAAATATTTCATGACCGAAATTGATGCACTTCCTAACAGTTGGCAAAAAAGGATAAGTGAAGGTCAGGAGGAAAAGATTCGGATCATTTGTGATTATATTGCGGGCATGACCGAAAAGTTTATCTACAAGACCTATAAGGAGAAAGTGCAGTAATCAGTAGTTTTATACAGAGATAATTTTTTGACATGTCTGGCGTCTATTGATTGAATTAATTTTTTTTTGTTGTAAATTATGAAATGTGCGGCCTCGGATGTCCCTGCTTTTTAGCATACTACCGAGGTCAAGCTTTTTTATGGAGCAACGTACCATTAATGGAACTTCCTTTATCTCAATTCTTTGAGTTCCGATACCTTTCATAAAAAGGCCATAATTCCATTTTTCAGAACATTAGTAATATTTAAATGGCTCTTCGTCCAAAATGGTGGGTAATTCACCTTTTTACTCCCTCTGGATATAG
>VYFX01000030.1 GCA_009842205.1 Paracoccaceae bacterium | reverse complement strand
GTATTGGCTTTGTTACGAGTACCTCCCATAGCCAAAATTCAAAGGTAACCAAATTTTGTTAATGAGCTTCCATGTGTTTGTGCATAAAAGGGGTGTTCTTAAATAATTTGTTAAATTGCAAACAGTCATCAAGAACTTTGTCCACTAGCTCTTTGGTATTTATAACGCCTGAATAAAATCCACAGTTTGGCAAGGTACAAGCCATTGTTTTTTGTAGATATTTGTTAATTACTTTACCCTTTCAAAAATTATTATTTTCCAAGTATCTTTAAAAATACGAAGATAGAATTTGACAAGCATGGTTTATGGAACTGAATAGAACCCCCCTAAATGAATTCCACAAGCAGTTGGGTGCCAAGATGGTTCCGTTTGCAGGGTTTGAAATGCCTGTAAATTATCCCATGGGAACAATCAAGGAACATATCCATACCCGTACCAATGCCGGCATGTTTGATGTCAGTCATATGGGACAAATTGCCATTTATCCTAAAGGTGGTGAAACCGTAAACGATATTGCTAGCTATCTCGAAACACTCCTGCCCATTGATTTGGTCAGTCTTGATTATGGAAGACAAAAATATGCCCTCTTCACGACAGAAACAGGGGGAATAATTGATGATATAATGATTACCAAGAAGCAGGATTGTATTTTCCTTGTTGTTAATGCAGCCAACAAGCAGGAAGATCTGGACTATCTCCAATCCACTATAGGCTCAAGATGTGAGATAGTAGAATTTGAAGACAGATCACTTTTGGCAATACAGGGGCCAAAGGCAGCAACCATTACATCCCAATTACTACCCGAAATATATGAAATGAGGTTTCTCGATGTAATGGAATTGGAATCCGAGTTTGGCAACTTGTGGATTTCCCGGTCCGGTTATACTGGTGAGGATGGCTTCGAAATATCCGCATGTTCGGAAAAAACAGTCAAGTTGGCTGAAAGGCTTTTGACTTTCGAGGATATCGAGTTTGTCGGTTTGGCAGCCCGGGATACCTTAAGGCTTGAAGCAGGATTATGTCTTCATGGGAATGATATTGATAAAACCACCTCGGTGATCGAGGCTGGATTATGGTGGTCCGTTTCCAAGACAAGGCGAGCCGGAAACCTCAAGCAGGGAGGATTTCCGGGGTATGATAGTCTCAATGTCCAGCTCAGGGATGGCGTTGATAGAATGCTGGTTGGCCTCAAACCCCAGGGTCGCATGCCGGTCAGGGGAGGAAATGGAATATACGATCATGAAACGAATGGTAATGAAGTGGGGCATGTAACATCAGGGGGCTATGGAGCAACAGTTCAGGGTCCAATAGCAATGGGTTATGTAAATGCCGACATGGTAAGGAAGAATCCTGTCCTTTACTGTGAGGGTAGAAAATCAAGAATTCCAATAAATATTCAATTGAGAACGTTTGTCAGAAACAAGTTTAAATATTAGTTTAGGGAGGTCAAAAATGAAGTACACCGAAGATCATGAATGGGTTCGCAAGGATGGGGATTTATTCACAATCGGTATAACTGAATATGCGGCAGAGGAATTGGGTGATGTGGTATATGTGGATCTGCCAGAAGAAGGAGATCAATTTTCTGTCGGTGATGATGCTGCTGTTATCGAAAGTGTTAAGGCGGCATCGGAAATTATTTCACCCATGACCGGAACAATTGTTGAAATCAACGATGAGTTGATGGAAAATCCGGGTTTGGTCAACGATGACCCAATTGAAAAAGGCTGGTTTTACAAAATGGAGGCAGATGATTCTGGTGAATATGAAAACCTGTTGTCTGAAAAAGAATATCAGGAATTGATTTCATGATATCCGATCAAGCCTATGATCCATATGATTTCGCCAAACTTCGGCATGTCGGCCCGTCAGCTAGGGAGATAGACGATATGCTTGAAGTGGTCGGCTATGGAAGCCTTGACCACTTGATCGAAACGGTACTTCCAAAAAGATTAAGGGACCTTCACCTGGGAGATGATCCACTTTCGGAATTGGGAAATCCCCTGACCGAGGCCGAATTGCCAGAAGAGCTGCAAAAACTTGTCGGTGAAAATAAAACCTTTACCTCACTCATAGGCATGGGATTCTATGGTACAATTACCCCTCCGGTCCTGATCAGGAATATATTGGAGAATCCAGCCTGGTATACGGCATATACCCCCTATCAACCAGAGATCAGTCAGGGTCGGCTTGAGGTTCTGTTGAATTTTCAAACCATAGTCAGCGATTTGACCGGTCTTGATTGTGCCAACGCTTCCTTGCTTGATGAAGCAAGTGCCGGTGCTGAAGCCATGGCGATGGCTTATAGGATTTCCCGCTCGAAAAGCAACAAGTTCTTTATAGGTTCCTGGTGTCATCCCCAAACCAAGGCGGTCATTAGAACAAGAGCCAGACCATTGGGGATTGAAATTATTGAAGGTTGTCCTTTTGAGGATTTGAAACCAAGTGAAGTATTTGGTGCCATTTTTCAATATCCCGGCACATACGGTAACCTATCTGATTACTCCGGTCTTGCCGAAGAGTTGAAAAAATCCAAGGCCATTGCAATTTTTGCAACAGATCTCATGGCCCTGACACTATTGAAGGAACCTGCAGCCTTTGGGGCAGATATTTGTATCGGTTCTACCCAACGGTTTGGAATGCCCCTAGGATTTGGGGGACCGCATGCTGCTTTCATTTCAACAACCATGAAATATGTCCGCCAATTACCAGGCCGGATTGTTGGAGTTTCAAAGGATTCACGTGGTAATACCGCCTTGAGGCTGGCTCTCCAGACTAGGGAACAACATATCAGGAGGCAAAAGGCCACATC
This sequence comes from Paracoccaceae bacterium, assembly GCA_009842205.1. Taxonomy (GTDB): domain Bacteria; phylum Pseudomonadota; class Alphaproteobacteria; order Rhodobacterales; family Rhodobacteraceae; genus MPNP01. The sequence goes on along the minus strand of VYFX01000030.1, from coordinate 1,547 downwards.
CAATATATGTACCGCACAGGTACTTCCTGCCGTTGTTGCAAGCTTGTATGGTGTACTCCATGGGCCAATTGGCTTGAAGGCCATTGCTCGTGGAATTCATGGACATACGGTTTGGCTTGGGCAAAAACTTGAAAGTAATGGCTATAAGGTAAATCATGAAGCATTTTTTGATACCTTGTCGGTTCAGGTTGGAGATTCTTCATCAATCCTGGGGCAAGGTTTATCCAATGGAATCAATTTCAGAAAAATCGATGAAAACACCATTGGAATTTCGCTTGATGAGACAACCACTTCAGAGGTCTTACAAAAGGTTTGCTTATCATTCGGCATAGAAGTCAATCCTACAGAAATACAAACATTGGACCCGGCAAGTCTAAATGCCATACCAGCTGAATTTGTCCGAACTTCGGAATTCATGCAAAACCCGGTATTCAACATGAACCGTTCCGAGGCTGCCATGACGAGATATATCCGACAATTGGCAGATCGTGACTTGGCTTTGGATAGAACCATGATTCCTCTAGGTTCCTGTACCATGAAATTGAATGCAACTACGGAAATGGCTCCAATCACACAGCCTCAATTTACCAATATCCATCCATATGCTCCGGAAGATCAAGTAGGGGGTTACCTGAATTTAATTGATGACCTTTGCCAAAAACTCTGTCAGATTACCGGTTTTGATGGGTTTTCGGTCCAGCCAAACTCCGGGGCTCAAGGCGAGTTCGCCGGTTTAATGGCAATCAAGGGGTATCACCAAAGCATTGGTCAGGGTCAAAGGGATATCGTTCTCATTCCCAAGTCAGCTCATGGAACCAATGCTGCTTCGGCTGTTCTGGCTGGCCTGAATGTCATTGAAATTGATACCAATGATGATGGAACCATTGATGTCGACCATATGAAAACCCTAGTTGGGGAAAATGCTAACAGTATTTCAGCGGTAATGATTACCTACCCTTCGACCCATGGTGTATTCGAAGGCTCGATCACTGAGGTCTGCCGGTTGATTCATGAGGTTGGAGGGCAGGTTTATCTGGATGGAGCAAATTTCAATGCCATGGTTGGTATCCTCCGACCAGGCGATATTGGTGTTGATGTTTCCCATTTGAATCTGCACAAGACCTTCTGCATACCCCATGGAGGAGGTGGGCCCGGAGTTGGACCGATTGGAGTGAAATCACATTTGATCCCCTTTCTGCCGGGTGATCCCCTGGAGGGTAATGGTTCCGGTGCGGTCAGTGCAACCAAATATGGTTCTGCCTTGGTTTTGGTGATTTCCTGGGCGTATATCAAACTGATGGCCGGCAAGGGTTTGGCTCTGGCTACCAAACTCGCCATTTTGAATGCCAATTATCTGACCACGAAACTTCGCGAGAAATACAATATTTGTTATTCCGGCAATGAAGGTCTGGTTGCCCATGAATGTATAGTTGATACCAGGGCTTCAATCGAAGGAACCGATCTGGTCATTGATGATATTGCCAAGAGATTGATTGATAATGGCTTCCATCCACCAACCATGAGTTTCCCAGTAGCAGGAACCTTGA
>VYFX01000029.1 GCA_009842205.1 Paracoccaceae bacterium | reverse complement strand
AATCAGATTTATCTGGCCAATCAAAGTGGCAGTACCGCTGCCCTGAATCCATCCAACGGGAACACCAGATGGTTGGCGCCTGATGGTTCGTACAACCCGCCTCTTCCGGCCGGAGATTCCGTATTCCTGGTTACGGACAATTTCGAATTGGTGAGGCTTGATGCAGCAACCGGTTTGAGAATCTGGGCCACTGATCTTCCTTCCTTCAAGGCAGACAAACCCAGAAGAAGAAAAGAGGTTTTTGCCCATTTCGGCCCATTGCTTGTCGGAGGTGAATTGGTGGTTGCTTCCAGTGATGGCTTGATCCGCTTTTTCAATCCTGAAACAGGAGAGGTCGCAAGAACGATTGCTATTCCGGGAGGTGCAACTTCAGCACCAATCGTTGTTAATCGGACGATGTATCTGAAGACTTCCAACGGAAACCTTTACGCCCTGAATTAACACCACTTATATTTATACCAAGTCCAACTATACGGAAAGCTTTTCTGACAGGTTTGGAACAAGGACAATATGACGGCTTGCCCAATCGCTGCGACAGTATTTTCTATCAGCAAGCATACCATTTATGGTGATTGAAGCCTTGGGTACCCTGCCCGGATGTGCTTAGAAATCATTCCAAGGGCAAATTCACATTTTTTTCAACAAAATCCGCCTGAAATTTTTTCCCTTATGTAAAGGTAATACCATTAGCTTCCATAGGCAGATGTGTCACTCTCGTACCCATCGAGGCAAGGGCATTGGCGAGAGCAGGTCCTGATGGTGGAGTACCTGGTTCTCCAACACCGGAAGGCCCTTCAGTGGATGGAACAATATGTACTTCGATGGTACGTATATCATTAATTCGCATAGGCTGGTAGTCGGGGAAGTTCCATTGATCAACCTCTCCATCGGTAAAGGTTATTTCATTTCGCATTACATGCCCAATCCCATAACCGATACCGCTTTCCATTTGTGCCTTGACAACATCAGGATTTACAGCCAAACCACAATCCACGGCGCAGGTTACCTTTTCAATGACCACACCATTATCAATATCCCCTGAAACCTCCACTACTTCCGCAGCATAGCTTCCAAATGATTTATGGACTGCGATACCCTGATAGTGACCTTCAGGGAGTGGGTTGCCCCATCCAGCATTGGTTCCGGCAAGTTTCAACACTCCAGCCAAGCGATTATGATCAGGAGTTCCCGATTGCAGATAGGAAAGGCGATACTCCAATGGATCCTGGCCAGCAGCCTCAGCAGCCAAATCCATCATGGATTCCATGACAAAAGCAGTGTGGCTGTGGCCCACGGACCGCCACCAATTCACTGATATTGGTGAGATATCATCGGTGAGACCAACATAAAGACCTGGAATGTCATATAGCGTATCAGCGACCCCCTCAACCGAGGTGATATCAACTCCATTCTGCACCACCACCGCTTCAAAGGGACTTCCCTTGAAAATCGGTTTCCCGGAAATGCGATGATCCCAGCCGATAATTCGGCCGTCATCATCCAGACCAACCTGAACCTTATGGGCAACGGCAGGTCTATAATAACCTCCCTTCAGATCATCTTCACGAGACCAAATCAACTTTACCGGAACTTTTCCACCATTCAAGGCAAACGCCAAGGCAGCCTCGACATGATAATCAGCCGAAGGGGATGACCGACGACCAAAGCTGCCTCCAGCATAAAGAGTGGTTATCTGAACATTTTCCGGAGGTATTTGCAATACGGCACCCAATGCAAACTGGGCGCCAGATGGCATTTGACAGCCGTCGTAAAGCATAACGCCAGTTTCGGTTGGTGCAATGGTACAGTTAAGAGGCTCCATGGGGGCATGAGCCAGAAAGGGCAGAAAAAATTCCCTGCTTATAACTTTAGTTGCTCTTGACAGACCTTCAGCAGCATCCCCCTGGATTCCTCTAGCATCAAATTCGGCATCCCTGTTGACAGCAGCAAGAAGGTCAGCCTTGATTTGGTCAGAACTCCGGTTGTCGGCATTTGAGAAATCCCATTCTGCAAAAATGGCATCACGAGATTGCAACGCAGCCCAAGTGTTTTCAGCATAGACTATCGCACCGGTTCCTGTTGGCAGGGTTGCGGTTCTGATAAATCCCGGAATGTCCTTTGCTCCACTATCATCCAGTGAAACAAGGGTTCCTCCGAAACGAGGGCTCCTGACAAATACAGCCACTATTTGTCCATCCAAATGAACATCCATGGCATATTGTGCTGTACCATTGATCTTTGGATCATTGTCTCTGCGATTGGTATCGGGATTTCCTATAAGGGTAAACTCTGATGGATCCTTGAGGAGGGGCTTGGCCGGTACCTCAAGCATTGAGGCTGCAGCAACGAATTCCCCAACCGATGCCTCTTTTCCTCCTGAAGAAAGCTGGCCGTTGGCAAGTGATATTGATTCGGGTGATACTCCCCATTCATCGGCAGCAGACTTGATCAACATCTCTTTGGCAGCAGCTCCGGCGGTCCTATACTGCATATAGGAGTTGGCCATGGCAGTAGAACCACCCGTACCTTGCATTCCAAAAAATAGATTGGCATATTTCTGGGCATTCGCAGGTGCGAATTCAATTTCGATTTGATCCAGATCCATATTCAGTTCTTCAGCAATCAGGGTGGACAGTCCTGTGGCTGTTCCCTGTCCACATTCAAAATGCTTGATGATGGCAGTTATGGTTCCATCTGAGGATATTCGGACAAATGGCGTAAATTCTCCATCGGCATGCCCTGATGCCAGGATCTTGCTGCCATTGAAACCAATTAAAAGTGTAGTTGTGGCCGAGGCGGTTTGTAGAAAAGTACGGCGTGTAAGTTGAACAGTCATGGATTAACCCTCCAGATTGTTGGATGCACTCTGGATTGCAGAGCGAATACGTTGATAGGTGGCGCAGCGACAGGCATTGCCCCACATGTGACTGTTAATTTCCTCGACACTGGGTTTTGGATTATCAGTCAGAAGACTGATTGCCGACATGATTTGTCCAGATTGGCAATAACCGCATTGGGCTACATTATGATCCTTCCAGGCTTGTTGTACAGCCCTGGAAACATTTGAGTCAGCTCCCTCTATCGTAGTGATATCCGTATCCACCACATCTTCCACATAAGTTTGACAGGATCGGACAGGTTGGCCATCAACATGTACTGTACAGGCACCACAGAAAGCTACTCCACAGCCATATTTGGTTCCGGTCAGTTTCAATTCATCGCGTATAACCCAGAGTAGAGGCGTCCATTCGGGGACATCAACCTCATATTTCTGGTTGTTGATTGTCAAGGTAGTAGCCATATTATCCTCAGTTTAAAAAAGGTGTTACCGTTGTTTTCATTTGTTAAAATATACAATTAGACAAATAGAGTATTTATGTCAAAGTAATTTTAGACATACGGACAAAAAGAATTTAATTATTTGCTATGAACGAAAGAAACGTCAAAATTGTAGAAACGGCAGTTCGACTGTTTGCCCAATACAGTGTGGCCAAGACTTCCATGGCAGAAATTGCTGCGGAGGCTGGTGTTGCTAGGCAAACCGTATATAATTCCTTTGAGAACAAGGAAGATCTGATATTTGCTGCATTGTTGCATTATGCGGGTTCTACCAAAAACAACATAGAGCAGGATTGTAAAGGATTTACCGAACTTGGTCCTCGATTGGATGTGTTATTCAAGCATATGGCAGTCGTTCCCTTTGAAGCCATGCAAAAATTTCCTCATCTGGATGAAATTATGATCATCGCAGACAATTTATCCGAGGAAAGGAAAGCGATGATCAAGAATACCTACAAGGATGCAATTCGTCATGTATTATTACCTTTTGAATCTCGAATCAGGAATTTTAAAATAGAACCAGAGAGTTTGTATGACCTGATGAAGGCCATGCTTACCCAGATTAAGCGAGAGGCAAAAGATGAAGAAAACTTGCGTCAATTATTTGAACCAATTCGTTTATTGCTGATCAATTTGCTAAACAACTCGATTCAAAATGAGAGTTTCCATGAAAATTGATGATCCCTTTTGGAACCCTTCATAAGGACCCTATATACCCAACTTCCCCATTTGATTTGGTTATCAATTGGTTTTACAAGTACTAAATGAATCCCCATAATCAATTATACAGAAGTTTAATCCTATGGCCATAAGCCTTTCAATTGTCGGACGGCCAAATGTCGGCAAGTCGACGCTGTTCAATCGCCTAGTGGGGAAGAGAACCGCTATCGTCAATAATTCGCCTGGGGTAACACGGGATTTCCAGGAGGGCAAATCAGTGGCCCATGGAATGTCATTCAAGGTTATTGACACCGCTGGTTGGGATAACCGTCCGGAGAGCGAGCTGGATGAAAATATATTTCGCATGACTCACAAGGCCCTGGAAAATTCCACGGCCTTGCTGTTCACGGTTGATGCCC
>VYFX01000045.1 GCA_009842205.1 Paracoccaceae bacterium | reverse complement strand
GGGCCGATAACACATCTTATGTTAAGAAACGACCTGAAAAAGGTAACTGATCAGGTATAAAACTACCTTTTTCCCTTCCGGACCTTGATTTTACATATGGCCATTTTATTCAATCAGATCAATCTCCGGTATTTGGGGTGTGATTTCAATTCAGGGTTTGTATCAGCGACAGTATCAAGTATCTTCCGTACTTCAGAAAAATAAGATGGTTGGGGATAATTCAATGTGATTCTGTCAATCAGATCGAGCATTTGTTCCGGGAAACTTACCACAATCGAATGATCCCCTTTTTTAAACGGATATAAGGGAAAGGCTCCCATCTCTACTTGTATCAGCAATTCTTTTACTGCCTCGAAAACCACAGGGAAACTGTCTCCAGACCCACCAAGAATCCTAATCCACTCCATTACCGAAGCTGAAGTTTTTAACCTTTTGTCTTTTGGCCATACATCATTGATAAGCGGAACAACCAGGTCAGTCCAACCATTATCATTTTTCCTACCGACACAACCCAACCAATTAATGAATCCATTACGGGTAATATCAGACATGGAACGAAGCATGTTTCTCATTTCATTGTTTGTTAATCCATCCGGTTGATCCCGATTAAATATATTCATATATCCAAGCCATTCGGCTGCCTTTTCATAATGGTATTGATCCCAAGTAAAACCTTCTATCGTTGGGAACAGATTCAAAAAATATGGTTTTATTGCTTGTGTCAATTTGGGATTGGGAAATTCTACACACAACAAACCATTCCAAGCCGGTTCCGATGCTGGATGTTGCCAATCCAACATTGGGATTAAAATCTCTTTTACCCAGTCAGGATCAATTTCCATCAACAGATTGAGATGGCACATACAAATCGAGATCACGTGGTCAGAACCTTCTCCCTGTATTTTGAAGAGCTGTTCCATTCGAGACTTGATGCAATCAGGGATCAATGCCCCCTCCTCCCGATAATCGGCAACGACTTTAAGGAGAACTGATTGCATGGTCAAGGGTTCTCCGGGAACTTTCTACAATTTTACCTCCTGGATCAACATCGTAAATACTACTTTTGAAAGCATTTTCTCCACTACTCAAAATACCCTCAACAATGTAATCGTATACGGACCAACCAAGTACATAGTCAAATTCAATTGTAGATTTGAGTTTGTCCTTAAGAAATTGCCCCAGAGCATTTCCCAATTCAATGATCACATGTTTGGGCAGTCTGTTTATGCAATAAAGGAAATCCCTTCTCAGTTGAGGTGATGCATCCTCGGGCAGGTATTTGATTAGTTTTGACCAGAATTCTTCTGGGTACTCATCCTTTGTACCTTCAAGAATTAGGGCATCCAATGCCTTTTGTGGATTTTCCTTCACCAACCATTCAAATGGAGATTATATACTTGTTTCCCCAAGTAGATCAATTTGGGCATTTTTGCACCAAGTTTACCCAAATCACAAAAATTTTGCACGATCCCTTTACACATCTGCTTGAAATTGGTTGTAATGTGAATTCGGGTATCAGGTCGCCCCATTTACCCTCACCGCCCCACGGAGAATAACTTCAAGCCCGGCGGGAGTCTTTTCTGTCAGGTTGTGTGGATATCCCTTTTTTTCGAAAGGAAGTCAATTGCAAAAATAATTGCCAAACAATTTTCTTGATTACTGGCATTGGTATCTCCCGGACGGAACCCATCCCAATGGCAACTTCAAAAAATTGGATGGGAATTGATAAAAATGCCCTCTCCACCGACAATGAAGCCTTGCAGAAAATCACGGTAAAACTTACAGCAGGAAATGGAAAAAGGCCAACTGCCATGGGATGAAGCAATCGACGAGTTGAAAGCGACCATGGAGAGACGTTGACTGCAGCCTGAAAATCATTCTAGCCGCAAGGTATGGATAGTAAGCTGTACCTGAAAAAAATCCAAAAGCGATGGCCCTGGTATTCTCCCCGATTCGCATTGAAAGCCGGCAAATCCTTTACCGGATGTTACATGAAAAACGCAATGTCATTGAAGGGCGCAGTTTGCTGGAGAAACTCTGGCTACCCCCCCTTGGATGCCCATGTGCCCACTTTCATGTTTGAAAACGCACAAGCAAATCAGCACGCAAACAGTAAAGGAAATCAAATAAACAGCAGATACCCCTTGACTTCCTGTTAGGGGATATGGATAAAATGCCCAGGGAGACAAAGTCAAGAATCAACGAGAACCGCTTAACAATGGCTACAGGCAGCAATATTGGTATTGAAGAAAGCAACCCCGATGCCGTGCTGGATTTCTGGCTGGGTCCTCTAAGGGATGCCAACGATGCATCACGAAAGAACTGGCAATATGGTATGCTGCGATGGCGTATTGGACCATTTGCCCGAAGTCATGAGGATCCGGATATCCATCTCGTGCAACGAAGGTGGTGCGAGCAACTGCATCGGGAAGGTCGGGAAAAATTCTTCAACAATCCGGTTTGGGATTCTCCCGGGGGATTCCTGGCCAAGTTGATCATTCTCGATCAGTTTCCACGTACGGTCTATCGAGGTACTGCCGTTGCCTATGAGAATGACAGGTTAACAGCTTCAATGGCTTGGCAGGCTTGCCAGGGGGACAGGGAGTTCGATCAATACAACATCATTGAACGGTTATGGATTTACCTTCCCCTATGCCATGTCGAGGATATGAAGGTCCAACAGTTCCTGATCGAGAAACTATCCCGCTGGAGTGCCGATCTCGTTTCCGGTGTCCCCCCTGACAAAAAGCGGATCAACCAGTTTGTCAGCTGGTATTTGCTCCGGGCCGTGATTGAACATTCCGAAACCCTGTTGCTTTTCGACCGTTTCCCCCATCGGAATGGCATACTCCAACGCCCTCACCGAGGAGGTGAACACCGTTACCTTACCGACCCTTTACGACCACTCTGGAGTTTCACCCAGCCACCAAATCCGATTTATTTTGCACTGCTGGCAGCCCTTTTCAGGATTGGTGAGGGCCTTGAAGAAAACCTTGTTTCCCGGGAAGCCCTGTCAGGCATGCTTCAAATGGCAGGATTGTCTCCAGAGGACCCATCTTCTCCGATGGCTGTTTTTGAGCTCATTGACCGTAACCGTGTACCCTTCCCCTTTCTTTACCAGCATCTCTCATTGCCTGAACATGCCAAGGCGCTTGATCTCCTGAAGCAGGTTCCCATGGTTGCGGGACTGACGAATGACATAAAGGCACTCATATTGAAAGAAGGTGAACGCGAGTGGCCTCCCAGAAGTGCCAAGCACTCGGTCAATCCGGCAATTGATGTCGTGGCACTGAACACCTTGATTTGCGGTGACAGGATTTCTGAAAGGTCAGAAAACATGATTCCGGACGGCAGTGGACTGAAAGTGCTGGATACTGGCAAGGAATCGGTTCACGAACTTAATCTGCTGGTTCGCAATGATCCCGGAGAGACAGTGCGAGTGTCAGATCGTATTGATGAGTTTGCCGATCAAAATGGCTTCCCTCAACATGAGCGTTTCCAGGTACAGCTCATCATTGAGGAGACACTGATTTACATTATCGAACGCAATCTTGAGGACAATCGTCGGATCATGCTCCACATGGACATGGATGAAGATGGTCGGCATCTTTCCATCAATACGGTGGATCATGGCAGTGAACTTGAATTCAATGCGTTAATATTCCAGCCAAGTCCTGACACCATTGAAGAGGAAAACGTTGTGGAGAATGTTGGCCTGCATCTGGTGCGAACCTATGTTGACAAGATCCAGTACAGGCGAGAAAATGAGGTCAATTACCTGAACATGCAGAAGAGGATCAGTATCTGATTGATCCAAATTGGAAGGACTGCATTCATCCTTGTCATGCACGGCAAGCCATTGCCTTGTGGCACCGGTAACCGTGATGCTACCTCCAAACCCGTGAACCAAAGCATCCATGGTTCCATCATTATCTGAATCCTCCAATATATTTGAGGGTGCTGCATTGGAAGCAATCAATAGGGAATTTATCCCGGTCGTTCCAAAGGTTGCCTGAGTTTGAAAAAGGGCTCTCACCTGGGTTTGCAAGGAAGCCATCGTTCGCACCATTTCATTGGTCTTGGCGGAAATAGAAGCCTGCTGAAAGAACACTATTCCCCCGATTATGGTACCCAATGCCAAAACCGTGAAAAGGGCTGCCTCAATCAAGGTGGCACCTTTTTCACTCTGCTTTTTTTGAAGGGCTTTAAATCCAAATCCTTTTACCATCATCACATTAGTCTCCTAAGAAAATTTCGTGTTTGCTTAGGACCAACAATTCGACAGTATGATGAAACTCCCAACACTTATTTGTAGGTTGACAAATTTAGTTGTGGATAACTTTTGGGGAGCAGGATTTAAACAGCTTACAGTAATTCCCGCTTAAATTTTTTATCCCCATTAACAGGGGTATTACGAGGTTG
>VYFX01000075.1:79176-80106 GCA_009842205.1 Paracoccaceae bacterium | reverse complement strand
AGTTGAAGCCATCATGGAAATCACTATAAGGTACCATGTCGGAATTAATTGTCATTATATATTGGAAGTCATATTCTTTTGCTTTGTAAGCAGCCTGTTCAATTGCGTGAGCAATTTGTCGTTCATCCACCCCTTCATAAATAATGCTGTCATGGACTAGGAAATCAATTTTTCTTTCCAATATTTTTTGCATACACATAACCATGAGGTCATAACAGAAAACTATCATCTTTTTTATTCCACTGCCATTACCACCAGGTATATCTACATTGAAGCGATATCCTTTATCAGAAATATTGATAACAAACTCCCCTGGTTCGTCGTACAAAAATTTAGATGACTCATTAAATAGCTTGATTGCTTTTTTCCAGTGCTCTCTTTTTTCTTCATAGTCAATAGCAGCCTTACTATCTAACTCAAGTTTTGATAGCTTTATATCTTTACGCTTTTTTGTGATGTCTCTAATTTCCTCTATCTTATTCTTTATATGTTCGAGCCTTTCTTTTACCTCTGTATGTTGTTCTTGCAGATGTGAGTACTCTTCAAGAGCACCATGTGTATTGAGTATCTCCATGCAATTGGCACGTTCATCATTTTTGGCATAAATTAAATTTTCTCTTTCATAAATTTCTTTTTTAATACGAACTATTTCTGACTTTAAAAAAGTGGCACGATTCTTTATAATTTGCTCGTGGAAAGTAGATGCTTCTTTCAATGTACGTTTTACAGAGTCTGGAAAGACCAGACCCGCCTCAAAATAAATGGATTCTAGCTTAGACTTATCAGGTGGGGTTTCTTCCGATATAGAATTTTCGTAGTGTCGAAGCTTTCTGTTTTCAGAAACATTCAGATTTGCAAGTTCGTGAAGCTCACTAGTTAAATGATTTGCCTTAACTTGGATTTCTTTATATTTTTTATGTACTTTAAAAT
>VYFX01000075.1:0-79166 GCA_009842205.1 Paracoccaceae bacterium | reverse complement strand
CTTTAAAATCCGATAGAATTTTTTTGGTTGATTTGAGATCTTCTTCAAGTTCGATTTTTTTTGTTTCAAGCTCGCCTTGGGTTTCATGTACACCAATTTTGATAGCATTAGCCAGTACTTTAAGTAATTTTTCTTGTCTATCTAACTCACACCATTTGTTTGCATGAATGTAATCCAATCCTACAAAAAATGCATTGTAAATATTTGCATTGTTATTGGCTTGACTAGAAAAAAACTTTAGGGGGCTATTGTACGCATCATTACCAGAGCGTAAAAAATATGAAAGTAGACTTCTGATTGAAATATGGTTTTGGGATACATCAAATAAAGCCAGACCTAAAAGTTGTTTCCACTTATCTAAGCTAAGGTAGTATTGTTGTTCTTCATCAAGATCAGGTTTAATTGGCCAATTTCCTGTATCACCTTCGATAAAAAACTTCTTTGGGTTATCAACCTCACGAGTTACTTTAACTCGATTACTTAACAGGGTTATATCGATAGTAAAATCCCAGCCTGATAACTCTTTAATACAAAGACCACTTTTAGCTGCATCACTACCAAGGCAAAAATTAATGATCGAAATTAAAATCGATTTGCCTTGACTATTTGTAGTATTCCTTTCACCTGAAGTTTCTTCTCTTTCAGCAATAACAACATTCAATCCCTTGTCAAATCGAACATTTTTAAAGGTAGACTTACTTGAAGAAATGCCATGCATCATTTTTCAGCCCTCCTAATCATGTTATTATCTAATTCGATTGCTCCGATTATATGAAGCATTGCAAGTGTTAAAATAAAACGTTCAAAGTTTCCAATCGAAGGAACTTCCCGAACATTTTCCCAAAGTGTAGATACTGAAATTGGGCTATATAATTCCTGCAAAACTATGGCACCTGCTCCAATCAGGCATTGATTTGCTGTGATATGCTTGGAAGGTAGAATCATTGTTCAAACACTTCACAAATTTCGAACAAGTGAGCCAATATAGATAAACCAGCAGCTTTACGTTTGAAGTCATTGGAGTTGCCACTTGCAAACTCAAGCATCGATTCAAATAAATCATCTGAAAGTAATTTTTCATTTACTAGACGATCATATTCTTTTCTAAATCCCCCTTTTAGCCTTTCAGGATAGCCTGCATCGAGTTTTGATTGCTCCTCAATATACTTTCCAACTTCAGGGCTTCTACACAGTCCCATGGTAAGCAATTTATGTGTAGGTTTAGTCAGATTGTTTTTCTTCATTTTTTGCAGTGGAGGCGTGACAGTAAATGAATCTCCGTTTGTTGATGAATTTGAGGCTAGAATCGCACTAGCTGCTACCTCTAGCTCTGCAAACCCAAATTCCATCAATTCTTTGTCAAGCGATTCCCTAACCCATGATTCATGATTTTTCTTCATTTCATGTAATTTTTCAACAGAATATTTACTCTCATCAGCATCAATGATGTCGTGGTGCGTACCGCATAACAAAATCCAGTTTTGATATGTAGCAAGTTTTTCAGAAGGAAAGGAACTATCTCCTCTAGGTCCTTTAGGGCTGTGTCCGACAATATGGGCAATTTTACCGATTTGTTTAAATTTATTAGGTTTAGTTTCTAATGTTAATTCGATCTTGCAGCCTGGAAAACTGCATCGTCCTGCTGCTCTTCTATTTAGCGTCAATTGATCAAGATACGGTTTTTTTCGTGCCATATGTATTTTTTTCTAATCTAGTCGTATCAATTCAAATGTTTCTTGGTTTCTGAATCTAGAAATTCTCTAAATATTCGTTTTTTGAAACATTTTAATTTAAAAAATATTCTGGGGTGCACTATTGTTTATCTTTGCATTTTGGTTATAGGAGGTACTCTCAACAAAGCCAATACCGATTGCATTTCTGGTCCACTGGACTTACCGGTGATTGCCAATCTAAGGGGTAAGAACAATCTTCCACCTTTTCTGTCAGTTTTAGATTTAACGTCTTCTACCCAATTCTTCCAGGTATTCAAATCAAAAGGAAATTCCGGCAGCAAGGAAATGGCTAGTTCAACAAATTCCCTATCTTCTGGTTTGATTATCGGATCAATTTCCTGATTCAAGACCTTCCACCACTCATTGATTTCAGTGATGGTTTTGATATTTCCCTTGACTGCATCCCAAAACCTTTTACCTTCCGATTTGGGAATTCCCAGTTCAATCACCCTCCCCTCAATTCTATCATAAGGGACGTTTCTGTAGTAGTCTGAGGTTAACCCAACTAGCTGTTGCTCATCAAATTTTGTCGGATTTCCACTGAAACTTTCCAATGAAAAGGTAGCAAGGATTTCTTCCAGATTCAGTTTTAGATTAACTGGAATGGATGAACCTAGAAAGGCAAGTTGAGAAAGAATGGCTTCTGGTTCAATACCATTTTCCCTCAACTCCCTGATTGAAAGATCACCCAGCCTTTTGGCAAGAGGCTCTCCCTTTTTTCCCACTAACAGTGAATGGTGAAAAAATTCAGGATGGGTAAAACCCAGGGCTGCCATTATTTCTATTTGGGTTGCCGTATTAGTAAGGTGGTCATCACCCCTAACGACATGCGTTATCCCAAAATCCAAATCATCTACAACGGAAGCAAATGTATATAGGAAAAGCCCATCCGCCCTGATCAATACAGGATCTGAAACGTTTGTGGTATTAATGGTAACTTCGCCTTGTATGCCATCCTTCCAGAAAACTTCCTTTTGGGCCAGTTTAAACCGCCAGTAACCCTGCGCCTTCTGACGTTTGACTTTTTTTTCTTCTTCACTCAACTCCAGGGACTCCCTGTCATAAACGGGTGGCTTGCCCAGTTTGAGTTGAAGTTTCCGTTTCAAGTCCAATTCTTCAGGACTTTCAAAGCATTCATAAAAATCACCGGATTGGATTAGATGCGAAGCTTTTTCCCTATATCTGTCCAACCTGTCGGACTGTCGCTCCACCTGATCCCATTCAAGTCCCAGCCACTCCAAATCCTGGTATATTGCATCTACAAATTCCTGCTTGGAGCGGATCTGATCCGTATCATCCAGCCTTAGGATAAACTTGCCATTATCCCTCCTAGCCAACAAAAAGTTAAACAGGGCTGTACGGATATTGCCAATATGGAGTATACCCGTTGGAGATGGTGCAAATCTTGTGGTGGTCATTGAATTCCAAAATTCCGAATTTTTCTCTACAGTTTAACATCCTTTATGTGAGATCAATTGTCAGAAAAGTTAAGACCCCTGACTTAATCCTCACAATTAAACTTGATCAGTTGAATCTCTCCATTGATTTACGATGGGATATCGACGGTCCAACCACAGTGCCCTACCCGTCAACCTTACACCGGGAGCCGATTGAAACCTCTTGTACTCAGACCTGTATATCAGCTGTTCAACCCTGCGAACCAACTCCAAATCAAATCCCTTGCTGACAACCTCGGAAACTGACTGATCCATGTCTATCAACATTTCGAGTATCTGATCCAAGACTTCATAGGGAGGCAAACTGTCTGTATCCTTTTGATTTTCCCTGAGTTCGGCTGTGGGTGGTTTGGAAATGATTTGCGGTGGTATAACCTCTCCCCCTGATCCCTTCATCCAATTCCTGTAATTCTCATTTCTCCACCGACAAAGTTTATTCACCTTGGTTTTATATAAATCCTTGATGGGATTATATCCGCCGGCCATATCGCCATATATTGTTGAATAACCTACTGCTACTTCTGATTTGTTCCCGGTGGTCAACAAAATTTCTCCAAACTTGTTTGAAAGGGCCATAAGGAGCAAGCCGCGAATCCGCGACTGGATGTTTTCTTCGGTCAGATCACGAGATCTACCAGCAAAAATTGGTTCCAGAGAATTCAACACCTGCCCCATGATTGGTTCAATCTGGATTTCCTCGATTCTGCAATTCAGGTTTCCTGCAAGTTCAAGCGCATCCGAATTGGATTCGGAAGATGTGAATGGGGAAGGAAGCATCACACAGCGTGTATTCTCTGCCCCAATGGCATCAACTGCAAGAGTAGCAACCAAAGCACTGTCAATTCCCCCGGACAAACCAAGCACAACCTTTGAGAAACCACTTTTTTGAATATAGTTTCGAACACCTTCAACGATTGCCCTATAATCCTGTTCGTCCTCATCTGGAATCAGGGCTAATTCGCCTGTCTGTGCCTCCCAACCCTCATTTGTTTTCTGGAATTCAACAATTTCAACCGCTTCATCAAAAAGAGGTAATTGACTTGCTAACCGACCTCCCTTGTTGAGAGTAAATGAACCTCCGTCAAAAACCTGATCATCCTGACCGCCAACCATGTTGATATAAATCAGGGGGAGTCCTGTTTCGATCACTCTGGCAACCATCCTGTTAAATCGTTTGTCCAGTTTATTCCTCTCATAAGGTGAACCATTGGGTACGATCAGTATCTCTGCACCCGATTCCTCCAAGGTCTCGCAAACATCCTCATACCAGGCATCTTCACAGATTGGTGTGCCCACCCGAACATCACCAATACGATAAGGACCACTGATTGGCCCGGATGCAAATTGTCTGATTTCATCAAATACTTCGGTATTTGGCAAGTGATGTTTTTGTATGGTGGCTCGAATTTCCCCTTTTGAAAGTACAAAAAAGCAATTGTAAACCTTTTCATCAATCATCCAGGGGCAACCCACACCTATGGTCGAATACCCGTCATTCCAACTTGCAAGCTCTTTCAGATGCTCCATGCAATCTTGTACGAAAGACTTCTTCGAAACCAGATCCTGAACCGGATAACCGGAAAGGAACAATTCAGGAAAGACAATGTAATCAACCTTGCGGTCCTGAAGGGAGAGAACCGTTTGCTTGATTTGTTCGACATTCCCCATGAGGGCACCGACAGTGGGATTTAATTGGGCAAGTGCTACCCGAAAAACTTCAGACAAGTAAAACCTTCTATTTTGTAATTTCCATTACCTAGAAATTAGAATTCGATTTGAGCATTTCAAAACCCAAATTGGTAACATAAAAGGTTCTCCTTTCATCTTTTGCACAAGTTCCTTCCTGAATACACTTGGCCTTACAATCCGAGGTGTTTTTGAACGGTTTCTGATTGGACTGTTTTACGGCCTTGATTATATCCCCGGTTTCCAGCCTTTTCATACCCTTATTCTGCAAAAAGCCGGCGATGGCCAAAAACCTGATTTTCTCCGACTTGCCACTGAATGCTCTCAAATACTGGGCCAGATTGTCTTCCTGCCCTATTTCGACAGGTACTTCCGTTATCTTTGTTTCACTGGGCTTGACCTTCGAATCCAACTCCAACAACTTGATAACCAACTGTTGACCCTTTTCTTCCAAAAATTCTTCGGATCCAACCATTTCGACTTTGATATTCTGACCTTCAAATCTTAGTTCTGCCATACACATGTCCTGATTAAACGAGCCTATAATAGGTAATTAGTTTATTTTATATGTTGAAAAAATGTCCGGTATTTATCCCAAATTACCTATTCATGGTATTAATACAATTTTATTTTATCAAATTAATTTTGAGTAATATTTATTTAGTGAAAACTATATTGGATTTGTATAAAATTTGCCGAATTATTTTGATCCTGAATCAAACAAACCTTTTCTTGAGGAAAGGCAACGATCTGACACCAGCATACAGGATAAATCATAATTGATTTCAAATCGGGTCTATGGTAATTCTCAGCAGGTCGGTGAATACCAGAACCTAATCCATATCCTTGATACTTTATTTTTGAGGCGGTCTGGAGGCAAATTTAACTTTCATGAAGGAAAATTTATGAAATACCTTACCCGAACTTACGTTCTGATTTCATTCCTAACCATATTTCCCCTTATGGTTTTTGCCCAGGATGGAAAATATGTAGGTGATATTGTTGATGGGCAAAGGCATGGCAAAGGAATTCTGACCCTTAATAACGGTTATGTGTACGAGGGCGACTGGGTTGAGGGTGAAAGAACTGGCCAAGGAAGGGAAGAATTTGGTGATGGAAGGGTTTATATTGGTTCTTTTCTCAATGGTAAAGCCCACGGCAAGGGTGAAGTGACTCATCCTACAGGATATTCATATAACGGCTTTTGGCAAGATGGTATGAAACATGGAAAGGGATTTGAAACCTATTCCAAAGGTGGTTCTTTTGAAGGTCATTTTATTGCCGATAAAAAACATGGTTTGGGTAAAAGGATATTTGTTGACGGGCAAGTCATTGAAGGAACCTGGGAAGAAGGCGTTTTATCAGGCGATACAACAATATATTACAAGGATGGTTCGATATATCAGGGGCAATTTATTTACGGTATCCAGAAAGGATTTGGAACATTCAAAAGCCCGGATGGCTTCATCTATACAGGTGAGTGGGAAAATGGCCAAATGTCTGGTTCAGGAGAAATTGTCTATCCTGACGGCAGTATTTATACCGGTGAAATTGACATTCAACAACCAAAGGGTACTGGATCCCTTGTCCGATTGGATGGGACAACCTTTAAGGGTATTTTTGACAATGGTCCGATGGAAGGTACTGGAACCTACTTTGATGAAAATGGATCATTAATAGAAGGCCGATGGAAGGATGGTGAATTCGCTTCCATCACTTCAATCATCTACAGCGATGGAAGTTCCTTATCGGGGACCTTTGTTGACGGTGTGTTGAACGGTCAGGGAACCTACGACAACAGCCAAGGTTTCACTTATACCGGTGACTGGGTCAATGGAAAGATGACCGGTTCCGGTAAAATCAACTACCCTGATAAATCTACCTATCAGGGAGATGTGGTCGATGGAATTCAAGAAGGCATAGGAACATTTAACTCGGAGGGTTTGCAATATGAGGGTAACTGGGTAGCAGGCAAGAGACATGGTATGGGAACAGAAACCTATTCCGATGGTTCTGTTTATGAGGGCTCATTTGCAGAAGGGATTAAACAAGGATTGGGTAAACTAGTCTTTTCCGATGGTACCTTTTATGAAGGAGAATGGGTAGAAGGTAACATGCCTAGCAAAGTTAAAGTCACCTATACCAATGGCATAGTTTACGAAGGGGAGCATTTAGAGTTGCAACCTCATGGCCAAGGAACCATGAGTTTTCCAAATGGCAGTATCTATGTCGGGAATTTTGTCGATGGTCGTATCGAAGGGCTGGGGCAACTTACGGATGCAACAGCAGGATTCCGTTATGAAGGAGCGTGGCTTGCTGGTCAGCAAACTGGACAAGGAAAACAAATATTCCAGGATGGAACAATTTATGAGGGTAATTTCCTAAATGGCGTTTTGAACGGAGAAGGAGTATATATCAACAATGATGGTGTTTCCTACGTTGGCAACTGGTTGAACGGAGAAATTACAGGTAAGGGTACTTATACCTATTCAGATGGTACTGCGTACACCGGACATCTTATACGCGGAAGCCCCGATGGCATTGGCAAAATGACTTGGAAAGATGGTAATATTTTTGACGGGAATTGGAAAGAAGGAAGTTTTGTGGAAGGAATGGTACAAATCCTTTTCGAAAATGATGATAACTATAAAGGTGAATTTCGGAATAACAATTTCAACGGAAAGGGAACCCTTATTCTTGGAGGTATAAGGTCAACGGGTGAGTGGAAAGACGGCACTCTGAATGGGCAAGGGGAAATCCATTATCCAGATGGGACCATCATAACAGGAAATTTTGATTTGGGCATCCTCTCCGGCTACGGAACCCAAAGTAATCCGAATGGTTTCATGTATGAGGGAAACTGGAACAACGGTCTGTTTGAAGGTGAAGGCAAGGCCATTTATTCGGATGGTTCTTCCTATGATGGTGAGTTCCTTCAAGGCGAGCCCCATGGAAAGGGTCTCTTGATAACCAAGGATGGTGAACGTTATGATGTTGTTTTCAAACATGGTGAAAATGTTGAGAGGACCATAGCTGAAAACACTGGATTGGATACAGGAAACTTGAACGTTGAAATAGAACATGACCCTTTATTGGATACAAAGGATGTTATTTCCGAAAATGGTGAAAATATCGAAAGGAACGTAGCAGAAAACACTGGATTGGATACAGGAAACTGGAAAGTTGAGATAGATTACGATCAATTGTTCGATACAAAGGAAGTTTATGCTTCTACTACAGGTGATTTTAGTTTTGATTTTCCTGAAGCCAAAGACGCATTGGAAATTATGTCTCAATTAGGAACCAAAAGGATTGTGTTGAGATGTAAAAACCACAGAACTAAGGTAATTGTGTTCTGGCCACTTCCCCCTGTAACCCAATATGTGTGGAGCAGAGTCGATAAGGAAAATGCTGATAACTCAAAATGGAACGAAGCGACAAACGACGATTCAGTAATTTTCCATCCAGATCCTATAAGTTTTATTAATAAAATGGTGGGGCATGATAGATTGCTTGTTCAAACAGAAGCACACTTTCAGAAAACATTTGACATGACGATGTCATTTGACATCAAAGGTGTTGAAAATGCAATAGAACCCTTAAGAAAAGAATGCAATTGGTAAACTAATGGCGAAGGGTTGTGTAGTTATGTAAATAAATTCCCCAAATTTTTATTAAAAAGGATATTGAATCTTTCTGGTGAAAAAAGTTTTTCTTCATTCTTAGTTACAGGTAGTTGCACAGTACAATTTTCCTTATTTAAGCAATCAATTTTTTGAGAACACTAAATGGTCCAAGGAAAGAAATTATGATAGGCGGGTACTCTGACCCAGGTCAATTTACACGGTTCTTCATTGTAACCCAGACTGCAAAGGCCCTTTTGTGCTTGATATCTGAAGCCATCAGTTGCCTAATCATATTTTCAGCGACATCAATCTCAATAAGTGCTTCGGATCGATTGACCCTGTAACCAGGATCATAATCAGCCAATTTTCTCTTTCGCTGAAGATCCATGAACTTGTTTCCAAAATCCTGCAGGGCTCTTGGAAAATTTACCATGACCGAAGATTTTTCACATTGGATCCTGACATAACCATGTTCAACAGCTCGATAGGCCTGATTCCAGGCAGGTTGACTCCGGTTGGCTCCAGCCGTGCCAATCAGGGCATCCGCACAATTTCGGCAGAGAGCGTGGAACATCGCATAATAGGCCGTGCTCAAGGCCCTTTTCAGATTGGATTGCCTGGGTTGACCTCGCTTCCCCCTACCTACCAATTGGCGAGCTGTGGCAATCAGATCACGCGGTTGCATCTTTGACTTCTTCTGGAATCTTGAAAGTAAACAAAGGATATCGATCAGCAATCAAATTGCCATGCTTGGATCGAAGATGGCGGGACAGTCCACCAACCTTGGCAGGATCCAGCCGATTGTTTTCGGTCTTGAAAACCACGTTGATCCATAGGATCGGATCACCATCGGCATCTTCATTCTCCTCGGTTTTCAGATCAACAATTTCCGCTGGAAAAAGCTGTTTTTCAACGAACTTCTTCAAGGCTTTGTCAATGTTTTCCTGCATCTACATTCTCCTTTACCGAAACAATATAATCTTATGCAAACATTCTGGCAAGGTAAACCAACTTTCAACATTCAGGAAATTCATTCTTGAACTTTATTGGAAAATCGTTTACATACGAGCCATGGAAAATTTGCGGTTAAATAGAAATTCGATAGTAGTCGGATTAGTCCTCCTGCTACTAACCGGCCTCTGAGCGTACCGTTACCGGTGCATCGTTCAGAGGAGATTCCGCACCATAAATCCAGATAAACAAACAGGACTAATCAAAATGTTAAAAGATACAAAATTCGGGCAAGACCAATTACTCATATTTGATACGACATTGCGGGATGGAGAACAATCTCCGGGGGCTGCAATGACCCTTGAGAATAAAATCGAAATTGCACACCAGCTTGATGAGATGGGTGTAGATATCATTGAAGCAGGATTCCCAATAGCTTCCGAAGGAGATTTTATTGCTGTCTCCAAAATTTCAGAAATCATCAAAAATGCAACCGTATGCGGTCTTGCACGTTCTTCGATAGGTGATATTGATCGGGCGGGCGAAGCTCTCAAGCAAGCAAGCAAGGCCCGTATCCATACATTTATTTCGACATCAGATCTTCATATGAAGTACAAGCTTCAAATGTCCCGTGACCAAGTGCTTGAAGCAATTCATAAATCGGTCACACGGGCTTTGGACTACACTGATGATGTTCAGTGGTCACCGGAAGACGGAACCAGAACGGATCATGATTTTCTGGTGCTTTCAGTCAAGACCGCCCTCGATGCGGGAGCAAAGACGATCAACATCCCCGATACGGTTGGTTATACTGCTCCGGGTGAAAGTGCCTATATAATCAATATGCTGAGGGAAAGGATTCCCGAAATTGACAGTGTTGTCATTTCAACCCATTGTCATAACGATCTTGGCATGGCGGTGGCGAATGCCCTCGCAGCGGTCAATGCCGGTGCAAGACAGGTGGAATGCACCATCAATGGTCTTGGTGAGCGGGCCGGTAATGCAGCTCTGGAAGAAATCGTTATGGCCACCAGGGTTCGCAATGACATCATGCCCTACAAAACCAACATTGATACCACCAAAATCACTCACTTGAGTCGATTGGTTTCCGATGCAACTGGTTTCCCCATCCAGTTCAACAAGGCGATCGTTGGGAAAAATGCATTTACCCATGAAGCTGGTATTCACCAGGATGGCATGCTTAAACATGCCGGTACCTATGAGATCATGAAACCCGAGGATATCGGGCTTTTGGAATCAAGCCTTGTGCTCGGCAAGCACTCGGGCCGGGCAGCAGTGAGAAAGAAACTTGAGGATTTGGGCTATGATATCGGTGATAACCGGTTGAGTGATTTTTTCATCAAATTCAAGAATTTGGCTGATCGGAAAAAAGAGGTCTATGATGATGACCTCATCGCCTTGATGCGCGAATCTATCGGTATGGCTGATGATGACAATCTGCGTGTCAAATACCTTAAAGTCGTCTGTGGTTCGGATTCACCCCAAAGTGCTGAATTGATCATGGATGTCAATGGGAAGGAAATGACAACACATGCAACGGGAGATGGACCGGTCGATGCTTCATTCAAGGCAGTTACAAAGTTGTTTCCACATAAGGCCAATCTGAAACTCTATCAGGTTCAGGCTGTAACCCAGGGTACCGATGCACAAGCAACAGTTACTGTTAAACTTGAAGAAAATGGTCATATCGTTCTCGGACAATCTGCTGACACCGATACTGTTTATGCCTCTGTCAAGGCATATGTATCAGCTCTCAACAACTTGTTTAGAAGACGGGAAATCAAGACAAGCTGGAAAGAAGCACCGTAATGTAACGATTTTTGGAATTTTTTTCGGAAACAACACTTTAACCAGATAAAGCCCTTTACCATCTAATTGGGGTAAGGATATAATTAACACATGCAATAATGTTTCCACCAGAGGGTTAGGTTTGTCGTGAATTTTTTTCATCGTATCTTGAATATGTTCTCCTATGATCTTGCAATAGATCTGGGTACAGCAAATACCTTGGTTCATGTCAAGGGAGAAGGCATTGTTGTCGATGAGCCATCGGTCGTGGCCTATAACCTGGCCGATGGAAGCCGCAAGGTTCTGGCAGTTGGCAATGAAGCCAAGCTCATGCAGGGGCGAACGCCCAAATCAATCGAGGTTATCCGTCCTCTCAGATACGGGGTTATTGCGGATTTCCAGGTGGCCGAGGATATGATCAAGTATTTTATCCGCAAGGTCCACCATCGAAGGACCCTGGCCAAGCCAAGAATTCTTGTATGTGTACCGCATGGAGCAACAGCGGTGGAAAAAAGGGCTATTCGGCAATCGGTGCTTTCTGCCGGGGCCAGAACGGCCGGACTCATCCCTGAACCCATTGCGGCTGCATTGGGGGTCGGGATAAATTACAATACCCCGTATGGCGCCATGATCGTCGATATCGGTGGAGGAACAACTGAAGTGGCAGTCCTTTCACTGGGCGATATCGTTTATGCCAACTCCATCAGGATTGGGGGCGATGCCATGGATGATGCCCTGGTTGGTTATGTGCTCGAAAATTGCAACATTCATATAGGCTATTCGACCGCTGAAAAAATAAAAAAGACCATCGGTACAGCCAAACTGCCCAAGGATGGTGAGGGCAAAACTTCAAAATTCTATGGCAGAACCAATGAAGGAGGCCATCCCAAGGAAATTCATATCAGCCAGAGGATGGTGGCAGAAGCCTTGCGTAATCCAATTGAGCAAATAAGAAGGGCTGTTGCGGTGGCTCTTCAAATGACCCCACCTGATTTATCAAGTGACCTTTTTGAAACGGGCATGATAATGACTGGTGGTGGAGCCATGCTGCAAGACTTTGACAAGGTACTTCGTGAACGGACCCATTTGGCTGTTACGGTTGCCGAGGAACCACTTAAATGTGTGGCTCTGGGCACAGGTATAGCTTTGAATAGTGAGCAATCACTCCACCCGTTAATCGATTATCACAGCTAGAGGACCCAAGGCAAAACAGTTGCTTCAATCTGAAAATAATCAACAATCCACCGAATTTTACAAAGGGTCGATAAAGAGGCTGTTACTTTTAATTACCCTTATTATACTGTTTTGCATTTTCCTTTTATGGAGGCTCGAAGGAACCCGGGTTGAAAGTGTCAGGGCCTCGATTGTCAATTTATTCGTACCAGCCATCGAATTGGGGCTTCGACCATTCCAATATGTAGAAAACACGGCTGATGTCCTTGTCAATGCTGTACAAAACCAGGTTTCACTGGATGACCTTGTACAGATTCGGAATGAATTGAATCAATGGAAGAATTACGCCTATTCCCTTGAGGAAGAAAATGCCAAGCTCAAGAAATTGGTGAATTTTTCTGAAACTTCCAACTTTCAAACAATTTCTGCTGCCTTGCTTGCCGATACCTCTTCACCCTTCAGACACTCGTACTTGATCAATGTCGGCAGTGAAAGGGGTGTAAAAAATGGCTATCCCGCCTCTGATGGTCTGGGGCTGGTAGGCCGAATTACCAATACTTCACGCAAGTCGGCCAGGCTGATTCTTTTGACCGACACCTCAAGCAGGGTTCCGGTCAGAATATTACCATCCGGTAAAAAAGGTCTTGTTGTTGGAAACAATACTGCCAATCCGGATATTGAACTACTCGACAACCTTAACGGCATAAACCCGGGAGACAGGGTGTTGACCACTGGTGAGGGAGGAATCTTCCCTCCTGAACTACTGGTGGGAACGGTTTCCGAAGGACCGGATGGCACGGTGGAAATAACACTTGCAACCGAATACAATAACCTGAAAATGATAAGTATTATTAGATACGAACCGGAATCGCTGGAAGAAACAGATGTTGATCTTTTGTCCAGCCCGCCAACAGGCCCATTAGAAGACATATAACAATTATGGAACCACAATTATTTGTTTGGATTTACAGGATATTGTTTATTTGCCTCAGTTTCCTGATTCTGGTCATTAATCTCATACCGATAAGTTTTTCAAGTGGCTTTCTCACCTTCCCCAATCTCCTTTATTGCCTGACAGCCAGCTGGATTTTCAGAAGACCGGATTATGTCACTGCCCCAATGATCTTGGGTATTTTTCTGTTTCAGGATATACTGTTGGGACTTCCGATTGGTTTGGGGACCGTCCTCATGGTGGCAATATTTGAATTTTTTCGAAGCAGAATTGAATTGGTCAGGTATCAACCATTTCTTATCGAGTGGGGATTGATTGCTGTGAGCTATCTGATTTTCCTAATTCTATATCAATCCCTGTTGATGGTTACCTTTTCCCGACCTGCACTTATAGGTACATTGATATTTCAATTTATCGAAACCCTACTGATTTATCCAGCCGTGGTATTTTTCTCATCTTCATTTCTGAAGGTAAAATTTCCTCAATTTTCCATATTTGATCAAAAGATTTAACCATGTTCGGTCTTGATACTCCAAATGCAAAAGGGAAAAGGAACCTTAACCGCAGGGTATTTCTTTTAGGGGGAATTCAATTGGCAATAGGTGGCTTGATCAGCTACAGATTGGTTGAACTTCAGGCTTGGGATACCGATGATTTTCAGGAATTGGCAGAAACCAACAGAATTGGTTTTGGCTTGATTCCTCCGGAACGTGGCTTGATTGTCGATCGAAAGGGACTTCTCCTCGCCCAGAATGAACAGGAGTACTGGGTAACCTTTGTTCCGGAAGAAACCTCACAGAAAAGGGAAACACTGCAAAAGGTTTCGCAAATCATCTCACTGTCAGATCAGGAAATCGAGGAAATACTGCAAAAGATTGATCTGAAACCCTCTTTCATACCCATACTACTCAAGGAAAAGGTTACCTGGGACAAAATCACCGAACTGTCGGTTAATAGCCCTGCCCTGCCCGGTATATATTCAGGTTTCGGGTCTGTCAGACACTATCCGCAGGGAAATTCGCTAAGTCATTTGATTGGATATGTCGGTTCTCCTTCTTCGGTTGAGATTGAAGCTAACACTGATTTTCAATCACTGCTCAGCTATCCCAATTTCAAGATCGGCAAAGTTGGGATCGAAAAGGCCTTCGATTTGGAATTGCGGGGAACACCCGGTAACAAGAAATTTGAAGTGAATTCCTCTGGAAGGAAAATAAAGGTATTGGCTAGCAATGATTCGGTTTCCGGAAAAAACATCCAACTTACCCTTGATGCCGAACTTCAGGAGTACACTCAATTGGTTCTTGGCGATGAGGTTGCATCAGTCTTTATCATGGATTTGGAAAAAGGCGATGTTCTTGTTTCAGCATCAAAACCCACATATGATCCCAACCTGCTTTCCGGTGGCATTTCATCAAGCGATTACCAAGCATATCTGGAAAACATCTACTCACCCTTTTTCAATAGACCATTGTCTGGACAGTATGCCCCGGGCTCCACTTTCAAGATGATAACACTTCTGGCAGCTCTGGAAAGCGGCTTGATTGATGAGGATTTCACATTCTATTGCAATGGTAGCTACGAAATTGCCGGAGGGGTGTTTCATTGCTGGAATCCCAAGGGACATGGAACTGTTGGAGTAAAAAAATCCCTCAAGGAATCCTGCGATGTTTTCTACTACAGGTTGGCTGAAATAATAGGTATTGAACGAATTGCCGAGATGGCACGCAGGTTTGGTTTTGGTAGTAAGCCGGAACTTCCCATACCGGATTTGAGCAGCGGTCTGGTCCCTGACCATGAATGGAAAATGGCAAACATTGGCCAAGGCTGGGTTGTCGGTGATACCATGAATGCAGCAATCGGGCAGGGTTTTGTCCTGGCTTCAACTGCTCAAATTGGATTAATGCTTGCCCGGTTGATTACCAACAAGAAGGTTTTGCCTAGAATAGTGATTTCCAAGGACGGCAAGGAAGAAAGAGTGCCAGAATGGGAACCGATGGGAATCGCCGAAAAGAATTTGAATTTGGTCCTGGAAGGCTTGGAGGCCGCATTGAATGAACAAAAGGGTACTGCCTTTGATGCAAGAACCATTGACGATAATTTTTTGATTGCTGGTAAAACCGGTACAAGCCAGGTCAGGAGAATAACCGCCCAAGAGCGTGAAGTGGGAGTAACCAGAAATATTGATTTGCCTTGGGAACAGAGAGATCATGCCATATACTGCTGCTATGGTCCGGTCCAAAAACCCAGATATGTTGCATCATTAATTGTGGAACACGGAGGATCGGGGTCAAGGGTTGCCGCTCCCATCGGTAGAGAACTTATCATGCGCACTTTTTATGATGCCTTGCCTCCCCTCCGAGCCTATCCGGCTGAAATCAGATCGCAAATCATTGAAATGCGATTGAATTTCGGAATCAATCCCGAACCACCCAAACCTTCGGCAAATTCTCGGGCATGACACTATTACACCACGAACTGGAACCGAAACTGTCCCTTCTGGGAAAGATGGCTCGAATCAACTGGATTCTGGTGTTCTTGATTATCATTCTCTCCCTGATTGGATTCATCAATTTATATTCAGTTGGTGGTGGTTCCCTCTATCCCTGGGTTATCCCTCAATTGCAAAAATTCTCCTTTGGATTGGTGATCATGGTAGGGATAGCCTTAATTCCCATTTCATTTTGGCTGGCCAGTTCCTATCATATTTACTTTATCGGCTTAATTCTCCTCGTAATGGTTGAAATCATTGGTGTTCGCCTCATGGGAGCCCAACGATGGCTTGATTTGGGGATTGTTCAAATACAGCCATCGGAAATCATGAAAGTGGCCATGGTTGTTGCCGTGGCCAATTATTATAGCCAAATCGACCCGACCAAAGTCTCCCGGCCCCTTTATCTCATTTTTCCCATTTGTCTCATCATGCTTCCCGTTGGATTGGTATTTATCCAACCCGATCTTGGTACGGCTATTTTATTGCTCGCGGGTGGTGGAATTATTCTTTTTGTCAGCGGAGTAAGTCTTTTCTACTTCATTGGAGTGGCGTTCGTGCTTGTAGGAGCCATTGCATCAGTATTGATCAGTCGTGGGACCTCATGGCAGCTTTTGCAGGACTATCAGTACAGGAGAATCGATACCTTTCTCAATCCTGATTCAGATCCCTTGGGAAGTGGTTATCAAATCATCCAATCCAAAATTGCAATTGGGTCGGGAGGATTGACGGGAAAAGGGTTTTTGAATGGCACCCAAACCCAGTTGAATTTTTTTCCCGAAAAGCATACGGATTTCATATTTCCTGTTCTTGCCGAAGAATTCGGCCTTTTCTGGAGCTTGATTATCCTCATTCTTTTCTTCGGCTTTGTTCTCGTTTGCCTCTATGAGGCACTCAAGGTACAAGACCGATTTTCTTCCCTTCTGATCATAGGCTTGGTTGGTACATTCTTTTTGTACTTTGCCGTAAATCTGGCGATGGTAACCGGGCTTTTCCCTGTTGTGGGAATACCATTACCCTTGATATCGTACGGTGGTTCCGCCCTCCTCAGCCTAATGATTTCCTTTGGCTTCATACAAAGTGCGATTATTCACGGAAATAAGGACAAATAGCATGACAATCAAAATCTTGTTTTCTGCAGCTGACAGACATCATCAGGAATGGATTCCAGTTCTAAATCAAACCCTTGCAGAGCATAATCTGGATTTTGATTTGGTCACGAATACAGATAGTCCGGAAGAAATTGATTATCTTCTTCATTCACCGGATGGACCAGTGAACGATTTTACTCCTTTTGCCAATTTAAGGGCCATCCTGACCTTATGGGCCGGTGTTGAAGATATTATTGACAACAAGACAATTACCTGTCCATTGGTACGAATGAATGATCCCGGGATGGTAGAAGGCATGAGGGAATGGGTAACCGGCCAGGTTCTCAGACATCATCTGGGAATGGATATCCACATCAATAACAAATCAGGTGCCTGGCTGAAGGAAACCAGCCCTCCCCTGGCTCGATCAAGGGTTGTTGGATTCCTTGGGCTTGGTGTTTTGGGTCTGGCCTGCTTGAATGCAGTGAAAGCATTGAATTTTCAAGTCATGGGCTGGAGCAGGACAAGGAGGGAGATGTCTGATGTGCAGACCTTTCACGGCAAGGATGGTCTTCATCATGTCCTTGGTTCTTCCGATATCATTTCGATGATTTTGCCCTTAACTGGGGAGACTACAGATTTGATCAATCGGGATACACTGAAATTCATCAAGCGTGGTGCCGTACTGATCAATTCCGGTCGAGGTGGATTGATCAATGAAGCGGACCTTCTTCAGGCACTGGAAAATGGCCAGGTTTCCCATGCCACCCTGGATGTCTTCAAAACTGAACCGCTACCAGTCAATCACCCATTCTGGCAACATGACAAAGTGTCCATCTGGCCTCATATTTCGTCAGAAACCCGGCCTGCAACTGCCTCGATTTCAATTGCGAGGAATATTGCAAGGAATCTCAAGGGCGAACTGATGAAGAATGTGGTCGATTTCGAAAGAGGTTATTAGGTCTCGAAGTCGATGTTCTCTCTTTCGAAATACCTTACGATTCTGGGATCAGTCATTATATCGCTCATCTGAATTTCAGTAAACAATTTTATGCCTTCAAGCGTCGTGCACCTTGACAGGGCCACGTAGGTCTGACCTGGGGCAAATGCCCTTCCAAGCATCAGACCAAGGTTCTCGAAGGTGTTGCCCTGACTCTTATGAATGGTTATGGCCCAACACAATCTGAATGGAAATTGTGTAAAGGATCCTTCGGGAACAGAAACAATTTTACCTTCATGAAGTCCATATGAATTGACTTCCCACTTATGTTTTCCAACACTGATGACTTTTCCATTGCGTAATTTGATTTCCACCTGCCCTCCAACCCTGTCGCAACCCTGGATTATTCCCAAGGTTCCATTAACAAACTGGTTATTTCGATCATTGGTCAACATCATTACCTGACAACCACGACAAAATACGAGTTCCTCGGGTGCGGAATACATTTCCCT
Source organism: Paracoccaceae bacterium (assembly GCA_009842205.1). Lineage (GTDB taxonomy): Bacteria > Pseudomonadota > Alphaproteobacteria > Rhodobacterales > Rhodobacteraceae > MPNP01. The sequence goes on along the minus strand of VYFX01000075.1, from coordinate 60,748 downwards.
GCTGATTTTACCCACAATTTCGGCACTGTTTTTATATATTGGATTCAATTGTCCCAACTTATCCAAATGCCTAAGATTGATTTCATCAGCTTGACGATTAGTACTCGTCAGGATGACAAAATAATCCCTGGTTCCGGTTCCCTTGCCTTCTTCAAATCTTGCCATGTTTTGCCGATTGAACCATTCAATGTCTTCACTTGTGATGCTGTTTTCCCTGATCCGATTCAAAAAATCTATGAATTCCTCATCCTTTTGCCTGAACACCTTGGTCAGTTCAATCCGCAAAAATGGAACCTCTTTCATCACATGGGCATCAAAGAAAAATTCCGTTTCATAAAGACTTCCTTTCTGAAAAATGTTTCTCTCATTTCTTGGGACCACTGGTGGCAGTTGATAAAGGTCACCAAAAAATATCATCCTGATGCCACCAAAGGGCTTGTTTCTTTCCCAACCATATTTTCTGAGGATTTTATCCACGCAATCCAGCAAATCGGCACGCAGCATGGACACCTCGTCAATGATTATGGCATCAAGGTTGCGTATAATTCTTCTGGTACTTCCTTGCATAAAGGTTTTCGTTACATTTTCGGGTGTCGTTCCCGGCCGGAACTTGAAAAATCTATGAATGGTCTGTCCACCCACATTCAGGGCCGCAATGCCTGTAGGTGCGAGTATGACTGAATTATCAGGAATTGTTTCCTGATATAATTTTAAGAGGGTAGATTTTCCTGTTCCTGCCTTCCCGGTAATGAACAGATGCTCCCTGCCATGTTTCAGTAATTCAAGGGCATCCTTGAATTCCCTGGTTATCGTTATGCTCAATTGAGGCTATCCGGAAATTATTATTGATCTGAATTTTGACTAATTAACTTAAAAATTTAGATTAGCAATTAAGTGAAATTCTTTGGTATTGGATATAATTTAAGGTTACTATCAGGAAATGAATTGATTTTCGCACAGATATTTTGCTGAAACCAAATGATTTTCTTAACGCAACAATTACTCCAAACTAATCATGAGTAAGGTTTGAAAACGTAATAGGTCAAAAGGTGAATAAATGAAAGTTTGGAACTTTGTATCACAATATTCTGTATTATTGATATCAGGTGCGCTGATTGCCCTTATATGGGCCAATACTTCACCACACTCCTATCACGAACTGGTTGATTTCGTTCTCCTCAAGAAAAGCTACATCGGTTATATTCCCGAGGGTGCGGAATACAGGAAACTGACTATCCATTATATCATTAATGACATTTTGATGGCATTTTTCTTTGCCGTTGCAGGTAAAGAGGTTTGGGAAGCTATTGCCCTGAAAAACGGCTCTCTCAGGGGCAAAAAATCCCTGACTCCTCTCTTTGCAACTGCCGGGGGAATGATAGGCCCGATTGTCGTCTATCTCGGCATTGCCTATGTTATGGGTTCTGAAACATACTCTGCAGTTGCCAACGGTTGGGCAATTCCAACAGCAACAGATATCGCCTTTTCATATCTGGTCGGTAGAGTGATTTTTGGAGCCGGGCATCCTGCTGTAAGGTTTTTACTCTTGTTGGCGATAGCTGACGATGCGTGTGGGCTTTTGATCCTGGCAGTATTTTATCCTTCAGGTGAATTGGCTCCTGAGTGGTTATTGCTTTCACTTTTTGCCGCAGTGGGTACCTATCTGGTATTTAATTGGTTGCCGAGGTATCTGGCGAAGGATCACGGTGAAAATTATTTCCCTAACCTGGTGATCAAACGCCTTTCTTTCTGGCCATATGCAGTGGCCGGGGCATTGTCCTGGTATGGTTTTCAGGAATCCGGTCTCCATCCAGCCTTGGGATTACTTCCGATAATTCCGGCAATACCGCATGCCGATACAACTTTCGGGATTTTTGCCGATGAGGAAAAACACCTTACCGATATCCTCAACAAGATCGAACACAAACTTAAAATTCCGGTCGAAATCATTTTGTTCTTTTTTGGCTTTGCCAATGCTGGTGTGGAGTTTTCTTCCATAGGCACTCCTACCTATCTGGTATTGGCAGGATTACTGGTCGGCAAACCCATAGGAATCCTATTATTCGGATGGTTAGGTGCAGTACCATTCAAATTCGGAATGCCAAATGGCATGAATCTGATTGATATTCTTGTCATTGGTTTCATTGCCGGCATAGGGTTCACGGTATCCTTGTTCGTGGCTACGGTTGCCTTTGACAGCGGACCTGTTCAAGACGCTGCCAAAATGGGAGCATTATTGAGTCTGGTGGGTGCTGCAATTGCCATTTTTGTCGGTAGGATATTCAAGATCAAGAAGCAGGAAATTGTTTCCTGAGTTGTCTCAAATTGAGTGATTCTTTCAAATGAAAACAGTTCAAGTCGGCAACCTGAATGTCTCAAACAGGTTACCTTTCGTTCTTATTGCCGGCCCTTGCCAAATAGAGAGCAGAGATCATACCCTCGAAATTGCCGGACAAATCAGCAAGACCTGCAAGTCATTGGGCTTGGACCTCATATTCAAATCCTCCTTTGACAAAGCCAATCGAACGTCTATTTCGGGCAAGCGTGGAATCGGTATGGATTCCGGGCTTGAAATACTCTCAGCCGTAAAAGAGGAAATCGGTTGCCCGGTTCTGACAGATGTCCATGAGCCCAGCCAATGTGCCGAGGTCGCCAGGAATGTGGATATTCTGCAAATTCCTGCCTTTCTTTGTCGTCAAACTGATTTGTTGCTGGCGGCCGGGAAAACAAACAAGCCAATCAATTTGAAAAAAGGGCAGTTTTTAGCACCATGGGATATTCAAAATGCCATTGGAAAAATTGCCAGTACGGGTAACCAAAATATTCTGGTCTGTGAAAGAGGCACTTCATTTGGTTACAACAATTTAGTGACAGACATGAGAAGCTTGCCTATTTTGGCCAAGACAACATATCCCGTAATTATTGATGCAACTCATTCCGTACAGATACCTGGTGGTATGCATGAGAGTTCCGGTGGACAAAGGGAATTCGCACCAGTTATTGCCAGAGCCAGCGTTGCTGTAGGTGTTGCCGGAGTTTTTCTTGAAACACACGATGATCCGGATTCCGCACCAAGTGATGGGCCGAACATGATCAAACTCAATGATTTGGAAGGTATACTGAACACCCTGATGAAATTGGATAGAATTGCCAAACTGCATCCTGTTGAAATTTGATGGCCCGTAATGGTATTGAACCAACCTCCCTCACCTGAAAGCTGGAGTTACAACGAAGATATATGGATCTCGCCTAATGGCTTCAGGGAATATGATTGCCGTTGGAGGTTCCCGGAAGAAATAAACCATTTGGGTTTGACTGAGGTTGGCAAGGGAATAGGAACCTATATCAACAAATTGGGCAAGCCCAATGATATAATTGTCGGATGTGATTTTCGGTCCTACTCACCAGCGGTCAAAAATGCCCTAATGATTGGTTTAATCAGCTCCGGCATGAGGGTTGTGGATATCGGAACGGTTATTTCGCCCATGGCCTATTATGCCCGTGTACAATTGGGAATACCCAATGTTTGCATGGTAACTGCGTCACACAATCCCAATGGCTGGACTGGAATCAAGGTAGGAATGGAACATCCATTTACCCTTTCAACAGAAGATATAAATGAAATCAAGGACATTGTTTACTCTGGCGGAACCCAATCGAGGGATGGCGGTCAGTACAAAACCTATTCAAAAATTGCTTATGATTACATCTATTATTTGACAAAAGAGGTACGGATCAGAAGGAAATTGAAAGTCGTTTGTGCCACCGGAAATGGTACAGCTTCCAACTTCGCCATAAATCTTCTGAAAAAACTTCGCATGGAAACCATACCATTACACACCGAACCAAATTCCAGTTTTCCCAATTACAATCCCAATCCGGAATCCTTGGTCATGCTGGATGATATGAAAAGAAAAATCCGGGAAACCAATGCTGATTTAGCTTTCGGGTTTGATGGCGATGGTGACCGATTGGGTGTTGTGGACAATAATGCCGAAGTGATTTATTCGGACAAACTCGGATTGCTGATGGCAAGAAACCTGTCATCAAAAATTCCAGGGGCAAAATTTGTGGCGGATATCAAGTCTACTGGTTTATTTTCCACTGATCCCGTCTTGGCCTTGAATGGTGCACAAACTGAATATGGAAAGACTGGTCATAGCTACATGAAGCGACAGGTCCATGAGGCTGGAGCAGTCCTTGGTATTGAAAAGTCGGGTCATTTCTATTTTTCCCCGCCCGTCGGGTTGGGCTTTGATTGTTCTCTTCATGCTGCGCTGCAGGTATGCAAGTTGTTGGGAGATAACCCAGATAGCAGCCTATCCGATCTTTATGATGAACTACCCCAAACCTGGAGTTCACCAACGATGTCTCCCTATTGTGAGGACTCGAAAAAATATGAGGTGGTGGACAGAATAACCACAAAATTGAATAAATTTCATTTAGAAGATGGTCTTGTCAATGGCAAGAAAATTGTCAAAATAATGACCCTTAACGGTGCCAGGGTCGTTTTGGAAAACAATTCCTGGTTTCTGGTTCGGGCTTCTTCAAACACTCCTAATCTGGTTGTCGTTTGTGAAAGTACCAGCAGTTTTGAGGAATTGAAGAATATCTTCGGATTTGTAAAAGACATTCTTAAATCTGAACCATCCATAGGTGATTTTGATCAGACTCTTGGATAAATTTTTGAGTTTCATTGTTTAAACTGAAAACAGATTCACCTTAATCTATATTGAAATCACTTTGATTTCACGGGTGAATAAAATTTCAAAGAGTTTTATTTGATGGCTTGAAGATTAAAGCAAGTGAATATAACTCATCGGGTGGTTGTTATTCTTGACCAACCAATATTATTGGGGTGTAGCCAAGCGGTAAGGCACCGGGTTTTGATCCCGTGATTCGTAGGTTCGAATCCTACCACCCCAGCCATTCCTTACAATTCTCCCCCTTTTAATTCGAAACAAATGTTGATCGTAAGGTATAACTGTTGTTATCTCCGTTTAACCATAAGTTCAAAAAGATGAGATTTATCAAATGGCATATCTGAAACTCCATTCCATTGGTCGAGACCTCTATCTCCAGGTAATTACTTTGAGGTATCTAACCCGATAAGGATTGCTTTTAGCCAACTTTGTTAATCCTACAGATGGGGTGGGTTTTAATTCTTTAATTCACTGTGTTTGATAAAGTGTGGATATAAACATCAAATATATTATACTGACCTTACATTTGGTTAAATTATTATTAAATTTAATTAACTATCTTGCCTTTAAATTTAAAAATAGTAAAATATAATTAACTTTTAAATTAAGTGAATTAGAGTAATAATTTATCTATGGCTAGCTTATTATGGGGCAAGGTCTATTATCATGATCTCTTTGTGGGTTATGTCCGCGAAGAACCAGGTGATAGCATCTCATTCAATTATGATACGAGTTATATTGAAGGTGGTTACCCTGCAATTGCTCATACTTTGCCTGTACGCTCTGAACCGTATATCAGTAATTACGGCTTACATCCTTTTTTTGACAATCTGGTTTCCGAAGGATGGCTGGAACAATTGCAAAGTCGTTTGCTTGGTCGGCGAATAGTTTCACGCTTTGAATTGCTCCTGGCATTCGGGTTTGATTGTGCTGGGGCAGTTTCAATTTATGATCCGATACCTTCTAATCTGAGCAAGTCGATGCTTGATATGAATAGTCCGAAGGAATTGGCGGTTTTAACCTGCCGGGCATCTTTATCTGGAGTGCAGCCAAAGCTTGCTGTTATAAAGGAAGGTGGAATATATAGACCCACTCGTATGGATGAGTTAAGCACACATATAGCCAAATTTCCAACGCCGGCTCATCCCGATTTAATTGAAAATGAATACTTGACCACGGTAGCGTTTAAGGCATTGTTGCCAAAAGATGAGATTGTTCAATTAACCATTGATGAAGTCATGGGATTGGACGAACCGGCACTCCTAATCAAGAGATTTGATCGCAATTCTGAGAGTCGATTGCATTTTGAGGAATATAACCAGCTGCTCAACAGGCAATCTCAAACCAAGTATGATGGCGCGTATAAGGACATGGCAAAATTCCTTCTCGAGACTAATGGGTGCGTGCCAACGCAAGTCTACATACTCTATCGTCGAATTTTAGCTGGTTTGCTTATGGGGAATACCGATATGCAACTCAAGAACTTTGCAATGTTTCATACGAAGGGTGGCTTGCGATTGACTCCGAGCTATGACCAAATCGCCGCTTCGCTTTACGATTATAAAACTCTGGCGTTAACAATCGCCGGTTCCAAAAACCATCCAATTAGTGACCTCAAAAGTCGTCATCTCGTTTTGCTTGGAGAGGAGTTTGGATTATCACCAGCAGTAATCAATATGGCTGCCATGGAATTGGCCAAAAATAGAGAGGCAGCTAAGGATGCGATTAACGATTCCCCTATCGGATCGAAGAAATTAAGAGATAAATTGATCAAATTGATGGATAAGAGATGGAACGGAACATTCAGCTTAATTGGCAAAGCTTTGTCCAAGAAGCAGTAAAACGTCGCAAGGAGCAGAAATTGACTCAAGAACAACTGGCTGTCCTTGCAGAAGTGAGCAAGCCCACACTCAACAGATTTGAACAAGGAAAGACAAACATCAAACTTGATAGTGCCTTGAAGATATTGAAGATGCTAGGTCTGTCATGAGGTTCAATCCACCGATTATCGATTTCTTGTCTCAAAAATCTTTTAGGATCGATGTCTAGATTCTAACATTCGGTCCATACCTTATTCGGGAGCGAAGGTAGCTCCGTCGACAAAAATCCTGATCTGAATGCGGCCAGGTAAGTAACGTGTTCTGTCAATAGCTTTTCACATATCACAATCATGTTTGGTGTATCTGTGAACAAGACTATCCAGTGGACTTCTACTTCCCCTCAAATCTCGATCTGCTGAAGATCCTCGGCAATGGCAATGGTCTTGCCGAAAGCATCCGAGGCCCTCTTTATGGCGTTATCGTGGTGCGCAGGATCATCCATATGCTTGCGAAAATGCGTAAGAATTAACGAACGAACGCCAGCACGTTTTGCCATCTCACCAATCTCCATAGGGGTCGGTGCTGCCAAGGCCATTTCGGGTGACACCACTTCGCCATCAAGACGGTAGCACCAGTGCAATAATAGGTTGGCATTTTTGGCAAGAGTTTCAATCTCTGAACAGAGGCCCGCGTCACCTGAATAAACGAATTTTTTGCCCTGATGGGTCAGTGCGAAAGCCATACATTCAAGAAATGGTTGCGCATGCGGGGCATTACAGGATTGGATACGCCATCCATTACCTTCGATGGTGTCACCTGATATGATTTCCTCAACTTCGGGAGCAGGCCAGGGACGTGGCATAACTCCGCCGCGGGATCGCCAAACCTCTTGGCTTTGGGGCAGTTCAGTGCGTGCACGCAAGTCATGGGCCAAAACGCCGTCAGATCCAAAATAGCCTTCTGTAATAGTTTTGATAGGGGGTGGGCCAAAAACTTTGATCGGCTTGCCACCCTCATCCCAAGAGGCATGCACTAGGCGTGCATAATCCATCATATGATCGGAATGGAGGTGCGAAAAGACGATATGCGTGATAAAGGATGGAAATCGTTGAGAGAGCAGGAGATTGTCAAACACCCCACCACCGCAATCAAAGAGAATACGATCAGACCCAACTTCAATCAAATAACCACTTGAGGCGCGCCGCTCATACGCTTCAGGTGATCCAGAGCCAAGAATCGTCAGCTTCATCTTATTGCTTCCGGCGGGGGCGTAGCCCCTAGAGCCCCAAGCTTTAGCGCGGCCTTACGACCACCGTAACTTTCGATCAGTGCGGTTTGGTCGGCAAAAGCCAGGGTATCGGTCGCGACAGGATCACAAATCTTTCGCAACTCGGCATGTAAGTCTTCCAAGATTGTCGCGCATTCGGGAACAGTTGCACAATTCACAAGCTCTTCTAGGTCATTTTCCAGATCAAAGAGCTCATCTTCAAAGCCGATATAGTGAATCAGCTTCCATTGGCCTTTTCGCAGCATGAATGCACCCGAAACCGCACCTGCCGCATGGTATTCAGAAAAGACCACACGTCCCTTGTCTTCCGGTTGTTTCAGAATTGAGGTGAGATCGGCCATACCTTCCGCCGACTGGATGTCAGTGTCGAAATGTTTAGCGATTGTTACTGAAAGGTCCAGTAGGCTCACCGGCGTTTCACAGACGCCGATTGGTATACCCGGACCCGCCATAACCATCGGAATGGCAACGCTTTCCTGATACATGTTGGATTTTCCCCAAAGGCCTCGTGCTCCCACATTGTCGCCATGATCAGAGGTATAAACCACTGTTGTGGCTTTAGTCAGATCGGCCTGATCTAGAGATTCCAATATTTGACCGACATTGTGGTCTAGCCATGTGCATAGCCCAAAGTAAGCAGACATTGCGGCTAATCGTTCGGACTGGTCAGAAAATCGGCTTTCACTGTCCATGAAAGCATTTTGTTTTTCGATCCAAGGGTGACGCTTGTATCCATCTTTTGGGTGCAATTTGACTGATGGCATAATCTCTGATGGATAGAGGTCAAAATACTCTTGAGGCACCACCAATGGGAAATGCGGGGCAACGAGCCCTACAAAGAGGCACCAAGGTTTATCATCATTTGCGTGATCCTTGATCCAGTCTTTGGTTCGTTCAACAACCGCCTCATCATAGTCGGTGTATTTGCTATTGCCTGGACCGATGTAATCACCAAGCATCCGTTTCGGCCCCACAATACGTTCATCTTCTTTGCGAATGCTTGCCCAGACCATTCCAACACCGTTCGCAACCATCATGGGAATATGCTCGACGTCAAAACCGGCTGGATCTTCCTCAGCACGGTAGTGCAACTTACCAATGCTTTCGACCGTAACACCTTTGTCTTGGAGCGCATGACCCCAACCTTTTATCGAGCCATCATACGGCATGGCATTGTCCCACAAGCGTGTTTGATGAGGGTATAATCCAGTGGCAAAACTCGCCCGCGCAGGAACGCAGATTGGACTTGGTGTATAAGCATTGGAGAACCTGGTTCCACTAGCGGCTAATGCATCAATGTTAGGAGTCTTTACAAAACAATGACCCGCACTACCCAAGGCACGTGCTTGATGTTCATCAGACATTATCACAAGGAGGTTTGAAGTACTCATTCGATGTCCCTGATTTTTGATGCGGCTTCAATTTTGTACACAACGCAAAATAATTTTCTAGTATCAGAAGACACTTCGGTCAAGAGCAACTTTTCCAATGATTTTTCATGAAACTACAGTTCTCCCTGGTCAGCAATCAAAATAAAAAAAATCGCTAGATCCTTGTGACGAAGGCATTTTTGAGCTTTCATCAGAAAAACATTAAACCGACCTAACGAGTGAGCAAAATGTTTAGTAAAAAATTCTTTCCGGTCAAGATCAAAATTTATTTCCAGGGCTGGCTTGACGGCCAGATGATTCTGGACATCATGCTACTGAACCCTTTGGGTGCTGATCATGCAACTGGCCTAGACAAGTTGGAGAATGACCAGGTTTTGTGCTCCCCTGACCGGTAGGAGCGAGGCATGTATGCAATTATTGTACCGTGGTTTCATTATGGTCAATTATACTGAAAAAAACTGCCTTTAATCGACAAATAGAAGTCAAAAATCGATTTTCTTTGAAGGTGATATATCTAATCGGGTTTTAATTGTTGGCAGAAATGGTAAATGATACTGAAATTTTCACATAACTCACCGATCAGTTGATTTCCAAAACATGATTAATCAACGGATTTTTGGTTTGATTTTGTGAACAAAACTATAGGGAGTAAAATACATGAAGAAAATATTGAAAGCTGCACTCATAGCAACTTTCTCAGTTGCATCAATTTCTGTTGCCCAGGCAGATGGGCATGGGTGGAAACCTTCAGGGCCGATCAAGATGATCATCGCCTTTGCAGCTGGTGGAGGAGCTGATACCCAAGCACGCCTGATTGCAGATGATATTCAAAAGGCAACAGGCTGGGAGGTGATTCCAGAACAGGTTACCGGAAAAGGTGGTGTGAACGCACTTGTTGCCCTGAGGGATATGCCTGCAGATGGTACTGCAATCGCAATGGTTGTAACTGAGTCACTGGGATATAACGCTGCAGCATCCAAGGGTTCTGGTATCGTTCCCTCAGGTTTCACAGGGCTTACAACCACAGCAGGTTTCCAAATGGGTGTCGTTGCCAAAGTGGATAAAGGTTGGAATTCTTTTGAGGATATGCTTGCTGAGGCCCAAAACGGTAACTTGCGATTTGGTACCATGTCGCCCAAGCTTTCTGACCTAGCATTCCTGCTTGGTGAAGCCCAAGGCGTCGAATTCAACATTGTTCAAGTCGCTGGCGGTAGGGCTGTAATGAATGGCGTACAAGCTGGAGATATGGACCTGGGATTCATGGCTGGCATTCAGCGTAAAGGAGTGGCCTCCGGGGATCTGGTAAATCTTGCCTCGGCTCTTTCCACCCCCCTTGTGCAAACGCCAGATGCACCAACATTTGCCGACCTAGGTGTACAATACAACGCAGATGGCTATTTCGTATTTGTTGCCCCAGGTGGCATGGACCCTAAGGCACGTGACGCCATCACTGCAGCCATCGTAGAAGCGACCAAATCTGGACAAGCGTCAGGGATGATAAACAATGCCTTCGGCGGTGCTATAACTATCCAAGGTGCTGAGCTGGATGCCTTGTTGCAAAGCGATTTTGAATCTGCCTCCGCCTTGATGGCAGCAGTGCAGTAAATTACGAGAAGGGCCAACACATGAAATCAGGATCATCATCCGATCGTTGGTTGGCCCTTTTCTTTTTGGCTTTTTCTATTCTGATTGTCTTTGTCTGGATACCTCTGGATACAGAAACAGGATTGGTCGAGAAAGTCCGGCGTAAATTTGTGATTGGTGATGCCTTGGCACCAACAATAACAGGTGTCATCATCACTTTAGGTGCGATCATGACTTGGCTTCAGCCTAGCCAGGGTCACACATTCACTCGTAAGAATGTGATTTGGATCTTGCAATTATTGGCCATTTTCGCAATTTCATTGATAATTATGCGTTATACGGGTCCTATTGTTGCAATGGGATTCGAGGGGGGGGGGTATCGTCCCTTGCGAGCAACCCCGCCGTGGAATTATATCGGGTTTCTTGTGGGCGGAACCATGATGATTGGTGGTCTGATTGCAACCGCTTCACGGCGTTTAAGCATTCGTGGATTCGCTATTGGATTTGCAACCTCATTGATCATTGCACTGCTTTACGACATGCCCTTTGATGATTTGCTCTTGCCACCAAATGGAGATGTCTAATAGGCGTTTGGGATCACATTGTTGCGGGCGTTCTTGCCGTGTTTCTATCAGAACCTGTTCTGGGTGTACCCATCGTAGTAATAATGGTATTTGGTGGGTTTCTGTTAGGCATTACCGTTGGTGCGACACCTGGCCTTGCTGGGCCTATGGCAATGGCAATCTCATTACCGATCCTTATCTCCGTTTTCGGATTTTCGAATGACGCCCTACTGCCCGTTTTGGGGTTTTTGATTGGCATTATGAAAGGGGCTACTGTAGGTGGGGCAGTGCCGGCGATACTGTTTAATACACCCGGTACACCAGATGCCTATATGACCACCCTTGATGGTTATCCAATGGCACAAAAGGGGGAAGCAAAAAGAGCTCTCCGCATTGCCCATTTTTCATCTGCATCAGGTGATACATTTTCTGATATCGTGCTGGTGGTCTGTGCACCTTTTTTGGCTATTTTGGTAGAAAGGTATCTGGACCTTCCAGAAAAAACGGCTTTATTAATTTTATCATTGGCATTTATTGCCTCTGTCATTGGCGGATCCGTGGGTAAAGGGGTGATTTCAATGGGATTGGGCCTGTTGGCCGCCATGATTGCTACTGGTGAAGATTTCTACCCCCGTCTGACCATGGGCCAGTCAAGCTTGGCCGAAGGTATTCCTATAGCTGCCGCTGTTCTGGGTGTCCTGATCCTGGGCGAGGTATTCAAATCATTGGAAGATCTTCATCGTACAACCCAATCCAACACGATGTCTCAAGTTGCTTCAGGTAAAAGTTCAGCCTTATCGCGCAATGACCTGCGCAGGCTCTTGCCTTATATTGGACGGTCGGCTCTAATAGGTACCTGCATAGGCGCCTTGCCTGGTATAGGATCCACATTGGCGGCGACTTTGGGGTACACCACGGCCAAACGCCATTATGCTAACGCCAAACCAGACAATGCTCCTGATTTTGGCGAAGGTGCGCCGGAGGGAATCGCAGCGACAGAGGCTGCTAATAGTTCAGTTTCTGGAGCAAATTTGATCCCGGTTTTATCGCTTGGAATTCCGGGAAATGCGGCGGCGGTATTTCTGATTCTAGCGATGGATTCAATTGGTGGATTTAACCCTGGACCATCTGTATTTCGCTTGGGCGGTGGCATAGGTGACAGCGTCATGAACCCTGAGATGGTGATGGTTTTCGGAATCTTCACGGCAATGTTCTTGGCCAATGCATTAAACTGGACCATTGGTGGCATCTTCATGCGCTTGGTTGGCGTCATGGCACGTATTCCCAAGAATCGCCTTTTGCCCATAATCCTGTTGCTTACGTTAACAGCAATTTATGTCCAGGAAACTTCTATGCTTGCCATATGGATCACCATCTTTTTCGGTCTTTTGGGTTATGTAATGCGTCGGGTGGGTATGTCACCCTTGCCCTTTGTTATAGCCTTCATCCTTGCTGGAAACCTTGAAGCCACAGCACGGCAGGCTTTTGCTGCCACGGGTGCAGACCCGTTTTTCTTACTTAAAAGTCCCATTGCATTTATATTTATAGTCTTGGCAATCTTCGTGGTTGCCTACAATCTGCGAAGGCCTTTATCATGATGCGACCAAATATTCTTTTGATCTCGGCCGATCAACACCGTGCCGATTGTTTCGGTTTTGAAGGAAGAAACATCAAGACCCCGCACCTGGACCAGTTTGCCTCAGATGGTACCCGTTTTTCCAACTGCATTACACCTACAGTTGTGTGTCAACCTGCACGGGCATCAATTTTAACCGGGCAACTTTGCCGAACCCATGGTGTCCATGACAATGGTATAGATCTTGATCCTGAGATTGGTGAAAAAGGCTTTGCAGGTGCAATGGCAGCAGTTGGATATGAAACATCCTTTTTCGGCAAGGCACATTTTTCCACCTTTCACACTTTTGAACCAACAGGTACGCCGGAATGCCTTAAATCCTCAGCTAATTTCCCTGACACATGGTTTGGACCCTATATGGGTTTTGACCATATCGAGATGATGCTGGTTGGGCATAACTGGTTCCTGCCAGAAAAACCTCCCAACGGGCAGCATTATGAGCGCTGGTTCTATGCCGATGGGCGAGGAGATCAAAAGAATATGCTCTACCGGGAAAATGCCGCTGAAACAAAAGAAGCCGCACAAACCTGGCATTCCAAATTGCCAGTTGCATGGCACAATACTACTTGGACTGCAGATCGCACCATTGAGTGGCTTAAATACGGTCGCGGAGACGAACCATTCTGTACGTGGGTTAGCTTTCCCGACCCACATCACCCATTTGATGCTCCAGAACCATGGTCGTACCTTCACGACCCAGCAAAAATTGATCTTCCAAAGTATCGCAAGCGCACCTTTGAAGGAAAACCTTGGTGGCACAAGAGGGTTTTAACAGCTGAGCCAACTGGCGAAAAGAAAGGTGTCGAAATTCGCAAATCCTATAGCCGAATTATCGAACAATCAGACGATCAACTGCGCGAGATCATTGCCAACACCTACGGTCAGATTGCACTTATCGACCACAATGTCGGTCGCATTTTGATTGCACTAGAAGAAACAGGTCTCGCCAAGAATACCATCGTTATCTATATTTCCGATCATGGCGACTGGCTAGGTGATCATGGTCTTGTTTTGAAAGGGCCAATGCACTACGATGGGCTTCTTCGTGTACCCATGATCATGCGTGGCCCGAACATTCCTAAAGGCAAAGTGGTTAAAGAACCTGTTTCAACACTTGATCTTGGTCCGACTTTTTTTGACTATGGAGCCGCTGAACCACTCCAGACCCAACATGGTGAATCCCTTCGACCATTGGTAGAAACTGACGAAGCAAAACGTGATTTTGCCTTGAACGAATGGGAGTTATTGCCTACACGCGTTGGCGTTGGCCTCAGTCTGCGAACGGTGCGGACAAAAACACATAAATTGACCATAGATTTACAATCAGGCGCAGGTGAGCTTTACGATATGGTCGCTGATCCTGATGAAATTACGAATTTGTTCGACATGCCCGAACATGCCGATGTAAAGGACGAGTTACTCGGATATATTGCATCCCGCCCCGATGATGCAGGATCCATTCGTGCCCAAGTAGGAATGGCATGAAGTAAGATGAGATTTAGATTTTGCTTTTCTTCCTGATGTAAAAGGCAGTCCTGGCTCTGGTTTGCTGACATCTATTTCTTGACTACAGATACGCACTCTGAACTGTGCTTGTGGTTAAATTCAAGCATCCAAACCTGTCGGCCACTTCAATTTAACTTCCATAAATTTCCGGTATGAAGGTCTGATATTCCATGGGGGGTCTGACATATCCTTTGGGCTCGGTCCTCTTGGGCAATTCTATGGGCTTAGGGGTTAGATCTTCATAGGGAATCAAGGACAGGAAATGGTGAATGCAATTCAACCTGGCATGTCTCTTAGTGTCCGCATTTACAACATACCAGGGAGATTGTTTCGTATCGGTATGTGCAAACATTATATCTTTGGCCTTGGAATACTCTTCCCATCTGGTTCTGGATTCCAAATCCATGGGCGATAGTTTCCAACGCTTGTGAGGCTCTTTCAGTCGACTTTGGAATCTCTTTTCCTGTTCATCGTCAGAAATGGAAAACCAGTATTTCACCAAAATGATTCCCGATCTGATCAACATCCGTTCAAATTCCGGACAGGAACGAAGGAATTCATGATATTCCTCCTCCGTGCAAAAATTCATTACCCGTTCAACCCCAGCCCGGTTATACCAACTGCGGTCAAAAAGGACGATTTCTCCAGCGGCCGGGAAATGATTGCAGTACTTTTGAAAATACCATTGTGTTTTTTCTCTTTCTGTAGGTACAGGTAAAGCAACAACCCGTACCCATCTGGGATTGAGGTGTTGGGTAATCCGCTTTATCACCCCACCTTTACCGGCAGCATCCCTGCCTTCAAAAACAACAACAACTTTTAGTTTGTTGAATTTTACCCATTCTCCCAGTTTTATCAGTTCAAGTTGAAGTCGATACAACTCCTTCTCGTATACGTATTTTTTGATTTTTTCACTCATTGCCTGATTTGAACTACTTGAAATATATTCCACAGATTTATTCATCAAATTCCCTTTTTGGGAAACAATATGTCTGTATTTTAAGTAATTTCACTTAATTTGTCTTTAATTTTCTGTATTTCCTGCCCCCTTTTCATATGGGATCAAATGTCAAACTGATTAAATTCTGACTTTCAGGCCTCAGATTTTTTTGTTTGAGGTTGCCAGCTACTTCATGGCTAACGCTTCAATTTCAATTTTGAATTCCGGTCTGGCAAATCCTGAAACAATATAGAGGGTGGATGTAGGAGGTACTGCAAGATTCATGATCCACTCGTCCCTGATTTTCATATAAGGTTTGAGGTACTTTCTTTTAGTGACAAAGGTTGTGATTTTAACTACATCCTGTTTATCCATTCCCCCATCACGCAGTATGGCTGCAATATTGGCGAAACAATATTCAGCCTGTTCCTCGACTGATTCGGGAATAATACCATCTTGGTTAATACCAAGTTGCCCTGAAATCAACAGATGGCTTGTAACTCCATCTATCCTCATTCCATGTGAATAGTTGGCAAAGGGCCTCATTATACCCTTCGGAATGATCCCTTTCTTTTCAACCATTGGCATTCCCTTTCCAAAATACTAGACCATTTCAACTTCAATTGTACCAAAGCCGCACCATTCAGCCTTGATCATTGATCCCTTGACCAAAGGAACTGGCTTGATTGGTGAACCGGTCATAACATAATCTCCCTTGCCGAGTTGTCCTCCCAATGGTCCCAATTTAGTCAGTCTCTTGTTGAGCCAAATGACTGAGTTGGCAGGATTTCCCAATACATCCGAGGTTTTTCCAGTAAAGTGCAAATCATCTACCATCAGGTTAACCGTAGTGTTTTCCAAATCGAAATCTCCTGGTGAAAAACCCGGTTCGAAAATCAGTATCCTTGATGCTCCGACATTGTCCATAATCACATTGTCGATTCCCGAGGTCAACCCCACCCTGCTCTCCACCAATTCAAGGGACAAATAGATTCTTTCCGTTTTCTCCAGAACATCCTCAACGGATAATTCCGTACCCTTCAAACCGTCAGCAAGTTTAAAACAAATTTCCGGTTCAACAAGGACTGTTGCCGTGCCTAGAATAGGGATTTGTCCCTGATTGGTCAGTTTCATCCTGCTGGTCAGATAGCCAAATTCCGGTTCACTTATACCATGCTGACTCTGGACTGCTTTCGAAGTAAACCCAACCTTGTAGCCCAATCTGGTATCACCATCATCAATATAGCAATCCAAAACTTTTCTTCTGATTGATTCGGCATCGGCCGTATTCAGCCGTACCTTCTTTGCTGGTGGGGTTATTTGTGCATTATTGACAATTCCACATGTATAAATTTCATTGGCGATGAATGTATGTGAATCATTCGTAAGGCAAGGAACCATGAATTGTCTCCCAATCCCTATTGATGGTTATGTAAAAGATATTTGATTTTAAATTGACCACAGAAGTTATCAACACAAAAAGTTTTTTTGTTGCAAGTTTTGTCATTTGTATTACAAGATTAGCGGGGAATTCAAAATTATTTGAACTCGTATCTTCATATCAAATTAAGGATAAATTAATGCGTTTTTTGCGTTCCCTATTTGTAATCATACCATTCTTCATTTTCTCGTCTGCTCATTCGTCAGATCATTTGGAAAAAGTTGTCTTTGGAACTAATTGGCTTGCTCAAGCCGAACATGGTGGTTTCTATCAATCAGTTGCCGATGGCACCTATGAAGCCTGTGGATTGGATGTATCCATCCTACCAGGTGGTCCACAGGTCAATAACCGTGCCCTGATGCTGGCTGGCAAAATGCAGTTTCACATGGGTGGAGACCTGAACCAGGCCTTCAATTCAGTTGAACAAGGAATCCCTGTTGTATCTGTGGCTGCGATTTTCCAAAAGCATCCACAAGTGATCCTGGCTCATCCAGGTAAGGCTGAAACATTTGAAGATCTCAAGAACCTGACTCTTTTGATCGGTGATAATGGTTTCAGGTCATATTATCGATGGATGAAGGCTCAATATGGATTTACCGATGAACAGCGGATCCCCTACACCTTTAATCCTGCACCCTTTTTGGCTGACGAAAACAAGGGGATGCAAGGTTACCTTTCCTCAGAACCATATGTTGTGGAAAAGGAAGGTGGATTTGTTCCTGACGTTTTCCTGATTGCCGATGCAGGTTATTCGACTTATGCAACCACAATCGAGACAATGGCTGATACCATTGCCAACAAACCGGAAATTGTTCAGTGTTTTGTCGATGGCTCGATTATCGGGTGGTACAACTATCTGTATAATGATCGTTCAGCCGCCGATGAATTGATCAAGGCAGATAATCCTGAAATGACTGATGACAAAATTGCCTATGCTGTCAGCAAGATGCTGGAACGTGGTATTGTTGATTCAGGTGATGCACTTGAGATGGGAATTGGCGCCTTGACCGAAGAGAAAGCTACTGATTTCTTCAACAAGATGGTTGCTGCTGGAGTCTTGTCAGCTGATATAAATTACATCGCAGCCATCAACACCGACTTTGTCAACAAAGGCGTAGGAATGGACTTGAAATAGTCCTATTCCCAATATTTTAATCAATTGAAAGGGTATGATTGGCATACCCTTTCCTAACCTATTGTTTATACGTGAATTGATTTGAATAATGATTCTAGACCCCTCCTTCTGGAATTGAAGAAAGTAGGGAAGACATTTTCCGAGGATATAGTTGCACTCAGGGATATGGATCTGAAGATCCATTCCGGGGATTTTATTTCCCTTTTGGGCCCCTCTGGCTGCGGCAAATCTACTGCCCTGAGGATTATTTCCGGACTGACCGAACCTACAGTTGGTGAGGTTGATTGGAAGGTTAGTCATGGAAGTGGTGCAATTGGGGTGGTGTTTCAGGAGGCCACATTATTGCCATGGACAACAGTCGAAAAAAATGTCTGGCTCCCCTTTCGCCTGCAGAACAAGTCGTTCAAGGAAAAAAAGGACGAAGTTGAGCGAAGTCTTGAATTGGTCGGCCTAAAGGATTTCACCAAAAGCTATCCACGTGAGCTATCAGGTGGCATGAAAATGCGGGTATCAATAGCCCGGGCGTTGGTTACCGACCCTAAAGTCATTTTGATGGATGAACCCTTTGCCGCACTTGATGAAATAACCCGGTTCAAACTGAACAATGACTTGTTGGCCCTTCGTGAAACATTGGGATGTACAATAATTTTTGTAACCCATTCAGTTTTTGAAAGTGTCTTTTTGTCCGATCGTATTGCAGTAATGGCAGCAAGACCGGGTCGGGTCATTCAGGAACTGGGTGTTGATGAACCTTATCCCAGAGGAGAATCATTCCGAACTTCATCCAGTTATGGAGTAATTTGCAGGAATACTTCCGAAGCACTCAAATTGGCAATGGAAAATTAAATGGCAAGCACTGACATCAAGGTAGATTCCCCATCCCCTAACAAGGTGGTGGACAAAAATGAATTACTGAAAAAAAGAAAAGAAAGGAACATCAAAATTGGCAAATGGGTTATGCCCATTATTGTTTTCATGATTACCATCTACTTATGGTACTGGACAGTTCAAGTAAACAACATTCCCCATTACATATTGCCAGATCCTTTTCTGGTTGTTACTACCTTAATCCAGGATATTCAGATCTTGTTGAGTGCCCTGCAAGTTACGATACAGATTACTCTGATGGCCTTGGCAGTTGCCGTTGTTGGGGGTGTAGGTCTGGCCATCCTGTTTACCCAGTCAAAATTCTTTGAAATCTCATTCTTCCCATATGCTGTTATATTGCAGGTAACACCCATCATCTCGATCGCTCCGTTGATTTTCATTTATGTGGACAATCGAACGGTGGGGCTTCTTCTTTGTGCCTGGATCGTTGCATTTTTTCCCATATTGTCCAACACCACCCTTGGTCTCAATTCGGTAGATCATAATCTCAAGGATCTGTTCAAGATCTATGGTGCAAACCGGTGGCAGAAACTGCTTCATCTGCAAATACCTTCGGCCCTTCCCTATTTTCTTGGTGGTCTGAGAATTGCCGGTGGACTGGCCCTCATTGGTGCTGTGGTCGCAGAATATGTAGCTGGTACGGGAGGTATCGGTTCAGGTTTGGCCTATACCATTCTGGAAGCCGGATACAGGCTCAATATTCCGAGAATGTTTGCCGCCCTCCTGCTCATAGCCGGCACCGGAGTATTCATTTTTGCCATTCTTTCCTTTCTGAGCCACCTGCTGTTGCACAAATGGCATGAGAGTGCACTTCAAAAGGAAAACTAGTGGACTTCATCAATCTCCCATCGACCAATGGCTGGACAGTTGAAAATGTAGTTATCCCCGAAATTCTTTCCGACGGCAAATTGCATTTCCGAAAAAGTTCGCTTTCAGTCGGTGGCGGGAAGATCATCGCGGATAAATCTGAAAATGCTGTTGATGGGCAAGGGGGTTTGATATTCCCGTTGTTTGTAGACATGCATACGCATATTGACAAGGGACATATCTGGCCCCGATCACCTAATCCAGATGGAACTTTCGAGGGAGCGCTTAACACGGTCTTCGATGACAGAACAGGAAACTGGAAAGCGGAAGATGTCCGCCAACGGATGGATTTCGCCTTGAGATGCGCTTATGCCCATGGAACCCGGGCCATAAGGACACACCTCGATTCAGCTTCGCCCCAACACAGGATTTCCTGGCCGGTTTTCCGTGAGACCCGGGAGGAATGGAAAAACAGGATCGAATTGCAGGCAGTTACAATTCTGGGCATCGAAATGGTATCCAAGGACCAATCATTTTTGGAAATTGCCGATACAGCCCAATCCAGTAATGGAGTGCTCGGTTGTGTAACCTATCCCTGTCCAGATCTAGCAGACAGGATCAGAACCTTTTTGCAAATTGCCCGGGAAAGACAAATGGCAGTTGATTTTCATACCGATGAAACCAAGGATGCTGCCTCGAATTCATTGAAGGAAATTGCTCTGGCCGTAATTGAAACGGAGTTTGAATACCCGGTGACTGTCGGCCATTGCTGTTCCCTAGCCCAACAGGAGGAAAGTGAAGCCGAAAAAACCCTGGAATTGGTTGCCGAAGCAGGCATGAATGTCGTTTCGCTGCCGATGTGCAACATGTATCTCCAGGATAGGGGTACCGAAACAACCCCAAGATGGCGAGGGGTAACACTCGTACATGAAATGATCCAGAAGGGAATAGATGTCAGTTTTGCCTCTGATAATACGAGGGATCCCTTTTTTGCCTATGGTGATCTGGATATGGTTGAGGTAATGAGACAAGCCACCAGGATTTGCCATCTTGACCATTCCACATTTCCTTGGTTCGGTTCCTTTAATGAAACACCAGCCAGGGTTTGTGGCTTTCGAGCCATGAAACTCGAATCAGGATACCCTGCCGATTTTGTCCTTTTCAAGGGAAGAAACATGAACGAGTTTTTTTCACGCCCACAAACGGACAGGGTTGTAGTAAGAAATGGTAGGCAAATAGATCGAAAATTACCCGATTATTCTGAACTAGATCACCTTATGGAGGTTTAATGAACAGTAATTTACAAGCAGCAAAAGATGAATTGAGCCAATTTGAATTGATTGATTCAGGTTCTGCCCTGTCAGCCAAGAGCAGAGACTTTTTCTGGTATTCGCCGGTTTTGAAAGATCGACTGGACCATATCAAGGCAGATTTTTCTGTATCACCTCAAAACCAGGACGATGTCATCAAGATTCTCAAGGTTTGTTACAAATACGAAATACCAGTTACGGTTAGAGGGTCCGGAACTGGTAACTACGGTCAGGCGATGCCCTTGGCAGGTGGTTGCATTATCCATATGAACCAGATGACCAAGGTCAAGGAAATACACCCGGGGAGGGTCATTGTCGAGCCAGGTTGTCTGCTCAAGGATTTGGATTTTGCCTGCAAGGAGGATTCGGGTCAGGAGATCAGGATGTTTTCCTCGACTTGGGCAACCGCCTCGATTGGTGGATTTATTGCCGGTGGATCAGGTGGCGTAGGTTCCTGCAAATGGGGACAACTCAGGGATATAGGCAACATTATCCGAATTCGTGTGGTTACCATGGAGGAGAACCCCAGAATACTGGATTTTACCGGCGAGGAAATCCCCAGGGTTTCTCATGCCTACGGTACCAATGGCGTGATTACCGAACTGGAAATGCCCCTTGCTCCTGCCTATGAGTGGGTTGGGCTCTTCCTGGGTTTTGATGATTTCATGGAATCAGTCAAGTTCTCGGCAGATCTCGCCAATCAGGATGGTATCCTGATCAAATTGGCCACACCTTGTGAGGCCCCTATTCCCCATAAGTATTTTCCACGTATCAAACCCTATGTGTCTGAAGACACCAATCTTGTGGCACTTATGGTCGCACCGCATGCAATGGATGCTTTTCTGACCTACACTGCCAGAAACGGAAAAGCCGAAATCATTTACCGATCAGATGACAATGATTGGCCCCGCAATCCCGGACCGGTTTTTGAATATGCATGGAATCATACGACTCTTCGGGCATTGAGAATTGATCCAACCATTACCTATTTGCAGGTTCGCTATGGTTATCCCAGCCACTTTGAACTGATTTCAAAGGTAAGGAAGGAATTCGGGGAAGAAGTTCTGCAGCATCTGGAGGTCATGAGGGAAAACGGCAAGGTCATATTTGCCGGTCTGCCGATTGTCCAATACACCACGGAAGAAAGGCTGGATGAAATTGTCAGATTGCATGAGGAAATGGGATGCATGATCTTCAATCCCCACAGATATACCTTGGAAGAAGGTGGCCGTCAAACGGTAGATACGAGGCAACTGGATTTCAAACGGGAAGCTGACCCGAAGGGACTCCTTAATCCGGGTAAAATGATCGCTTGGGATGATCCTGATTGGAATTACTCGAAAATGTATTCATACCCTGGAATTCAAGTAGCCTAAGATGAAATCCCTGGTCGTATTCGCCCATCCCGTTCCTGAAAGTTTTTCAGCATCACTTCATCAGGCAGTTTTGGATGAACTTGCCCTCAAGGGATGGGAAGTTGATGATATCGACCTGTACAGGGAAGGATTTGATCCAATTCTGTCAGAACATGAGAGAAGAATTTATCACGATGAGCCAGATAATATCGAGCCCGTTAAAGAATATGTGGCTAAGTTGCAAAATACCGAGGCACTCTTTTTGGTTTTTCCGGTATGGATTTTTGGCTTCCCAGCCATACTGAAAGGATTCTTTGATCGTGTCTGTGTACCGGGTGTTGCCTTTAAGCTCAGTGAAGGAAAGCTTGCCCCCAATCTGAGAAATATTCGTACCCTGGTTGCGGTTACTACCTATGGGGGTACTCGACTCAGGGCCTTTCTGGCCGGGGATCCTCCCCGAAAGGTTGTAACCCGTAGTGTCCGATTCTACTGCCAACCTCATACCCTCAAATATCTCGCACTCTATGATATGAATCGAGCAGACCATACCAAGCGAACTAATTTTCTGACCCACGTACGAAATGAAATAAAGAACCTCTGATGAAAGCCCTGGTGATTTATTGCCACCCCAATCCCGATAGTTTTACAAGTGCCGTAAAGGATCTGGTTTTGGAAGTTCTGGAAGAGAAAGGATTCAATATTCGTTTGACTGACCTGTATGGTGAACAATTCAATCCCCTGATCCATAAGGAAGAGTTGGAATCCTATCTTGATATCACATGCAATCAAAAGGGTTTGGAAAACCACATAGGCAATATCATGTGGTGTGACACCCTCATATTTGTTTACCCCACCTGGTGGTATGGATTGCCAGCCATGTTAAAAGGTTGGCTAGATCGGTGTTTTATACCCGGGGTTGCATTTCATATGCCTGAGGGAGAAGGAGCCATCAAGCCTGGACTCAAGCATATCACGAGACTAGGCCTGTTTACCACGGCTGGTGCTACCCCACTGGTAACTTTTCTGATGGGGGCTCCAGGCAAAAGAACAATCTTGAGGGCCGTCAACTCTCTTTGCAAGTGGCCTGTCAAAAAAGTATTTCTTGCTCATTATGAAATGGATTCATCCACTGATAAAAGTAGAAAACTTCACCTTGAACGGGTCAGGGTAAAAATGCAGAGATTCCTTTCCTGACCAATTTGCTACACACTTGAGGAGATAATCATGAGTTTTGAATGGCTAGACAAAAGGGCTCCGAATTTTAAAGACATTGACCCTGACAAAACCATAGCAGTTCTTCCCACAGCGGCAATTGAGCAGCATGGCCCCCATCTGCCAGTAGGAACGGACACGATTATTGGCAAGGGAATGCTGGAGGAGGTCAAGAAAATCATTCCGCCCGATCTGGACGTAAGGATACTACCCATCCAGGCAATCGGTAAATCAAATGAACATATTTGGGAAGTGGGTACTCTCACCCTAACAGCGGAAACTGCCCTTAAGGCCTGGGCTGAAATTGGACAATCAGTTGCCCGTAGTGGGATAAAGAAACTGGTGATCGTTAATTCACATGGTGGCAACCTCGATTTGATATCGATTGTAGCAAGGGAACTCAGGGTGAACCAGGGCATGTTTGTGGTCAAGTGCCAATGGGGTAATTTCGGCCAACCGGAGGGATTGTTTTCAGAGTATGAGAAGCAATATGGAATTCATGGCGGCGAGTGCGAAACCTCCCTGATACTGTATTTTCGCCCCGAATTGGTGGATATAAACAAGGCGATCAAATTTGAATCTTCTGCCGAGTACACCCCATTTCCCCCTGTAGGTCCAATCAGTTATGGCTGGATAGCAAAGGATTTAAATCCCGACGGTACAGTTGGTGATGCCCATCTTGCCTCAATTGAGAAAGGCAAGCTTACGGCAGAATATCAGGCCCGGGGTTTTCTTGCCTTGCTTAACAAGGTTGCCGATACGGATATATCAAAATTCGAGGTCGAAACATCACCTCGCAAATAAATCCGTAAATTCTTAAAGTTCCCAAAATTTGACAAGTGTTCCTGAAGATAGGTTACTCTTCATTTTGTGGATTGAGGTCGGACAGATAGGTTGCAATAGCCTCAAGATCTTCAAATGAGGCATAATTTGAATAGGCTTGGGTAACGAGGTACATGGCACTTGTTTCGCTCACTGCACCCGACCATTCATCCAGGGCATTCAAGATTTCATCCCTATCCAGACCAGCTATTCCCGGTGCCTCCTTTTCACCGGATTTGATCGGTGGGGCTCCCTGGAATTGTTGTTCGGCCTTTTCGGCAAAAAGAAAATTTCTTGGTGTATGGCAACTTCCACAATGTCCAAGACCATTCACCAGATAAGCCCCCCTATTCCATTCTTCGCTTTTTTCTGCATTGTATTCAAAACCGGGTGATTCCAGAAACAGCATTTTCCAAGGCAAGTTGGTAATGGAAAAATTGAATGGGAAAATAAGGTCGTGCGGGTTTGATTCTTCACTTACACCGTTCAGGCTGAATATATAGGCCTTTATATCCAGCAGGTCTTCATAGCTTGCCTTTGAATAGGAGGTGTAAGGAAACGAGGGAGAGTAATGCTTGCCTCCGGGGCTGATACCCCTGACCATGGCATTGATAAAATCCAGATCACTCCAGCTACCAATACCGGTACTTGAATCGGGGGTTATATTCGGTGGATAAAACTTGCCAACCGGTGTTGGCAGGGCCTCCCCTCCCGTCAACAGGTTAAAGTTGGGTGATTCTGGATTACGGTTTAGGTGACAATCTCCGCATCCACCCAGATGAAATAGAATTTCACCTTTATTTGGATCTGGTTCATAGCTGGTCGAAATCTGATTCCGAAACTCTTCAACCGTGATTCTCTGTGGGTAGGTCAACCCAACGAAAGCTATAATCAGACAAAGGAGAAGAATTACCAAAAGGGTAATTCTCTTCATGGTAACTATTTTCTGAATTCTCTATGACAGGCAGAACAGGTTTGTTCCAATTGTGAAAAGGCCACAGCGAAGTCATCCTTGTTTGCTGCTTTTTTTAGCATAAGACTTGCATTTTGCAGATTATTGAGGTGAACCCCAAAACCATCTGAAGTCATGATTTCCTGCTTGGCATCCGTATCGCCATCGAACGAACCTTCAACAAACAGGAAAGGAAGGGATATTGACATGGCATGAATTGCATGACCAACACTCTTGGTCATTGCTGGTTCGAATTCTGCCTGTCCCTTTTGGATGGCACCCAGACTTCTCATATTGGAACCGATAAATTTCATGATCTCCTGACGTGCCTGAATTGCATCCTCCGGAGAATCTGAACCTGCTATTCCTGCAACTGGAATAAATATCAGGCAAATAGCCGCAATAAGAGATTTGAATTTCATTTAACTATACCCCTCCTGTTGGATTCATTCCTCCAAGTTAATTAAATTTCACAAACACTGCAAATCAAATGAACTTCCCGTCATTCCTGCCGAGATTCCTTAATTACCTTTATCAATTCCAATACGTACGGTCCAAGTTCGTTCACAATTTTGTGTACACCTTCCCTGTTTGGATGCAGCAGATCATCCTGAAAATACATTTCCCTGACTTCTTCACGTGATCCCAATTTATCAATCGGGCCAAATATTCTGGGAAACAGTATTGTATCGAATTCATTGCTAAGATCTTGATAAATCTGTTCAAATTCGGCCTTGTAATCCTGACCGTAGTTGGAAGGTGCTTCGTGACCGATCAACAATGTTGGAAGTTTGCTTTCAGCAGTTACTTCAAGGATTGCACGAAGATTGTTTCGGGATTCACCAACATCTATACCTCTGAGTAAATCGTTGCCACCAAGCAAGATGATGATACCATCAAAACCCTCCTGCAAGGTCCAGTTTATCCGGGCTTTACCACCTGCAGTGGTATCTCCTGAAACACCGGAATTGGTCAATATGATGGGGGTATTTCTCTGATCCAGCCATTCCTGCATTTGGGATACAATTCCATCCTCAGGATACAGGCCAAAACCCTGGACCAAACTATCTCCAAAAAAGCTGATCTTGAATTCTGCCGAGGCATTTGTGGGCAAGGTTGAAGAAATTGTTAAAATCAACAGCAACTTGCAGAAAAACCCTGAAACTCCATATTTTGTGGAAATCAAACGGGGTAAAAGTAATTCCATGTCAAAAAATATACTCGAATTAAAAGATGTCTTTCTGATACTTAAAGGAAATGCAGGACTCGTCAATATTATCAATGGAATAAACCTGAGCGTCAACCATCGCGAAACATTGGGCATTACCGGCCCGTCCGGTTCTGGCAAATCCTCACTCTTGATGCTAATGGCAGGTCTTGAAAAGATTACCAGTGGAGAAATAATTTCGCTTGGGCACTCCATCTCCGGCATGAACGAAGATGAACTTGCCCGTTTCCGACGGACCAATGTTGGTGTGGTTTTTCAATCATTTCACTTGATTCCAACACTCACTGCTATCGAAAATGTTGCCATACCCCTTGAGCTGGCTGGAGACAAGGGAGCCTTTGAACGGGCCGAAGAGGAGTTGATTTCGGTCGGCTTGAAGGAAAGACTCAAGCATTACCCCTACCAACTTTCCGGAGGCGAACAACAAAGGGTTGCACTGGCAAGGGCAAGTGTACCCCGGCCAAGCCTGCTCCTGGCTGATGAACCCACCGGAAACCTTGATGCAGCCAATAGCGAAAAGGTCATTGATTTGCTATTTGACCTTAATGAAAAAAGAGGCACCACCTTGATCCTGGTAACCCATTCAAAGAATTTGGCCAATCGATGTAATCAGGTAATCAGCCTTCAGGACGGTCAGATTGTTTCTTCATCATAGGGGCCTGAAATGAATCTCGTTGCATCTTTGCGAATTGCCCTGCGGGAACTGAGGGGTGGGGTCAGGAAATTCCGGATACTCGTTGTTTGTCTGGCCTTAGGTGTAGCTTCAGTAACTGCCATTGGCCTTGTTCAATCAGGAATTGAGCAAAGTTTGGAGGAACAGGGTGCAACAATACTGGGTGGCGATGTTGAGATGGAATTCACCTATCGATATGCCATTCCAAGGGAAAAAATATGGATGGAGGAAAACGCATCCAGAATTTCCGAAATTGTCGAGTTTCGTTCCTTGGCCGTGGCCAAAAAAGATGGTGTAACGGAACGTGCCCTGACCCAGATAAAGGCAGTTGACAACGCCTATCCCCTTTACGGGAAATTAAGTCTCGATGGAGATATGACGCTAGAAGAAGCCTTCAAACCCGTCAATGGTATCCCGGGGGCAGTGATGCACAAGTCACTTGTTGAAAGACTCGGGTTAAAGGCAGGTTCGGAATTCAGGCTTGGTTTCAATACCTTCGTGCTTAATGGGGTCATACTTCAGGAACCGGATGAAACCGGGGGCAATTTCTCACTTGGGCCAAGGACCATGGTCCTGCTTAAGGATTTGGAAAATTCAGGGTTGATTGATGAAGGTACACTCTTTTCCTCAAGATACAGGATGACCATACCTGAAAATTCGGATATTGATGATCTGAGGGCTGATGCCGAGACCGCACTGGGTACAACTTTTTCCTGGCGGGACAAAAGGAACGGTGCACCTGGCATTCAGGAACTGGTTGGTCGGGTAGGAGCATTCCTGACCTTGGTTGGATTGGCAGGGTTGGTCGTTGGAGGCATTGGTATATCCTTGACTGTTTCAACATACCTGGAAACCAAGACCAAGGTAATTGCCACCTTGAAAACCCTTGGCGCAGACCAGCTGACGATTTTTTTCATTTACCTCTTCCAGGTAATGGTCCTGATAGTCATCGGAATCGTGTTTGGTTTACTCATAGGCATCCTGATACCATACCTTTTGGAATCAATTTTATCTGAATTCTTGCCCGTTCCGTTCAACTTTCAAATACATCTGTCAGATCTTCTGGAAGCTTCTTTCTACGGGTTGTTAATTGGATTGATATTTTCCATATGGTCATTGGCCAAATCCTGCGATATCAAACCTGGAGCCTTGTATAGGGATGCAGTAATCAACCCGTGGAAGATTAGGGTTATGCCCTACGGAATTGTTCTGGCCGGGCTAATCATCCTGTTTGTTGCTTCCGCATCAATATTTTCAGGAATTCCTCGGTTGACGTTATATATCTCAGGTGGCATTGCCGGTACCCTGGTAGTTTTGGGATTAATTGCCCAGGCCTCCAAATACTTGTCCTTCCAGTTGGGGCACTCGAAAATGGTAAGGGGCAAAATCTCGCTGGGCTTGGCCCTGAGGTCAATAGGTGAAACAGGCAATGGTGTCATTTCCCTAACCCTCGCTTTGGGTCTTGGCTTATCCGTTTTGGCTTCAATCGGTCAAATTTCCAACAATCTGCTGAGAAACATTACCGGGGACATTCCGGAAATAGCCCCTTCGTTTTTTGTTATTGACATCCAGAATCAGGACATTGAACAACTGCGCGAAATGGTTTTGGCATTTCCAAGTGTTTCAAAAATGGAATCGGCACCAATGCTTCGGGGTATCATTACCGAAATCAACGGCCTCCCCTCACGGGAAATCTCCGGAGACCATTGGGTCCTTGAAGGTGACCGCGGAATTACCTATTCAAGTGGACTTCCAGAAAATACTGTTGTTACTGAAGGATCGTGGTGGGAAGAAGATTATGACGGCCCTCCCTTGGTAAGTTTTTCCGAGGAGGAAGGCAAGGAACTTGGTCTACAACTTGGGGATTATATTACACTTAATGTACTTGGTCGTGACATCGAGGCCGAAATAGTCAATTTCCGGAGTGTTGATTTTTCGACTGTTGGCCTTGGTTTTATCCTATCAATGAATCCAAGTGCCTTGGCTGGTGCACCCCACACCCATATAGCTACCATTTATGCCGATCCAGAAAGCGAGGAAGAATTGTTTGACAGTATCACCTCAACCTACCCGAGTATCACTGTCATATCGGTATCAGAGGGCATTGCCAATGTTGCAAGAATAATATCGGGACTTGGGTCTGCCATCATTTATGCTTCAAGTATTACTCTTGTCCTGGGATTTGTCGTGTTGTTGGGAGCATCAGCAAGTTCGGTAGCTGCAAGGGTATATGAATCGGCTATTTTGAAAGTCATTGGTGCTACGCGAAGAACCCTTATGCTAAGCCTTACCATGAGATCGATCATATTGGGCCTATCGGCTAGTTTTGTTGCTTTTTTTGCAGGTATTACCGGTGGATGGGCCGTCATGAAATATGTTTTACAGGCTTCCTACATGATTGAACCCATTTCAGGACTGATGATTGTGTTGGGAGGTGCTTTCATGTCATTGATAGCAAGCTTGTTTTACTTTTCCCAACCCCTGAACACTAAACCTTCGACCATCCTCTACAATCGAGATTGAACTGTTCGACCCGTGCATCTTGAAGGTTGATTATCTATGACACTTACCTTCAACGCATTGGATATCGAGACAGCCAATCAATATCCGGAAAGCATATGTCAAATCGGGATTGCCCATTTCTACAATGGGTCAATCATTGATACCTGGTCAACCCTTGTCAATCCCAAGACCACCTTTCATTATCAAAACATAAGGGTTCATGGAATTAGACCTGAAATGGTACTGGGTGAACCCGATTTCATGGAAATCCAGGAAGAATTGCAACAAAGGTTGGATGGTACCATTATCGTCAGCCATACCTCATTTGATCAGGGGGTAATGAACCGGGCTGCAGATTTTTATGGTATCCCGAGATTGAATGCCACTTGGTTGGATAGTTGCAAAATTGCCCGCAAGGTCTGGCATTCTGATCGGCAAGGCGAAAGTTTTGGCCTGAAATCTCTTGCTGACTGGTTGGGTATTAACTTCAAACACCACGATGCTTTGGAAGATGCTATTACTGCCGGCAAGATCACCCTTCTGGCTAGTCAGCATTCGGGAATGAATCTGGACCAGTTAAAATAAATTCATTCCCCCTAGTATCCCAAAAACATTGAGATGATGGGGAACGATTTCTGGCAGAGGTTGTTACGCAAACTTAATAACTAAAAATGCACTGGTCCTGATGTTTTGTTATTGTTGTTATTGGATATCGGAGTGTAATGCGTGTCAATATACCATAACCATCATTTCAAAAGAGTTGAGATACCAGGAATTCACCGCACAACCCTACAGTAATGAGGGTATAGATATTCCTCCAGGTTCACCTTGGAACCAATCCAATCAATGACCAGGAATTTTCCTGAACCTTGTATGGGAGTCAACACCCCGTGCCAAGTTCCCCTATGGAAATTTATACCTTGGTATTTACCAGTTATAAAGGCTTTGGGGGTTCCCGGTATCCCATCCTGATCCGGCGCTACGATGACCAAGAATGGTTCGTTGTCCATGGGCAAAAAGAATTGAGAACCATGGGGATGTCTTTCTACGAGATTGAACTCGTAGGGAATTGTCCTTATTGAAGATTCAAATATGCTGATACCCATTCTTCCATCAGGATCATGGTCCAAATTTGCCAAATCATTGAAGCGAAGACACTGTCCCTGGTTGATGGTTAGGGGTTCAACCGTATTCAATTGAATAATTTCACCAAAGGGTTGGAATTTTTCATCACTAATCAGATGAGCCTTGATTTCTATAACTTCACTGACCATCGTTGCCATTCAGTCATAAATTCAATATTGCTTCACTGTATCCCGTCTCATCAATTGCCTTTGGACTTCCCAAGGATCAGAAACGTGGATGACGGTTGACATCCTTATAAAGGAGATAGCGGAATTGGTTGGGACCACCAGCATAGCATGCCTGGGGGCAAAATGCCCTAAGGGCCAGATAATCTCCTGCCTCGACTTCTACCCAGTCATTGTTGAGATTATACACCCCTTTGCCCTGCAAGATATAAATTCCGTGCTCCATCGGGTGGGTTTCCAAAAAGGGAATGGAACCGCCTGGCTCGAAGGAAACAATGTTGACATGCATATCGTGGGAAATATCATCCGGATCAACAAAGCGCTGGGTAAACCAAGTCCCATTCGAATGGGCCATGGGTTCAGGTACAATTTCCCGGTCATGGGAAATGAAAAAATCCGGTGGTGAAACGCCATCTATGAATTCGTACCTTTTACGTATCCAGTGAAAATTACCAACCTCGTTACCCACATTTCTGAGAGACCATTCTTCATCAGGTGGCAAATAAACGTAATTACCTGATTCCAGATTAAAGAGTTCATCACCATATAGCCGAAGAGCAAATTCCCCTTCGGTAATAAACAGGATTGCTTCACATTCTGAATCAGGCTCGGCATTCGGACTCCCCCCTCCTGGTTCAACTTCCATCAGGTAATGGGTAAAGGTTTGAATAAAGCCTGATTGGGGTTGGGCCAATATCCATAGCCTGGTATCTTCCCAATATGGAAGATTACTCGTAACAATATCTGTCAGTGATCTTGCCGGGATAACCAAATAGGCATTGGTTGACAAGGCCCGGTCGGTTGTCAATTCCATCTGGGGCGGAAGACCGCCAATTGGATTGAAATAGTCCCCCTTCATTCTAATCTCCCCGATCAAATATCTCTTTTATCCTGTACCAGGCTATTCTTTCAACCTGATGACAAGCTTCCCTGAATTCAACCTCCCGGGAACGGTTTATCCGTTTTTCGATTTCCAGAAAAATGGTTCCTTTGTCATAATCCTTGACTGCAATAATATATGGAAATCCAAATTTTTTCAGATACTGACCATTAAAGTCATCAAGCTTCCGCCCTTCTCTTTCTTTCAGTTGGTCCAGTCCTCTGGAATGCTGTTCGCTTTTTGAAGATGAACCAAGTTTCCCACTTTTTGCTGCCTTGCCAGCCAATTCGGGATGTTTGTTCAGGATAATCAGTTTTTCCTCCTCCGAACTGGCCCTCAACACCTGGCAAAAAGCACTGTGAATTCCCTCGGGACAATCATATGCCGGGCCCAATTCCAGATTGTAGGCCTTTTCGGCAACCCATGGGGAATGCTCGATTATTCCTCCAAAGATTTTGACAAAATCCTTTTTGGGTAACGAAGTAGGCTTGAACGACAATTGCGGGGGATGGTGTCGAGTCCAATGTCTGGCTATCTCCAGCCTTGTAGGTGTCCAGACCTTGTCCTTGCCATTAATGTATTCAATAAACCGAAGCAATCCTGACATTCTTCCGGGCCTACCTATCAATCGACAATGCAATCCAACTGACATCATTTTTGGGAACCCATCCATTCCTTCCCGGTATAGAACATCAAAACTGTCCTTGAGATAGGTGAAAAAATCCATCCCCGTATTGAAACCCTGGTAGGTAGCAAACCTCATGTCATTGGCATCTAGGGTGTAAGGTACAATTAACTGGTTTTTTCCATCAATTGTTATCCAATAAGGCAAATCATCCGCATAACTATCCGATACATATTCAAATCCTCCCTCTTCCGTGGCCAATCGAATGGTGTTCATCGAGCATCTTCCAGTATACCATCCTAGAGGTCGATTGCCGATAACACGCCTGTGAATGGCAATAGCCTCTTCCATATGCGCCCGTTCCTCTTTAATCGGAAAATCCTTATACTCAATCCACTTCAAGCCATGACTGGCGATCTCCCAATCGGCCTCTTTCATGGAAGCCACCTGTTCAGGAGATCGTGCCAGGGCCGTAGCCACCCCATAAACAGTTACAGGTATATTGGCTTTGGTGAAGGCACTATGCAAACGCCAATAACCGGATCGTGCACCATATTCATAAATGGACTCCATATTCCAATGCCTTTGGCCTGGCCAGGAAGATACTCCAATAATTTCCGAAAGGAATGCTTCTGAGCCTTCGTCACCATGTAGGAGGCAATTTTCTCCACCTTCCTCATAATTGATGACAAATTGAACTGCAATCCTTGCCTCATTGGGCCAGGCAATATGGATACCTTCCTTGCCATAACCCATCATGTCTCGTTCATAACGCATGGTCACCTAAAATTTTACTACCAACAGAAACCGCCAATCCACAAATTTACCAATTTCATCTTTTTTACCGTTTTGTTTTTTCGGGAATCTTCAAAAAAATGAATTTTTCTCGAAAATACAAATCAGCCAAATTCAACATTTTCGATTCTATAGGGATTTTGCTTATTTACCGATTTCAAAAATTAGACGATTCTTGTTTGTAAATCGTTTTTTTTGAATATTCCAGTTACCAAAACATTCCTGTTCGAAGCAATTGCCGATAATGAGAATTGGTTCATGAATGACTTTTACAACCCAGTTAGTGTGTTTTGCAGTTTTGATGTAATTGTGAATAGGAGTGGCTTTGGTTAATTTTTCTACCATGATAAATTCACTTTTCCTATGAATTCCGAATAGAATCTACGGAAATTTGTGAAACTTGATGTTAAACTTGAATTTGTTTAGCCAAAGTAAATTTACAAAGGAAACAATAATGAATCAGGTTGAATCCGTACAAGGGCCAGAATCAAACATTCCGCAGGTTGACGCTAAAAGATTAATTCTCAACCCCAAGGAAATTTTTGATCCTACAGATTTTGACAAGTATCTGGTTCCCGGTAATTATCAATCAGAAGAAATTCAGGAAATAAGAAGAAACCTGATCAAGGATTTGGTTGAGAAAACCACCGAAGGCAAGAAAAAAATTAGAGAGGCGAACCTTTTTGAACACTATTTGAGCCCCTATTCCTCACTTAAAACAGTTCGTTCATATTCATACATTACCGATTGTGTTGTCCAGATTGCCTTGGAATTCTCAACCAATGTTCTTTTTGGAAAAAGTAGCCCTGAGAACAAATTTTCTGTCTTTGGTGTTGGTGGTTATGGGCGGGGCGAAATGGCTCCCCAGTCTGATGTCGATTTATTGATGTTGCTTGATGAAAAAAGTGGTGAATGGGAAAACAAGGTTATTGAGGGTGCACTTTACATTTTCTGGGATTTGAATTTAAAGGTTGGACATTCCGTCAGAACATTGAAGGAATGTCTCCACTTTGCCAAGGGAGACCTGACCATAAGAACTGCCCTTTTGGAATGTCGGCTGGTTTGGGGCCCTAGTTCCACGGAACAGTTACTACATGACAGATTGTGGAATGACTTGTTCAAGGGGTCAGGGCCAGCATTCGTTGAAGCGAAATTGGAAGAAAGAGAATCCCGGTATAAACGGCAAGGTGGTAACAGGTATCTTCTGGAACCCAATGTCAAGGAAGCCAAAGGAGGATTGAGGGATTTACAAACCCTTTTCTGGATAGTCAAATATCTCTACAGAATCCAGGACACCTCGGAATTGGTTGGGCTGGATGTTTTGTCCCTTGAGGAGTATGAAAAGTTCATCAGTGCCGAATCATTTTTATGGGCTGTACGTTGTCAACTTCATGATTTGGCCAAGAGACCTCAGGATGTACTACATTTTGATGTCCAATTTGAAGTGGCCAAGAATCTTGGCTATGAAGACAAAGAGGGACGCCAAGCTGTTGAATACTTCATGCAGGATTACTTTGGGCATGCGACCGATGTAGGAGACCTTACCAGAATTTTATTGACCAAGCTGGAAGCCCAGCATGTCAAAAGGGAACCGATTCTTCGTGGTTGGTTAAAGAGAGCTCGTGCCAACCTGCAATCTCATCTCCCACCCGATTACAAGGAAATCAATGGCCGATTGTCAATTGCCGATCCAAACACTTTTCTAAACGACAAACTGAATTTGCTAAGACTATTTGAGGTTGGCCTTGATACCGGATTGTTATTGCATCCTGATTCCATGCGTTTGATTTCGTCGAACCTACACCTAATAGACCAACAGTTCATTGCCAATCCCGAGGCAAATAAAATATTCATGGGTTTGTTGCTGAATTATGGGAACCCCGAACGTGTGCTCCGAAGAATGAATGAATTGGATGTTCTTGGGAGGTTTATACCAGAATTCAGTAGAATTACCGCCTTGATGCAATTCAACTCCTATCACCATTACACAGTTGATGAACATACAATCCAGTGTCTGGCATTCTTGGCCAAACTGGAAAAGGGTGAATTGAAGGAGGATCTTCCAATTGCCACCTCGATCCTGGAAAAGGGTGTTAACAGGAAAGTTCTTTATGTGGCATTATTGTTGCATGACATAGGCAAGGGTAGTAATGCAGACCACTCTACAATCGGAGCAGAACTAGCCAAGGATATTTCA
The DNA here is from genome assembly GCA_009842205.1 of Paracoccaceae bacterium. Lineage (GTDB taxonomy): Bacteria > Pseudomonadota > Alphaproteobacteria > Rhodobacterales > Rhodobacteraceae > MPNP01. The sequence goes on along the minus strand of VYFX01000075.1, from coordinate 25,185 downwards.
CCAAGACTTGGGCTTGATGACAAGGAAACAGAACTTGTGGTCTGGTTGGTTAAACATCACCTTCTCATGTCGGATACTTCGCAAAAAAGGGATATTGGTGATCCGAAAACGGTAATTAACTTTGCCAAGATTGTTGGTACCCGAACAAAACTGAAACTGCTGACCGTACTTACAGTATGCGATATCATGGGGGTTGGACCAGGTGTCTGGAACCATTGGAAAGCCCAGATGCTTAGGGATCTATATAATTTTACCCATTCGGTAATGACTGATGGTTCTGTTAACTTTACGGCCTATTTCGATGTGGAAGAATCCAAGAAAATCGTCTTGAGCAAACTTCAAAAGCAGAATTTTGCTGATCCCGATAGTGCAATAAACCGTCATGGAGACCCCTTTTGGAGAAGTTTGGCACCCGATGATCAAATCATGTTCATCGAGTTGTTGGGTAAGGTGGAAAGTGATGAAACAATTTTTGAATTTACCAAGGATGAAATCAGGGGTGCAACCAGGCTTTGCATGGTCAGAAAACAGGTTCCTGATCTGTTTTCCAAATTTGCAGGAATTCTTGCCTTGCTAAATGTGAATATTGTTGACGCCAAGTCCTACTCAACTTCAGACGGGTATTTGACAAGTGCATTTTGGCTGCAGGATCCGAATGGGAAACCATTCGAAAGCGTGAAGGTAAAGCGATTGAGTACCCAGGTTAAAAAATTCACCTCTGATTTTGAAGTGCTGGAAAGTACGTTGAGTCAACCAAATGCTCTTCAGAAACCGGTCAGGTTGAAAAAGGTAACCAAATTTACAGTACCGACGGAGATAACTTTCGACAATAAGGGTTCCGACCTGTACACAATTGTCGAAGTCGATACACAAGATAGGCCCGGGCTTCTTTATGATCTTGTACAAACACTGAACAATCGGGGAATTACTGTGGTTTCTTCTGTCGTTGCAACCTATGGTGCTCAAGCTGTTGATGTATTTTATGTCAAAGACAAGTCCGGTTTGAAAATTCTTTCTGACGTTAGATTGGATAATCTCAGAAAGCATTTGTCTGATGCAATCAACCAACAAGATTCTGACGGTTAATTACTGTACCTGAATGTAATTCCCCGCTTGTTACAGGTTTTTACCTTGCCCTTTTCGCTAAATTCCTTGATTGCGCCTATAGATACAGCAATACCGAAACTGCCCTTTCAATAAGTACTTTTGAAAACACCAGTCAAAATAATAACGGATTTGTGAACTTTTTCCGGTAAATTTTTCTGGCATTTACCTAGCAAACCATACTAATTTCCAGTTTACGTCATTTGAGGTCGGAAAGTGAATTTACAAAATAAACTAAATTTTTTTTGCACTGCAGCATATTTTCTCTTGAAATGTTGCATCGCAGCATTACATTGTCTGAAACAAAGCTACAGTTCCAGTATCAAAGGATAAGACAATGAACCAGTTTCAGGATTACACCAAGGCCTTTTCAAACATGGCCATGAACGACACCTACCAGAAGACGGCCGCCAACATGGAAAAGGCGGTCTCGATCGCACTCAATGCGGCTTCCGAAGTCGTTGACATCAACGACAGGTGGGCCAAGGACACCCTTGCCAGGGCCAAGGGGGTTGCGGAGGAAAGGCCGTCTCCGGAAAACATGGTCAGGACCATGCAGGACTATGCCTCTTCCAGCTGGGAAGCCTCCGCCCAGTATCTGGCCTCCTACACCGAGGTGGCCCGCAAGGCCCAGATGGATGCCGTCGAGCTGGCAATAGGCACCGCCAAGTAAACAAAACCTTTCATTTTTTCTCCCACTGGGAGGGATAAGCAATTATCCCTCCCTTTTTTTGTTTGCTACCAGTTTAATTGCCGTTCCCAAAATTACCGGATTTGAGTGTATCAAGTTGTAATTAGCTGGGTAAATGGATAAATCTAATCCTCTTAGGAAATTAATTGCTTTTTGTGATTAGTTAACTGATTGAAAGTTAATGGAGAAAAATTATGAAATTTTCAAGCAAGCTAATCGGTGCTTCCTTCGCACTGATTATGGGTATTGGAACTGTCGGTAATTCAGCTGAATGTATTGCACCGGCAAACCCTGGTGGAGGGTGGGACTTTACCTGCCGTGCCATCGGGAAAATCATGTATGATATCGGTGCCGTTGACGAACCGATCAAGGTGACCAACATGGCCGGTGGAGGCGGAGGTCTCGCCTATGGACACGTGGTCAATGAAAGAAATGATGATGGTGACCTGATTATCGCGGCATCATCTGCAACAGCAACACGTCTGGCTCAAAATGCCTATGCAGGCATGACATCTGATCAGGTTTCCTTTCTCGGAGCAATCGGTGCCGACCCGGGTGTTCTGGTCGTTGCCGCTGATTCACCATACATGAATCTGATGGATTTGCTCAATGCGGTTATGAATGATCCCACTTCGGTAACTTTTGCCGGTGGGTCGGCAACAGGTGGATTTGATCATTTGAAAGTTCTCATGGCATTGGGTGAAGTTGGTTATGATGATGTACTTTCCGTCAAGTATGTAGGTCTTGATGGTGGTGGTGATGCAATTACCCAAACCATTGGGGGACATACCCAGGCCATGACTGGTGACATTTCCGAAGTGGTCGGGTTCCTCAAGTCGGGTGATGTCCGTGTGGTTGCGGTTTTCACCGATGAAAGGATCCCGGGATTTGAGGATATCCCCACGGCCAAGGAACAAGGTGTTGATCTGGTCGCCGTAAACTGGCGTGGTCTCTATGTTCCCAAGGGTATCTCTGATGAAGATTACAACAAATGGGCAGATGCACTTGCTCAGGTTGCTGCTTCAGATGAATGGGCTCAAGCCATGGCTGACAATGGACTTGCCCCCTTCACTAAGGTTGGCGATGATTTCCAAGAATACCTTGCCGGTGTCATTGCTGACGTACAACAGCTTTCCAAGGAAATTGGAGTTATCCAGTAGTGAAAGCTGATCGCATATTCGGATTAGGTGTAATTCTAATTGCGTCCTTTTATCTGTATCATGCAACACTTATTCCCACGGGGTTTCTTTCAGACCCCGTGGGTTCTCGAACCTTCCCCTACATAGTCGCAGGTGTATCCCTGCTCTGTGGGGCATTGATTATTATTTTTCCCGATAAAATTACTGACTGGCCACATCTAAGGGTTTATGGCAAGATAGGTATTGCCCTTCTTGCCATGTATTTATTTGCCAAAACGCTTCGACCTTATGGGTTTATAATTCCTTCGGCAGTTGTTGCCATTATCCTCAGTTATCTGATTTCCCCAAACATCAAGAATGCCATAATTACCGGCCTGAGTTTGTCGATAGGCTTGTTTTTGGTACTGAATTATGGCCTTGGTTTGGGTTTGTTTGCGTTCGGATAGACCATGGATCTTTTAGCCAATCTTTCTCAGGGATTTGCCGTTGCCCTAACCTGGTCCACCCTGCTGCTGGCAGTATCAGGTTGTTTTGCAGGTACCATAATCGGTTCCCTGCCGGGACTTGGACCCTCCAATGGTGTCGCAATCCTGATACCACTTGCTTTTTCATTGGGCCTTGATGCTACTGAAGTTCTGGTCCTAATGACCTCGGTTTATTATGGTGCGATGTATGGTGGAAGGATTTCTTCAATACTATTGAATATCCCCGGTGACGAACCGGCATTGATGACAACCCTAGATGGGTACCCCATGGCGAAACAGGGTCGGGCTGCCGATGCGTTGGTTCTTTCAGGTGTATCTTCTTTTGTCGGTGCATTTCTGGCCACAATCGGGCTCATGCTTCTTGCCCCATTGTTGGCCAATGTTGCTTACCTTTTTGGCCCATCGGAATATTTTGCACTTTATCTGTTGGCCTTTTGTACCCTTGGCGGCCTTGCTTCCAAAAACCAGATAAAAGCTGCATTGGCTTCGGCTGTCGGATTGGGAATAGCCATGATCGGCCTGGATAACCAAACAGGATTGCCTCGCCTTACCTTTGGTGAACTGGCTTTGATGGATGGTGTTGATTTTCTGGTTGCCATCGTGGGTTTGTTCGCTGTTTCCGAAATTTTCATATTTATCGAAAGCCATGGCAAAAATACAGCCATTGGCGTTAAACTTGACAAGATAACCATACCTGTAAAGGATATCGTCAATTGCGGGTTTACCATGCTCAGAGGAACCCTCATAGGCTTTTTTGCAGGTATACTTCCAGGTGCAGGAGCTTCGCTCGGTAGTTTTCTAGCCTATATGGGTGAAAAGACCGTTGCCAAGGACGGTGATACCTTTGGAACAGGTAATCCAAAGGGTGTAGCTGCCCCTGAAGCAGGAAACAATGCCGCAGCGGGTGGAGCCTTGGTTCCAATGCTCACACTTGGCGTTCCAGGCTCTGGAACTACCGCCGTATTGCTTGCTGTTTTATTGACTTTGAACATAACACCCGGGCCCCTGCTCTTTGAAGAACGACCTGAAGTTGTATGGGGACTGATAGCCTCACTTCTTATTGCCAACGTTGTATTGTTAATAATGAATGTCCCCTTGGTTAGATTGTTCGTCAAGGTATTGTCCGTACCTCCACATGTTCTGTTACCCGGTATCGCGATGGTTGCTTTTGGTGGAATTTATTCCCTGTCCGGAAGCAGTCATGATTTGGTACTGATGATCGTTTTTGGTTTGGTTGGTTATTTTTGTAGAAAGTTGGGCGTACCAACCGTTCCCATTATCCTTGGTATTCTCCTTGGCAACAACATGGAGGATAATTTGCGAAGAGCGATGATAATTTCCGGAGGTGACTGGACTTATCTGTTCTCTTCCGGAATTGCCATTGGATTATGGGTTGCAGCAATTGGTGGGTTTGTAGCGCCCCTTTTCCTGAGAAATCTGTTGAAGAAACCCAAACCCAAAATTTGATAACCCTGTCCTTCTGGAGGTTTAAGTTTGATTAGAGTACTCGTTCCTTCTGGGGTTCTCGGATTGGAATTCAGCAAGGAGGCTCTACAAAGGGGTTTGGCCAACAATCCGGATATTATTGCCATAGATGGAGGTTCGACCGATAGTGGTCCCTACTATTTGGGTACGGCCAATTCCAAATATTCACGGGCAGTAACCTCAGGCGAATGGAAATATTTGCTAGCGGCCAGAGAGACAGCAGATATCCCACTTGTAATTGGCTCTTCCGGTACTTGTGGAACAGATCAATCGGTTGACTGGATGGTTGAAATTACCAAGAATCTGCTTCATACCACCAAAAAGGATTTACGAATTGGAACCATCAAATCTTCACTAACCCGGCAGCAGGTTGTATCTGCTCTTGAAGCCAATCGACTGAAACCCTTGAAACATGCTCCAGTTATTTCGGAAGAAATCATCAATGATTGTATGGGGATAGTAGCTCTGATGGGGGTGGAACAAATCCAGGAAACATTGGCCAGAAATGCCGATATAATTATCGCTGGCCGAGCAACGGATACGGCATCCATTGCTGCCTTGCCCCTGATGTCAGGCATTCCACCTGGCATTGCCTGGCATGGTGCAAAAGTGGCTGAATGTGGGGCCTTGTGTTCAACCAACCCGTTGAGCGGATGTGTTCAGGTTGATTTTCATGAGGATTACTTTGAAATTGAACCTCTTGATCCCATGGCCCAATGTACCCCTCATACAGTATCAGCCCATATGCTCTATGAAAACTCGGATCCGTTCATATTATACGAACCAGGTGGCTATCTTGATGTCAAGAACTCCATCTATGAAGCGGTTTCCGACCGCAAAGTCAGGGTATCGGGTGGCAAGTGGGTACCCTTCCCCCAATACAGTGTAAAAATTGAAGGTGTCAGAATTGCCGGCTATCAGACGACAAGCCTGACAATGATTCGAAATGCCCATTACGTCCGGAGTATTCATACTTGGATTGAAAAGTTGAAACAATTCCTAGAAAACTCGCTTGCTGAAAAGTTTGGAGTTGATGCCGATACATGCCATTTGGATTTCAGAATTATTGGGTCCGAAGCAACACTTGGGTCACTTGAAAATCGGTCATCCCTAACTGTTGAAGTTGGAATTCTAGGCCTCATAACCGCTGAAACCCAGGAACTTGCAAATGAAATAGCCAAGCACATCAATCCCTACCTGCTTCATTTCCCCTTGTCTGAAAAGGAGGAACTACCGACATTTTCCTTCCCCTACTCCCCGGCAGAAACCGAAAGGGGACCATTGTATGAGTTCTGCTTGAACCATGCACTAGAACTGGATGATCCTCTGGAAATTTTTAAAATAGAGGTGTTTGAAGCAAATGGCTAACCTTCGTGACAAGGTCTACAAAATTCGATCCAAAAATGCCGGCCCTTTCACGGTAACCGTTGATATTTTCTGCAGGAACCAAACCAACCTCAAACGAATACTTGGTTTATTGGATGGTGACACCCTTTCCTACCTCTACAATGTAGAAAAAGATAGGTTTGAAATTTTTGAGATTCCTGATTTAAATGTAATAAAAATCAGTTTTCCACGTACCCATATTCAGGGAAGCCGACTTGACCGGGACATGCATGGTGCCCAATTTGCCGAATTGCTGAATGAAATGGAACTTCCCGACAATTTCTAACAATACCGAGGGTAAACTATTCCCTGGACAGAAGGGATTCTGCCAATTCCCTTCCCAAATCCAAATTGGAAGCAATTGGATCCGTTTTCATTCCCCTTAACAACTCACCATTCTTTTTTGACTTCAAATATTTTTTGCTCAAACTCCTTGTTCATAGGAGCCAGAGCCCCAAAAAGGATGTTAATTTACCTGCATTTTTTCACACCAACTTTGACTTTCCATTCTGCTCAAGCCAAAACTATTCCCTCTATAGCAACACTGGCTAGAATTAACTTCTGCTATAGGCCATTTTCAGATCAAGGAAAGGGTATGATTTATTGAAAAGGAATTTGCCGGAACTATCTATGCAAAAAAAAATTCCATTTTGCAAAGAGCAGGAATGAAGTGATACAACCAGAACAACCAAATAGAGCGGAGTTTTTAGATGAATACAGGGTTGCCACCGAACCTTTAGACCGACATTTTGACTTTGCTGATAGGGCACTCCATTGCAATAATGTATTGTTACCTGCTGAATGCTGGTGGTTTAGTTGCTATCCCAGCAATCATTGAACTATTGCCTGTTAGGGATTTAGATCAATCCACCATGATTTTGCCAGCATGTCTGTTTTCTTTAGGAATATTGTTGGCAGCCGTGATTAACTACCTTACTTATTTTGTAACGAATAAATCAGGGGAGGGATTGATAAATGAACATCAAGTCAGATCATGGACAATTCATGAATCATTCTACCATCCGAAAGATGAAACAATTATCAGGAAGAAAATTGAAGAGCACAGTTTAATAAGAGACAGGGCTTACAAGATGATTTCCTGTTATACCAACCTCGGCATTATTGTTTTTGCAATTACTATTGCATGCTTCCTGGCTGGCGTTTTCAATGCGATATATGGAATGATGCAATGTAAGGGATTATTCCATGTATGAATCGATTTATGGGGTCGAGATGGTACCAATTGAAGTATCAAATAACAAAAATGGAAGTCGAAATAGGTATTTTCCAACTACTGGAAGGCATCGGGCATTCACAGGATCGAAAAAAGTACACCACATGGTTATACCATTAACACCGAATATTCTGTATGGTCAAACCATTGTGACTGGATTCCTGAGGAAAAACCAAGCCCCGGGCGCATACCGTTTGGCAGAGGCGATCCCAGGGTGCACATGGTAAATATAGCAAACAACCATCCAGTAGTCAATACCTTCCTTTACACGGATGAAATTCTCGATGATCTCGAGGTATCCCTCTCTCGCGAACGCCTTGGTACCTATCTCAATGCCACCGGTGGAGACCGGGTAAAGGCGATACGGCTCCATGTCTGGAATACTGCAGTCAGTGCTGCGTTATATGAACTCCTTCAGATCCTGGAAGTCACATTACGTAACGCCATGAACCACAGGCTCGGTGAAATATACGGTGAGGCTTGGTATTACAACCGTGATGTAGGTCTCAACAGCGTTGCCTTGGATCAAATCTCACGTGCCAGAAGGGATTTGGAGAGAGAGGGGTATGATGAAAATCCTCACCAGATCGTGGCTACACTGTCGTTCGGTTTCTGGGTCTCTTTACTTAGTAGTGGAGGCAGTGGGGTCAACTACGAGATGACGCTCTGGCGCCCGGCATTGCGTGGTACCTTCCCGCAATGCAACAGGCTAAGCCGCAGAGGTGCCCACAGGCCGTTGAACATATTGAGGAGGTTGCGTAACCGGATTGCTCACCATGAACCGATATTCTCGAGGGCTTTGGATGAAGATCATGAACGTATCCTGGAGGTCGCAGGGTGGATTTCGCCGACAACCCGTACATGGATGGAGCACCACAGTCGGGTTCCCGCTTTTCTAGATAACCCGTAAGATGATTGTGACATTCGGCTTTGACCTTTTATTGTCAGGTTTAGTACTAGTACCCTTTGGCACAATTCAGACATATACGATTGGGTTTTCGACCTTTTTGGTGGGTTTTATTCATCCCAACCTGCTTCATTTCCCCTTGTCTGACAAAAAGGAACTGCTGAAATTTTCCTTACCCCACTTCCCAGCATAAACCGAAAGGGGACCATTGTATGAGTTCAGCAAGAACCAAACCAACCTCAAGCGAATACTTGGTTTATTGGATGGTGACACCCTTTCCTACCTCTACAATGTAGAAAAAGATAGGTTTGAAATTTTTGAGATTCCTGATTTAAATGTAATAAAAATCAGTTTTCCACGTACCCATATTCAGGGAAGCCGACTTGACCGGGACATGCATGGTGCCCAATTTGCCGAATTGCTGAATGAAATGGAACTTCCCGACAATTTCTAACAATACCGAGGGTAAACTATTCCCTGGACAGAAGGGATTCTGCCAATTCCCTTCCCAAATCCAAATTGGAAGCAATTGGACCCGTTTTCATTCGCCTTAACAACTGCCCTTTCTTTTCTGAAAAAAACTCACCTGTCAGGGTTATGTTTGGCCCCTTGATTTCAGCCAGGGCACCAACTGGCAATTCACAAGACCCCTCAAGGGTATTAAGGAAATACCTTTCGGTTGTTGCCTGAATTCTAGTCGGATTATGCGAAATACCTTCAATGAGCGAATTAAGCCATTCTTCATCTTTATGGGTTTCGAGACAAATAACTCCTTGTGCTGGTGCGGGCAGGCAGGTTTCAACTGGGATTTCGTATCTGGGAATATCCCAAATGCCCATTCTGTTCAACCCGGCTGCGGCAAGAACAATGCCTTCAACATCACCAGTTTCCCATTTTCCAATGCGAGAATCTATATTGCCCCTGATATCCACAACTGCCACTTCAGGATTGGCACTTAATATTTGTTTTTGCCGTCTGATGCTTGAAGTACCAATCCTTAGTCCTGCCGGCAAGGATTCTATGGTTTCACCCTTCCTCGATATCAGTACATCAAGCGGGTTTTCACGTTTAAGAAAACCAGCCATGGCAAGGCCTTCAGGTTGTTCAAATGGCATATCTTTCAGGGAATGAACACCAATATCAATGTTACCAGTGATTATTTCTTTCTCGATTTCCCTACAAAACACTCCCTTGCCTTCCAACTCCCTGAAAGGTCTGTCAGTAATCTTGTCACCAAGGGTTTTGATGGTGAATATCTCTATCCTGTCTTCCTCCCAATCCAGATTTTCAAGGAGTAGCTTTTTTACTTCTCCCGCTTGAAGCAAGGCCAATCTGGAACCCCTGGACCCGATTCTGATTTGTGATTTTATCTTGTTCATTACTTGATTTTATTTCTGGTTTTGTAAAATTGATTGAACCTCAGCAATAACTTAATCTTCAAAGAAGGAATGCGAATTCATTATCTTGCGTGAGTTTGTTTACATTTTGTTCCACTTGAACGAAAATCATTCTGAGAAACAACATACCAAATGCACTTTTAGGCTAAATGAACAATATTCGCAAACCACTGCTTAGGGTTCTTGAAGGTGAAAATCTGAACCCACCACCAATTTGGCTAATGAGACAGGCTGGCAGATACCTACCTGAATACAGGGCCTTGCGCAGTCAGGCCAAGGACTTTCTTTCCCTCTGTTATAACCCCGAACTGGCCAGTGAAGTTACCTTGCAACCAATAACCCGATTTGGATTTGATGGAGCCATATTGTTCGCTGACATTCTTTTATTGCCCCATGCTTTGGGGGTTGATGTCAAATTTGTGGAGAATGTCGGGCCACGCCTCTCCCCAATACAAACCCAGGAACAGCTTTATCGGCTGAAGGATAAAGAGGAGATACATGAAACTCTGAATCCTGTCTATGAAACCATCGAAAGAATTTTGGCAAAATTACCACCACAGGTAACCCTGATTGGCTTTGCCGGTTCACCATGGACCGTAGCCACCTACCTCATCGCCGGCAAGGGCGAAACGGGTCAGGTAACTTCCAAGGAATTCATAGTTCGGAATCCTGAACTGTTTAATCAAATCATTTCACTTCTCACTGATGCTACAATCGAGTATCTAAGCCGACAAATAGAAGCCGGTGTGGAAGTGGTAAAACTATTTGACAGCTGGGCAGGTTCGCTGGAGGGGCTTTATTTTGACAATTATGTGACCAAACCAAATGCTCATATCATCACTACCCTTAAACATAAGTTTCCCCATATCCCAATTATCGCTTTTCCCAAGGGATCGGGAATGAAACTTCCAAGTTTTGTCTCGAATCTGAATGTTGATTGCTTGGCGCTGGATCAGAATGTCAGCCTGGATATTGTGGATAAATTTTTACCTTCCATAAACTGTATCCAGGGTAATCTGAATCCCCAAACACTTGTCAGTGGCAAGGAAAGGCTGGAAAGCGAAACCCAAAACATTCTTAAATCCTGCTACAATTTTCCTCACATTTTCAACCTTGGACATGGTATCCTACCAACTACACCCATCCAGCATGTGGAAAAGCTGGTAAAACTGATACGAGAAATTTGAACGCTATTCTTCTCTCAAACAGATCATTTCCATTTGGCAAGTGGCGGCAAACTCATCAGTACAGCATCTGGATCATGTCCTGATTCCAGACCAAATTTTGTCCCCCGGTCGTAGATCAGATTGAATTCGGTATATAACCCCCTGTGAAGCAATTGTTTTTCCCTGTCATCCTCGGTCCAGGTCTCTTTTTGTCGTAAGGTTACAATCTCCGGATAAACACTTAGAAAGGTTTTTCCTACATCCATGACAAACTCAAAGTCAGTTGCCCAGTTACCTGTATCCAAATCATCAAAAAAGATTCCACCTACCCCTCTGGCCCTTTTTCTGTGTGGAATATAAAAATACCTGTCAGCCCAGTCCCTGAACTCTTCATAGTATCCTGGATCATGTTGGTCACAGGTTTCCTTGAGGGAGGTGTGGAACAGCCTTGTATCCTCAGGATATTCGATACACGGATTTAAATCCGTACCCCCGCCAAACCATGTTTCCTTTTCAGTCATGAACATCCGTGTATTGAAGTGAACAGCTGGTACCCTAGGGTGGTTCAGATGGGCAACGAGTGATATCCCACTGGCCCAAAAGCCTGATTCTCCATCCTTAATTTTTTTTCTTTTCTTGAGTACCTCACCCATCTTGGGAGAAAGATTTCCATAAACGGTTGAAACATTGACACCAACTTTTTCAAAGACCTTGCCTGATACCATCTTGGACATGATACCACCTCCGGCATCACTTCCATCCATGGCATTTCTTGTTGTTTTTTGCCGACTAAAACTACCTGGCTCGACCGTAAACCCTTCCGGTGCATGAAGTTCCCTTTCCAATTTTTCAAAACGTGCGCATATCTGGTTTGACAGATCGGTAAACCATTCACTTGCCAACCGCTTTTTTTGTTCTGGATCGATTTGCGTCATTTGTTCTTTGAAATTGCAAGAAAAACGAGATCAGAATAACATCAGTATTCCTGCCGTGAATTGAGTGCCGAGGTTATGGTAGTGGAATCAAGATAATCCAATTCACCACCTGAAGGAATACCTCTCCCGAGGGTTGTGATTTTAATATTCAAACCCTCCAATTGTTCCACGATAAAGTGGGTTGTTGACTGTCCGAGGACAGTTGCATTCATGGCCAGAATAACCTCCGAGATTGCCTCATGCTTGATTCTGTTTATCAGTTGGGGGATACCAAGTTCCTCAGGTCCGATACCCTCGAAGATTGAAAGGACACCACCAAGAACATGATAGTGACCTCGGTAGATTTCCGTTTTCTCCAAGGCCCATAAATCAATAACGGATTCCACAACACAAATCACATTTTTCTGGCGATTTTCATCACTGCAAATGTCGCATTTGGAATGCAAGGTTACATTGCCGCAAACCTGACAATGGCCAATGATTTCGGTAAAGTTCTCCAACATCTTGACCATGGGCTCAAGCAGTTGGGTCCTGTTCTTGATAAGATGCAGTACAATCCGTTTTGAGGATTTCGGCCCCAGCCCAGGTAACCTTGCGAATTGATCGACAAGTAATTGGATTTCGTTCTTGCGGGCCATTAAATATTGAAATTGAAATCAGAAGGCAGTCCCACTTTCTCGGTTACTTTCCTCCTTCTTTCAGCTGAAATTACCACTGCTTCGGATTGTACCTTCTTTATTGCTTCCGTAGTGGCTTCGGATAAATCGATATCGGCATCGGATTTCAACCTGTCCTGATTGAAAATCACCTCGTATATCATTCCATTGCCATTGCAAAGCACCTTGACCGTTTGACAGGTGCTTTCTGCCATAATCACCATTTCTTCGATTTCCTTGTTGGCAAGGAGCAACTCGTTTTTCAATTCCTTGCCTGCCTTGGCCAGCTCGGCAATTTTCATCGGATTGAATTTATCTGGTATCATACCTTTTCCTTCGTTTGTTTCTTTCGGAATGCTATAAAATTATTTTACCAACTTAGCTTCTGGAAACGCCTCGAATACACTGGCTACCAGTTTATTGTCTTTCAACCCTTTTTGTCCCGGATTTTCTTTTGAAATCTGTTGCTTTTGATCATTTGCATGATTGGGCTTTTCTACTGGTGGTTCTCTCAACTCGGTTTTTGGTTCTGTAGAAAATTTTTCGATATTTCCTTCATACTTGCTTTTGGTGGAAGGTGGAGATTCCTTTCTTTCTGCTTGAACCTTTTCAACTGAAATTCTTTCCACAGGGGGATTTCCAGTTCCTGTAGCAGGTTGATTACCTTTCTCGGTGGAGAGTTTTTTGACCATTTCATGGGGAGTAGGTAATTCTGCAACATGGGTCAACCTGATCATGGCCATTTCTGCTGCCATCATGTGATCTGGTGAATAGGACAATTCCTGTAATATTTTCAGCAACATTTGCCAAGCACGATGCAAAACTGGCAATGACAGTTTTGAACTCAATTCCAGGCCTCTGGTCTTCTCTTCCGGAGACAAGGTGGGGTCATCAAGGGTTTTGGCATTGATCTTAACGACAGTCAGAAAGTGAATTGTTTCCGAAAGGTCCATTAAAATGGTTTGTGGGTCGGCGCCATCATTGTATTGTGCCTTCAATTCTTCCAAGGCACCGGCAGCATCTCCCTTGAATATCACTTCTACCAAATCCAGAATTCTGCCCTTGTCGACGAGACCCAGCATATTCCTGGTAATCTCTGCGGTTATGTGTCCTGTGGAAAAGGAAATTGCCTGATCCAGAAGACTGATTCCATCACGAACTGATCCTTCGGCAGCTCTGACAAGAAGTTTCATGGCATCCTCATCTACCCGGGCCCCTTCCTGCTCGGCAATCGACTGAAGATGTTTTATCAATACATGGGGTTCTATCCTTCGCAGATCAAATCGTTGACACCGTGATAAAATCGTAACCGGCACCATACGAATTTCGGTTGTTGCAAAGATGAATACCACATGCTCTGGTGGTTCTTCCAATGTCTTCAAGAGGGCATTAAACGCACTTCTTGAGAGCATGTGTACTTCATCAATGATATAGACCTTGTATCTTGCAGTATTTGGTTGATACTGGACGGTATCAAGCAATTCCCTGATATCATTGACACCTGTCCTGGATGCAGCATCCATTTCAAGAACATCCAAGTGATTGCCATTAGCGATGGCAATGCAATGGGTGCATTCATTACAAGGTTCCGTAGTAACTGTCCCTGTGCCATCCTTGCCTATGCAATTCATGCCTTTGGCCAGCAATCGGGCAGTTGTCGTTTTTCCGACCCCCCTTACCCCTGTCAGAATAAAGGCCTGAGCGATCCTGCCTGACTTGAATGAATTCTCGATTACCCTTACCAAGGCATCCTGGCCAATAACCTCAGAAAATCTTGTCGGCCGATATTTTCGAGCCAGTACCTGATATTTACCGGTGGAATTATTCATAGGTTCCTTCAATTCAAGGCAATCAAATTGGGTTGATAAATTGACTTTGGTTTATTTTATAAAATTATCAATCTGAATTTAAGCAAATCTTAATCAGCCCACGACTGGCTTGTGGATTGTACTTTCATCAATCATTCGATTTACACAATGAGAAAAAGTTGCTTAGATAGAATACCAATTTTTCAAGAAGGCAACAAAAGATCTGTTACCTGAATTAATTATTGAGTTTCTCTTCCATTAATTCAGAATCCAAAATCGTTCAAAATGGAACGCCAACTGCACGCGTTAGAAAGCTGACAAATGGTGAACTGGATTTAAGTATTTCCGTAAAAATTACTGGGAATGCCGGGCTGGTGATTTGATCTTCCTTCAAATTGCTCAACACAATAAAACTCTTTCGTTTGAGATCCTCAATCTGTGGGTGTTCGGAATCATAACCCTTGGGAGGCCGTTTCAGTTTTTCTCCATGAAAATCAAAAGTGTTCTGAAAATTTTTCTCGCTGATGATATCCGTCCAGTTTTTGGAATTGTCTACGATTTCATCCCTTATTTGCTTGAGGGCCACACCATCTGGTCTCCATACTCCACAACCGGCGAAACAGCTTCCTGGTTCAAGGTGAAGATAAAAACCGGGAGCATGCACATTCTTGCCATCAATATGCCGAAAATGAACTCCGGCATTGGTTTTGTAAGGTTCCTTGTTCTTTGAAAACCGCACATCACGGTAAATTCTGAATAACGAACCTCCATTCGGTCGGGAATCAGCAATGAAATGAGGACTTATTTTGCCAAGTGGTTCACCGAAATGATAAATAAACTCAAGCAATGGATCACGCACATCGGAAATATAACGATGCTTGTTGTCAGCAAACCAATCCCGATTGTTGTTCGATTTTAGCTCATTCAAGAAATCAAACAGGGGTTGTTTAATGGGGTTTATAAAATCACTCATTAAGCCTCACGAATCAGGACGATAACATTTCTTAAGTCCCTAAACTATTAATGGGTATTGTTAAAAATTTAAAGAGATACACTTGAGTGTATGAAGACTCAATCAACTTGATTTTAGCTCTGCTGTCATTCGGATTGTCATACTTTAGCCATCAAACAGAGATTGATAAAAATTCGAAACGAATCATTTCAACAAAATTGGCTTTTATGTGGTGAAGTGTTAACGGTTTTCTGTCTCAGCGAGAGATTGAAATTCAACCCATTCAGTGATTACTACGGCTGCTTCCTTTCAGACCTGACCGGGTTCGTAATATGAACACCTGATTCAATCTCTCCCGAGTAAAAATAGTATGGCGGTTGATTTTCTCAAGGATTCAAATGACTTAAATACTCGTGCAATTGAATTCAAAATTGATGAAATGGGGAAATTACATCCTTTGATTGCAATATCCGAAAAGAGATAATACTCCACATGAATTTTAATGATTTTGCTACCTTTGCCAGTCCATCACCGCTTGAACGAAATATTGATAAGCGTTCGAATACGGACTTTCTGGAAAATGCCGTTCACGGAAAAAATTCCCGCTTGCTGCTATTTTGGAAAGGCATGCCGATGGTGGACAATCAGTCAAACCCGGTTTTTCTGTTGCCAGAAAAGGAACTGATCAAAACATTGGGAACAAGGATATATCTGGGTTCTTGTAATGATACTGATTATTTTGCAGGTGATATCACAAGGGAAAATACCCCATTAACTGTAAATGTTGTCGAGAACAGGCTGTTTGACCCTTCCCAATATCAACATCCCGATTTTCCTGAATATTATTTCAAGGGCCTCAGAATGCTCCTGCCCTATCTTCAGGAATCACTCTTGGCAGAATTGCTAGCCATCGGAAAGGCATTATTGGGATGGCATTACACTCATAGGTATTGTTCGTTTTGTGGTCATCCTTCGGACATCAAGAATGGGGGCTGGTCAAGGATTTGCCCTGCCTGCAAATCTGAACATTTTCCAAGATGTGATCCTGTAGTCATCATGCTGATTCTACGACAAAACAAGGTTTTGTTGGGAAGATCTTACCATTGGCCTGAGGGAATGCATTCCCTCTTGGCAGGTTTCATGGAACCAGGTGAATCAATTGAATCTGCCGTAATCCGGGAAGTTTATGAAGAAGCCGAAATTCTTGTGGAAAACGTAAGTTATCTTTCATCACAGCCATGGCCCTTTCCAACTTCCTTGATGATTGGATGTAGAGGTGAGGCAAGGAATGACACAATTAATCCCCAGAAAAAAGAAATTGAAAATGCCATTTGGCTCGAACGAGAGGAAGTCATGGATATCTATGATGGTAGCAGGACGGATATCTCACTTCCCCGCAAGGGTTCCATTGCTGAATTCCTTATTAGAAAATGGCTGGGAGGTATCATAATTTGAATGATGTAAAATTACTGCCATCATGTAAGGTGGGTTGATATTAGAAATAAGAATTCTGAATTCTCCTCTAATAAGAGAATTGGCTCCGGAAATGCTTTAGGATTTGGAATTTACATCCAACCTTGCCTTATGGGCAGGGTAAACCCCGATAATTTCCAGGTAATCAGTAAAGAATTTTAGCTCTTCCAATGCCAGAACAACTCCCTCATCCTCGGGATGACCCTCTATTTCAGCAAAAAACTGAGTTGCATTAAAGGAACCCCCAACCATGTAGCTTTCAAGCTTGACCATATTTACATTGTTGGTAGCGAAACCTCCCATGGCTTTGTATAGGGCGGCCGGAATGTTTCGAACCGCAAAGACAAAAGAGGTCATCATGCTTTCACCTCTTTTTTCCCATTTTCTGTTTTTTGACATGATAATGAATCGGGTCCGGTTGAAATGGGCATCTTCAATGTTCTTGCGGATGATTTGCAATTCGTATATCTGGCTTGCCAGATTGGAAGCCAAGGCTGCGTAGGAAGGATCTTGTTTTTCTGAAATCAGCCTTGCAGAACCGGAGGTGTCAACAGATGTCAATGGGATTATATTATGCTGCTTGAGGAATTTTTTGCATTGACCAAGGAGTACAGGATGACTGTAGGCGTATTTCACCTCTTCCAAGGAAGTGCCGGGAAGAACCATGAGATTGATTTCAATCCTTACAAAAACCTCATCATTGATGAAAAGTCCTGATTCCGGCAGCAACTTGTGTATATCTGCAACCCTACCATAAATGGAGTTCTCGACGGGAAGCATAACCTCTTCAGATTTATCGTTCAACACTGCCGAAATGGCATCTTCAAATGAAATACAAGGATTATAGTTCCAATCTGGACGTGCCAGACGGCATGCCTCATGGGAATAGGCTCCCAACTCTCCCTGAAATGAAATTATTTTTTTCAACTTAATCACTCATTTTTCTAAATTCTTCAATCTAGAATTTTTTACTAAATGTTGCATATATGGGTGCAATTACATTACATAGGACTGCAAACAATAATTTCTAAAATTTGGATCATTTAATGCTTGATACAATGACCTCAACCAAAATAGTGGCAGCTCTTTGCGGGGCAATGCTGTTTTTTCTATTTGGAATATGGGTAGCCGAGTCAATATATCATGTTGAAAGCCACAATCCTGGAGTTGTTGAATTGGTGGCATTGGAAGAAGTAGAAGATACAGAGGTTGAGGTAGAACCGGTTGATATTACTGAACTTTTGGCTTCAGCGGATGTCACCAAGGGGCAACGAGTTTTTACAAAATGTCAGGCCTGTCATAAACTTGAAGACGGTCAAAACTCCGTAGGACCACACCTTTTCCAAATTATCGACAGATCTGTTGGTGCTGTTTCGGATTTCAAATATTCTTCTTCCATGGCCGAGTTTGAGGGCAATTGGACAGTTCAGCAATTAAGTGATTTTCTGGTTAATCCAAAAAAGTACATACCCGGAACAAAGATGGTTTTTGCAGGTTTGAAGAAGGATAACGATAGAGCTAACCTGATTGCATATCTAATCGAGTCAACGCAGTAAATTGTTATAAAAACCTAGAATCACTAAGGCTTTGAACTTGCACCACACAATCTGAAAAATCGTACCCAGGCTGGATTGTTCTTACAAATCACTATGGCCCTGATCCATAATTCAAAAGTTAACTTAAATTTGTAGGGTGTTTCCATTCAAAATGTTTACACTATCCCAGAAGCCTCAAAGAAAAATTGGAATGGAGGAAAATTGAAAATGAACTACTTGAGTAAGGGTATTAAGGCATTATTGATATCCACTATTGTTTCAGTAGCTGGAACAACATTTTCTTTCGCAAGTGAAGACCAAAATGTAATTGTTTCCCATGGTATATCTAAATTCGGCAATTTGAAATACCCCAGTGATTTTGAGCATTTTGATTATGTAAATCCTCAAGCTCCCAAAGGTGGGGAGATTTCCATCGCAACCTACGGCAATTTTGATTCCATGAATCCCTATAGCCGCAAGGGACAAGCGGGGGCCCTATCCTCTATTTTCTTTGAATCCATGCTTGAAGGCAGTGCCGATGAAGTAAGTTCGGTTTATGGTTTGCTAGCTGAAACCATAGAATATCCTGAAGACCGAACCTGGGTAATATACAATCTTAGACCCGAAGCAAGGTATTCCGATGGGTCCGAACTGACTGCCGAAGATGTGATGTTCAGTTATGAACTGCTTCTGGAAGAGGGATTGGCCTCTTTTAAATCGGAATTGGGAAAGGCCGTAGTTTCAGCAGAAATCCTTTCACCCTACAAGATAAAATTCACCTTTAATTCAACCGATCGTTCGACTAGAAATGACATTACCCTGATAGGTGGATTACCCATTTTTTCCAAAAAGTGGTTTGAGGATACTGGTGCAAAACTTGATGAATCCAGATTGGAACCGGCGTTGGGATCGTCTCCATATGTACTCGAAACCATGGATGTAAACAAAAGTCTAGTTTATAGAAGAAACCCGGATTATTGGGGAGCAAACATCCCTACCATGATAGGACGAAGCAATTTTGACCGTATACGGATTGATTACTTTGCTGATCAGGAAGCAGCTTTTGAAGGATTCAAGGCAGGCGAAACGACCTTTAGACCCGAATATATCTCGAAAAACTGGGCGACCAGATATGATTTCCCCTCAATTGAAAAAGGTTGGGTTGTCAAGGATGAAATTCCGGATGGAAGCCTTCCGAATGGTCAGAGTTTTGCCTTCAATCTGAGAAAGGAAAAGTTCCAGGATATTCGGGTGAGGGAAGCCATTTCCCTGATGTTCAATTATGAATGGACCAATGCAACAACCTTTCATGATTTGTATAAAAGAATTGATGCCTACTGGGAGAACAGCCGTCTCAAGGCGGAGGGTTTGCCATCAGCAGAAGAATTGATTGTGCTGGAACCCCTTAGAGATACGCTGGCTGAGGAAATATTTACCGAAGAGCCCGTAATTTCACCCGTATCCGACCCTGAAAGAAGATTGGACAGGAAGAATTTGCGAGCAGCCTCCAGCCTTCTGGATGACGCAGGTTGGATAGTCGGGGATAATGGTATTCGCAAAAATGCAAGCGGACAGCAGCTTGAGATTGAATTCCTGACTGCCTCAGCAACTTTCGAAAGAATTATTCAACCCTTTGTAGAGAATTTGAAACAGTTGGGAATTGATGCCTATCTCCAGAAGATCGATCCGGCCCAACTCCGTCAGAGGGAAAAGGATCGTGATTTCGATATCATTACAACCAACTTTCCGATTAGTTTTGAACCAGGTGGTGCTCTGAGACAGTATCTGGGTTCGGAATATGTGGATGGGATTTTCAATGATACAGGCTTTGCCAATCCGGCAGTTGACGAAATCATAACCTATATTCTGGATGCCAATACCATCGAGGAACTTGAAAGAGGCGTGACTGCCCTGGACAGGGTACTTCGTCAGCAGCGCATCGTGATTTTCCATTGGTACAAGGACTTCCATACGGTTGCCTATTATGACATGTATGAATACCCGGAAAATATACCTCCCTTTTCATTGGGCTTTTTGGATTTTTGGTGGTCCAACGAGCAGAAGCGTCAGAACCTTATATCCCAGGGTGCGTTCAGCGAATAAAGGTTTGTAACTTTAATGGGAGCCTATATCCTTCGACGGTTGGCCTTGGTCATACCTACCCTTCTGGGTATCATGATCATCAATTTTACCTTGGTGCAATTCGTACCGGGAGGTCCTATTGAACAAATCCTGGCCCAGATGGAAGGTGAAGGGGATGTCTTCGCCAATTTTGCTGGTACCGGCAATGAAATTGCCAATGAACAATTGGGTTCAGATGATAAATATCTGGGTGCTACCGGTCTTCCAGAGGAATTTCTAAGGGAACTGGAAATTCAGTTTGGATTTGACAAACCTCCCTTGGAGCGATTTCTGAACATGATGTGGGACTATCTGAGGCTGGATTTTGGTGAAAGCTATTTCCGGTCCATCAGCGTCATTGATCTTGTTTTGGAAAAAATGCCGGTCTCCATTTCATTGGGTTTATGGTCAACCTTGCTGGCCTATTGGATTTCCATACCATTGGGTGTCAGAAAGGCAGTAAGAGATGGTAGCAAATTTGACACCTGGACCTCAGGAGCAGTCATCGTTGGCTATGCCATTCCAGGTTTCCTTTTCGCCATCCTGCTCTTGGTACTCTTTGCCGGCGGTTCCTATTTCAAGATTTTTCCCCTCCGAGGACTGGTCTCTGACAATTTTGCCGACCTGTCGCTAATTGGCAAGATCATTGATTATTTCTGGCATATTTGTCTCCCGGTGGTTGCCTCGACCATTTCTGCATTTGCCACCCTTACCCTATTGACCAAGAACACTTTCCTTGAAGAGATCAACAAGCAATATGTCATGACTGCCCGGGCCAAGGGATTGACCGAAAGAAGGGTACTTTACGGTCATATATTCCGCAATGCCATGCTGGTGGTCATTTCAGGATTTCCGACCATCTTCGTTGCGGTTTTCTTCAGCGGCTCTCTCATTATTGAAACCATCTTCTCGCTTGACGGTTTGGGCAGATTGGGTTTTGAGGCAGCTGTTGCGAGGGATTATCCGGTAATTTTCGGTACTCTGTTCGTGTTTGGTCTGCTGGGATTGATCGTGGGTATTATTTCCGATCTAACCTATGTCTGGATTGATCCCCGCATAGATTTTGAATCCAGGGAAACATGATTACTCTATCCCCAATCAATCGACGAAGGCTAAAGAACTTCAATTCCAACCGTAGAGCGGTTTGGTCCTTGCATATCTTCATGGTGCTTTTCGTCATTTCCCTATTCTCTGAATTCATTGCCAACGAAAAACCCATTCTGATAAATTATCGTGGCGACCTGTATTTTCCCATCCTGTCCTTTCACTCCGAGAAGGATTTTGGGGGTGAATATCTTACTGAAGCAGTTTATCGAGACATCGAGGTTAAATGCCTGATCAAAACCGGTGGTATCCTTGATTGTGTCTATGAGCCGGAAGACATTTTGGAAGATGCCCAAGATGGGATAGTCGATGGGGAAGAAATCTCAAGTGGTTGGATGATATGGCCTCTCATTCCCTTTTCCTATGATACCGTTGATGATTTGGGTAAGCCTGCACCATCAGCCCCTGATTCCGAACATTGGCTGGGTACCGACGATACTGCAAGGGATGTACTAGCCAGAGTAATCTATGGTTTTCGCCTGTCCATTCTCTTTACAGGTGTGGTTACCCTCCTGACATCCGTCATTGGAATCGCTGCGGGTGCTATACAGGGTTATTTTGGAGGCTTGATTGACTTGTTCTTCCAGCGGGTCATTGAATTGTGGGGATCCACCCCGTCTCTTTATATCATCATTATTGTAGCAGCGATTTGGCAAATGAACTTCTGGCTACTGGTATTCTTGATGACCCTGTTTGGATGGACCAGTCTGGTCGGTGTGGTAAGGGCCGAAAGCTTCAGGGCACGCAATTTTGAATATGTCCGGGCAGCCAAGGCCATGGGAGTTTCCAATACGGTTATCATGTTCAGGCATTTGCTACCCAATGCCATGGTTGCTTCAGTAACACTTTTGCCTTTTATCATTACCGGAACAATCGGTTCACTGGCCGCCTTGGATTTTCTTGGCTTTGGCTTACCCTCCTCGGCCCCTTCCCTTGGACAATTGACACTTCAGGCCAAGCAAAACCTGCAGGCACCCTGGTTGGGATTCACGGCTTTCT
The DNA here is from genome assembly GCA_009842205.1 of Paracoccaceae bacterium. Classification (GTDB taxonomy): domain Bacteria; phylum Pseudomonadota; class Alphaproteobacteria; order Rhodobacterales; family Rhodobacteraceae; genus MPNP01. Next base: position 2,608 of record VYFX01000075.1, on the reverse strand, counting down.
TTACCTTTGCCATAATGTTGTCACTTCTGGTATTCATTTTTGAAGGAGTGCGTGATGCGTTTGATCCAAGGAAAACCTTCACGTGAGCCAGAACCTGCTAGAAACAAATAACCTCTCCATAACCTTTACCCAAGAGGGGCGTACGATTGAAGCCGTCAAGAAGGTATCCCTGAGTGTTGACAAGGGGGAAACCGTAGCCATTGTTGGTGAATCGGGTTCTGGGAAATCGGTAACAGCCCTCTCCACCGTAGGTTTGCTGCCTGGGAATGCCAAAATTACGGGATCGGTCAAATTCAAGGGACAGGAACTCGTTGATATCGATCTGAAGACCCTGCAGCAGATCAGGGGTAATGAAATAAGTTTCATTTTTCAGGAACCTATGTCTTCCCTCAATCCTTTGCATACCCTGGAGAAGCAGGTTGGAGAAAGCCTGAGGATTCACCAGAATCTGGTTGGAGGGGAAGCCAGAAAGAAGATTTTGGAACTTCTGGAAAAAACCGGGATTGACAATCCGGAATCAAGGTTGAAATGCCATCCCCACCTGTTTTCAGGTGGTCAAAGACAAAGAATCATGATTGCCATGGCCCTTGCCAACAATCCTTCACTCCTGATTGCCGATGAGCCAACCACAGCACTGGATGTTACAATTCAGGCCCAAATATTGAAGCTGCTGACGGACCTCAAGGAATCAGAGGGCATGGGGTTGTTGTTCATAACCCATGATCTCAACATCGTAAGAAACATTGCCGACAGGGTTCTCGTGATGAAAGACGGCAGCATTGTGGAGAGTGGTCATAGAAAAAAGGTTTTCGAGACACCCAAGCATCCCTATACCAAGGCCTTGCTTGCAGCCGAACCCTCAGGTTCACCTGATGCCATCATGAAGGAGCGCAACCCAGTATTGATGGTCAATAAGCTCAAGGTCTGGTTTCCGATCAAGCGTGGTGTTCTTCGACGAACAGTTGGACATGTCAAGGCAGTAAATACGGCAGACTTTCAAATCGAACGGGGGGAAACGCTTGGCATCGTGGGTGAATCAGGCTCAGGAAAAACGACCATAGCACTTGCGATTCTCAAACTCGTTACCTCGGAAGGCTCCATATCAATCAAGGGAAATCAAATCGGCAACCTGTCAAGCGCCAATGTGCGCCAATTCCGAAAAAACATGCAGATCGTATTTCAGGATCCGTACGGTTCACTTTCCCCGAGGATGACTGTTGGACAAATCGTGTCTGAAGGGCTGAGGATACATAGGTCCCTGTCTAGGGAGGAAATAAACGAATTGGCCTCCAAAATACTTGTCGAGGTCGGTCTTGAACCAGACATGATGGGAAGATATCCCCATGAATTCTCTGGTGGTCAACGGCAAAGGATTGCCATAGCAAGAGCAATGATCCTCAGTCCTGAATTGCTTATTCTGGATGAGCCCACATCGGCCCTTGATCGAACGGTACAATCGCAAATTGTCGATTTGTTGCTAAAAATCCAGCGAGAGAAAAACCTGTCCTATATATTCATAAGTCATGATTTACGGGTCGTAAAATCCCTGTCCCACAAGATAATTGTCATGCAAGGGGGTAACATTGTCGAAAGTGGTTCGACCGAGGAAATTTTTCAAAACCCCAAAACGGATTATACCAAATCACTCATGGCTGCTGCCTATTTGAATTAGAACTGAGTGGGATTACCCAACTTGGCTATCTGATATAGAGCACCTGACATTCGGACTTGCGTCGGGCGAGTATACGGCATACTTTCTCAGCCGATTTTTCATCCATTCCGATGTACTTCAATACAATACCACGACCATTATCAATCAGAATTTTCTTGGCCGAAAACAGTTCCGAAGGCACCATGAACTCCAATCTTCTGGCATTGCTGTTGGCCAGGCTTTTGGAATAATAGGTTCCGAGAACCACACCGGAATTCTTGGACACGATATTCGTACCATGGAGCAAGGTAAGTCCTCTCGGTCTCGGTAAGGGTGAGAAACTGTCCCATTCTTGTCCATCAATCATCAATGGGTCGGATGCTCCTCCCAATTCGATGATTTCTGACTGGTTTGAATCATCCAGACCGGCATAATCCACCTCTACAGATTCCACCTGATCTTGCATGTCACCCATTTCAACCAAAACCCCTGGCCTGAGTGTCGGAGAGGATAACTCGGCCAAAACCTTTCCGTTAAGGGTATATTTGCCGTAGGGAGGTACCTTGGGTTTGACCAGCCTGACATTGGCTTTGGCCCTGGAGAAACCCAAATCCATCAATTTGGCGACCTGTGCATTTCTGGTGGTAGTTGATTTGCCGCCAAACACCGTTGTAATTATGCGTACATTGCCGCGTTTTGCAGATGCTACCAAATTGAAACCGGCAGCTTGGGTATAGCCTGTTTTTATACCGTCAGCTCCACTGTAATTTGTCAGGAATCTCCGGTTTGTATTGTAAACGGTTTGGCCACCAACGTTGGTGTACTTCCTCGAAAAGAGATTATAATAGTCGGGATAATCATAAATCATGTGGCGACCGAGAATGGTCATATCCCTGGCTGTAGAATAATGCCCCTTTTGGGTCAATCCATTGGCATTTTTGAAGTGGGTATTTTTCA
>VYFX01000024.1 GCA_009842205.1 Paracoccaceae bacterium | reverse complement strand
CTTGCTGAACTAAAAAACAATCTCTCTGAAAACAATCTGGAGGATGCCGGTCAAGCAATCATGACGACCGATACCTTTCCCAAGGGTGCAGGAATTGTTGTAGATTGTTCCGATAAACCAGTTGCAATATCAGGGATTGCCAAGGGTTCGGGCATGATTGCACCCGACATGGCAACCATGCTGGCCTATGTCTTTACGGACGCCAATATTGATCAGACCACTCTTCAATCCATGGTCTCCGAATTAACCGAGACAACCTTTAATTCGGTTTCCGTTGATGGTGATACCTCTACCTCCGATACCTTTATGGTGGCTGCTACTGGATTGGCTAGGAATAAAATGATAGTAAACCAGGAAACAAGTGATTCCAGGAAATTCAAGGCGGGTTTGCAATCCGTGATGCTGTCCTTGGCACAGCAAATTGCGAGAGACGGGGAGGGAGCCACCAAATTTGTGGAAATTTCAGTGGTGGGAGCAGAAAACAATTCTGATGCAAAAAAGGTGGCCAAATCCATCGCCAATTCCCCCCTGGTCAAAACGGCTATTTCGGGGGAGGATCCAAATTGGGGACGTGTTGTCATGGCTGTAGGTAAATCCGGAGCCCGGGCAGATCGGGATTTGTTAGCCATAAAGTTTGGGGATATTCTTGTTGCCGAAAATGGTCAGGTTGCCGATAACTACAAGGAAGAATTGGGTCAAGACTACATGAAAAAACAGGAAATCCTGATCACTGTGGATTTGGGACTGGGCAAGGGAAGTTCCCGCTTTTGGACTTGTGATTTTTCCCATGGTTATATTTCCATCAATGCCGATTACCGATCATGAACATTGGTCTGGCTTCTGTTGTAGCCCTGGTGGATACGGACGGGCGAGTGCTGCTTGCCCGTAGGCCTGCCGACAAGTCATTTGGTGGTTTTTGGGAATTTCCCGGTGGCAAGGTCGAGCCTGACGAAACACCTGAAAATGCCGCTTTGAGGGAACTGAAAGAGGAGTTGGGAATCGATACCTGGTCCAACTGTCTCGCACCTTTGACATTTGCCAGTCATGAATATGATGATTTTCACCAGATTCTGCTTTTATTTGTTTGTCGAAAATGGCATGGAATTCCTTTTCCCATGGAGGGCAACGAGCTGAAATGGGTACATCCCAGGGATTTGTCAAAATATCCCATGCCTCCAGCCAATAAAGGTATGATGGCAATTCTGAGGGATTGGTTGTAATTTGTAGAATCTGATTGTCCGTTTGACCGGTATAAGATTGTATGGTTTGAGTATATTTTAATTTATAGCGAAAAAATTATCTTCATGAGTGGTATTTGCTTGATTTTGTTTTCTTCTTCTCATTATTGGTGTGACCCATGATTAAAAAACCATATTTGTTATTCCTAGGTGATGCACACGACAGGCTTGCTGCCAAAGTGGCCATCGGTATTAATGATTGGCGGCCGCAGTATGCTGTAGGTCAAATCCGACTGGAGGGGTGCAACGCAGATTTGGGGATTGATGAAATCTCCATTGCCGAAGCTGTTGAAAGAGGAGCCAAAACCATGGTCATTGGTGTGGCCAACAGGGGTGGAGTCATCTCCGAAGGATGGAAACCCCATCTTCTGGAAGCACTGGAAGCCGGTATGGATCTGGCATCCGGCCTGCATGTCCTTTTGAATGACCAGCCAGACCTGGTAAATATGGCTCGGAAACACGGCAGAAAATTATTCGATGTCCGTAAACCAAATGTGGACTACCCCATTGCGGATGGTCAAAAGCGATCAGGTAAAAGATGTGTCGCTGTTGGTACCGATGTTTCGGTTGGGAAGATGTATGTGTCTTTGGCCCTGCATCAGGAAATGTTGGCAAGAGGGATGAAAACCGCCTTCAGGGCAACTGGTCAGACTGGCATCCTGGTTGAGGGAGATGGTGTTCCCCTAGATGCGGTTGTTGCTGATTTCATGGCAGGGTCGATCGAATATTTATCCCCTGCCCAGGATGATGATCACTGGGATTTCATCGAGGGTCAAGGATCGTTGTTTCATGCTTCCTACTCAGGAGTCACCCTTTCGATAATTCATGGCGGCCAGCCTGATGCACTGATCCTGTGCCATGAACCAACCCGAGAGTTTATGCGCGGTCTTCCCGGATACAAGTTACCATCTCTAGAAGCATTGAGGGATCTATCCTTGACAATGGCTAAGGTGGTCAATCCTGATTGCAAGGTTGCTGGCATCTCCCTGAACACCCGAAACATGGAGGAAAGTGAAGCTAGGAAAGTGGTGGACGAAACTGAGCAGAGGATGGGATTGCCCACAACTGATCCTGTACGGTTTGGTGTCGGCAAGATTGTTGATTCCCTGCTGGCAATTTAACTCCATTTCTACATGAAAATTACCATCAAAGAAAACTCCTTCAAGCTTAATCAGCCATTCACTATCTCTAGGGGTTCGAGGTCCCATGCCCATGTTCTTACGGTAGAGATCGAAGATGAGGGAATAATTGGCAGGGGCGAATGTGTACCCTATAAACGCTACGGGGAAACCGTGGAATCCGTTTCCGAAACAATAAAGGGTGTGAATCTGCCGTTTGATCGTGAAACACTCCAGGATGCAGTTGCTCCCGGTGCAGCAAGAAATGCACTGGATTGTGCCTTTTGGGACCTGGAAGCCAAAAAAAGCAACGTACCTGTCTGGCTACTTGCCGGGATTGACAGGTTACAACCCTTGATTACCGCCTTCACCATCTCTCTTGGAACCCCTGAAGCCATGTATCAGGACGCCTTGGCCAACAAGGACCGGCCGCTTCTCAAGGTCAAACTCGGTGGCAAGGGGGATATTCCCAGAATTGAAGCGATTCGCAAGGCTGCACCAAATTCAAGGCTTATCGTGGATGCCAATGAATCCTGTCATGAAGACGGTTTTCCCGATTTGATTGCCAAGCTTTTGGAACTGGATGTTGCAATGGTTGAACAACCCTTTCCTGCAGGTCAGGATCACCATTTGAAGGATTTCAATTCCCCAATCCCGATTTGTGCTGATGAAAGCTGTCATGATTGCAAATCGCTTGACGACCTGGTTGGCAAATACGACATGATAAACATCAAGCTGGACAAGACCGGTGGTTTGACCGAGGCTCTGAAACTCCTTGCAAAAGGTAAGGAAATGGGATTTGATATCATGGTCGGGTGCATGATCGGCTCGTCTCTTGCCATGGCCCCGGCCATGCTTGTTGCGCAGTATGCCTCAATTGTTGATCTGGATGGTCCATTGTTTCTGATCGAGGACCGAAAACATGGGCTTGCTTTCGAGGGATCAAGGGTTTCCCCCCCGGAAACCATGCTTTGGGGATAAATTTTATGTATTTGTCAGTATAGAACAGGAGTTGAAATGAATCGCATTGTTTATGTTAACGGAAAATACTTACCGGAAAATGAAGCCAAGGTATCCATTTTCGATCGGGGCTTTTTATTTGCAGATGGGGTATACGAGGTTACTTCGGTCTTGGATGGGAAATTGATTGATTTTCCAGGCCATCTAAGGAGATTGGCAAGATCCCTGAACGAACTTGGAATGGCTGCGCCCTGTACTGACGATGAACTTTTGGACATTCATCGAGAATTGGTATCCAGAAACAACCTTCACGAAGGAATGATTTACCTTCAAGTAACCAGGGGGGAGGCCGACAGGGATTTTGTTTTCCCGGAAAATGCCAAACCCACAATCGTTTTGTTTACACAAGCCAAAAACCTGACCAATTCACCAAAAATCAAATCGGGTTACAAGGTAATTACTGTTCCGGACTTGCGTTGGAAAAGGCGTGATATAAAGACTGTGCAACTGTTGTATCCGTCAATGGCAAAAATGGAAGCCACCCGAGCCGGTGCTGATGATGCCTGGCTGGTTGAAGACGGGTTTATTACCGAGGGAACCTCGAATAACGCCTATATTGTTCAGGCTTCAGGTAATATCGTTACCAGAAACCTGTCCAATGACATTCTGCACGGCATTACCCGGGCAACCTTGTTGCAGTTTGCTGCCGAAGAAGGTGTAACTGTTGAACAAAGACCTTTCACATTGGATGAGGCCCTTGGGGCAGAAGAGGCCTTTATAACTGCCGCCTCCTTGTTTGTTGCACCGGTAATTGAAATTGATGGCAAGCCTGTCGGCAATGGAAAGCCCGGTCCAATCGTCGGTAGATTGCGAAAAATCTATCTTGAGAAGTCCATGGAAATGGCCTTGTAGTTGCCTTTGGCTGGAAATTATATATTTAGGTTGATAAACCCTTATTGTGGTAAATACTACCTACATACTAGGGGACGGTTTTTACCCCCTTTGCAGTAGTTGTTTTTCTATGAATTACTGCTTGATAACCAAATTATTGAATGGCAGTGGCATCACTGCCGAGTCAATAGATAGAAGTTCCGGGAAACAAGGGAAGGGGTTAATTTGCATTGATTCAAATCGTATCCATTTTTCACAGGCTTAATTCCAGACAGCTTATGTCAGGCTAGATATTTTCCAAAGAATTTCTGGGTTTGAATTAATCTTTCCATGTTTTTCTCGGATTATTGTTTATTGAATTCCAACAGTTAAGAGGAAACCGCATCACAACCTGTCAAACAACCCAGCCTAGAATTTCCCGCGAATATTACCCTTCCCTTCTGCATGAGCAACGGCCTCCTCCATAGCTTTGATTAATTCTTCACCAAATTCCGTCACTTTCGTACCTTTCCTTTCTTCCTGAGTACGGCGGA
>VYFX01000067.1:2499-4770 GCA_009842205.1 Paracoccaceae bacterium | reverse complement strand
GCTTCGATGCCCAAGCGCATGGCCTGTCCCAATGCTTGCGCGGGGCCGGTGAATGCTGCTGATTGACCAAACACGACTCTGTCATCGAACACACCCGGGCTCGCTTGCTCTTCACCTAGGAGTTCTTGAGTAAAAGCCACAACAAGCATCGTTCCAGTAACGAGAACCGCTAACGTAACTCTCTTAAGGTATGGCAACTCAGTGTTGGAATTCTTCATATCTACGATTCCTCAATAAAATCAAACTTTTCAAAATAAAATATAGGGAAATTCCTCAATATCATTTCCAAAATGTTATAATCAAACAAATTACCGCTCATTTTTTGTTTTTTGGTAATTTATTGATTTAAAATTTTAACCTTGTAATACCCATCCCCATTTACTTTTCGGTACTGCTGATTCGTTCAGGCTACCCGACTGTTTCGATTACAAATACACACACTCAAACTTATTATATGACTTTATTTTAGTCTCAGATTTAAGTGTTGCAAATACATGGTTGCTGATTAAATTCATGGTTTAATTTCTTCGAATGAAGAAGTAACCTCTACGTAATCTGATATTCAAAAAAGCAAATTTATGGACAGGATATTTATTACCAAAAATGGCGTTACCGATGTCGAGGATGATTTGAAAAAACTCGTTTCGATAGATCGACCTCAGATTATCAAGGCCATAGCCGATGCAAGGGCCCTGGGAGATTTGAGTGAAAATGCCGAGTACCATTCAGCCAAGGAAAAGCAGGGTTTGATTGAAGCCCGAATATCCTACCTCAAGAATATTCTTTCTAGGGCAGAGATAATTGATGTTACCCAGTTGAACGGATCAATAAAATTTGGTGCCACCGTTAGCCTTGAAGACGAGGAATCAGGAGAGGAAGTAACCTACCAGATCGTTGGTGAACCAGAAGCAAATCTCGAAAAAGGCAAATTGAATGTTCGGACAGCTCTTGGCCGGGCTTTGATAGGTAAGGATGAGGGTGATAGTGTTACCGTGAAAGCACCCAATGGTGAACGGTATTATACTGTTCTGAAGGTAAGTTATACCTAGGGAGAACAAAAATTTTAGGAAGCGATAAATACACAATTGCAGGCGGGAAAAACAAGATTCCCATCCGCAATATCATTGCCTATCTATGTGCAACAGTGGCAACCATTCTATGGGTACTGTTTTTCTTTGAGGTAAGCCGTGGTGGTGGATTAGGCGAGACCTCCCAGAATAACAGGGGTGTAGTCCCATTGATTATCGGACTGATTCCAATACTCTTTTTCTGGTTGGTGGCTGGATTGTATTTGATGGCAGTTCAAAACCGCGAACGTTACAATGAATTGAAAAAGAAGATTGACAAGCTGAAGGATGAAATTGATCATATTTCCTTCGGTGAAAGCGATCGGTTTATGAATATTCCGACAGACAGCCCGCCTGTACCCAGCAAAAGTCCGGAAATTCATGAGGAGCCGGAATACGATGAATCGGCCGGAGAAATAAATGACACCACTTTCATCCTTCCCATGTCCAACGATGGAGTCAAGGGGGAGACAAGCAGGCTTGATGAATGGAACCTTGACACGAAAACATTGATCAGGGCCTTCAACATGCCTAATGATGAGAATGATTCAGAGGGTTATGATGCAATTGAGGCAGCAATCAAAATTGAATCCCTGGATAATCTGTTGAGAAATTCTCATGAACTCCTGATTACCTTGGCCGATTATGATTTGATAATGGATGATTTGGAAATTGATATGGGCCTGATCACCACCTGGAGGCGATTTGCCGCAGATAGCGCCGTGGGTATGGTTTCATCCCTCGGAGGAACCGGAACGTTTGTCGAAATCGATAAGGTCTCCAGCATTTTGACCGAAAACAGCAATTTTGAAAGCCTTGCCAACACCTTCAACAAGCAGATGGAGGAGTTTATTTCCAAGGTCATACCCCAACTCAGTGATGATGAAATCAGGGAACTGGCACAAACCAGGACCTTTCTGGCCTTTTTATTGCTTGGCCAGGTTTTCAATACCGGTTGATTGCAAAAACCTCAACAGTTGCCATACCGATCTAGATTTGCTACTCTTCAAATGGTTTATGGTGGTAACCTCAACATGTTACGGTTGCCATACCGATCTAGATTTGCTACTCTTTTCGGATATTTGACTGGGTGATACAGGATGTTACGGTTGCCATACCGATCTAGATTTGCTACTCTCGACTACAAGGGTATGTCCAAAGGAGTTCTGTTACGGTTGCCATACCGATCTAGATTTGCTACTCT
>VYFX01000067.1:0-2399 GCA_009842205.1 Paracoccaceae bacterium | reverse complement strand
GGTTACGGTTGCCATACCGATCTAGATTTGCTACTCTACTGCAGTTGGAGGTAATCAGGCAGAACATGTTACGGTTGCCATACCGATCTAGATTTGCTACTCTCTGGGAGCGGGAATCCCACCGGGTGTTGTCGTTACGGTTGCCATACCGATCTAGATTTGCTACTCTATCCTGGCAGGCATCATCATCAAATTCTTGGTTACGGTTGCCATACCGATCTAGATTTGCTACTCTATTGTCCCAATAAACCTTGTATGGTTTCTCGTTACGGTTGCCATACCGATCTAGATTTGCTACTCTAGAAACTTCTCAAACCCTTTTGTATAAGGAGTACAAAAGGGTTTGGTTTATAAAAAATTGAAGTAACAGATCAAAATAATGTAAGTAATTTTGGTTTTTCTTCAGTTTTTTTGATCTTTTTTCCAGAATAGTTTCTAGTCAATTCAAACTGTTTATCTGTGAAAAACATTATTGAAACATCTCCTTCGGGAGGCACTTGTTTGCCAATCCTTTCAGCTAATGACTCTGCACTTGGGCGGTTTGGACACACTCTCAAGTAGACTGAAAATTGTTTCATAATACAACCTTCACTTAAAAGGTAATTTCGAAAACCCGTGGCATATCTTCTCTCAACCTTAGTGCCAACAGGTAGGTCAAAAACAACAAGAACCCACATAATTGAAAATGAGGAGTGCAAATGAAAAATCCATTTAATTTAAATCAGGATTGATTTGCAAACTCTATCTTTAAGGGAAGTTCTAACTGTTTTTCTGAATTTTCAAAGACTGAAATTAAGCTATTTACAACTAATACCATTGCCCTAAAAAGATCTGTTTCACCAGATTCTAAGATCAAGGTCCTTTGCATTAACCCTGCAAGAATTTCTTTTGATTCTTTTGAAATATCTTCACTCCAAGAATTCCTATTCTGCCAAACTACACGGTCAACAAGAGGCCGGAATGGTTCCAACAGATCATCGACTAGACAAAAATTATTACGAGAATTAATGTGGCCTACACCAAGAGAGGGTGATAGCCCTGCTGAAATTACGGCCCTAGCCAATGCTGAACGAAGTATAGTATATCCATAATTCAAATGTGCATTAATACCTGGAATGTGACGGTCGCGGTGAAAATCCTCCCCAAATAATTTTTTCCAATAGTATCGAGCTGCCTGTGCCTCAACATTTTTAAGATCACCAGAGCGAACTTTTTTTTCAAGATTGAGCAAAAACTTACTGGCAGGTAAATTGATCTCATTTAAAGTCCGAGATTGTTCCCTAATTTTTGCCTTTACTAGATCTTTCCAAATTCTTTTTTTGATTGGCTTTGCTACTGAAGCTTGGGTTTGAATCCTTCCTGATTGAAGGTAATGATTTGCAGTAGGAACTAATAGCGCTACGGGTATATGCTTTTCATTGCATACTACCAATGGTATATTACATTCTGCTAATTTAAATAATAAACCATGGGAATAAGTCCCATAATAGGAATGGACAATTATGGATTGAATATCTCTTAAAGGAATTCGTCCTAATTCGTCCTTATTATTAAAAACAACCAAACTTTCCCGTTCAGTATGTAAGTATCTTCCTGGCTCAGTAATATCAACAATTCGCCAAGTCATACATTTATCATTTTTGTTCGTTTAACATAGGAAAAAAGTAAGTGGGTTCTCCAAGATGATTAGTAATAATTCGCTGGGCCCTCTGATCTTTAAAAAATTTTAAACCCATTTCTAATAACGAACGATTGCGAGCATCTCTTGCATCAGTACACTTCACAACCCCCATTCTGCCATCTTTTATTTTCACAACTATCATTCTAACCCGGTTATTTAAATTATCAGGATCATCCAATAGCAGAATATCGTCCTTATGTGCAGACCATAGAAGGGAGTTACCTGCTCTTTCTGATTCTGGTACAAAAGCTACATCATTAGCTTCAAACATTGTAATAATTTGCCAATTAATTTTTCCCTTATTATCTTGATAAAAATCCATACGGTGGTTTCTACCACTAAGGTAACCTCCATTGAATCTATTTCCTTCCCTAACAACATTTACCAATTTTTGTTCCTTAAAATCCCAGTAATAGCAAGGGATAGTCTTCTTTTTCATTAGATCAATTGCTCTCTTGTAAACTAATGTTTCTGTAATTGTTCTTACTTTCTTCCCATGATTTTTGTTTTGAATTGCTTCTGCCTCTAATTCTAGCCGTGCTTTTTCACAAAATCCTTCTACTTTATTTTGGACCACATTGAGGTTATTAGTAAAATTCGCAATTAATGGGTTATCTCCGTAATCTTTAATTAATTTCCCACTAATTTTTTTCTTTTTCAATTGTAACTATTCAGGTATCAAAATAATCAACCTATGGATCATTACATGGTAAATGTT
>VYFX01000083.1 GCA_009842205.1 Paracoccaceae bacterium | reverse complement strand
TTACCTCAGCTAATTCACCTGTGTGAGAAAAAACTTTGTAACCTAAAATTAATTATGGCTGGTTTGGTACAATTTGGTTACTGTCATTCATTGCACCAGTCGACGACGACGGAGTTGAAGCCAGGTTATGAGAGCGAGCAACAAAACCGCGGGGATATAGAATGTTTCCTTGGGAATCCGCTCGGCCTCGGTTTCAATATAGAGTACCTCCCAATCAAAATCGATACCCTTCTCCTGTGCATATTGTCCAAAATTGAGCATGTCGACGAAGACCCTGCCATCAACTTCAGTACGAAATGATAGCCCTGCATGACGATCAAGCCTTAGGGCTCCGTCACCATCAGAAACTTTGCCAAGAGGAAGCTCAAGTGTCGTTTCCACAATATCTCCGGTCACGAAGTCTTCTCCTGACATTCTGACCCTGATACTTGCCATGTCAGGTGCGGTATCAGCCATTGCAACCAATTCTGAGGAGGGAATTCGCTGATAGGGTTCCGATATCATATCAAGCAAAAATCCCGGGCGAAACAGGCTGAAGGCAATCAACAACAACACGGCACTCTCCCAAAGCTTTGAGCGTGTCAGAAACCAATTCTGGGAAGCTGCTGCGAATAACAACATTGCCACCACAGAAATAAGAAATACAAAAACAGCCTTGCTGAAAGTTACATCAATCAGCAATAATTCGGTATTGAAAATAAACAGAAATGGCAGAATAGCCGTCCTGATATCGTAGGAGAATCCAATGACTCCGGTTTTGATTGGATCTCCACCCGATATGGCTGCTGCTGCAAAGGCCGCTAGACCAACTGGTGGGGTGTCATCGGCAAGAATACCGAAATAGAACACAAACATATGAACGGCAATGAGTGGTACGACAAGACCTGATTTGGCACCGACTGCAACGATCACGGGGGCCATAAGCGATGTAATGACAATATAGGTTGCGGTGGTTGGCAATCCCATACCGAGTACGAGTGAGAAGAGAGCCACAAAAACCAACATCAACAACAGATTACCACCGGAAAGCACCTCTATAAACTCACCGATAACCTGATGGGCTCCTGTCAAGGATACAGTTCCAACTATGATACCAGCTGTACCTGTGGCAACGGCGATACCGATCATGTTGCGAGAACCTGCGACCATACCCTCTATCAATTCATTCCAGCCACGAGATGCTGCCGGGGCAATCCTTCTTTCACCTCGGAACCAAGCCTTGATCGGATGCTGGGTGACCATGACGAAAATCATGGCAAATGTGGCCCAGAAGGCGGAAAGTCCCGGAGATAGACGTTCGATCATCAAATTCCAGATCAGAACAACAACTGGTAAAACATAATAGGTGCCGGTTTTTGCAATAGGTCCGGGCAATGGCAACGACTTGAAAGGGGTATTGGGATCATCAACCGTCAGGTCGGGTTGTAACGATGACCATTTGAGTAGTACAAGATATGAAACAATGAACAAAACCGACATACCAATCAATGAGTAATTTCCGAGTACGGGTTTGAGCCAACCGAGACCATAGTATGTAATGAGACACAACGCACAAAATATGGTGATGCCCAGCGCTAGACGTGCAAGTCTTAACAATAATGGCTTGGGCGCATCGGTTCTTGGCAGGCCCTTCAACTGCAACTTCTGGGCCTCGAGATGAACGATATAAACCAGTGCAATGTAGGAAATGACTGCGGGCAGGAAGGCATGTTTGACAACCTCAAGATAGGAAATGCCAACATATTCGACCATAAGGAAGGCAGCAGCACCCATGACCGGTGGTGTTAATTGCCCGTTGGTTGATGAAGCAACTTCGACAGCACCGGCTTTCTCGGCCGAAAATCCAACACGCTTCATTAGAGGTATGGTAAATGTTCCAGTAGTAACAGTGTTGGCTATGGAAGACCCTGAAATAAGGCCAGTTGCAGCCGAAGCCACCACCGCAGCTTTTGCCGGTCCCCCCGTTAAGTGCCCCATCAGTGCAAAGGCAAGCTTGATGAAGTAATTCCCTGCACCGGCTTTCTCAAGCAATGAACCAAACAATACAAACAGGAATACCATTGAGGCTGATACACCCAATGCAAGCCCGAAAACACCTTCTGTCTGCATCCAGAAATGCCACATTGCCTTACCAAAACTGGCTCCTTTCCACTGCATGGCATCCGGAAAGAAGTTGGCATCCCCAAAAAAAACGTAAAGAAGGAATACGCTAGCGACGACAACCATTGGCAATCCAAGGGCACGATAGGTTGCCACGAGCACAATTGAAAGTCCAGTAGCCGATACAATAAGATCAGAGGTTGTTGGTAATCCTGAACGATTGGAAATAGCTGCCGAATTTGCTATAAGGTAAAGGGTTGAACACAAGCCTGCAATTACCAATAACCAGTCATACCATGGAATTCTATCTCTTGCGGCTGACTTGAAGAGAGGATAAGCTAAGGCCGCTAGTGTTAACCCGAATGCCAGATGCAATACTCTTTCCGTATCGGAATTGACATAAATCCAGTTAATGCCAAGTGCCTGGGCTAGAAATGCAGGTAAGGGTGAAGCATTGATTATTTGCAGCGTAGCCCAGAGCAAGGCTATACCAGTGATGACACCTGCTTGCCAATTATCAGGATTACGCCCACCTATATCCAGATCACTAGCAAGTGTTTGAGCTTCTGAGCGGGTGGTTGATCCTGATGTGTTACTTAAGGTCATGATTGTCCCCATGGTTTATAGATTAGCATAAGACCCCAACGCCCATGGGAACACAGCCGGACATACCGGCTGTGCTTGAAGTAGATTTACTCAATTAGACCTAATTCTTTATAGGCCTTGATGGCACCTGGATGCAATGGTGCTGACAACGAATCCTGGACCATTTCCTCAGCTTTTAGGTTGGCAAAAGCGGGATGTAATTTGCGGAAATCGTCAAGATTGGCAAGAACCGCCTTCGCAACAATATAAACAACCTCATCGGGAACATCGGCAGATGTAACAAAGGTCGCACCTACACCAAAGGTCGGTATATCATCAGGATTACCTGGATACATCCCCCCTGGAATGGTTGCATTTCGGTAATACGGCCTTTCAGCGATAAGCTGGTCTATTTCTGGTGCAACTGCAGAAACGATTATGGCATCACATGATGCAATGGTTTCATGCGTGAGAGCTGATGGATGCCCAACAAGCCAGAAATACCCGTCTATTTTGTTGTCACAAAGAGCCGAGCCGGTTTCAGCCGATTTCATTTTGGCTGCAAGGGCCAGATCATCACGACTCCATCCCATTGCTGCTTCAATTACTTCCCATGTTCCAAGTGTACCCGATCCATCATTACCTATATTAAAACGTGTTCCAGGGATATCAGTTATATTATTTATACCAGCATCCCGGCGAGCAAGAATGGTTACCGGTTCAGGATGAACTGAAAATACAGCCCGCAGACCCTCGAACTGGTTATCCTCGAATCTTGATGTGCCATGAAAGGCATGGTATTGCCAGTCAGATTGGGCTACCCCAAACTCAAGTTCACCACCCTTGATGGTGTTAATATTGTATATGGACCCACCGGTCGACTCCACGGAACATCGAATACCATGTTCCTTGCGATCCTTGTTGACCAGTCGACAGATTGCACCTCCAGTTGGATAGTACACTCCTGTCACGCCCCCGGTCCCGATCGAAATGAATTGTTGTTGTGCTGCAACAAATGACACTGAAGCAATGCTTGTACCAATGGCAACAACAATTGCTGCTGCAAATCTAGTCAGATTATATAGTTTCATTATTTTCTCCATAATAATTTTCCATTCCATCTGTATAACCAAGGAATGGATAGCCTTCACTTTATTTTAACCTGCAAGGTTCTAGTGTCAAGAATTATCAAAGTACTTGAAGCATAAATCAAAGAAATAGCAATTCTCGAAGCTTTTTCTCAAATTTTTTGTATCAAAACTTGCTATTTACTAGTTAAGTACAGATCGACTTTTAGTTCCATTGGTAATACAAGTATCGCTGCGGGAGTGTCCTTTTGTTGATCAGCTCGGCCCGGATTTTTTCTAAATGATGAAGAAAGCCCCAGGAAGAGGTCAAGATCAAAAACCTAGTGTATATCTTGGAATTTATATCCCAACGGGGTATCTATCTAGTTATGCATACTGTGGTTGAAACGGCGTATTTTATCCGTCAAGCTGACGATCTTCTTGGAATTGACGAGCGGTACAACTTGTTGGGTAAACTGGCCTTAAATCCCGGTCTCGGTGCCTTGATCCCTGATCTTGGTGGCGTCCGGAAGTTACGGATACCTGCCTCGTGACGAAGTAAACGGGGAGGGACAAGGGTCATTTACTATTTTGGTGGTACCGATATGCCGGTCTACGCATTGATGATATATGCCAAGGCGACGAGGGAAGATTTGAATCCAGCCGATCGTCGGACAATCAGAAAACTTGTCAATGAACTCAAGTTAATAGGAAAGGGAAAATGATGATGGAATTCGAAGACGGGTTGATCCAGTCCTTGACCGAGGCCGTTGCACATGCCCGTGGAGAGGATACCGGTTGTCGGGCGCACTGCCCCATTGATCTCAGAGAGGTTCGCAAAACCGCAAAACTTACCCAGAAAGAAATGGCCCCACTCATGGGGATGAGCCTTTCAGGCTATCGTAAGTGGGAACAGAAGCGGCGAACAGTAAGCGGACCAGCCGAAGTTCTCCTGAAAGTAATGGCCAGGGAACCAGAAGCTTTCAGACGTGCCCTGCAGACATTCTAAACAATCATGAAGGTTTGAAGGGGACTCATAGGGTGAATTATGCGAAGCATATTTGAAACAAAATCCATTAGTCTAGTGCACTGATTCAAACAAAAGAATCCAATTAAAATCTAC
>VYFX01000051.1 GCA_009842205.1 Paracoccaceae bacterium | reverse complement strand
AACCAATTGGTTAATTTGATATTGGATTAAGTCGTCTCAACTTGAACAATCAATGGTTAGATTTGGGTGTTGTTATGTTTGTGAAATAACCTTGGTAGCTGCCTCCAGAGACCCTGTACCTCTCGCCACTCCCAAATGTTCAAATCCTGCTTCTATCGAACCCAGAAGACCTAAAATCATATTGGGGTTTATATGTCCCATATGACCAATCCTGAAATACCCTGTAGATTTGGGATCATCATTGGTTCCCATACCCAAACCTATCCCCAGAGTCAGGCCAGCATGATCTCGTGTCCATTTTCTCAACAATGTTCCATTAGGAGGCAACAACTTAATGGTGGATACCGAATGGCTTCGGGAATGTTTGTCCCTGATATTCATTTCTATCTGGCCCTTTGAACTCCAGGTATCAAAAGCAGCCCAGATAGCCTCTGCAATAATTCCATGTCTCCTGAAGACCTGTTCCAAGCCTTCTTCATGTAGAATCATGTTGAGTGCTTCTCTGAGTGCAAAAAGCTGATGTGTTGGGGCAGTACCACAAAACAACTGGTAAAACTCCTCGGGGTTCACCCTTCTTTCCCAATCCCAATAAGGTGTTCGGAGATTTACATTTTTACCAGCCTCACGTGCCCGTTCATTAAAGAAAATGAAGCCTAGACCCGGTGGTGTCATCAACCCCTTTTGGCTACCAGCTATCATTACATCTACATTCCATTCGTCCATGTAAAAATTTTCACACCCTAGGCTGGCGATACAGTCAACTGCAAGCAAGGCAGGATGATCAATGCTTTTAATTGCCTTGGAAATTGCGTGTATATCATTTCTTACAGAAGTTGATGTATCAACCTGGACAACCAGAACAGCCTTGATTTCATGTTTCTTGTCCCGAGATAATCTCTCAAGCAATGTTTCCGTATCCACTGGATTCCTCTTGCCGAAATCTAGGGTTTCTACATCCATACCCAATGCTTCGGCAAAACCTCCCCAACCAGGAGCAAAAATCCCAGTGGCCAAAACCAGGACCTTATCACCCTTGTTAAATAAATTGGTTAGGGAACCCTCCCAAACACCATGGCCATTACAAATATAGATACTGGCATATTCCTTGGTACCGGCTACGGTTTTGAGATCCTTTATTATCCCGTGAACCATTTCCGCCAACTCAGGATCGTATATGTCCGGTGAAGCTCTGCCAATCGCCTGAATTACGCGATCAGGCAATATTGATGGACCCGGAATTGCTATATGATGTCTGCCAAAAAATCTGGTCATTAATTTATTTTCCTTTAGGCAGATCTGTTTCTGATTACCAGTTTAACCAAGAAATTAAACCCGCTCTCCCTATGGTTTATAACAAATACACAAAATTTTAGATGACTTGTGGTTTGTTGAAACTTACCTTGAAATTAATAATTTATCTCAAAGGTAAGTAGATTTCGGAGAGTAAAATTACCAACTGTCTCATGAAGAAATTTCTCATTTTGTTCGACAAAATTAAATTAGATTTGGTTCAACCGTCCTAATATGCCGATTACTTCTCCCCGACTGACCCAGGAATCCGAAAGTCATCCTTCCGGCAAACTCTTTAGATGGTTATGGTCTTATTACCTTAAATCCCAAACCAATAAAATTGCCTTTGCACTAATCTTCATGACTATCCAAGGCTCTACCCTTGGTGCGCTGAGCTACATGATCGAGCCGATGTTTGACGAGATTTTTGCCAATAAACTGACCGAAGCACTGGTTTGGGTTGGCTTGACCATCCTGGGCCTTTTCTGTTTGCGAGGCCTGGCAGGTTTCATAAGCACCATGATTATCGTGTCAGTGAGCGAACGAATAAAATTGAACCTCCAGAAGGATTTGATGGATCATATCCTGACTCTCGACACGATGTTTTTCGAAGTTAACTCTCCGGGAAACATAATGGAAAGGGTGTTGGGTGATTCAGATGTTGTCAAAATGATTTGGTCCGGCTATATCGCCACGGGTGTAAGGGGATGCATTTCCATTGCCTCCCTCATGTTTGTTGCCATCTCGATTGATCCCCTGTGGACATTGGTTACCTGTCTGGGCATACCTCTCCTTGTTTTCCCCATCATCTGGCTCCAAAGGCAAATCAGGAAATCCACCCAAATCCACCGAAGGGCTTCCTCCGAGACAACCGTCAGGCTGGATGAGATATTCCATGGCATTCATGCCATCAAGCTCAATTTGCTGGAAAACAACCAGATTTCCAGGTTTGTCAGCAAGGCAACCGAAAGTCGCCGTGCTTCCATAAGGGCTGCCGGTGGCAATGCTGCGGTTCCCTTTCTGGTGGATGTGGTAGCGGGCCTTGGTTTCCTTGGCCTGCTTATATTGGGTGGAACCGAGGTGATCAACGGTGAAAAAACCACCGGTGAGTTCATGAGTTTTTTCACGGCCATTGTCCTGATGTTCGATCCTTTCAGAAGAATGTCAGGGTTGATCACCGCCTGGCAGATGACGAGGGTTTCACTGGAACGGGTTTATGTGTTGCTGGAAACAAAGCCGAACATAACCCAGATCACCAAGCCGGAGACCCTGGATTACACCGGGGATGATTTGGAGATTGTCTTTGAGGATGTGGCGTTCAGTTATCCCGACCTGGAAGTGTTCGACAATCTGTCCTTTACGATACCTCCACAGAAAATGACCGCCATCGTCGGTGCCTCGGGAGCAGGCAAGACCACTGTATTCAACCTTCTGGCAAGGATTTTCGATCCAACCGAAGGAACGGTCAGGATTGGTGGGATTGATATCAAGACCATGGGCCTGCCTGAACTCAGGGGGCTGTTTTCGGTCGTCGCCCAGGACAAGGGGATTTTTGACGAAACGATAAGAGACAATATCCTGTTGGGTCAACCCAATGCCACTGGTGAAGAGGTATCCAGGGCAGCCAGGTCCGCCCAGGTTCTTTCCTTTGCGGATGAACTTCAACTTGGCCTTGATGCACCATGTGGTCCACGCGGTGCAAATTTGTCCGGCGGTCAAAGACAACGGGTCGCAATAGCAAGGGCTTTTCTCAGGAACTCTCCGATATTGTTATTGGATGAGCCCACTTCAGCCTTGGATTCCAACTCGGAGGAACTGATCCAGGATGCCTTGGAGGAATTCAGAAGCAACCGTACCATAGTGGTGATTGCCCATAGGCTGGCAACAGTAAGGAATGCTGACAAGATCATTGTTCTTGATCAGGGACGGGTTGTCGAAGAAGGTACTCATTCGGAGTTGGTGGCAAAGGGGGGACTGTATTCTGGCCTATACCAAAGTCAGGTTTTGGTATCTTAGCACTTACTGATTTATTTATAATATTTGTTGAACAAGGCTTCAGGCGAACTGCCCAGGAAATACCGGGTCAATATCCAAAGATTACCTAGACCACTTCTAATCCAGCCATTCTTCACCTGCCTCCTGGCACTTGTCGAGGCGAATCCGTCCAGCATCATGAGTTTGCCCTTCAACTTGCGGCAAAGGTCTACATCCTCCATCAGGGGTATAGCCTGAAACCCACCAATTTGGTCATAGAGGGTTCTGGAAATCAACAACCCCTGGTCACCATAAGGAAGATCAATAAGGGTTGATCTTAGGTTGGCCCAACCGGCTACCATGTGGGGGAATAAGCCCCGATGCCTAAATTTCAGGCGGAAATATCCAGCCCGATCTGGATGCGAGTCAATGAAATCTGAAACGACCCTGTTCCACCCTTCACCGAGATGTGTATCGGCATGTAGAAACAACATCCATTCCCCGGAGGAGTGTTTGGCACCTTCCCTCAATTGCGTTCCTCTCCCCTTGGCTGAGTGTATGAATACCGCACCCAATTTGTCAGCGATTGTTTCTACCGAGTTGTCATCAGTGGAATCACAAATGATCAATTCCCTTATCAAACCGTCTTGCAAACCTTTGAACAAGGTAGCAACGGTATCTGGAAGATCCCTTGCAGAATCATTGGTTGGAATGATTATCGAAAGAGGGGCGACCATTTATCGAATCACTCGTCAAGGATCCCACCCCGCAACAATTGTTTGATTGATTTTGCCAATCCGGTTTTATCATCCGTTTCAATGACAACGCCACATAAGGTCGTGTCATTATCGGCCGGTATCATTTTGCCTTTCGAAAAACCCGCTGCAAATCGTTCAATCGGTACTATTGGATCCATGCCAATTATTGAATCATAGGCTCCACACATACCAACATCAGTGATATAACCGGTTCCACCAGGCAGAATTCTCGCATCAGAGGTCGGTATATGGGTGTGCGTACCTGCAACCAGAGAGACTCTGCCATCCCATATACGACCGGCAATCATCTTTTCTGAAGTTGCTTCACAATGAAAATCAACTACGATCGCATCAACGCTTTTGCCCAAAGGATATTTTGCCAAGACATCCTCAACAAACCTGATCGGATTATCGTACGGTTGCTTCATGAAGACCTGCCCAAGGGCAATCATGACCAAAACCCTTTTACCCTTTTCGGTTTTATATATGCCATAACCCTTGCCAGGTAGCCCCCTGCCCAAATTCAGAGGTCTGATAATATTGGTATAGCCATCAAGAGAGGTTAGCAGGTTCCGCTGATCAAAGGCATGATCTCCCAGGGTCATGCAATCTATCCCCGACTTCAAGAGTTCCTCGGCATGCCTGGGATTTATTCCTTTGCCCTGTGTGGCATTTTCGCCATTGACAATGACAAAATCAAGCTTCAACTCCTCTCTCAATCCCTTCAGGGACGAGGCGACCTTATCACGGGCATTTCTTCCGAAGACATCTCCCAAAAACAGTATCCGCATCTAATCATTCCTTTATTGTGGTCTACCAAACTCGGTTATTCCCTGTTCGGTAACTATTGTATCCAGTCTGTGGTCATATTCATCCCGGGGTATATCCGCACAATATTGCCCGGAAAAGGCAAAACCCACAGCCATTACCTCTTTCTCCCTTTTCAGCTTCTCCAAGGTACGATCATAAAATCCACCACCATACCCAAGTCTATATCCTTTTTCATCAAAAGCCAGAAGAGGTACGATAATTACCTCCGGAACAACCCAATCTCCACCGCTGGGAATGGAAACTCCATAATCGCCCACAATCATTTCATCGTTGATCCTCCAGGATCTGAATTTCAGGGGTTGGTTCCTTTCAATCACAACCGGCAGGCACAAGGGGTATCCCCTCTCTGCCAAACCTTCGATAGCTCCCTTGGGGCTGATTTCGGATTGAATGGGGCTATAGCTGGCTATGATTTGATGTACATTTACCTTCCGAAGAAGATAATCTGCCAATAGGTTTTGTGCATCTTTTTCCGATTTGACAGAATAGGTCCTGCTTCGCTTGCTTTTTGCCGCTTTGCGTAAATCGCTTTTGAAAATTGAAATTTTACCTGCCAAAACAAACCCGGTTCAAAAATATTGCCAAACATATATGGTGTTATCTTGTCTTCGCTTTACAAGGGAAATAAACAAAATCCAAATTTTCAAACCAATAAGACCTACTCTCAAGTGAAAAGTTAATTCATGTTACCCATTCCCACCCATGGACAAAAATTAGCCAAAGGTGTTGGCAAGCACCTTAAGGACAGGGGTTTTAGCTATTTGGAAGAGTTTGCACCCACGAATGGTCTAAGGGTTGATGTTATAGGCATAAACAACAAGGGACAAATTTGGATTGTCGAGTGCAAATCGTCAAGGACGGATTTCGTGTCCGATCATAAATGGGAAAATTACCTACCCTATTGCGATGCTTTCTTTTTTGCAGTTGACCGATATTTCCCGCAAGAAATATTGCCTAAGGATAACGGTTTGATCATTGCCGATGAATTCGGTGCCGAAATCATCCGGTTTGGACCCAAATTGGAACTATCGGCAGCAAGGAGGAAAGCCTTGTTAATAAAATTTGCAATGCATGCAGGTGACAGATTGCATTATCAAAGGGAGAACAAAAGGTTCAATAACGGATTACCATTTAAGCCCAGGCCATGAACGGGAGTCGTATCCTGGGAACACTAAATTTAAAATTTAATGGACTCCCCCTAGTTTGAAGACAAACCGATATGCTTGAAAACAATGCACCTTGCCAAAAACAATTTTGGTGATTCCTGCTCTGATTGGTAGGAATTATCTTGTTTGAGTGAGCTCTCTTTGTTGAAAACGAAGGTTTTTAAATTATTTTTCCAACTATGCCGCCTTAGCTCAGTAGGGAGAGCGCTAGATTGTGGCTCTAGAGGTCACTGGTTCGAATCCAGTAGGCGGTACCACTTTTCTGGGAAATCAGACCCTGTTTCCCACCTCTCACAAAAAGATTCTCTTGAAACTCTATGTAAGCCTTGGCAATAAAAGGTTTAGAGTTAATGGGAATATTTTTAAATTCTTCGTTAGATTGAGGCTCGATATGGCGAAGTGATTGGGAGAGGGTAAATGTCCAGTAACGATCCGTCTTTTTTGAGGTCAGTTGAAATCAGTTTCGAAAAGGCTGCCCGCCTTTTGGATCTTCCTCCGGGTTTGGAGGAAAAAATCAGGGTTTGCAACAGCACTTATACCGTAAGATTTGGCGTTAGACTTGGTAACAGGATAGAAACTTTTACCGGATATCGTAGTGTTCATTCAGAACATATGGAACCTGTAAAAGGTGGTATTAGGTATAGTCCACTTGTCAATCAGGATGAGGTTGAGGCCTTGGCATCGCTAATGACGTACAAATGTGCCATGGTGGAGGTTCCCTACGGGGGATCGAAAGGTGGTCTTTGTATTGATCCAAATAAATATACCACTGAGGAGCTGGAGCAAATTACCCGAAGATTTGCTTATGAATTGATCAAGCGTGACCTGATTAATCCCAGCCAAAACGTTCCTGCACCGGATATGGGAACTAGTCAAACGGAAATGGCTTGGATTGCTGATCAGTACAGCAGGATGAATACTACGGACATCAACGCCAGAGCATGTGTTACAGGCAAACCCCTTAATGCTGGCGGTATCGCAGGTAGACTTGAAGCAACCGGACGGGGTGTCCAGTACGCCCTGCAGGAATTTTTCCGACATCCGGGCGATGTAAAACGGGCTCGACTTTCAGGTAGTTTAAAGGGTAAAAAAGCCATTTTACAGGGTTTGGGAAACGTCGGTTACCACGCCGGGCTTTTTCTCTCGACCGAAGATGAAGTCTCCATTATCGGCTTGATTGAAAGGGATGGCGGTCTTTACAATGAGGATGGTCTGGATATTGATGATGTATTTCAGCACATTCAAGCCACTGGAGGAGTCAAGAATTATCCAAAGGCAAAATTCATTGAAAATGGAAATTCCCTGCTGGAAGAGGAATGCGATATATTGATTCCGGCAGCCATTGAAAGAGTGATCACTTCGGAAAACGCCAACAGGATCAAGGCAAACCTGATCATTGAGGCTGCCAATGGACCAATTACGGCACCGGCTGATGATATTCTCACGGAAAATGGAATTGTTGTCATACCTGATATGTATGCCAATGCCGGTGGTGTCATCGTGTCCTATTTCGAGTGGGTCAAAAACCTTAGCCACATCAGATTTGGTCGAATGCAGCGAAGACAGGAAGAATATCGCAGCAGATTATTGGTCGAGGAACTGAATGACATGTTCCAAAACGCAACCCTGAATGTTAAGTTTTCCGAGAAATTCATTGATCATTTTCTACAAGGAGCCGGCGAGATGGAACTGGTCAGGTCAGGTTTGGATGATTCGATGCGTCTCGGCTATCAGGCCATAAGTGAAATCTGGAACAGTAGGGATGATGTTGCTGATCTGCGTACCGCAGCTTATCTCGTGGCTATCGAGAGAGTGGCGGCAAGTTATGCATCCAAGGGGCTGTGAGACATATTCCAGCTAATCCCTTCCAGGGAACTAGCTATAGACTTACATTTGAATTTGATTTGATTATCTCGACCGCAAGGTTGATTGAACTTTTTTGGGTACAACCGCCTATACCTACCCGCTTGCCAAAGCGCCACCACAATCCCAGCTTCCATTTTACTGGCATTGGTTCCTTCAGTCGAAATAGTACCCCGTTACTTGGTTTGAAAGAAAAGAGTCCGTTTTCGATGGATGCGATGTTTTTTAATTCAAAGAGAAGTTCACCGTCAGTCGAAACTAGTCGGTCCTCATACAGTATGAGAGCTTTGCCCGTATTGAAATAAAACAGGTAGGTCAATCCCAATAGAAAAAGCCCAACCAGAATAAATCCCAAACGTTCTCCGGATACAAAATAAATGGCCACTCCCTCATAGAGTAGCAATACAGCCAGTATCAGGGATAGCAGGGTAAAGAAATACCTTTTAATCACTGGAGGATTGATAATTGCCAATTGCTTTTCTTTTTCCATGATCCTTACTGAATCCCAACCATCAATATTGACTAATCGGTATTTACCTTGAGAGCATTGATAAATGCCTGTTGCGGTATGTCAACCCTACCGAATTGACGCATTTTCTTCTTGCCTGCCTTTTGTTTTTCAAGCAGTTTCTTCTTTCTGGTGATGTCACCACCATAACATTTGGCAGTTACATCCTTGCGCAAGGCCGGAATTGTTTCCCTGGCAACGACCTTGCCCCCAATCGCTGCCTGAATGGGAATTTTAAAGAGGTGTCGGGGAATGAGTTCCTTCAATTTTTCACACATGAGCCTGCCTCTTGCCTCACAGTTCGTTCGATGAACCATTATGGCCAGTGCATCGACAGGTTCGCTGTTTACAAGAATCTGGAGCTTTACCAGATTGTCAGCGGAATAACCTGAAATCGTGTAATCAAAGGAAGCATACCCCCTTGAAACCGATTTCAGACGATCATGGAAATCGAACACAACTTCATTCAAAGGCAGATCAAATCTGATCATGGCCCTTTTTTCCACGAAAGACAGTTCATGTTGGATACCCCGCCGGGCATGACAGAGGCTTAATATCTCCCCCACAAATTGGTCTGGAGAAAGAATGGTTGCCATTATCCGTGGTTCCTCGATTCGGTCAATATCAGTTGGATCCGGCAAATCCACAGGGTTATAGATTTCAACCATGCCGCCTTTCTTCAGGTAGACATGATAAATAACGGATGGTGCGGTTACAATGAGGTCCAGTGAATATTCCCGTTCCAGTCTTTCCCTTATAACCTCCAGATGAAGCAATCCCAGAAAGCCACATCGAAAGCCAAAACCAAGGGCTGTTGAAGCCTCGGTTTCGCTGGTAAAGGAAGAATCGTTCAATGAAATCTTTTCAATGGCATCCTTCAGGGTATTGAATTCACCAGCTTCCATCGGATACAGTCCACAGTAAACGACAGGTTGGGAAGGTTTCATGCCCTCGATCGGCTCCTTGCAGGGTTGTTTCTGGTGGGTAATGGTATCGCCGACAATGGTATCGCTTACCCTCTTGATGGAGGCGGTAAAATATCCGATCTCACCTGAATTCAATTGTGATGTTTCTTCCATTTCCGGCTTGAATACCCCGATTCGATCAACCTGGTAAGTTGCTTCCGAAGAGATCATCTTGATTCTGTCACCCTTGGCAAGACATCCATCGAATATTCTCACCAGTACCACTACCCCGAGAAAGGGGTTATACCAGCTATCAACCAAAAGGGCTTTGAGGGGAGCATTCAAATCCCCTTCCGGGGGAGGAAGTTGATGCACAATGGCTTCCAGCACTTCCATGACTCCCTTGCCAGTCTTGGCAGAGATTTCAATTGCTCCATCGGCATCGATACCAATTACCTCCTCGATTTGCTGCCTGACCCTGTCCGAATCTGCAGCAGGCAAGTCGATTTTATTCAAAACCGGGACAATTTCATGGTTGGCATCCAGGGCCTGATACACATTGGCCAGGGTCTGGGCTTCTACCCCTTGGGAGGCATCAACCACAAGAAGCGAACCTTCCACGGATTTCATGGAACGCGATACTTCATAGGAAAAATCCACATGGCCCGGTGTATCGATCAGGTTCAATATGTAGCTTTTCTGGTTTTTGGCCTTGTACTCCAAGCGTACCGTATTGGCCTTGATGGTGATTCCTCGCTCCCTCTCGATATCCATGGAATCAAGCATTTGTTCCTTCAGGTCTCGCTTGCTCACTGTTCTAGTGAGCTCCATCAATCTGTCGGCAAGGGTACTTTTGCCGTGATCAATATGGGCAACGATGGAAAAATTTCTAATCTGTGAATTGTCAGGGGGGGTCAATTTGGAGTTCACCCTTTATAACCGGGATAGATGTCAGGCAGGTTCAAATTCAAGATCAAAACAGGAATCGTTGTTTAATATATAACTGAATCTTAGCTTTGGATAAAACCAAGTTACCTGAGAATGCCATAAATTGGGAGTTAACTTACTAACCCAATTGAATATTTGGAAAACCTTTCCCTCTCAAATTGCCTTGATAAACAGAGGAGGTTATGAAACTTCAGCCTCAACCGTCGATTCTTCGTTTTGCTTTTTCAGTTTTTCCAGGTCTTTTTTTATTTTCAGTGCCTTGGGAGAAAGGGTTTCATCCTTGGCCTTGGCCAGGAATTTATCAAGTCCACCCTTGTGGTCCACACTTCTCAAGGCTGCTGCAGAGACCTTGAATTTAAAGGTACGGTCCAATCCATCAGACGTCAGGCTCACGGCATTAAGGTTGGGATAGAATCTTCTTTTCGTTTTATTGTTGGCATGGCTTACGTTGTTTCCAACCATAACTTTCTTGCCTGTTAACTCACATACCCTAGACATAATCGACCCACTTTCCTTGTGATATATAATTTCAAGGTTCTCATTCCTGGCATAAATTATTGGTTAAGTCAGATTTTTCTTCAAGTATTCACTAACCATTAATGCTGCTTGTACAGGAAGTTTTTCCCCTTGAATTACCTCTTTCTTCAACTCTGATACAAAATTCTCTACTGAATGATTGGCGGTTAGCAACCCAAGAACCTCTTGTCGAATCTCGAATTGAAACCTTTCAACATCCTGACCGCGGCGAATGGAATCCCATGCTCCATTATCCTTTCTCCAGTTGCATAAAGTAATAATATCTTGCCAAATGTTTTCAATACCTGACCCTGAAATTGCTGACAACAAATTGACTTTGGGGTACCCCTTGGGATCATGGTTTCTTTGGCGGAATAGATGCAAGGCCGACTGATATTCCGATTTGGTTTGTCTTGCCAGAGGCAAAAGGTCTCCATCAGCCTTGTTTATCAGCACCATATCCACTTTTTCAAGAATACCCCTTTTTATTCCCTGCAACTCATCTCCTCCACCGGGTGAAATCAAAAGTGCAAAAATATCTGACATTAGTGACACCTGATAATCCGTTTGCCCGACACCTGTGGTTTCAATAATGACAACATCAAAACCGGCAAGTTCGCATAGATGTACCACTTCAGGTGTTCTCCTTGATACACCCCCGCTGTTGAATGGTCCGGTGGAAAGTGGACGAATGAATGCAGATTTGTGTTTTGACAATTCTGCCATCCGTGTTTTGTCCCCCAATATTGACCCACCGGTAATTTGCGAAGAGGGATCAACAGCCAAAACGGCCAACTTCAACCCTCTGTTTACAAGTTCCAAACCCAACTTATCAATAAAAGTTGATTTACCAACACCGGGAGTACCTGTAATCCCAAGTCGTATTGCCTGGTTACAGGTAACACACTTTAGCTTTTGAAATAATTGCAGGGATAGTTGCTGATGGTCCAGATTACTGCTTTCGACCAAAGTAATTGCTCGTGCAAAAGCTCTTCTGTCATTCCCTTTGATTTGTTGAGCTATTTGGTCGATATCAAATTCCATAGTAGTCCTTTCTCTGCATAATATTATATGTTAAAAGGTATGATTTAGACCAGCCACATTTTCCTAAATTCTTACCATAAATATATGTCTTGCCAATTCCATTCGTTGTCAGAAAGCAGATGAAAAAATTATTGATATCCATTCTAATAGTGATTTCGCTTATCGCAACAATCACTAATGCCGATGAAATCCGAGAAGAAAGGGCAGAATACTACATCAGCTTACTTGGGTTCAGGATCGGTTATATGGTTTTAGCTTCAAAAACGAAAGGCAATCTTTATGCAGCAACTTCACTAGTTGGTTCAACAGGTGTTGGTAACTTTTTTGGCAAAATGAAATTTAAAGCCAGAATCAGGGGGAGAATCGAGGGAAAAAATGTCATCCCCACACACTATCATCTCGAAAGTACTAAAGATGGAGTTACAACCACGAAAACTCTGACCTTCAAAGACGGTAACGTAATCCAGGACGAAGGTACAAGGCAAAGTGATTCTGGTATCGATTATCTTTCAGGTTTTTTTGTTGTTATGCGAGATACGCTTGAAGAGGAGTTGTGTGGGTTTTCTTATACCTTGGCCGATGAGCAAAGGGTTGCTGAGGTAATTATTGGCAATCCGGTGCGCCTTCGCTCGGGAAAATACAAATGCTACTCTGAATACGTAAGAAAATCGGGTTATTCTGAAGATGAAATGTCAAAACCATCCTTCAAGTTTGAACTCTATTATGAGCCTTCACCCAAAGTGGCAAACTATTACCAGTTGCAAAAAATGATCCTTCACAGCCGCTTTGGCAGAATGCGGGTATTAAGATCAAATTAGGGATGTGGATATACCCCAATTTTTCTCGGTTTTCCAAAGGGACAAAATGGCTGATATCAACAACCGGATAATTGTTTTGGTATAACTAAACTACTTAAAATAGTAGTTATGAGTACCAGTATTATGCAGCTCTGGCTCGTGGATTGTTTTTCTCGGCCTCATCCCTAGATAAGGCAACACTTGTTCTGACACCTCTTGATACAAAATTCATCAATCCCCTTACAACACGTTCACTGGGATTGATTCCTGCACAAGTCAGAATTTCCTTGCCATCCTTGGATCTGGCCCATCTGGCGATGATTTCTGGTCCATTACCAAAACGCAAATTATCGGATATGGCATCATCCAGTGCTGCTAGAACCACTGCAGCAAAGAGCTTTCTTGATCTTGCACCCTGCTCCAAATTAAAAGCCACGTCATCATAATTTGCCATTGATATATTCCCCCCTAAATTATCAATATTGTTTTTCAGGACACTTCAAACCCGGTTTTGGTTATTCAGTCAATTAATCCCGAGTTTATGTTTCCTAGAATAATTGAAACTAATCTAATGCTCTGGTATACCAAATACAATATTATTTTGCAACAAAATTAAGAGACTTTTAATGCCTAAAATCAATGGAAACGAAATCAGGCCTGGCAACATTCTTGAGCATAAGGGTGGGCTTTGGTCAGCAGTAAAGATTGAACATGTCAAACCTGGCAAGGGCGGGGCCTTTGCTCAGGTTGAACTGCGAAACCTCAGAAACGGATCAAAATTGAATGAAAGGTTTCGTTCAGCCGACAAGATAGAGAAGGTAAGACTCGAACAAAAGGATCAACAATACCTTTATTCCGACGGAGAATCACTGATTCTCATGGATATGGAAACATACGAACAGACCTATGCAAATAGTTCGCTTCTTGGGGATAAACTGTCATTTTTGCAGGAGGGCATGGTGGTGACAGCTGAATTCTTCGAGGAGGAAATATTGGGGATAACCCTTCCGCAAAAAGTTACCTGTACCGTAGTTGAAACCGAGCCGGTAATTTCAGGTCAAACAGTAGCCAACAGTTACAAACCCGCTACCTTGGACAATGGAATGAAGATAATGATTCCTCCCTATATATCAGAAGGTACAGAAATTGCGGTCAATACCGAAACATTCGAGTTTTCGGAACGGATATAGGATGTATTCTTGAGGTTCAGTTTCATATCCTGGGTGAGAATATAACTCCAGTTGAAGTACCCAACGCATAGACCTTGCCTTTAGAATCATGAATATTGGCTTCGGCCACGGCGGTTGTGTTACCAAGGTGAATCACCTTTCCTTCTGCAAATACCTCGAAATTCAATGGAATCGGGCGTATCAGATTCACTTTGAATTCAAGCGTCGTAAATTGTTTGCCAGGTGGCAGCTCAGTGATTACCGAGCATGCCATGGTACTGTCAAGAATTGTTCCATACCAACCACCGTGGACTGTTCCCATTGGATTTGTGCACTTCCATGTTGGGGTTCCCTTGAATACCACCCTGCCCTTGGTGACACTTTGCAGGGAAAAATTCAACAGCTCTGCTATGGGAGGTGGAGGAAATTGCCCTTTCTGCATACCCTGAATTATTTCCAGCCCCGTCATCTCTGGAACTTCCTTGTTGTGTGAATAAACTGAACCAGCCCCTTGTTCCATGGTTTTCCCCATTACATTATATGTTCATCAGTTTTACAAAACATGAACAACCAATATTTTCTCATCTTGGTATTGAAACTTTACCCGCTTCATGTTTTTGAATTTAATTTTGAATTATAAGGCTCATAGCCAATGCAAAATCATTCCGCCAACCTTAATATAATGACTAAGGCTGTACTTTCAGCAGGTGATGTACTTCATAGAGACTTTGAAGAGATTCAAAGATTGCAGGCCTCATTGGAAGGAGCTGGCAAATTAACTCGCAAGGCTTTGATCAGGGCCAATCACAGATTGATTTACGAACTGACGGAAGCAAGGCCCAATTACGGCCATCACAGCACTTTATCGGGTAATATTGCCGGGAAAGACGAAACCAGAAAGTGGTTGATAAGTCCGGTTTCAGGTTTGGAAAATTTTTCGAGGGGTAACTCCAACTGGGTAGTTTCACTTGGTTTGGAGCACAAGGGTGAAACGATAAATAGTGTAATTTACTATCCCTGTACAAACGAATTATACAAGGTCATCAAGGGAGATGGTGCTTATTCAAGGCATATGAAGCTTCGAGTTGCACCTATCCAGAAAGTGGAGGATTTTGTTGTTGCCATGGATTTCAGATTTGAGAATGACAAAACCACTCCAGGTAATCTTGAACATCTATTAAGGTCCTTCAAACAGATTAAATCAACAGGTAACCCTTCTCTTGATTTGATAAATCTGGCGTCAGGTAAAATCGATGGTACAATCGCACCGATGATTGATCCGATTGATATTGCCCCGGCCAAACTCCTGTTGCTTGAGTCAGGTGGTTTAATCTATCCGTTGAATGGAACCGAAGGGCTATTGAGTTCGGGATTCAAGGGTTTTGAAAGTTTCAGGGATCTTGTTCTCAACCATTTCGAGTAAATTGTTCAAAGTCCGAGTCCAGTTGCACCAGTGCATCACCTGCTTTTAATGGAGAATTTTGCACCTGCCGAAACCTTATCTGTGCCAGTGCGAAACCACTGCATTGGGTATAGAGATATCCCACTGGTCCTTTTTCCGATCTTATTTCGGTACCAACCGGTGTTGAACCATCCACCTTTACACGGACCAATCCTTTCTGTAGTTGTGTTTTATGCTTCATTCTTGAAGTCACTTCCTGACCAACATAACATCCCTTCCTGAAATCCACACCATTAAGTCTTTCAAATCCTGCCTCCAGAATAAATGTCTTTTCCGGAATTAATTCGATCAAGGTTTCGGGAATGCAGTATTTTACCCTGATTTGATCCCAATCAACCGCTTGGGTATTTATGGAATTTTCAGAATACTTTCTCCACCCCAATGAAGGATGCCTAGGGTCCGAATATGCCCCATCTACTGCCTCTCCCAATCCCTGAACAACCTCCAGATCAGTTTTCTCGATTGTTACCTTTGAACGCAACCGATAGAATGTCAATTGCTTCACGAGTTCATCCGCCAACAGTGAATTAACATCCAGAAACCAGGAATTCCTGGACTGGAAGATAAAGAAATCCACAAGGTATTTGCCTTGAGGTGTCAACAAAGCAGCATAAACAAGGGCATTTTCTGCCTTGCTTACATCATTTGTAACCAGACCCTGAAGGAAATCGAGGGCATCTTCACCACCAACCTTGATAATTGTTCTGGATTTGTTCATTTCACCTTAAACCATACTATTATTGAAGAAAACAGCCATGCGTTTGATTAGCAATACCTTTTGTGTAACACTGTTTCAGAATCATAAATTATCAAGCTATTGAATTTGACTTGGCAGTGTCTTTGCACTTAGTTATCCACATGGTATTTGCATTGGTTAGTTTCAATTTTACTTGATGGTATTCACATTCAAACATCAAAGAGTAAATTCGAATTCAACCATCTTTGAATAGTTCGGTTCAATTCCATTTAACTTAATGAGCGGTTCAAATAATTTAGATGAAGTAGATAATCTAAACCAGTATCTGGAGAAATAAAATGGCAGGTCATTCAAAATGGGCTAACATTCAACACCGTAAGGGACGACAAGACGCCACACGGTCGAAGCTTTTTTCAAAATTGTCGAGAGAAATTACGGTAGCTGCAAAAATGGGTGACCCGGATCCAGATAAAAATCCCAGGCTTCGCTTGGCAGTAAAGGAAGCCAAAAGCAATTCAGTTCCCAAAGATGTGATTGAAAGAGCAATAACCAAGGCGACAGGTGGTGATTCAGACGCATTGGAAGAGGTAAGATATGAAGGTTACGGTCCTGCTGGAGTGGCCGTAATCGTAGAATCACTTACTGATAATAGAAATCGAACCGCTTCATTTGTCAGGTCCACTTTCGGAAAACTGGGGGGCAATCTGGCAGAAACCGGTGCGGTCAGTTTCATGTTCGAACGTAAGGGTGAAATTGTATTTTCACCTGAGGTAGGAGACGAGGACCTTGTTTTTGAAATTGCCACGGAAGCCGGGGCAGAAGATGTCGAATCAAGTGATGATGGCCACATAATCTATACTTCTGATACTGATCTTGCCTCAGTCTCCAACGAAATGGAAAAGGCATTGGGTGAAACAACCTCCACTAAACTTATCTGGAAACCCTCGACCACTACAAGTCTGGAACTGGAGAATGCCAGAAAGGTCATCAGGTTGATTGATACCCTGGAAGAGGATGATGATATTCAGAAGGTAACCAGCAATTTCGATATTCCGGAAGAATTTTTCGATCAACTTTGAAATCTATTTGAACCCATACAGGTGATTAGAAATTGCCTGAGGGTTTTCCCATGTTAGTTTGATGTGTCGGTAGTCTGTAAAGAAGGTCCTGCTTTGTGATACAAATTGATGAACTCAGAAAATCCGGTACTCTCGTCGGGGTATTCTGGATGGTAATCACTGGCTTGTGCTTTGTGTGTATGACAGCCATCGTGAAATTTTTGGGTACAGATGTTCCTCCGGCCCAATCAGCCTTTCTCAGATACCTTCTTGGTCTGTTTTTCATTATCCCGTTTCTCAAGGAGTTCTTTCAAACCAGATTTACCAAGGAAGAATATGTCTTGTTTGCTACCAGAGGGGTTTTTCATACGATAGGTGTCATTTGCTGGTTTTATGCCATGACCGAAATCACGATGGCCGAGGTTGTCTCACTGAATTACCTTACCCCGGTATTTCTTTCAATAGCTGCAATTCTGATTTTGGGTGAATCTCTTTCCCTGCGACGTATGATTGCCATATTCATTGCCCTTTTTGGCTCTTTCCTGATATTGCGCCCTGGCTTCAGGGAATTGTCACCTGGCCATCTCGCAATGATGGTAACGGTTGTTTCCTTTACCGTATCCTACCTCATTGCCAAAAAGGTCACGGGACGTCTTAATCCCGAAATGATAATTACGATGTTATCCCTAACATTAACTGTTGGCTTGTTTCCCATTGCCGCTGTTGTATGGATTCCTCCCACAAATGAGCAACTCTTTTTGTTGTTTCTTGTCGCCTTTTTTGCCACGGCAGGCCATTATACCATGACCAAGGCATTCTACAGTGCTCCTGTAACAGCAACCCAGCCGGTCACCTTCCTGCAACTCGTTTGGGCCACGATGCTTGGTACCTTGCTATTTGCCGAACCAATCGATTTATGGGTGGTGTTGGGAGGAACTATTATTATCGGTTCAGTAACTTTTCTAGCCTGGAGAGAGGCCGTTTACCATCTAAGAAGCAAGACCAAATGAACTTGAAATAACTGGGAGTATCAATCCTAGTTGATAGGGTTGGTTCGACTTCTAATAACAACATACCACCCGCTAATCAGGCCCATGATGACACAGAACAGCATGATGTAATAAAGTGGATAGGGACCTGATTCCTTTGTCAACAGGGAACCTGCCAAAGCAGATAATCCCGAACCAATCCCGATCATTATTGCACCTCCGATTCCGGCAGCCGTACCTGCAAGATGGGGTCTGACCGATAACATCCCGGCAGTAGCATTGGGCATGATAAATCCGTTCCCGATTCCCATGAGAACTGCAAATCCAAAAAAACTAAGGGGGTGTGTTGAGCCCGCATAAGTAGCCAGGATTGGTCCTGTTGGTCCTATCAGGGTAATGAAACAACCAATTATGATCATCTTGTTTATGCCCAACCTGACAGACAATCTGCCGGAAAGGAAATTGCCGCTCATGTAACCGAAGGCTGTAAGTCCAAAATAGAACCCCAATATGCCCGGGCTTAGCCCAAATATTTCAGAACCTACAAACGGCGCCCCGCCAAGATAGGCAAAAAACACGCCTGACGAAAAGGCCGCAACAAAACAATACCCCCAGAATCGATGTGAACGGAAAAGTTCCGGATATTCCCTGAACTGGGACCAGATATTCTTTTTTCTTGCGGGCAAGGTCTCGCCAAGGTCCAGATAGGATATAATCAGGGTTAATCCACCTATGATCAGAAACAGGGAAAAGCTCGCTTTCCATCCGAAGATCTCATCCAGAAAGCCACCGATCATTGGTCCCAGCATTGGTGCAACGGCCATTCCCATGGTAACATAGCCGATCATGGAAGCTGCTTCGTTTGCAGGATAGAGGTCCCTGACAATGGCCCTTGATAAAACCATTCCGGTAACAATTACGGCCTGGCTCATGCGAAAAAATAGAAACAACTCGACATTTGGTGCCAACATGCAACCTAGGGACGCAATGAGAAACAATACTGCCCCCCACAGAACGACCACCCGGCGGCCATAGAAATCGGATATGGGCCCCACAATGACCTGCAATACGGCATTAACGAACAGATAGGTGGCAACCGAGAGTTGCATGACCCGGTAATCTGTTTGAAAATACTCGGTCATGTTGGGAAGGGAAGGAAGAAACAAGGTCATTGAAAGGGCCGGAAGGGCCGATAAAATGATCAAGGTCGAAATATGTGGTGGTGTTTCCCGGTCAAGAAATTTTGCTGCTGTTGATTCTGTCATATAATTTACTTTGCGGTTTTTCCTCACAAAACCGTACTATCTCACCTCAACCCGAAATCTCTATTGATTGAAATAAAAATTGATTGATTTAAACTTCGCTTCTTAACAAATAGCTATAATGTTTCTCAATTTGAATTTGTACTAAGGCAATTTAATGAATGATATAATTTCAGAATTGGAAAGACGCCGCATTGAAGCCAAGAGCGGGGGTGGTGCCAAGAGAGTTGCAACACAGCACAGCAAGGGAAAACTCACAGCCCGAGAAAGAATCGACCTTTTGCTGGATGAAAACTCGTTTGAAGAATTTGACATGTTTGTGACCCACCGGTGTACGGATTTTGGAATGGAACAAACAAAATTCTCCGGTGATGGGGTGGTTACTGGCTGGGGTACGATCAATGGACGAATGGTTTATGTTTTCAGCCAGGATTTTACGGTTTTTGGTGGTTCTCTCTCGGAAACCCATGCTGCCAAGATTTGCAAGATCATGGATATGGCTGTTCAGAACCAGGCCCCGGTAATCGGGTTGAATGATTCCGGAGGTGCCAGAATTCAGGAAGGTGTTGCATCCCTGGCAGGTTATGCGGAAGTGTTTCAAAGGAACATACTGGCCTCTGGTGTCATCCCTCAAATCAGCGTAATAATGGGCCCCTGCGCCGGGGGTGCGGTCTATTCACCTGCCATGACCGACTTCATTTTCATGGTCCAGGACTCTTCCTACATGTTTGTAACCGGACCTGATGTTGTCAAGACAGTCACCAATGAAATCATAACGGCCGAGGAGTTGGGAGGGGCAACAACCCACACAACCAAATCATCAGTTGCCGACGGTGCCTATTCCAACGATGTTGAAACCTTGGCTGAAGTCAGAAGGTTTTTCGATTTTCTTCCTCTGAATAACAAGGACAAGTCACCAACCAGACCCTTCTATGACGACCCTGGACGGATAGAACACTCTCTTGATACCCTCGCCCCGGAGAATCCCAACGTTCCCTATGACATGAAGGAATTGATCCTGAAAATTGCCGATGAAGGTGATCTGTTCGAGGTTAAGGAAAATTTTGCCAAAAACATAATTACCGGATTTATCAGGCTTGAAGGTTCCACCGTGGGTGTTGTGGCTAATCAGCCCATGGTACTGGCCGGCTGTCTTGATATTGACAGTTCACGTAAGGCGGCGAGATTTGTAAGATTTTGTGATTCCTTCGACATTCCCCTCCTTACCCTGGTAGATGTTCCCGGATTTCTTCCCGGGACTTCACAGGAATATGGTGGAATTATTGTCCATGGTGCGAAACTGCTCTTTGCCTTTGGGGAGGCAACCGTTCCCAAGGTAACCGTAATAACAAGAAAAGCCTATGGAGGTGCATATGACGTCATGTCCTCTAAGCATCTTCGGGGCGATTACAATTATGCCTGGCCTAGTGCCCAGATTGCAGTCATGGGAGCAAAAGGCGCGGTTGAAATACTATACCGCGCGGAGATAAACGACAGCGAACTGGTCAAGCAAAGAACCGAGGAATACGAGAACAGGTTTGCCAACCCGTTTGTGGCTGCTGAAAAAGGCTTTATTGATGAAGTGATAATGCCTCATTCAACCAGGCTTCGGGTATGCAGAGCTTTTGCCACCTTAAGAAACAAGAAAGCCCAAAATCCTTGGAAAAAGCATGACAATATTCCTCTCTGATTCGATATCCAGATAAGCAAAGGCATGAAAGTTGTTTGAAAAAATTTTAATAGCAAACCGAGGCGAAATAGCCTGTCGGGTTATCAAATCAGCAAAATCACTTGGCATTAAAACTGTTGCCATTTATTCGGAAGCTGACAAAAAATCCCTGCACGTTCAAATGGCTGATGAAGCAGTCTTTATTGGCCCTCCTCCGGTCAATCAATCCTATATTCTGATCGAAAATATCCTGGAGGCGATCGCAAAAACCGGATCTGATGCCGTTCATCCGGGCTATGGATTTCTTTCGGAAAATTCCCAATTTGCCAAAAGGCTGGAAGAAGCCGGTATCACCTTTATTGGACCACCTGTAAAGGCCATCGAAGCCATGGGTGACAAAATTGCATCAAAGAAAATTGCCCATGAATCCGGTGTTTCCACTGTTCCGGGCTATCTGGGGGAAATCAACTCGCCTGAACATGCGCTGGAAATTGCCTGTGAAATTGGTTTTCCCGTCATGATCAAGGCTTCTGCCGGAGGTGGTGGCAAGGGTATGCGTATTGCCTGGGACAAGGAAGGAGTTGCCGAGGGTTACCAATCGTCCCGAAATGAAGCATCAAGTTCCTTTGGCGATGACCGCATACTGATCGAAAAATTTATCACTTCACCTCGTCATATCGAGATTCAGATACTTGGAGACAAACACGGCAATTTCGTTTACCTCAATGAACGAGAATGCTCAATCCAACGCAGAAATCAGAAGGTTATCGAAGAAGCACCCTCACCTTTCCTGGACCAGAATACCAGAAAGGCCATGGGAAACCAGGCCGTAAGTTTGGCTAGGGCAGTTGATTATTTTTCGGCAGGAACGGTAGAATTCATTGTTGATAGTGAACAGAATTTTTACTTCCTTGAAATGAACACCCGATTACAGGTCGAGCATCCCGTTACCGAACTCATCACGGGAGTGGATTTGGTCAAGGAAATGATCAATGTGGCTGATGGAAAAGAATTGTCCCTGACACAGGAAAAGGTTGGGATTGATGGTTGGGCCTTTGAATCCAGGGTCTATGCCGAGGATCCAAGAAGAAACTTTCTTCCTTCAATCGGACGAATAACCAAATATAGCCCTCCCGATGAGTTCAATGATGGTATGAATGCCATCAGGAATGATACGGGCGTTTTTGAAGGGGGCGAGATTAGTGTGCATTATGATCCGATGATCGCCAAACTTTGTACCTGGTCCACTGATCGCAAATCAGCCATTGAAACCATGCGAAAGGCACTTGATTCCTTCGAAATAGAAGGTATTACCAGTAATATCTCCTTTCTTTCGGCTGTCTTCGATCATCCCAAATTCATAAGTGGTGATATAACCACGGGCTTTATTGAAGAGGAATTTGCAGAAGGTTTTTACGGGGTTGAACACTCTGAGGAGACAATTGAGAGGATCGCCTCCTGTGTTACCATGATGCATCGCTTTTCCGAAATCCGTCGCACAAGAATTTCGGGCCGATTGGCCAACCATCTGCGCAAGGTGGGTAATGACTGGATCACAAGGATCAATCAAAAAGAGCTGAACATCTCCCTTGACCCATTCGAGAATGGATGCAGGGTCACTGTGAGCAATGCCAGGGAATTGACAATTACCTCAACATGGACCCCGGGCAAGAGCCTTGCAGAGTTTGATATTGCAGGTGACCAGGTGCAGTTGCGGGTCAAACCCATTTCCGAGGGCTATCATATAGAATATCGGGGTGCAGAACTGGATGTTCTCGTCCGTACCGGTCGGCAACAGGAACTAAGTTCATACATGAAGGAAAAGGAACTGCCTGATACAAGCAAATATCTACTTTGTCCGATGCCCGGACTGATTACGGAAATCCATGTTTCGGTAGGTGACAAGGTCGAAGATGATCAACCCTTGTGTACCGTTGAGGCAATGAAAATGGAAAATGTTCTGAAGGCCAGCCGAAAGGGAACAATCAAATCCATAGCCGTAACACCAGGTAGCTCCCTGACAGTCGATCAGATAATACTTGAATTCGAATAATTGAGGCCTCTGAGTGCGCACCAGATGGACCCAATGTAGTATCACATTTCTATAAAATAAATTAGGTTATTAAATATGAGTTTTTCAATCATTCATTTAAGTGATCTTCATTATAAAAATGACTACCCTTGCATTGACCGAGTTAAACGCCTTAAGTCTGACATATTAAATAATATTCAAGACAAATGTTACCTGATTTTTTCTGGAGATTTAGTTTTTTCTGGAAAAAATGATGAGTATGAGGG
>VYFX01000040.1:22203-84692 GCA_009842205.1 Paracoccaceae bacterium | reverse complement strand
TAAATTATTATTCTATCAGTGATCTAAATTTTCTAATCTCCTCAATAGTAAGATGATTACAACAATTATTATGGGCTAAATTGCAACAAGTTTTTTCAAGATACCTGATTTATTTCTGGGTCTTCGATCCTTCTAAGTGGGATTCATTTATTTCAAATGTGTAGTTCAAGGCGAAATATAAGGGTATTTTCTTCACGAACTGTCTTTATCTGCCTTGGATTTCTGCCTAACAGTCTCTGAAATGGCATTTTCAAGTGAGAATTTATGGGGAATAAGATTGTTTCCATTCAGAATCAACTCAGCCATGACCTCTGCTATTTTGGGTGCCAAACCAAACCCTATCTTGAATCCACCATTGGCCAGGAAGGTATTTTCCCGTGTTGGGTGTGCTCCAAGAACAGGAGCCCTCGTTACTGATCTGGGGCGATCATGAGCCCATTTTTCAACAATTCTGGAATTTCCGACTTCGGGTACCAATTCAATAGCTTTGGAATAAAGCTCATTAAGCCTGTAGTCGGTCTTGTAGGGATTCGTGAAATATCTCTCGGTTGTAGACCCAACAGCAGTCAATCCATTTGGCTGGGGAACTAAATTGACACCTCCACCTGTAATTATGGGTTGGTCTGAAGCATCGTAGTCTATCAACATGGCTTGGCCCTTTTCGTGGGCAACCAATGGGAGTCCGAGCTCGTTGCTGAGGGAAATTAATCCAGCTGTACCTGTTGCAAGGACACGATATTCGCACTTCGTTTCTTCCTGCCCGTTCAGGATCATCAACGGTACATTGTTGCTGACCAGTGCCTTGCGAAGAGATTTGATGGCCATTCTGGGGTTAATCCGGGCAGACAGGTCATCGGCTATCAACCAGCCGATTGGACTTTTCGGCTTCCATCCCGAACAATCAGTCGTACGTACAATTTTCCACTCGGCCTGTCTTTTCCAATTAGTTTGAGCCTCATCGGATCGCAATTTGGCAAGTTCATAACCCTTTTTATCCATTATGGGTTGAAGGCGTCCACACCTGCAATAGTGTGGATCTATATCACTGGCAGAATACACCTCCTTCCACCAGTCTTCAGCCATGAGCAAACTGTCAAATTGAAACTGTTTTTTTGATTCCCAAGGTTCTGGAACATGGGGAGTCAAGGCACCAACTAGGCCATAGCTAGATGATCTTTGATAATGTTGATGATCCACGACACTAACCCGGGCTCCTCGCTTCGAACATTCCCAAGCAATTGAAAGCCCAAAGACTCCCATACCTACAATTTCCAGATCAAAAATCCCGCTGCTCACTGAAATTGGACAACTCCCGCTTGATGATTTTAAAGTAACTTCTTTGTAGTATTTGATAGAAACGATTGTAGAATAAAGGGAATTTGCCAAAAGAAAAGGTTACGATGGGTTTGTCCAAAGAAAAAGCTGCTCCGCAATATTCTGATTATCTGGAATTGTATTGGAACAATGACAGGCAGTTGCGTTCGGCGAGGTTCCAGGACATCTTTTTCAGTTCCAACGGCATAGAAGAAACAAGACACGTCTTCATCAAGGGCAATGACCTTCCTGACAACTTCAAAGAAAACTTTCATATTGGTGAACTTGGCTTTGGTACCGGATTGAACCTGTTTGTAGCCCTTCAGCTTTGGCGAGAGAGGTATCCCGACAGTATATTGCAATACACTTCTTTTGAAATTGCCCCCTTACCAGGCAAGATAATGACAGAGGCACTTGAAGAGTTTGATGCAATCGGGGATATATGCAGGGAATTTCTGAGTGAATGGGAGAAAGGGAAAACCAAAATCGAAATTCCAAATCTTGCCTTTGAATTGATTGTCGGCGATGTCAGGAAAACAATTCATGCATTCAACAAAAAGGTGGATTGCTGGTTTCTGGATGGATTTTCACCAAATACCAATCCGGAAATGTGGGAAGAGGATTTATTACAACAGGTTGCCGAAAGAACCAAAGCAGGTGGTACATTTGCCACCTTTTCATCAGCATCATCGGTTCGTGAAAACCTGATTAGAGGAGGGTTTGAAATTTTCAGAGTACCAGGATTTGGAAAGAAGAAACATATGTTGAAAGGGATGTTGCCCACATAGAAAAAGGAGGATTGGTATTGGTTGTACATATAGAAGGTAAATCAGTTGAAACGGTTCTGAACTGGCTGGAATTGACCGACTGCTTGCAGGAAGGGCATCTATATCCCCAACCTCAATTGGAGGATAACTTACTTGTCCAGGGCTCCAACCGTTTGCTGAACAGATTGGCATGGATTGAAGGATTGGGAAGTGCAGTCAAGACCTGTACCATATATCCCGACAATGCCAAAAGTGAAATCCCGACCATTAATGGCATGATGACCATCTTCTCTAACGATAACGGCAAACCTGAAGCTATCATCGATTTCCATCTTGTTACCAAGTGGAAAACTGCTGCAGACTCTCTTTTGGCTGCCTCCCTGCTGGCCCCTCCCAGCCCTCAGAAATATCTTATTATCGGGGCGGGAACCGTTGCCAGGTCATTGGTTGAAGCATACTTGACCCGCTTTCCGGAACTGGAGATTATGGTGTGGAACAGAACCAGAAGCAGGGCAATGGAGTTAATTGAAGATTACCAGGATTTTTGTGTCATAAACCATGCCGAAAATTTGCCGAAAGCTGTAGAGATGGCCGATATCATCAGCTGTGCAACAATGTCCCAAGAGCCGGTATTAAGGGGAGATTGGATTTCTCCACGGACCCATATCGACCTTATTGGAGCATTTACACCTGAGATGCGTGAGGCTGATGACA
Source organism: Paracoccaceae bacterium (assembly GCA_009842205.1). Classification (GTDB taxonomy): domain Bacteria; phylum Pseudomonadota; class Alphaproteobacteria; order Rhodobacterales; family Rhodobacteraceae; genus MPNP01. The sequence continues at coordinate 81,897 of VYFX01000040.1, read as the reverse complement.
AAATTCTTCGAAACGGGGATTTGTTTGTTGATTACCGAAGAACCACGGTAGGTCATATCGGTGAACTGACAATTCCAATGGCCAACGGCATTCTGTCAGAGGATGATGTGGTCGCAGATTTTTACGACATCCAAGCTGGTGGATTTGCCAGGAAATCAGAAGAAAGTGTGACGGTTTTCAAGAATGGAGGAGGAGCACATTTGGATTTGATGACCGGAAAATACATTTACCAGAAGTGGCAACAATCCCAAGATCATGCATGATGAGTTAGGGTGACAACCATTACTTTGGTTCCTTTTTTGTCAACGATCTTAAAAGGCTGATTTTGATTGGGATAAGAAGGTTAAAAACCGAATTTTTTGAACTGGTGAATCGTCTCTGGTGTCAAATATGACCGAATGAAAAATTGAGCCAAAAAAATAATTTATCTTGCTTGTCAAGGATACAGCATTTTACTTGACAACATGAAAAAAAATAAATAACTAGTTAGTTACTTATGATCCAAAGGCCTGTGTAAAACATCCCTTTGGATGAATAATATTAGAGAGGAGTGTAATATGTCTTTTATCAAAAAATTTATTGAAGCAGAGACCCTTTCACGCAGGAATTTTCTTCTTGCGGGTGCATATGGGATCTCTGGGGCAGCAGCGATGCGCATGTTTGGGCCTTCACCAATCATGGCTGCAACGTATAGCGACCCCACTATTGCCTGGAGTTATCGCAACAGGACAAATCCATACTGGAACGAAATCGTTTCTGGTGGTGAAGCATTCGTTGAAAGCCTCGGCAAATCAAAGGATTTCCTAACCCATTTGATCAATGAAGGTTCATCGGAAAAATCTCTTGCCGACGTGAAGGCACTACTCGCCAAGACAAATGGTGAGCTTGCTTTGGCCATTGATACCAATGATGCCCCAAATGCCCGCCCTGTAGTGGAGGCATGTGTTGATGCAGGTGCTTATGTCTCGACACTCTGGAACAAGACTGATGATTTGCATCCATGGGATTTTGGTGATCATTATGTTAGCCACATGAGTTGGTCAGATGAAGGTCCTGCCGAACAAACGGCTCGCATCCTTCTTGAAGCCATCGGAGGTAAAGGTGGCGTTGTTCACCTCGGCGGGATTGCATCCAACAATCCGGCCATTGAACGTCTTGATGGTCTCAAGAATGCACTGAAAGACTATCCTGATGTTGAGTTGCTTGATGCTCAGCCGGCAGACTGGGATACCCAGAAGGCAAACCAGGTCATGCAGGGCTTCATTACACGTTATGGTGACGAAATTTCCGGTGTGCATTGTGCCAATGACACTATTGGTTATGGCGTTCTCGAAGCATTGCGTGCCGAGGGTATGGATATTCCCATTGTGACTTACGACGGGAATCCCCAGGCCGTGGACCTCGTTGCTCAGGGCAAGATCCTTGCAACCGTGTTCACGAACCCTCATTGGGGAGGTGGTATTACAGCATCTCTGGCCTATCATGCTGCTGTCGGTCACTTCAAGCCTTCTGAAGAACCACATGAGCATCGGGAGTTCTATGGACCAACAATCTTCATCACTCCTGATGATGCATTGGAGTTCAAGGCCAATTACCTTGAAAACGTCCCAACCTATGACTGGACTGATTTCTGGGGCCCATCCAATGGGCAGATCATGTACAAGTGATCTAAATCTAATTGAAGGTACGGCATTATATCTGCCGTACCTTCGTACTTGACCTAATCATTAATATAAATTATGAAGTAGTTTGGATACGAAAGTGTTTGTATCGGGGAGGTGAATGGCTGATTTCATGACGGGTGGTAACAGCCCACTCATAAGCACTTTGCGTAATATCATTCTGAAGTGGGCCCCGCTTTTTGTATTGGCTTCATTGGTCTTGCTGTTTCCAATATTTGAATGGCTTGAGGATTTTCAGCGAGGCAAAGACCACATCTACCTCATCGACTCACGCTTTTTTTCCATACGCAATGCATCTCGTATAGCAGTTGCAGCGACACCTGGGCTGATGGTTGCCATCGGTGTGACATTCATAATCATCATGGGATCAATTGACCTTTCCATGGAGGGAACAGTCTCGGTCAGTGCGGTCATCTTTGCCTTTGTATTTATTGCTTTGGGCGGAACACTGGCAAGTTGGGCTTGGTTAGCGATTCCCGTTGCATTGGTTGTGGGTGGGATCATGGGCTTTATCAATGGGGTCATTCATGTAATGTTCAGAGTCCCGTCATTCATGGTATCACTGGCAATGGGTTTTGTTGGAACAGGATTTGCCTTGGTTTTGACAGGTGGTGATCGCATTCGGGTTGAGGATGAACTCTTTCGCTCGTTACTGACCGTTCGATGGCTAAACTTCCCGATCATGTGTTATGTCGCACTACTGGCACTTTTGGTGGCATGGTTTATCCAATCCCGCACAACACTAGGTCGAAACTTTTATGCCGTTGGTGGTGGTGAAGAACTGGCTATCGCAAGCGGTCTCAATGTGTCGCGTGTTCGCATCATGGGATTTACCCTTGCCGGTATTTTCTTTGCTCTGGGCGCGCTGATGGCTGTTGGGCGAATTGGCATTGCAGAAACCGCGACGGGCAATAATTTCATGTTTATTTCAATAACTGCCGTTGTTGTTGGCGGGACAGCATTGTGGGGTGGAATTGGCGGTGTTCTGAATACGCTTGTCGGTGTCCTGATTGTCAATGTCATCAATAATGGCATGGTCGTTATCGGCCTTCCAAACTGGTTGCAGGATGGCGTCCTTGGTGTCCTCGTGATCACGGCAGTAGTGTTATCAACCAATCGCAAGACAATAAGTTTCGTGAAATAGGGCTTTATCGATGTTTGAACTCAAGGCAATTGACAAGCACTTCCCAGGTGTTCATGCTCTGCAGGATGTTGATTTCCATATCCATCGAGGTGAAATCGTTGGTCTGGTCGGTGAAAATGGCGCTGGTAAATCAACCTTGATGAAAATCATCTATGGAGCCTATCAACCCGATGGTGGCACAATCGAAATTGATAGCAAGTCAGTCCGTTTTCAAAACCCACGCCAAGCAATGGATAACGGTATCGGGATGGTCTTTCAGGAACAATCCCTGATACCAAATCTGACAGTAATGGAAAATATTTTTCTCGGTTATGAGAATCAGTTTGTCAAATTTGGAATTATCAATTGGCAAGCAATGTCAGTTGCCGCAAAAGAGCAATTGGCCAAGGTCAAGCTTGATATTGACCCGAATACCATCACAATGGAATTATCCTTTGGCCAGCGCCAACTGGTCGAATTGGCCAAGGTTCTGACCTTGGAAGAACGGATCGAAGGGCATCTCGTGATCCTGCTTGACGAACCAACTTCAGTGCTTGCCGAGGAAGAGGTTAATCTCCTATTCCAGATTGTCCGAGATCTGACAAAGCGTGCATCGTTCATCTTCATCAGCCATAGAATTGACGAGGTTCTCGAGTTGTCTGACCGAATCTATGTCATGAAGGACGGCAAAATCGTGGATGTTGTTCAACATGACGATGCCGAAGTCAACGCAATCCAGCACAAGATGGTTGGACGTGATATTGACAAGGAATACTACAGGGAGCAAAAGCAAAAACCATACAATTCATCAGAAGTTCTTGTAACGTTCGACAATGTTAGTCTTGATGGCGTCTATCGGAATATTTCCTTTGACCTTCATGCCGGTGAGGTCCTGACTCTTGTGGGAACGGAAGGATCAGGCCGGGAGGGTATTCTGCGAACCTTGTATGGCATGGAACAATGCACTTCGGGTTCAGTTAAGATCAAGGGTGAAAAAGTCACACACTTCTCGGCGACTGCCGGCGTGAGCCGTAGTATTGGTTATGTTCCACGTGAGCGTAAGGTTGAAGGGATCGTTAACGGGATGAATGTCTACGAAAACATGACACTTTCCCAGCTACAGAATTTTCGATACATGGGTGTCATGAATGTGCCAAAGGAAAAGTCACTTGCAACTACCTGGATTGAACGGTTGGGCATAAAAACACCTTCAGTTTACAAGGATTGTGGAGATCTCTCCGGCGGCAATCAGCAGAAGATTGTGCTGGCAAAATGGCGATCTGGTGGATCGGAAATTATTCTGTTAGATCACCCAACCCGAGGGCTTGATATCGGTGCAAAGGAAGATGTTTATGAAATGATCCGTGAGATGTCGGATAATGGTATCGGTATCCTGCTTGTTGCCGACACGCTGGAAGAAGCCATAGGACTATCGCATACGATTATGGTTCTGAAGGACGGAGAATTCCAGAAAGGATTCGACTGCAAACCCGGCTCCAAGCCCTCACTTTACGACCTTGTCCACCATATGATTTGAGTTGTATCATGTCTTTTAAGTTCTTGAAACCGTACTTTCCCTGGATCACCTTGGTTATGCTGACAATCATTGTTGGAATTGCCAATCCGGGCTTCTTTTCTCCAGCCGGGATGATCATTCTCATGGCGGATATTGTACCACTTCTGATCATGGCACTTGGTATGACATTCGCAATCTACATCGGTGGTATTGACTTGAGCGTTCAACAAATCGCCAATATGATCACGGTTATTACTACAGTCTATCTTGCCCAATTTGGTATCGGGGTCGTGTTCATCGTCATCGGTGTCGGTGCGCTTTTCGGTATATTGTCAGGTTACGTAACAACAAGATTTTATGTACCGTCCTTTGTTTCGACACTTGCCATCGGATTTGTTGCACTGTCGGTTGCCAAATGGCTATCGGGTCAACGTGCGCTCTACATGGACGCCACGCTTCGTGATAATAGTTTTGGATGGATGTTTGGCAAGACATGGGGTATTCCACATGAGTTGATCATTGCCGTAGTCCTGGTTCTCCTGGTCTGGTTTCTGCAGACACGCACGTCGTTCGGGCGTGCCTTGAAAGCCGTTGGATCAGGCGAGTTAGCGGCTGTTGCCTCGGGCCTGAATGTCAATCGGGTCAAGATACTTGCTTTTTGTATATCCGGTATCTTTGCTGCCATTGCCGGTCTGATGTTTTCGGTCAAGCTTTCAGGTGGGGATGCCCAGCTTGCCAACGGATTTCTCCTGCTGGCCATTGTTGCAGTTCTAGTCGGTGGTACTCCCTTGACCGGTGGAGTCGGTGGGGTTATTAATACGGTGTGCGGGACACTCATCGTGATGGTGATTCGTGCTGCCATGGTCTATCTTGAAGTTGATGCAACCCAACAACAGATGGTCTTTGGTATTATCCTCATCATTGCAATTACATTGACCATAGACCGTTCCAAACTCCGGGGTATTGTGAAGTGAATGCAATGCGTGCTGCCGTTTTGGTTGAACCAGGACGGTTTGATGTGCAAATGGTACCACGTCCACAACCAGAATCAGGTGAGGTTCTCATTCGCATTGCCCGAACAGGGATATGCGGGACTGATCTCCATATTTTCCATGGAAACTATGCCGCCGAAAAACTCCCAATGATTCCAGGTCATGAATTTGCTGGTTATATAGAGACAATTGGGCTCGACGTTACCGGTCTTCAAGAAGGCCAGGCTGTTGTCGTGGACATGAATATTGGCTGTATGCGGTGTTATTGGTGTCGAAGGAACGAGATTCTGAATTGTCCAGAAATGCAGCAGATCGGAATCACAATGGATGGGGCATTTGCAGAATATATTGCCGTTCCATCACATCGTGTAATTCCCGTGCCAAATGACATATCCATTGCCACCCTTGCCTTGACAGAACCACTGGCGTGTGTGATTCGCGCAGCTCGCAAAGCACAAATCACATTCGGTGAATCGGTCGTTGTGATTGGCGCAGGACCCATTGGCAATCTTCATGTTCAACTCTTGAGAGCAATCGGGGCGGCGCCGATTATCGCTTCTGATATTTCCCCGAACCGCATAGCCATAGCAAAGACCGTTGGCGCCGATTTTGCTGTCCTTCCACAAGATCTCAACGAAACCGTAATGATGGCAACAGAAGGGCGTGGAGCTGATTTTGTGATTGAAAGCGTAGGCGACCCATCTCTCTATGTCGATGCCAAAGCGCTACTTCGCAAGGGCGGACATCTTGTTGCCTTTGGTCTCACTGGCCCGGGTGAAACGCTTGAGCTTGATATCCTGCAGACGATTCTCGAGGAAAATTCAATCAAGGGGTCTGTTGCGGGAATGGGACAAGACATGCACGATGCGGTGACACTTCTTTGTCACAACCGGATCAATACCGAACCCTTTATCGGAGCACATTATGCCCTCGAAGACATTCAGAACGTTTTCGAAACCATCACCGAAAGGCCGCAAGATCTCAAGACTCAAATCGTAATGTAAATCAAGGGGATAGTATGATAAAAACCGAACTTTACACTTCAAAACCACAGGGCAAAATTCCCAATAGCCGATTTCCACTTCTTGTGCACCGAAATGCAATTCCCGGTGGTGGAGCCGAATCGGTCAAGGCACGATTTCGTGAAAATGGCTGGTTGAACAACTGGGACTACCCGGGCATTTATGATTATGCACATTTTCACTCGACAACCCATGAGTGTTTGGGGTGTGCTGCTGGCTGGATGACATTCAGTCTTTCCGTTGGTGATGGCGGTTGGACACGCGTCCAGATCAAGGCAGGGGATGTGATTGTCATGCCAGCGGGTGTGAGTCATGAGAAAATCGATGCGTCCGATGATATTCATATGTGTGGTGGTTATCCTGACGGGCGTGATTGGGATGATATCCAGGAAGCATTTCTCAGCGATGAGAATTACATTCACGCCTGCAAGCGGATCATGATGTTACCCATTCCGGCAAGGGATCCGGCAACTGGGCTTGCCATGCCCGAATGGCATGCAGCCCTGTCTTCAGTTGAAGCTGGCTGGAATGATTGGCGAACTAGCTTGGATGCCACAAGCTAGTGTTTGAAAAAGAAATTCTTTTACTGGTCAGACTGGTATCCAGCTTTGCGAACTTACCAACAGGGGGGGTATCGAAACTGGTCAACAAGTGCAAGCAGGTCCTGCATATTGAATATTTATCACGCAGAAGAATCTCTGTTTGTTATTGCATGATCGGGTTTGAAGAAGTAATAAGTAACTAAATGGTTACATAAATACTATGAAATTAATGTCCAAGATCAGAACTGCCGAAGAAGCAGTAAAACTTATTCAGGATGAGGCCGTTGTGGCAGTGAACTCCTCAAGTGGTTTATGTTGTCCAGATTCTATTTTAGAGGCTCTGGGGGCACGATTTGACAAGGAGCACCATCCTCAAAACCTAACAACAATACACCCGATTGCAGCAGGTGATATGTTCGGAACCAAGGGTGTTGATTATATTGCCAAAAAGGGACTATTGGGCATGATTATTGGAGGTTCGTATCCTTCTGGACCTTCGAAAGCTGAACCTCCTGCAATTTGGAATATGATACTTGCGAACCAGGTCATGGCATACAACGTTCCTTCAGGAATCATCTTTGACATGTTACGGGAAGCTTCGGCCAAGCGTCCCGGGGTACTCACAAAGGTTGGAATGGATACCTTTGTTGACCCGAAACTGGAGGGCTGTGCCATGAATGAAGCAGCTGAATCCAGACCTATTGTCAGAAGGACTAAATTTGAGGGTGAAGAATGGCTTTACTTTCCGGCAATCGTACCTGATGTAGCAATAATCAGGGCAACAACATCCGATGCCTGTGGGAATCTGACTTTTGAAGAAGAAGGTGCTTACTTGGGAGCCCTGGAAATGGCACTTGCAGCTAAAAACAATGGGGGTGTTGTTATTGCTCAGGTTAAAAGGATCATCCCTAATGCCTCCTCCCAGCCGCACAAAGTACATGTTCCAGGAGCTTTTGTTACAGTAGTCGTTGAGGCCCCTGAACAATTGCAGACTACGGCTACTCCGTACGATCCTACCATCTCGGGGGAAGTCAACCTTGACCTTGACACTCTGGAACAAATTCCATTTGATGCAAGCAAAGTCATTGCCCGTAGAGTTGCTCAAGAGCTTAAGGAAGGCTGGGTAGTTAACATAGGTTATGGAATTTCAGCAAATGTTCCCCGCATTCTCATAGAAGAAAACAGACACGGGGCTGTTACCTGGGTCATTGAACAAGGAGCAATCGGGGGAATACCGTTACTTGGATTTAAATTTGGCTGTTCTGCCAATGCTGAAGCATTCGTGCCCTCTCCAAACCAGTTCAGTTTTTTCCAATCTGGTGGTTTTGATGCTTCATTGCTTTCCTTTCTACAGGTTTCCAACGACGGATCGGTCAATGTCTCCAAACTTAAGTCAAACCCTCATCGTACCGCCGGTGCCGGTGGCTTTGTTGATATTACAAGCAGGGCAAAAAAAATCATCTTTAGCGGCTATTTTAATGCTGGTGCGAAGCTAGATGTCAGGGAGGGCAAACTGGTCATCGAGAAAGAGGGCAGGATAGCTAAATTTGTAACTGATTTGGATCAAATATCGTTTTCTGGCAAAAGAGCTCAAGAACAGGGTCAGGAAATAACATTCTTGACGGAAAGGTGTGTAATCAAGCTTAAGGGAAAAGGACTTGTTGTAACTGAAATTGCCCCTGGAATTGATATCGAACGGGATATTATTGATCAAGCAGAAGCTCATTTGTTTGTAGATGATCGATTGAAGGAAATGGATTCAAGATTGTTTAATCCGGAACCATTCGGTCTGCAACTTTGAAATTGACGATTGGGAAATGCATTCATCGATAACAATTCACCTGCCCGGAGAAAGGAAACGTGGCAACCGAACTCATTTCAGAGGCTATCAGATCGATACCAGTAGGTTAAATACGGCATTTTATTTTCCAATGAGTTCAATTGTTCGCTCGACAACAGTCTTTGCTCAAAGTCGGCGTTTCCAGTCCGGAGTTGAGTAGCCACTATCAGGTAAGAGGAGGGATTTTAATCATGAAAACTGTTGGTCATTTAATAGGTAGAACGCTGAAAGCCTATGGTGTACCATATATAACGGGATTACCGGGGCATGGAAACTGGAATTTACTTGATGCTTTTAACGACCCGGGTTCGGATATTCCTTTAATTCAAACAATGCATGAACAAGCTGCCGTGCATATTGCAGATGCACACTTTAGAGCCACCGGTAATCCTATAGCGGCTGTCACATCAATTGGTCCTGGGGCAGCAAATACTGTCATGGCGTTGGCCAATGCCTATTGCGACTCTACCTCGCTTTTGTTGATGACTGGGTCAACTGCGACACATATGCGGGGTCATGGTGTGATGCAGGAACTTGATAGAGAGAACATCCCTGATTTCACCAAAGTTACAGAACATGTAACGAAACGAAACTTTGACATGATTACGGCAAACAGTGCACCTTTCATATTGCATCGGGCTTTTAGTGCAATGCTTACGGGTAGACCTGGTCCTGTTCATCTGAATATTCCCCTTGATATCCAATCGGCCGAAACGGATATTGACGTTCAAGACTTATCCAAACGGATACCAACAGGTCGCCAGCGAGCTGACAGCCTCGCAATTGAACGTGCAATTGAACTTTTGTTGAATGCAGAACGCCCTTGTATTGTTGCTGGCGGAGGAACAATCACCTCTAACGCCAGTGGTGCCTTGAAAAGGCTGGTTGAAAGGCTTGGTATCCCGGTGGTATTTACCTGGAACGGCAAAGGTTCGCTCCCTGAAGATCACGCGATGAATGCAGGTACCGTTGGATGGCCTGGAAGTTTGACTGGGAATACGCTTGCGAGTGAAGCCGATGTTGTCATGTCCCTTGGCTGCAAGTTTACCGATTGGTCAGCTTCATCATGGCGAAAAGGAGTTAGTTTTTCAATTCCAGAAAGCAAACTGATTCACGTGGATATTGACCCACGTGAAATTGGTAAAAACTATCCTGTAGAAGTGGGAATAATTGGTGATATCACCTTGGTATTGGAGGACATAGACGCAGGAATTTCTGACAATCAGGCGAATAAGGCATATCAACGAAGGTCTGCCCAACATGATAGGCTGTCCAAGTTGTGGGACGAATGGGATCAACTCATGGAGCCACGACGTAACCACAATAGTATCCCGACGACTATGTTGACCACGTTCCGAGAATTGCGAAAAGCATTACCCCGTAATGGGATCGTGACTGTGGGGTCAGGGCATCCTCAAAGTTCGACCAAGCAGGATTTTCCAATTTATGAACCACGCACACATATAACCCCTGGAAGTTACTCGCCAATGGGCTTTGCATTGCCGGCAGCGATTGGAGCCAAGTTGGCCAAGCCTGAAGCTCCGGTGGTTTGTATCATCGGTGATGGTGATTTTATGATGTGCATGCAAGAATTGGCAACATGCGTTATGTATAACGTTCCGGTCGTATTCCTGATTCTAAACAATTCGGGTTATATCTCAATTCGAGATGGGCAGGATGCATTGATGGGTCGCAACATCATTTCCGAGTTCTCGCACGAAGGTAAAAACAATGAACCTTATTCGGTCAATTTTCCAGATTTGGCAAAATCGTTTGGTCTGGATTTTGCGGAGCAGGTTAGGTCTGTTGATAAAATCGCTCCAACCATTGAGGCAGCACTTAATTGTGGTGGGCCGGCATTGGTTGAAGTACCAATTACACGAGATGTCAGCATTGCTGCGGCTAATGTTGTGGGTTGGTGGGATTTTCCACCTGTGCCAACTGCACCACAGGCAGTTCTTGATGATTATGCTTCTGGTATTGCGGCAGAACAGCACCAGGGCCAAGCAACGTCAAATGTCAAGATTGTAAAAGCTGAAGGTGCTGTGGGTTAATGGGCAATTGAGATTGGAAACAATCCGTTGAAGTCATTTACCAACTATATGGAGTGCTAAACCAAGTTCAGTGATAATTTCGGTATTTCGCAACCCAACCGCACAATTCGGGATAATTCGATGGCAATCAAAGGGGCTTCGGGTAAGCATCCGGACGTTCCCCAAAAAAAAAGAGCGCTCGGTATCAGTAAGAATAAGTTTATAGGATTTTCTTGCTGAATCTCTTGGCATGATCAGTGATTTACAGACTTGAAAATAGTTCGGAATAACATATTCCCGGCTGGGTATTCTGATTGTACTTTACAAAATTCCCTGCCAAGCAGCTAAGTGTGTTGACAAAATATTTTTACCTCAATAACTTAGCAGATATAAAGCAAGTAGCGTGGGAGTATCGTTGGTGAAGTTGGGAAGATTAGAAAGATCTAGGATCACCAAGTATTGAATCATGTGCAATCACGCAACGAATATTTCCTGTTTATGAGTGTTGATTATTATGAGCAAAATACACCTGGAATTTGATGGAAACATTGCAGAAATACGTCTAGATAACCCTGCCAAGCTTAATGCCTTGACTTCTGGCATGTTGGAAGCAATTGAAAAGTATTGTGCTAAAATCGAACAAAGGAGAGATGTCCGTGTACTCCTACTGACTGCTGAAGGAAGCAAGGTATTTTGTAGTGGTGCTGATATTTCGGACTGGTCCCAACTCAGCCCGTCCGACTTTGCCCGTCAATGGATTCGTGAAGGCCATCGGATCTTTGATCGGCTGGCACGCCTTTCCATTCCTACCATTGCTGTACTCAATGGTCACGCCTTTGGTGGTGGACTCGAGTTGGCAGCGACCTGTGATATTCGGGTGATGCATCCTACTGCAACCCTTGCTCTCCCGGAAACTGGAGTAGGTATCGTACCCGGATGGTCTGGCACGCAAAGGTTGGTACGCCTGTTACCAGAATCGATCGTGAAGGAAATGGCTCTTTTTGGACGCCGTTTATCAGCAAGCCGTGCCGAACAATTGGGTTTTGTTACTGAGGTTTCGGAAACGCCATATGATAAAGCAGTGGAAATAGCCCATTCCATGGTAAAAACAAGCCCTTATGCTACTGAGGTAGTCAAACAAATGATTCATGCTGGAGTTAGGGAAGACACTGCGGCTCTTCTAGAAGCAATGGGTGGAGGAATGATTGCTTCTAGCATGGACAAAGAAGAAGGAGTAAAGGCCTTCAAGGAAAAAAGAAAACCAAACTTCAAGGGTCAATGACAAAGCAGGAATAGTTGAAATCTTCAAAAGTTCAACTTGATGATCTGTGAAAATGCATGGCCAACAACCAAAAGGGGTAGACTGGAATTCTCTGTGGACGATTGCTTAGTAATTCATCCTGATCATGTCTGAAGCCTTTTCGGCAATCATAACAGTTGGGGCATTCGTGTTGGAGCCAATCAAACTCGGCATTATTGAACTGTCGCATATCCTCAGCCCGTCAATACCATAGACTTTCAGCTGTGGGTCAACCACTGACATTTCGTCTGTTCCCATCTTGCAGGTACAGGTCGGATGATAGGAGGTACGACCATATTGGCGTGCATAGTTGACAAAGTCCTCATGTGTTTTGACTTCATCATTCGGATAGTGGATTTTCTTGATATACTTTTGCAATGACGGTTGATTGAAGATTTCCGTGCTAATCATCACACCTTTTCCTGAAGTCTCTTGATCGTAAGGGTGGCAGAGATAGTTGGGATCAACGAGAGGATTGTCACCAGGGTTGTCAGAGACCAGTCGAACAGTTCCACGGCTTTTCGGCCTTAATGTGTATGAGTTGAGTGTTATTCCAGAGCCGGAAGGTATGGATGGTACCCCCTCTTCCTTGCCCGCTCCGGCAAGAAAATGAAACTGTAAATCAGGTACAGGACTGCTTTGATCGCTATACCAGAAACAACCCCCCTCAACGATATTGGAGGTAACCGGTCCGGAATTAAAGAGCAGATATTGCAAACCGGCCTTGAACATCCCCCATGGTCCATCATAATGATCGAGGCTATAAGGTCCATTGAGTTCAGCAACTATGTCGACTCCAAAATGATCGTTGAGATTCTCTCCTACCCCCGGCAAATCTTGAACAACTTCAATGTTGTGCTGTTTTAGATGGGATGCCGGCCCTATTCCGGAAAGCATCAACAGTTTGGGAGTATTGATCGCACCGGAAGTTATGAGGACCTCAGATTGTGCCAAAGCCCGTTCCACATTGCCTCCCTTTCGGTATTCGACCCCAACTGCCCGATTTTTGTCAAAAAGGATTCTTAGAACTTGGGTTTTTGTCAATACAGTCAAATTTTGTCGATCCATTACTGGTTTAAGGTAACCCTTGGCAGCCGAACAGCGGCGATTGTTTAATACCGTCAATTGATAAGGTCCAGCACCTTCCTGAATCGGGCCATTAAAGTCTGGGTTATAAGGAATACCATTTTCTTGACAGGCTTTAACAAAGGACCAGGTAATCGGCATAGGACTATGAATATTCGAGACTCCCAGCGGCCCATTCGTACCGTGCCAATCACCAGAATAGACGCAATTACCTTCCGAACGAACAAAGTAAGGCTTTACATCTTCAAAAGACCAACCGACACACCCTTCTTCATGAGCCCAACGATCATAATCAGCAGGATTCCCGCGAGTAAAGACCTCGGCATTGACTGAACTGCCACCCCCAATGACTTTGGCTTGGGTATAGGAAATTTCCCGGTTTAATGCGTATTTTTGAGGGACAGTCTTCAATCCCCAGGTGAAGGGGCCAGAAGTCATTTTGGCAAAACCAATGGGAAAGTGGATCCATGGGCTATTGTCATTCCCGCCGGCTTCAATGAGAAGAACGTTAATTATCGGGTTTTCTGAGAGCCGGTTTGCTAGGACACAACCAGCAGTTCCTCCTCCCACAATGACAAAATCAAACGCCTTTTTCATAGTTAAGAAAGCACTTCCCAATATTTACTGCAACACAAAGATGTTGTTAAAATTTACTGTATTATGGCAATATAACTATAAATGTAAACAATTGGTTACTTGATTTTATGTAACTATTCAGAACCGATTTTATTTTTATGAAATAACGTAACAATCATCTTGAAAGTAAAATTGGTTTTCTGATTGAGAGCAGTGAAGATTGGTCTATTGACCGTATCAAAAAGCTGTTGTGATATAGAAAGAGTAAATTTGAGTCGTACAAGAGATCCGGAATCGACCAAGAGAAACATACTTGCCGCTGCGAAAATGGAATTTGCTACCAAGGGACTAAGCGGGGCAAGAGTGGATGATATTGCCAATGTTGCCAAGGTCAACAAGCGGATGATTTATCATTATTTTGAGTCTAAGGAGAATCTGTTCAAACAGGTTATTGAAAAAGCCTACCTGGATATAAGGGAAGCAGAGCTTAAGCTTAACTTGGAGCATCTAGATGCCAAATCTGCTTTGGAGACATTGGTGAGATTCACTTGGAAATACTATCTGGACAATCCAGAGTTCATCCGGCTTGTAAATAGCGAAAACCTGCACCATGCAAGACATTTGAAAGCCTCAAAAGAGGTTGTACAAGCCAATAGAAATTATGTGGGACTAGTTCAATCAATTCTGGACCGGGGAGTGCAAGAGGGAGAATTCAGGGATCAAATTGATCCTGTAAATCTAAACATAACAATTGCAGCCATAGGTTATTATTACCTCAACAATCGTTTCACAGGTTCCATCATCTTTGAACAAGACCTGATGGATAGCGAAGCTCTGGATAAACGGCTAGAATTCAATATTGAAACAATATTGAAACTTGTCAGCCGATAATTGAGCCATGTCAATGGCAAATTTGATGGCGTTTAAGTGGTACCGGGCAATTTGGTTTCGCATTCAGGCCTCGGACAAGGTCACCATACTGCCTTAGTCTTCAACGGCTGTCAACAGGCAGTTAGAAAGCGTTCCTTGAGTGTGTCCAATACAGTGTGGGGATGTTGTTTCCACCAATTATCTTGGGAAAATACCTCAACTTCATAAAATCCATCATATCCGGTTTTTTCAATGGTATCACGAATCCGTCTGATTTCGGCAATCCCATCCCCCATCATCCCGCGATCAAACAAAATATCTGATGTGCCCCGCAGCCAGTCGCAAAGATGAGCCCCAAAAATCAAATTCTTGCCGGATATTCTCAAGAGCTCCGAATCGAAGGCAGTATCCCACCAAACATGGTACACATCAATTGCCAATCCGACTGATGGATGATCAATGTTTTCCACCAATGTTATTGCATCACGGACCGTTGTCAGACATGAACGGTTCCCACAATATACAGGGTGAAGAGGTTCAATTGCCAACTTCACACCCTCCTCGGATGCCCGATCGGCATGTTTGGAAATTACATCGGCAATGAAATCCAAATTGTCATCAAGAGTGCCAACTTTAGGATCATATCCACCGACAACAATTGTTACCACTTCAGCTTCAAGTTCAGAAGCATACCTAATCGTCTTGCAAAACTCTGTGCTGAGCTCTTCGGAGCCTTGTGGAGCTTCTGGTCCAATAAGATAGGGTGTCCGGCAGAGACCTGCTATTGAAATACCTTTTTGATGGGCATACCGTCCGACTTCAGTAGCGTGGCTCAGGTCATTGAATTCACGAATCCAAAATGTGATTGCTGGTATCCCTTTTTCGCAGCACACATCAATAACCTGATGAGGGTTCCAGCCAGCTCCTTTCCCAGCAACTATATGCCCCAAAGTTGCCGTGTTCAAAGCCAAGCGTGAAAAGTCATTGAAAAAATCACCCATCAGCCTACCCCATATAATTTCAGAAAGGATTTCATCCGGGAAACAGCCAGATCAGGTCGGCTGAGCAAACCAGCTTGGTCAGCCAACTTGAAACAATCGACAAAATAGGGCAGGGAACGCATGGCATGGGAACCATTGATCATGATGAAGTGCTCTTGGAAATCATTCAACCAGGCCAGGAAAACAACCCCGGTCTTGTAGTATTGGGTAGGTGATTGAAATATGTGTCTTGCCAAAGGTACTGTTGGCATGAAAAGTGAATTATAAGCCTGCAGGTTGTTCTCACTCAAAGCGTTGAGAGCTTGGGTACAAGCTGGTGCAATAGGGTCAAAAATCCCCAGTAGAGCATCCGAATGACCATGATCATCTCCAAGGATCAATTCCGGATAATTGAAATCGTCTCCCGTAAACATCCTGACGGTTGCAGGCAATCTTCGACGCATCTCGATTTCCTTGTTTTTGTCAAGGAGAGATAGTTTTATACCTTCTATCTTAGAGGCGTTTTCCTCAATAATCGCCAAGCAAGTTGCCTGTGCCCGTGACCAATCGGAAGCGCCCCAATATCCTTCCAATTGGGGATCAAACATTTCACCCAACCAATGGATTATCACTGGCTTTTCACAGTGGTCAAGTACAGTCTTGTAGACCCGAATGTAATCATCCGAATTCTTGGCCACTCGTGCGAGAGCCCGGCTAGCCATTACAATGATTCGTCCATTCAACTTTTGGATGGCTTCAACCTGGATGAGATATGCTTTGATTACTTGATCAACATTTATGGTTTCATTATGGGTCAAATGGTCTGTTCCTGCCCCACTGAATACTGTAGCTTTCGGGATTTCGGTCAAAGTCTGTTTGATCAATTCAAGGGCTGTTGGCCAAGCCAAACCGCTACCCCTTTGGGCTGTGTCCATTGCTTCAGCGATGCCAAGACCCAATCCGGCCAAATGGCGACGAAAAGTCAAAGTGGCATCCCAGTCCAAGGAGGGATTGACGGAAGGGTTAAGTTCTGAATAAGGATTGGCAACCACATGGGCAGCCGCTAACAATTGACGAGGAGGCGGTTTCTTGAGAGGAACATGACCTAATGGATTACCGATCAAAGTGTAGTCAAACGGATTGCCCTGATTGTTCGGTAGTTGAATAATCATGGTGCGTTTAATACCTCGGGACCAATAGCCCACCGTCAACCGAAATGGTTTGACCAGTAACATAAGGAAGTCTGCCAGTGGCAAGACTGGCAATCGTAATTCCCACCTCATCAGGTGTACTGATCCTGGGAATCAAGGTCAAGCCTTCTTCAGCACGGCGAGAATAATCCTTAATCACACGGGAGGTCATATCGGTGTCTATCAGTCCAGGTTGAACATCATAGACATGGATGTTTTCACGACCTAGACGTACTGCAAGTGCTTTCGAGGCCATTGCTGCTGCAGCTTTGGAAACGGCGTATTCGGTTCTCGGTTCTGCGACCGCCACCGCATTGGATGAAGTGATGTTTATGATTGAGTAGAATTGATCTGCTGTTCGGTCTGACTGAAGGAGATGGTGAGCAAATTTTTGACTCAGGAAAAACAATCCCTTGGCATTGACTGCATGGCATTGATCCCAACTCGCTTCAGAGATATCAAGTGGATCCCCACGATTCAGGACACTGACACCGGCATTGTTGATCAGGGTGGTGATTGGTCCAAGGGTATTTTTAATTTTCTCAATCCAGAACGAGTGGCATTCTATATCGGCTACATCAAAGGGCGCTTCCATACATTCAACTCCTTCGGACCTGAGCATCTTGGCAACCTCAGTCAGCTCTTGGTCAGATTGAAGATCATTGAGAGCCAAACTGAAACCTTCTTTGCCCAATTGAATGGCTGCACCGAGTCCAATACCCCTTTTGGCGCCTGTAATGAGTGCAACAGGATTAGTCATTCAATGCTCCCATTTTGTCAAGCTCCCGAAAAATGATTGTTCTCTGAATTTGATTGGTTCCCTCATAAATTTGGGTAATTTTTGCATCCCTGTAAAGACGTTCGACTTCAAATCCACGTATATACCCGGAACCGCCAAAAATCTGAATGGCATCAGAGGTGCGAGCAACTGCTATGTCTGAGGCAAAGCATTTGGCCATTGAGCAGGCTTTAGTGGCATTTTCACCATTATCCATTTTTATTGCAGCCGAGTGGACCAGCAGCCGAGCAGCTTCTATATCCTTTGCCATATCCGCGATTAACCATTGGATTCCTTGGAATTTGGCAATTTCACGACCAAACTGTTTGCGTTGGCGAGCATAGTCAAGTGCTGCTTCCAAACCGGCCTGTGCAATGCCGACCGCAAGTGAAGCGATTCCCACACGTCCTTTGTTGAGGACATTCATCATAATTGGGAACCCCTTTCCTTCTTTACCTAGAAGCGCATTCTCGGATAACTGCACGTTATCAAAAGTCAAGGCTCCAACAGGGCTTGCACATTGCCCCAGCTTACTTTCCTTCTTCCCTTTTGTTACTCCATCAGCGTTCAAGTCTACCATAAACACCGACATACCGTGATGGCCTGCATCAGGATCAGTTTTGGCCAATACAAAACCAAGATCGGCTATAGGTCCATTATGAATCCAAACTTTCTGGCCGTTCAATAACCATCCATTATCCGTCTTGGTTGCCACTGATCTTATCCCGGCAACATCGGTCCCCGCTTCGGGTTCGGTAATACAATAAGCAACAATTTTTTTGAAGGAGAGAACATCAGAAAGAATCTGCTTTTGTTGTTGGGGGGTTCCATAATCAACCAGAAGAGTGGCAATGAGTTCTACGAGACCACATTGATCAGCAACAGATGCATACCCTCGGGAGAGTTCCTCCATGACCAACGCATAATTTAAGACATCAAGTCCGGCTCCCCCCAAATTTTCGGGTACGCAAATCCCAAAAAACCCCAATTCGCCTAACTTCCGGTAAACTTCAATTGGAAAACGCCCTGTCTGGTCCAATTCATTGGCTATGGGGCGGATTTCATCTTCAGCAAATTTCCGAACGAGAGACTTTAATTCTTTATGATCTTCTGTTAAATTCATATAATTAACCAGTTAGTTACTTGTATTGAAAATAATCCTTGCCCTCTGAGATTGCAATTCAAAATAAGGTTTCCAGTAAGTTAAAGAAACCATTTCTCCGGAATCTACAGCTGCAAGGATTGGTATCGGAAATGAGATCATTGTGGTACAGGTAGAAAAGGAAATAAGTTTGATAGTAAAGTGTATCAAGGACAAAATCCTAGCATCTCTTGCAAGAGTCAAAGTTTAATTCAGGAAGAGAGGAAAAGTAAATGGAACCTTCTAAAAAGCAAAAATTCGGACGGGTTGACTTGGAGGTAACTGCTTTCGGGTTTGGAACTGCACCAGTGGGAAATATTTTTCGAGAAATCGATGAACAAACTTCTGATGCTATGTTCCAAGAGGCTTGGAACCACGGCGTGAGATATTACGATACGGCTCCCATGTATGGCCACGGATTGTCGGAACTTAGGACTGGTCATTCGTTGCGCTGGAAAAATCGTGATGATTTTGTCCTCTCTTCAAAAATTGGCCGCATCCTCAAGCCCAAAAGAAAATCCGAAATTGATTTTTTTCCTTGGAATAACGCTGCCGCAAATGTCATGGAATTTGACTACAGCTATGATGGTACAATGCGTTCGTTTGAGGATTCTCTCCAAAGAATGGCCTTGGAAAAGATGGATATTTGCTTTATTCATGACATTGATGTGTTTACCCGAGGAGATGAACAGCCTGAAATATTCAAGCAGGCTATGGATGGGGCATGGAAAGCCCTGGAACAACTTCGGTCAGAAGGTGTGGTCAAGGCAATAGGTGTTGGAGTCAATGAATGGGAAGTCTGTCAGGCTGCACTGGAGACAAGAGACTTTGATTGTTTCTTGTTGGCAGGTCGTTATACGTTGCTTGAGCAGGATTCGCTAAACACCTTCTTGCCCTTGTGTGAAAAAAGAAATGCTGCAGTCGTCGTGGGAGGAGGCTTTAATTCCGGTATTTTGGCAACCGGTGCGATAGAGGGAGCGAAGTATAATTATGCACCAGCACCTCAGGAGATCATGCAACAAGTAAGTAACATTGAAGATGTTTGTCGTGAGTTCGAAATTCCGCTTGCTGCCGCAGCACTTCAATTTGTCGTAGCTCATCCGGCAATACCGAGTTTTATTGCGGGAACCCGAACAGTTGAGCAACTCAACAACAACTTAAAATGGTTTAGTTTTCCTATTCCGACTGAATTTTGGGCAGAGCTAAAGCGAAAAGGTCTGCTTCGAGAAGACGCACCAACTCCGGAATAACTCTCCTGTCAGGTAACAGCTTTTTTTACGCGGAATTTTCTCTCTTTTTTCTGTGGCAAATACATCCATAACAGAATGTTTTTTGATGTGTTGTTTTAGATATAAAGGTGAGTAGGGATAGCCTGAGATCTTTTTAGAGACTATTTAGAAAAAGCAATAATTTCAATGATTCGAGGCTTTTTGAAACCTTATCGACTCCTATACAGGGTCTAGAGAAGGGAGCTGATACGAATTGGTGAAACCCTTTTGCTGAATCGGTGTTGGTATACGGTTATGGATTCAAGCACCCTCATGACGTAGTTCCGTGTTTCGGAATAAGGTATGTGTTCTATCCAATCAATTATGCTATGAGTGCTTTCACCTGGTTTTCCGAGTGTTTTCAACCAACCGTTCAATCTGCCGGGACCTGCATTGTATGCTGCGTAGACCAATACATTGATACCATCAAATTCCTCAAAAAGCACTTGCAGATAGGCTGAGCCGATTTGCACATTGTATTCCTGGTCAAGCAATACCTCCTTGATTGGTCCCCTGATGCCCAAATCGTCAGCAATCTCCTCTCCTGTGTTGGGCAAGACCTGCATTAATCCCATGGCACCCTTGTGGCTGATCGCTTGGGGTCTGAATTCGGTTTCCTGTCGAATTATGGAAAGTGTAACTTCGGGTTTGGTAGGTAAATTTTGTGTGGCCAGATCAGGAATTGGATAGAGGTAATCCAAAATTATATCGCCTTGTCTTGTGCCTTGCTTGGCTATTTTGACCGTTGAGAAGTTGGCTCCATGCGTTTGGGCTAATTGGGCAAGGGCAGCCAGTCCCTCCCGGTCAAGTTTTTCGGCTTGATGGGCAAGAAACCAACCGGCATAAGGCTCAATCCCGACAGAATGAAAAAGTATGGCTGCTCGCACCACTTTTTCCCTTTGCAACTTTTTGACAATCCGAGTGTTGACAGGCTCTCGGGAAACCAGGGTTTTGCTGGTGGGATAGTTGATTTTTTCAGCTGACAACTGACCGTAAAAGGAGGTTTGGAAGCGGGCTCCAAACTGATAGGCAATCCTGGCATCCTCATTATTGCCGGCAGACTCATGGGCTTCACCCAACCAATATCCTGCCCTACCCAATCTTACGGGTGAATATGAAGGATAGGAATAGGAAGGTCGGGTTACCTCTTGATAATAATTGTAAAAATGTCTCAAGGCCCGTTGGGGGTCTTTAAGCTTTCGAAGTGCAATAAATCCGGCCAGCCATTCAAGGTCAAGGTAAGTGTTTCGCTGTTTTTTCTCCCAGGTGGGGATATCAGTAGCGGAAAGCCAATCCAACGAGTTAAAGCGATCATTTATGGTCAGGAAATGCTTCGAGGCTATGTCATAGGCCAACTGGTTTTTTTCCTCTCTCATCAGGGCATGGGCAAGACGATACCTCTTGCTGGCCCAAAAAACCGGTTTTCCAAGATTTTCGGCCGAGGAACTCCGTTCCAGTAGCAAATCCAACGCCGATAGATTATGACCATGATGATCTCGCCACAAGATACGGTCATAGGCCAATCCTGGATCAGTCATATATTCCTTCGGAATCCTGTTGATCAAATCATTAACCCCATCGTTCAGTGCATCCAGTGAAATCCTGGCTTTGTAAAGAGCCTGTTGTTCCTTCCTGAGATAGGGGAGAAGTGTTTCGGCTTCCTCAATACGGTTCAGCCAAAGCAGATTATCCAATCTGGTTTCCAGCAGGGGAATTGTATCTGAGGGATAGTTTTGGATGACATATTCCAGATCATCATCTGAGAAGGGTAGGGAAAGTATTGCATTTCGGATGACACTATCTGCTTCTCTCGGTCTTTGCAGTTTAATCAGTGCTTCGGCAAATCTAATAGCACCTGAACCATTTTGTGGATTGTAATTATTGAAATAATCCACAACCTGGTTGGGATTTTCTTCACCCGAGAATGATTTTTCGCCAGTTCTTCTGAGGATTTTCAAGCCAGGCCAGTCACCATTTTCCTTGAGAAAGGCTCGATAGGCTTGCCAATCATCTATGCCTGCCCGCAAGTGTAACCATCGTACAACATCAACAGCAACCAAATCTGTAACTTTATTGGCATATTGATAGGCTTCCTCCCATTTTCCCTTCGAAGCACTTTCAAAGGCAAGATTGAAATTCCTTGCGTCCTGTTTGCTGGGACTGGCCAAGGATGATGTACAAACAAGGAGGAAAATCAGTGTTCCTCTAACAACAGCTCGCCAGAACGGTAAAGAAATCATGTAATTTACACTTATGTACACTGCTCTTTTTTGTTTTTCATTCTATATTATCTTAGCTGATGCTTTGCAATTTTTTTTGCCATGTCATTTATTTATTAATATCAAATTACGGATAGTATAATGTTTTCAGGATCATTACCTGCACTGGTTACCCCTTTTAATTCAAGAAAAGTTGATTGGAGTACGCTTGAAGCCTTGGTAAAATGGCATATCACTGAAGGTTCCAATGGTATTGTTGCCGTTGGTACGACAGGTGAAAGCCCAACCTTGAGTCATCAGGAACACGAGGAAGTATTCAAGGCGGTTATCGAATACACTGGTGGCAGAATACCCGTAATTGCCGGAGCCGGTTCAAATTCAACGGAAGAGGCATTGGGACTTGTTCAAGCTGCAGAGGAAACGGGTGCAGATGCTGTGTTGGTTGTAACACCCTATTACAACAAACCAACCCAAACTGGCTTGTATGAACACTATCGGTTGCTGCATGACAACAGTAATATCCCTATCATCATCTATAACATACCGGGTCGTTCGGTGATTGACATGATACCGTCAACAATGGGACAGTTGGCCAAACTGCCAAGAATAATTGGAGTCAAGGATGCTACGGGCGATATCGTAAGGGTATCCCAACAAAGGGAAGCTTGTGGCAAGGATTTTCTACAACTTTCCGGCGAGGATGCTTCAGCCTTGGGTTTCAATGCCCATGGAGGTAGGGGTTGTATTTCCGTTACCGCCAATGTTGCACCTGGGTTGTGCTCCGAATTCCAGCAAGCAACCTTGCAAGGTGATTATCAAAAGGCTCTCCAGATCCAGGACAAACTGTTGCCACTGCACACGGCCATATTTATTGAACCCGGACTGGTTGGTGCAAAATTTGGTCTATCCGTTTTGGGAAGGTGTTCCGAGGAAGTACGCTTACCATTGACACCTCTTGCCGAATCGACAAAGCAGAAGATTATTGAAGCCATGAAGTCAGCCGGAATTATTGACTAGATTATTAAAGGACACTTATCGAATAAATATAATTTTCCGATAATTGGCTGGAATAAAATAAATTTACCTCAGTAGACCCATTTAGTAAGGTATGGGTATTGTCGTCGATGAGAAAATCCCGAGAAACGAATACTCGGGAAGTATTTGATGGAACTGGTTGTCTTTCAACCGGGAATATGATTTTGAAGCACGAATTCCATTTTGAACAATGTCCAAGTCCCCAGAAGAAAAAAACTACAAGATTCTTGCTGTGAATAGGCGTGCCAGGCACGATTATTTCATTGAAAGCGAATTGGAATGTGGCATTCTGCTTCATGGATCGGAAGTCAAATCGCTCCGTACTACCCAATGCAACATAGCCGAAAGCTACGCCTCTGTCGAAAACCAGGAATTGTGGTTGATAAACAGTTACATAGCACCATACGAAAAGTCTCGCTATTTCCGGCACGAAGAACGTCGCAATAGAAAACTTCTGGTTTCAAAAAAGGAATTGGCCAAGTTATGGTCGAATACCAAAAGAGAGGGAAAGACTTTGGTTCCACTGGTTCTGTATTTCAATCACAAGGGTCTGGCCAAGGTTAAAATTGGTATTGCCAAAGGAAAGAAACTTGTGGACAAACGCCAAACCGAGCAAAAAAGGGATTGGAAACGCAATCAGCAAAGGTTGCTCAAGCAATCAAGCAAATAAATGCTCTCAAGGTCATTTTGCCTGTTCATTTTTTTCTTCTTTTACGTAATATGGTCGTAATGTGAATAAAGAGGTGGATGCCGGTATGGAAAAAGATGAACCTACAAGATTGGTATCAACTGACTGGTTGGCCAAGCACAGTCAGGATCCGGATTTGAGGATATTGGATGCATCATGGTATTTGCCTGGAGAAAATCGCAACCCATGGGAGGAATATTCGAGATCACATATACCCGGGGCACGTTTTTTTGACATTGACGAGATCGCTGACAAGGATTCCCACCTTCCACATATGGTACCTTCACAGGAACTGTTTGCCACCAGGGTAAGGAAAATGGGCATTGACAATGGTCATCAGATAGTGGTCTATGATACGGCCGGTATTTTTTCATCACCCCGTGTCTGGTGGCTCTTCAAGTTGATGGGACACAAGGATATTGCCGTTTTGGATGGCGGATTCCCAAAATGGCTTGAGGAGGGAAGGGAAGTGGAAGATGTACCTCCACTGGTCTATGAAAGACATTATTATTCAAGAAAACAGGCCCAATTGGTGAAATCCCGTGCCGAAGTTCAAAAAGCTTCCAGTGAAGGATCCCCACAAATCCTGGATGCCCGCCCCAAGACAAGATTTATGGGTTTGTTACCTGAACCCCGTCCTGGCCTGAGATCTGGTAACATTCCAAATTCAATAAACCTGCCATATACCAATCTCCTGAATAAAAATGGAACCATGAAGGAAAAACAGGATTTACTGGAAGAGTTCGAATCTTCCGGTCTTGATCTGGAGAAACCAGTTATAACTTCTTGTGGTTCAGGTATAACTGCTTCGATACTCTTTCTAGCACTTGACATGATAGGGCATAGAAATATCTCCCTTTATGACGGTTCCTGGGTAGAATGGGGCAGTACATAAAAGGGTAACTTCCCGGATATAATTTCGGTAAAAATAACAATTGTTTGATAGGATTAATCATGTTTGAATCATTAACAGCCCCACCACCTGACAAAATCATTCAACTTATCCAGAAATTTCGTGAAGACCCAAGAGAACAGAAGATTGATCTTGGTGTAGGGGTTTACAAAAATGCCAGTGGAATTACCCCTGTCATGGAAGCCGTGAAGGAGGCGGAATTACGTCTTTGGAATTCCCAGACAACCAAAACCTATACATCACTGGTTGGTGAAATTGGTTTTCATGAGGTCATGATCAAACTCATTTTGGGTGGTTCCGTTCCCGGAGACAGCATAGCAGCAGCCCATACCGCAGGTGGAACGGGTGCCGTTCGAATGGCTTTTGAAATCATCAAGTTGGCATCACCAGAATCGTCAGTATGGATTTCCAATCCCAGCTGGCCCAACCACAGGGCCATATTGGATTTTATCAATATGAATATAAGGGAATATTCATATTTTGACCGGGATGCCAGATCGACCGATTTTTCAGGAATGATGTCGGATTTGAAGGATGTTAGACCGGGTGATGCCATTGTACTTCACGGATGTTGCCATAATCCGACGGGCTCAGACCTTCCCCACTCACAGTGGGAAGAGCTGGCAGAGTTTCTGTTGGAGAGGAAGGTGATTCCCATAATTGATTTTGCCTATCAGGGGTTTGGTGATGGTCTAAACGAGGATGCCAAAAACCTGAGAATGATTGCTTCCAAATTTCCGGAAACGCTGATTGCAGGGAGCTGTTCGAAGAATTTCGGCATTTATCGCGAACGAACAGGTATCATGCTGGCGGTTGCCCAGGAAGGCAAGACCAAATCGGTTATCCAGGGTGTTCTGTCTTCGCTGAATAGATTGAGTTTATCCTTTCCGCCTGATCATGGAGCCCGTTTGGTCACCATGATTTTGAATGATGACGAATTGTCCGTTCTTTGGAGGGAGGAACTGGAGGCAACCCGTAGGAATCTGCAGGATTTAAGGGTAAGATTGGCTGGTGAATTGAGAGACCTGACAGGATCCGACAGGTTTGGTTTTCTGGCCTCCCACAAGGGAATGTTCTCATTGACAGGGTGTACACCCGAACAGGTTGTGACCATGCGTGAAAAACATGGAATTTACCTGGTTGGAGACAGTCGTATCAATGTTGCGGGTCTCAATGAGGACAGCGTTCCCCATATGGCCAGGGCAATGGTAGATTCAGGCATGTAACTTGATGGTCATGCACTAATATTCTGTTTCAAAGCAACTATATTGCTCTGGTTGCATTTTTCCTCAATTACTAGGGGGCCACAGTCTAATTCTATTGGATAAACCATGAATTTTCCCATTATGGTTGGTATCGCAGCGATGGCCTTGACCGTTGTTGCTTCCAACATCCTTGTACAGTTTCTGGTAGGCCAATGGTTGACCTGGGGCGCATTTGTATATCCCATTGCATTTCTGGTCACGGACCTGATGAATAGGGTTTTTGGACCCAGCGCTGCTAGAAAGGTGATTCTTGCAGGATTCATTGTAGGTATTCTCTGCTCCTTTATAGGATCACAAATCGAGGGTGAATTCGGTCCATTGGTCACACTCAGGATTGCCATCGGTTCCGGAACCGCTTTCCTGGTTGCCCAACTCCTTGATGTATCAATATTTGACAGATTGAGAAAGGCAGTGTGGTGGAAAGCTCCCCTGGTTTCCACCCTGATAGGCTCCACGGTTGATACTTTCCTGTTTTTCTTTATCGCTTTTTCCAGCCAATTGACATTCCTTGAACCGACAGTCGGTACAGAATGGGCAAACGAACCGACAATGCTTTTGGGGTTGGGACCGGAATTGCCCTATTGGACAAGTCTTGCTACTGCTGATCTAGGTGTAAAATTGACATTTGCCCTTTTCCTTCTGATTCCCTTCAGGACTATATCCCGGAAATTGGTTTCACAATAACATACTGATTCATTGGTTATGGGATGTTGATATCATGGTAAACCTTCAGGTAGTTGATTGGAGTTCATTGCCCGAGCCAAGTGATGATGGGGCTGCAACACATCTGTCGGGAATGGTTATGCCAAATGTGGAATTGCCTTCAACAGATAATGAAATGGTAAATCTTGGCAAAATTCGGGGCTGGTCTGTCCTTTTTTTCTATCCCATGACAGGTCAGCCTGATACACCATTACCAGACGGATGGGACGAGATACCAGGTGCAAGGGGATGCACTCCCCAAACCTGTGCGTTCAGGGATTTGGCCAAGGAATTATCTGCAAAGGGAATTAGGGCAGTTTATGGGATTTCCACTCAAACCACCGAGTACCAGCTGGAAGCAACCAAGAGGCTTCGCCTTCCATTCCCATTGCTCTCCGATACTGATCTGATACTGACAAAAAGATTGCAACTGCCAACCTTCAGGGTAAACGACATGGTACTTATCAAAAGATTGACGCTGGTTCTGAATAATTCGGAAGTGAAGCGATTATTCTATCCGGTATTTCCACCAGATCAAAATCCTGCCGAAGTGCTCAAATTTCTAGATTCAACCCAGATTGAGTCATGATTAAATGACAATTCGACACTGTTAAAAACTTTCCAGACAAAAAAATCCGAAATGTTGATTTCTGGTCTTGATTTATTGGCCAAAAAAATATAGAGATAATTTGCAAACGCGTTCGAGAGGACCAACTGCTTTTGGATGGCAAGTCTTTTATCGACTCCTCTACTCGCCTTTGCATAAAAAAAGGATCGAGGAACGTATGAATAGTAAATCAACATCTTCCCTAGGCAGTAATGGCTCAGGTCCTTCCAAGGAAGGCACCCCTGTTCGGTATAACGATGTAAGTACCCATGTTTCAAGGGACATTAAACTTGATTATGGCAATGTACTATTGGTACCGGGTAAAATGACAAGTGTTACCAGCCGAAAGCTCGTGAACCTGATTTGCCGGATGGATTTTGAGCGAACCGATGATTCGTATTATGAAGGTATTCCGATCATGGCTGCCAACATGGATGGGGTAGGTTCATTTGACATGGCTGATGCCTTGATCAGGCATCGGATATTTACCTGTCTTGCCAAAATGCATTCTGAGGAAAACCTCGTCAAATTCTTTTCCGGAGATCCCCAGCGTCGAAATTATTGTGCGGTCACCGTAGGATTAAGACACCAAGACAGGGAAAAGTTCAGACATGTGCATC
This sequence comes from Paracoccaceae bacterium, assembly GCA_009842205.1. Classification (GTDB taxonomy): domain Bacteria; phylum Pseudomonadota; class Alphaproteobacteria; order Rhodobacterales; family Rhodobacteraceae; genus MPNP01. The sequence continues at coordinate 53,909 of VYFX01000040.1, read as the reverse complement.
AACGTTCCGGCCCAATCAAGTTTGCATGCCTGGACGTGGCCAACGGTCATACCCAACGGTTTGTGAGTTTCCTAGAAGACTTCAGAAGCGAATTTCCCGATGTTGTCATCATTGCCGGGAATGTTGTTACTCCGGAACAGACCGAAATACTTGCCAAGGCTGGTGCCGATCTCGTGAAAGTGGGTATTGGTGGTGGCAGTGTTTGTGAAACAAGAATCAAGACCGGAGTAGGTTACCCGCAGTTTTCGGCCGTGCTGGAATGTGGCCAGGCAGCCCGTGAGGCAGGTGCCAGAATAGTAGCTGACGGTGGTTGTACCTGTCCCGGTGATGTGGCCAAGGCATTGGCCGCGGGCTCATCTTTCGTTATGCTTGGAGGTATGTTCGCCGGTCACAAAGAAGGAGGTGGCCGGATTATCACCAGGAGATTCAATACTGGTGAAATCAATGGGGAAGGCAAGCCGTTATTGAAGGAATCCAGGTTCGTAGAGTTCTACGGTATGAGTTCCCAAATTGCCAATGATAAGCATTTTGATGGTTTGCAACCCTGGAAGACAAGTGAGGGTCGCGAGGTTCTCCTTCCTTTCAAACCATCCATTGATGAAACCGTTCAGGATTTGCTCGGCGGTTTGCGGAGTACCTGTACCTATCTGGGAGCAGAAAATTTGATTGATCTTCCCCAACAGGCAAAGTTTGTGCAATGCCATGATACCCATAATCGGGTCTTCGAGGATTCCCCGATTTCCGATCATTCCATAAGTTCAATGCTTATCTGACAAAGGTGTTTTGGTAATATTGGTACCAAGGCACTTTTTTGCCTGGTAAAACCAGGTCAAGTGGATATTGCGGGTTATTGTGATTTGACAGGAAAAGCTGGATCAGGTAGCTTGAATTGTTGCTTCAATTCGTTCTGAAATTTCCTCAATAGAACCGACACTTGAAACATATTGCAGCAATCCTGCACGGTGGTAATAGCCGGTGAGGGGGGCTGTTTTCTGATAGTACTCCAACAACCTCGTTCGGAAGGATTCCTCATTGTCATCCTTCCTTTGTATCAAATCACTACCACAGACATCACAGATGCCCTCAACCTTTGGTGGTTGATTGCTTTTGTGGAACATTGCCCCACAGTTGACACAGGAAAGCCTGCCGACAATTCGGTCAATCAATTGATCGACATCAACCGTAAGCTCGATGACCATGTCAACCTTGGCACCCGCCTGGTTAAGTTGTTCCTCCAGTGAATCAGCCTGATTCAGGGTACGAGGATAACCATCAAATATAAAACCCGAATTCTTTGATTTTAATTTTTCCCTGATCAACGAATTGATGATTTCGTCGGTTACCAGCTCGCCGGCATCCATGATTTTGGCAACTTTTCGACCTATGTCGGAACCCGACTTGACTGCTTCCCTGAGCATGTCACCGGTGGAAAGTTGAACCAAACCCAGGTTTTTGACCAGTATCTTTGCCTGGGTTCCCTTCCCGGAACCAGGAGGGCCAAGTAAAATCAGGTTCATCTTAAACGGGCCTTTTTCTTTCGTTTGCCACGAAGCCGCGACTTGTCAATCAAACCCTCGTATTGGTGTGCCATCAAATGCGACTGGACTTGGCTTATGGTATCCATCGTTACCGAAACGACGATGAGTACCGATGTACCACCAAAGTAAAACGGTACTGCCAACTGGGCCCTGAGGATTTCGGGCAGGAGACAGACGGCTGAAAGATAGGCTGATCCCAATACAAGAATTCTGATAACGATGTGTTCAAGCAAATCTGCCGTATTCTGGCCAGGGCGAACCCCCTTGATGAACCCATTCTGGTTCTTGAGGTTCTCGGCCACATCCTCGACCTTGAAAGACACATTGAGGGTATAGAAATAGGCAAAGAAAACGATCATGACGACGAAGAAGGTCAAATAGAGCGGTTGACCCGGGCCAAAATAGGCCAGCAGAACCGACATGAAGGTATTCGTGGAATTACCCGAAAATGTGGAAATGGTGGTTGGCAGCAACAGCAGTGAGGACGCAAAAATCGGTGGTATGACTCCCGAAGGATTGATCTTGATCGGTAGATAGGAAGAACCACCCTGGAACACCCTGTTGCCCTGCTGGCGTCTCGGGTAGTGAATCTGTATGCGCCTCAAGGCCCGTTCGATGAAGACCACGAAGGTAATGGTCGCTATGACCATGAGTATGACACCGATGATGACCAGGGGTGAAAGGGAACCGGATCGCCCCTGACTGAAGAATTGGGCAAGGGCCGAGGGGATTTCGGCAATGATGCCGGTGAAAATGATCAATGAAATACCATTTCCAATTCCTCTGGAGGTAATTTGCTCGCCCAACCACATCAGGAACATTGTGCCACCAACCAGGGTAATGACACAGGCAATACGGAAGTACCAGCCCGGATCCAGAGCCAACTCGCCGGTTTCGAGGCTAATGGCCAAACCATAGGCTTGGAATGTGGCAAGAAACACCGTCCCATAGCGGGTATACTGGTTGATTTTCTTGCGCCCCTGCTCACCTTCCTTTTTCAATTGCTCAAGGCGGGGCACCATGGCCACCATCAGTTGCATGATGATGGAGGCTGATATGTAGGGCATGATGCCAAGGGCAAAGATACCCATTCTGCCGATTGCACCACCTGTAAACATGTTGAGCATGCCACCCAGACCGGTGGAGGCGGCATCAACAAATTCACGAAGAGCAACTGTATCAATACCCGGTACCGGTATGTAGGTACCAATTCGATAGACTATCAGGAGCCCAAGGGCAAACAGTATTCTTTGCTTTAGTTCAGTAGCCTTGCTGAAAGAACTCCAACTTAGATTCGAGGCCATCTGTTCAGCAGCGGAAACCATTTAACCATCCTTTTGTTTCATGGGTAAGGGATAAATCTTCCCTCAATGGGAAATAAACCAGAGCCATAGTAATACTAATACTTATAATTTAGATTCCAAGTCAACAGGGGATCAGGAAGTTGTCAAGGATCCACCGATTTTGTTTATTGCTTCGATGGCGGCCTTGGATGCGCCGGCAACCTCAATGTTTACCTTTGAGGTAATCTCGCCCTTGGCCAGAACTCTTATGCCATCCAGTGGACGCCTGACCAGACCACTTTTGATCAGGGCATCACTGTTGATCACTTCATCAGGATTCAGCTTGCCATTATCAATAAAGGCCTGAATATTCCCCAGGTTCACAACGGAATAACTTTTTCGTGAAGGATTGTTGAAACCTCTTTTGGGTAATCTTTGATAAATGGGCATCTGCCCGCCCTCAAATGACCCAAGTGCTACCCCGGACCTCGATTTCTGACCCTTGTGGCCACGCCCACAGGTCTTGCCCTTGCCTGAGCCGGGACCACGTCCCACCCTTTTGCGAGCCTTGGGGGTGAATGTGTCGTCTTGCAACTCATGTAATTTCATCATCTTCTCCTTGCAGGCCCTGTGCTATACAGTCTGTTCATCAATTACTTTGATGCCGGTTTTGTTTTTTCTTCAACGATTTCCACCATGTGGGAAATTTTGCGAACCATTCCCCTGATTGACGGAGTATCCTCAAGTTCTCTGACCCGATGCATCTTGTTCAATCCCAGGCCCTTGAGAATGGCTTTTTGCTTGGCCTGGCGCCTGATCGGAGATCCGACCTGCTTGACAACGATTACTTTACTCATGATAAACTCCTAGCCACCAGACGATTGAAGTTCGGGCTTTCGATTGATCTGGGATACTTTCAAATCCCTTCTACGGGCCACCTGCCTAGGACTGGAGATCTTCAGCAGGGCATCAATTGTTGCCCGTATCATGTTGTAGGGATTTTGGGATCCGATTGATTTGGCAACCACATCCTGAACACCCAGCATTTCAAATACGGCACGCATTGGACCACCGGCAATGATACCCGTACCTGCGGGAGCAGTTCTGAGAACAACCTTGCCGGCACCGTGAGACCCTTCCATGTCGTGAAAAAGGGTTCTACCCTGTTTCAGGGGTATCCGATGAAGGCTTCTCTTGGCATTTTCCGTAGCTTTTCTGATTGCTTCCGGTACTTCCTTGGCCTTGCCCTTGCCAAAACCTACACGTCCATTCTGGTCGCCGACAACAACCAGTGCTGAAAAGCCAAAGCGCTTACCACCCTTGACGGTCTTGGAAACACGATTGATTGCTACCAACCGCTCCCCAAAATCGGGACTGTCTTCCTTGGAACGCCTTTTTTCCTCTCGTGCCATCCATAGTCTCCTAAATCTGCAATCCGTTTGTTCGGGCGGAATCGGCCAGCGCCTTTACCCGGCCATGATACATGTAACCACCCCGATCAAAATAGCATTTGTCAATGCCTGCCTTGAGGGCCCTTTCCGCAATGGCGGCACCGATTTTTTCAGCTGCTGCCATGTTGTAACCCTTGTCAATGCCAAGGTCCTTTTCCAGGGTTGATGCCGATGCCAGGGTGACTCCCTTGGAATCATCAATTACCTGAACACTGATATTCTTGTTCGAACGAAATACGGAAAGCCTGGGACGACCGGTACTGACAGTTTTCAATTGGTGCCGTGTCCTTGATTTCCTTCGCTTGAAAAGTTCTTTCTTGCTGATAGCCATTTTCAAACCTACTTCTTCTTGCCTACCTTGCGGTATACATATTCGTTGAGATACCTGATACCCTTGCCCTTATATGGTTCGGGCGGTCGCCACTTGCGAATATCTGCTGCAATCTTGCCAACAGCCTGGGGATCATTACCCTCAATCACAATTCGGGTGTTGGACGGTGTCGTTATGGTGATTTCCTTGGGAACATCAATATTGACTTCATGACTAAGTCCCAGGGTCAGATTCAATGAATTGCCCTTCATCTGGGCTCGATAGCCAACACCGTTGATTTGCAATTCCTTGGTGAAACCTTCGGTTACACCCTTGACGCAATTGGCAATCATGGTTCTCGACATACCCCATTTCTGGCGACTCTTGATGTTGTTCTGCCTGGGTTTGACCTTGATCTGCTGGTTGTCAATTTCCACCGAAATTTCATTCGGTATGGTGAAACTCAGGGTTCCCCTGGGTCCCTTGACAATGATCTCCTGATCATCCAGCCTTGGTTCGACACCGGCAGGTATGTTTATCGGTAATTTCCCAATCCGGGACATTTTAGTTCTCCTAGAAAACCGTACAAAGAATTTCACCGCCAACATTCTGTTCGCGGGCCTTGGCGTCCGACATGACCCCTTTGGCGGTAGATACGATGGCAACACCCAATCCCTGTCTGACATAGGGTAGGTTTTTCACATTCGAATAGACCCTTCTTCCCGGCTTGGAAATGCGCTTGAGTTCCCTGATGGCAGGATCTCCGGCAGAGTATTTCAATTTGATTTCAAGCTCCTTGAAACCCTTTTCATTGTCAATCTGCGTATAGCCCCGGATGTATCCGTCTTCCTTCAGAACATCAAGCACCCAAATCCGCAATTTGGAAGAGGGGGACTTGATTGATCCCTTCTTGCGCATTTGCCCGTTCCTGATACGGGTCAGCATATCTCCGACTGGGTCACTAAATGACATAACTGTAATCTCCTACCAACTTGACTTTACCATGCCGGGGATCTGGCCAAATCCCCCATATTCGCGCAGCGCAATACGGGAAATCCTCAGCTTGCGGTAATATCCCTTGGGTCGCCCGGTCAATTGACATCGGTTATGCAACCTCGTTGCCGATGAGTTTCGTGGCAACTTGGCCAATTTGAGATTGGCCGCGAAACGCTCTTCCAAGGGAAGTTCCTTGTTATTGATGATGGCTTTCAGTTCAGCCCTTCTGTTCTCGTATTTCTTGACCAACCTTTGCCGCTTCAGTTCTCTTTCCACCATTGCCTTTTTTGCCATTGTGGTAATCTCCGTAATTAATTCTTGAAAGGAAGGTTCAGTCTTGCCAGAAGACTTTTCGCTTCCTTGTCAGATTTGGCTGTTGTACAGATGGTAACATCCAATCCCCTGATATCATCCACCTTGTCATAATCGATTTCGGGAAACACGATGTGCTCCCTCAAGCCCAGGGAAAAATTGCCGTTACCGTCAAAGGATTTGTCCGATACGCCACGAAAGTCCCGTACCCGGGGAAGGGCAATGACAACCAGCCGGTCCAGAAACTCGTACATGCGGTTGCCCCTGAGTGTTACCTTGGCACCAATGACCATGCCCTCCCGAAGCCGAAAACCCGAAAGGGACTGACGGGCCCTGGTAGGAACAGCTTTCTGTCCTGCAATGGCGGTAAGTTCGGCTTCTGCCGATTTGGCTTTTTTGGAATCCTTGGCTGCTTCCCCAACACCCATGTTGAGAACAATCTTGTCGAGCTTGGGAACCATCAGGTCATTCTTGTAACCAAATTCCTCCATCAATGCAGGTTTGATCTGGTCCTGATAGATATTCTTTAAACGAGGTGTTGAACTAGCCATTGATCAATACTCCGGTTCGCTTGGAAAACCTTACCTTCTTGTCATCTTCCATTCGAAAACCCACCCGTGTCGGTTTGTCGTCCGATGGATCAACTATCGCCAGATTGGAAAGATCAATCGGCATGAATTTGGGAATCTTGCCCCCTTCCTGGTTTTGTGTCTGCTTGCGGTGGGTAATCGAGAGGTTGATGCCTTCAACCACAGCCTTGCCCATTTTGGGATCGATACTATTGATGACCCCGCGTGCACCCCTATCCTTGCCAGCAATCACAATCACCTGATCGCCCTTTTTCAACTTGGCAGCCATTACAATACCTCCGGAGCCAGCGAGACAATCTTCATGAAGCGAAGTGCTCTCAACTCTCTTACAACCGGACCGAAAATCCTGGTACCGATGGGTTCATTATTGTTGTTGATGAGTACGGCGGCATTCTTGTCAAACCTGATAACGGTACCATCATCGCGGCGAACCTCCTTGGCTGTTCTAACAATGACCGCTCGTCTGACTTCACCCTTCTTGACCCGGGCCCTGGGTATGGCTTCCTTGACTGAAACCACAATAACATCGCCAACGGATGCAAACCTTCGTTTGGAACCGCCGAGAACCTTGATGCATTGGACTTTTCGGGCACCCGAATTGTCCGCAACATCCAGATTTGTCTGCATCTGAATCATGTTGATACTCCCGACCTGTGGGGACTCACTTGTAGCCCCAGGGTTTCGATAAAATATTTATCCCGGTTCAGCTTGTTTCGATAACTTCCCAGGATTTGGTTTTAGAAATAGGTGAACATTCTCTGATTTGAACCTTGTCACCCATATTTACTGAATTATTGGCATCATGTGCCCGGTATTTCTTGGATTTCCTGACGGTTTTCTTCATGACCGGATGCATGAACCGCCTTTCCACCAGTACAGTAACCGTCTGGTCACATGAATTGCTGATGACCTTGCCGGCCAGAACTCTCTTGGGCATGACTAAGCCTTCTCCTTTTCACGCATCACGGTTTTGATCCGCGCTACATCTCTTTTTATCGTTCGAATCCGGGACGTGTTGGGAAAATCCCCTTCCGCCAGTCGAAAACGAATATTGAATGCTTCCCTTTTCAACTCAAGCAGCTTGTCGTTCAATTCGTCAGCTGTTTTTTCTCGCAACTCTGATGCATCCATGACTATAATCCTATTACAGGGTTCTCATATCCAACGGTAATCTACCAATCGTCCCGCTGTACGATTCTGGTTTTGACAGGTAGTTTCATGGCTGCCAAACGAAGCGCCTCGCGAGCGGTTCCATCGGCAACACCATCAATTTCAAACATGACCCGACCTGGCTTGACCCGGGCAGCCCAGTATTCAACGGATCCCTTGCCTTTCCCCATGCGAACCTCGGTCGGTTTCTTGGAAACGGGAACATCCGGAAAAATCCTGATCCAGACTCTTCCCTGCCTTTTCATTTTCCTGGTCATCGCCCTTCGGGCAGCCTCGATCTGGCGAGCGGTAACTCGCTCAGGTTCAATGGCCTTGAGACCATAGGAGCCAAAATTCAAGGCAGTTCCACCCTTGGAATTACCATGAATGCGTCCCTTGTGCTGTTTCCGGTAACGTGGTTTCTTTGGTTGTAACATAACGTGATCCTTGGACTATGATTTACCACCACGGGGGGCCAAACCGCCTTCCCTCAGAACCTGGTCCCGACGGTCTCTTGCCGAGGGATCATGTTCCAGAATTTCACCCTTGAAGATCCAGATCTTGATTCCGATGACACCATACGGGGTTGATGCCGTCGAACGGGCATAATCAACGTCTGCTCTCAGTGTATGCAAGGGTACGCGTCCCTCCCGATACCATTCGGTTCTGGCAATCTCGGCTCCACCTAGACGTCCGGCCACATTAATCCTGACACCAAGGGCTCCCATGCGCATGGCACTTTGTACGGAGCGCTTCATGGCCCGTCGGAAAGAAACCCGGTTTTCAATTTGCTGGGCAACCGAATCGGCAGCCAGCTGGGCATCTATTTCAGGTCTTTTTACTTCAACGATATTGAAAAACAGTTCTGAATCGGTTAGTTTGCGCAAGGATGTCTTCAGGGTTTCAACATCGGCCCCCTTCCGTCCGACAATCACTCCCGGCCTGGCCGAATGGACCGTAATACGGCATTTCTTGTAGGGACGTTCAATGATCACCCTGCTGATACCGGCCTGGGCACATTCCTTCTTGATGAAGGCCCTGATTTTCAAATCTTCCTGGAGAAGATCCCCGTAATCTCGTTTGTTGGCATACCATCTACTGTCCCAGGTCCGGTTGACCTGAAGCCTCATGGCAATTGGGTTAACTTTCTGACCCATAAGTTCTAATCCGCTGTTTCCTGTACGATGATTGTAATTTGTGAAAAAGGTTTGACAATTCTGTTGGCTCTTCCCCTTGCCCTGGCCCGAAACCTTTTCATGCTGAGATTCTTGCCGACATAGGCTTCGACAACCCGCAGGCTTGAGCCATCCATGCCGAAATTGTTCTCGGCATTATGTAGGGCCGTTCGCAGGACCTTCAGGACATCCTTGGCAATTCGCTTTTCGGAAAAAGTCAGGATATTGGAAGCTTCGGCCATGTTCTTGCCGCGAATCAGAGCTGCCACCTGATTGAGTTTCTGGGGGGATACCCGAAGCATCTTGCCTGTGGCCACCACCTGATCAGGGGGTAATGTTTTCTGTAGATTTGCCATGATCGAGCCCTATTTCCTTTTAGCCTTTTTATCGGCAGCATGCCCGTAATAGGTTCTGGTTGGCGAATATTCTCCAAACTTCTGACCGATCATTTCCTCGGAAACCAGAACGGGTATGTGCTTTCTGCCATTATGAACACCAAAGGTAAGACCAACAAATTGAGGAAGGATGGTAGATCGGCGGGACCATATCTTGATGACGTCCCTGCGACCCGATTCCTTGGCCTTCTCGGCTTTCTTCAAAACATAGGAATCCACAAAGGGACCCTTCCATGTAGATCGTGCCATGTTAACGTCCTTTCTTTCGCACTGACCGACGCCGCAAAATGTATTTGTCGGTTGCCTTGTTCTTGCGCGTTTTCATACCCCTGGTCGGTTTGCCCCAGGGTGTAACAGGATGCCGACCGCCACTGGATTTACCTTCACCACCGCCATGGGGATGGTCCACGGGATTCATGACGACACCTCTTACGGTGGGTCTGATACCCATGTTGCGAACCCGGCCGGCCTTGCCGAGATTGATATTGGAATTATCCGGATTGGAGACAGCCCCTACCGTAGCCCGGCAGTTTTGATGAACAACCCGCAACTCGCCGGAGGACAGGCGCAACTGGGCATAACCACCATCACGACCGACAAACTGGGCATAAGTACCGGCAGCACGTGCTATCTGGCCGCCCTTGCCGGGTTTCATCTCGATATTGTGTACAATTGTTCCTATGGGCATGCCGGCAAAGGGCATGGCATTGCCAGGCTTGATATCGGCCCGGTTGGAGGAAACAATCTTGTCACCGACAGCAAGTCGCTGGGGAGCGACAATGTAGGACATTTCACCATCCTCGTATTTGATCAGAGCAATGAAGGCCGAACGGTTGGGATCATACTCGAACCTTTCAACGGTACCCGTGACATCCAGTTTCTTGCGCTTGAAATCAATCTTGCGGTAAAGACGCTTGGCACCTCCACCCCGATGGCGAACGGTGATGCGTCCCAGATTGTTACGACCACCCTTGGAGTTAAGTCCCTCACTCAGGGATTTGACTGGTTTGCCTTTCCATAGATGGGATCGATCAACCAGAACGAGACCGCGTCGTCCCGGAGTAATCGGTTTATAGGACTTCAATGCCATTATCTTGATCCACCAGTATCTATCGAATAACCTTCCTCCAAGCGGACAAAGGCCTTCTTGATATCCTTTCGCTTGCCGGGGCGACCCCTGAAGCGGGTTGTTTTACCTTTCTGGACAGTGGTATTGACAGCCTTGACCTTGACCTTGAAAATGGCCTCGACGGCTTCCTTGATCTTGGGCTTGGTCGCATCCATCGAAACTTCAAAAACCACTGTATTGATCTGTGACGCCAGGGTGGATTTTTCGGTAATCCTGGGTTGAATGATCATGTCGTAATGTTCGGCTACAGGTTTCATGACATTCTCTCCTGCAAGGCGTTTAATCCGTCCAGAGTGATAACCAGGGTGGAACATTTTAAAATGTCATAGACATTTGCTCCTTGTTGGGGCAAAACATCCAGATCGGGAATGTTACGTGCAGCCCTGGCAAAATTTTCATCAACCTGAGATCCGTCAATAATCAGGGTCTTTTTCCATCCCAGGTTTCTTATTTTTTCATTCAACTCGGATGTCTTTGGATTTTTGATCCGGGCCTTGGACAAGATCACCAATTCGCTGTTTTGCAATTTCGAGGAGAGGGCCATTTTCAAACCCAGCTGACGAACCTTTTTGGGCAAGCCATGGCTGTGATCCCGGGGTGTCGGTCCCTTGTAAACACCACCCTTGGAGAAAATCGGTGCATTACGGTCACCATGGCGTGCATTGCCCGTGCCCTTTTGCCTGAAGATCTTTCGCTTGGAATAGCTTGTTTCGGAACGGGTTTTTGCCTTGTGGGTTCCCTGTTGCTTGCGGGCTCTCTGCCAGCGAACGACACGATTCAAGATATCGGACCGGCATTCCACACCGAATATGTTTTCGGCCAGATCTACTGATTTCGACTTTTTGCCATCAATACTGATCACTTGGGTCTTCATGATTCAGCCTCCCCGGATTCCTCTACCTGACTGTCATCGACATTTTCAACAACCGGTTCGGTTTTTCTGATCGCTCCGGGCATTGGCAAATTGTCGGGGCCCTTTTTCTTGCAGGCATCCCTGATGGTTACCCAACCACCCTTGGAACCGGGCACGGAACCCTTGACAAGGATCAAGCCGTTTTCGGCATCCGTTTGGACGACTTCAAGGTTCTGGGTGGTAACCCTGGAATTGCCGAGATGGCCAGCCATCTTCTTGCCCTTGAAGACCTTGCCGGGGTCCTGACACTGTCCGGTTGATCCATGGGAACGGTGACTTACCGATACACCATGGGTTGCCCTCAAGCCGGCAAAGTTGTGCCTTTTCATGGCACCGGCAAAACCCTTGCCGATTGAAGTTCCCGAAACATCAACCTTCTGACCGGGCAAAAAGTGGTCAGCGGTAATTTCAGCTCCGACATCAATTAAATTTTCCGGTGAAACCCGGAACTCAGTCAATTTTCGCTTAGGTGCCACCTGAGCCATGGCAAAATGACCACGCATGGCCTTGGATACCCGCTTGGCCTTGGCCGAACTGGAACCCAGCTGGACGGCAGTATAACCATCACGGCTGATCGTTCGCTGGGCCAGGACCTGCAGATTGTCCAGATGGAGAACGGTAACAGGTATCTGCTTACCATCATCCTGGAACAAACGCGTCATTCCCAATTTTTTGGCAATCACTCCAGAACGCATTCCGGAATCTCCCTTCTAAAGTTTCAATTCCACGGCAACTCCTGCCGCGAGCTCAAGTTTCATTAGTGCATCTACTGTTTGCGGAGTTGGATCAATGATATCAATCACACGCTTGTGCGTTCTGATTTCCATTTGTTCACGAGACTTCTTGTCAATGTGAGGTCCTCGCAAAACAGTAAACTTTTCAATCTTGTTCGGTAACGGTATGGGTCCCCGCCAACGTGCACCAGTTCTCCTGACGGTATCAATCAGTTCCGATGCGCAGGCATCCAGAACCCTGTAATCAAAAGCCTTCAACTGAATGCGGATATTTTGATGTTGACTCATACTCTAGCTCCGAAAGCAAAGAGGGCACGAACCTCCGTTCATGCCCTGCAAATTACTTGATTATCTTGGTTACAACACCTGCACCAACGGTACGCCCACCTTCACGAATGGCAAAACGCAGTTGCTCTTCCATGGCGATGGGGTTGATTAGTTTGACCGTGAACCTGACATTGTCTCCAGGCATAACCATGTCAATGTTGCCAGGCAGTTCGACCGAACCGGTTACGTCAGTGGTCCGGAAATAGAACTGAGGTCGATAATTGGTAAAGAATGGCGTGTGTCGTCCACCTTCAGACTTGTCGAGAATGTAGGCTTCAGCTTCAAATTCCGTATGAGGTGTTACAGAACCGGGTTTGCAAAGCACCTGGCCCCTTTCAACACCATCACGACCAACACCTCTCAGAAGTGCTCCGATATTGTCACCAGCCTCACCTCGGTCAAGCAGCTTGCGGAACATTTCAACACCTGTACAGGTGGTTTTGGACGTTTCTCTGATGCCAACGATCTCGATTTCGTCACCTACCTTGACTACACCTCTTTCAACCCTTCCGGTAACAACGGTACCTCGTCCGGAAATCGAGAACACATCCTCGATCGGCATGAGGAAGGGCTGATCAATCGGACGTTCCGGCGTGGGAATGTTGGCATCGACGGCTTCCATGAGTGCCCTGATGCTGCTTTCACCAATTTCCTCGTTGGTTCCATCCATTGCGGCAAGGGCGGAACCCTGGATCACGGCAATATCATCACCGGGGAATTCATATTCGTTGAGAAGTTCACGAATTTCCAATTCAACCAGTTCAAGAAGTTCCTCGTCATCGACCTGATCAACCTTGTTCATGTAAACCACCAGTGAAGGAACGCCTACCTGACGGGCAAGCAGGATATGTTCACGGGTCTGGGGCATGGGTCCATCAGCAGCACTCACCACCAGAATGGCTCCATCCATCTGGGCAGCACCGGTAATCATGTTCTTAACATAGTCGGCGTGACCGGGACAGTCGACGTGAGCATAGTGACGGTTTTCGGTTTCATATTCAACGTGGGCCGTTGAAATGGTAATACCACGATCCTTTTCCTCGGGAGCACCATCAATCTTGTCATAAGGTGTAAACTCGCCGAAATATTTGGTAATCGCAGCTGTTAGAGTTGTTTTACCATGGTCAACATGGCCAATAGTACCGACGTTGACATGCGGTTTGTTCCTGACAAATGTTTCCTTAGCCATTTGATAATCCTTTCTGGTTACGAACCTATTAAATGTGCCTTAGGCATATTTAGATTGAATCTCTTCCGAGATATTTTGTGGAACAGCCTCGTAGTGCGAGAACTGCATGGTGAAATTTGCCCGTCCCGAAGTCATGGAACGAAGATTGTTGATGTATCCGAACATGTTGGCCAGAGGCACCGTTCCGGCAATTGCCGTCGAGTTACCCCTTGGTTCCTGTCCCTGGACCTGTCCACGTCGCTTGGTCAAATCGCCATTGACCGTGCCGGTATATTCCTCGGGTGTAACGACCTCCACCTTCATGACAGGCTCCAGAAGTTTGACACCGGCCTTTTTCAAACCTTCCCGCATGGCAGCACGGGCACAGAGTTCAAAGGCCATGACCGATGAGTCAACATCATGGAAGGCACCATCAATAAGGGTTACCTTGAAGTCGATGACCGGGAAGCCTGCCAATGGGCCGGAATCCATCACTGATTGAATGCCCTTTTCAACACCGGGAATGTATTCCTTAGGGATGGATCCGCCAACGATCTTGGACTCGAAACTGAAACCCTTGCCGATTTCTTCCGGCTCAATGATCATCTTGACTCGGGCGAATTGACCGGCACCACCGGTCTGTTTCTTGTGGGTATAGTCGATTTCGGCCATATGTGACACGGTTTCGCGATAGGCAACCTGTGGGGCACCGATATTGGCCTCGACCTTGAATTCCCTCTTCATCCGGTCGATCAGGATATCAAGGTGAAGTTCCCCCATGCCCTTCATGATGGTTTGGCCTGATTCAAAATCCGTTTCAACCCGGAAGGAAGGATCCTCGGCAGCCAGTCTTTGCAGGGCTTGGGCCATCTTTTCCTGATCAGATTTTGTCTTTGGTTCGACTGCGATCTCGATAACCGGATCAGGGAAAGTCATGGTTTCAAGAACAACCGGCTCATTTGAACTACAAAGTGTATCACCGGTAGTCGTTTCCTTCAAGCCAGCCAGGGCAATGATGTCACCAGCATAAGCTTCCGTGATTTCTTCGCGGTTGTTGGAATGCATCATCATCATTCGTCCGACCCGTTCCTTCTTGCCCTTGGTCGAATTCAACATCTGGTCACCCTTCTGGATGGTCCCGGAATAAATACGTGTAAAGGTCAGGGAACCGACAAACGGATCATTCATCACCTTGAATGCCAGACCCGAAAATGGATCGGAATCAGCGGCATTCCTTTCGATGTTTCGAACCTCGTCCTTGTCACCTGGTGCAAAACCGACATAGGAGGGCACATCAAGTGGTCCGGGCAGGTAATCAATGACTGAATTCAGCATTGGCTGGACGCCCTTGTTCTTAAAGGCCGATCCGGCAAGTACAGGTACGAAAGCCATTTCCAGGGTACCCTTGCGGATCAGTTTGCGCAGGGTTTCCTCGTCAGGCTCGTCACCTTCCAGATAGGCTTCCATGACATCGTCATCCATTTCAACGGCTGTTTCAATGAGAGTGCTTCGCCATTCTTCGGCCAGTTCCTGAAGTTCAGGCCGGATGTCCTGAAGGGTCCAAGTTGCCCCAAGCGCCTCACCGGTCCAGGTCCATTCCTTCATGGTTACCAGATCAATAACGCCACTGAACTTGTCCTCGGCTCCGATGGGAATCTGAATGGGAAGAGGGGTGGCGCCGGTTCTGGCCTCGATCATCCTTACACAATTGAAGAAGTCGGCTCCGATTTTGTCCATCTTGTTGACAAAAACAAACCGTGGAACCTTGTAGCGGTCGGCCTGGCGCCAGACGGTTTCCGTTTGCGGTTCGATACCGGCATTGGCATCAAGGACACAAATGGCCCCATCAAGTACGGCCAGGGATCGCTCAACTTCAATGGTAAAATCCACATGACCCGGAGTATCTATGATATTGAAACGATACTTGTCTGAAAGAGGTGTCTCGCCATCCTCGGTTCGTTCCCAAAAGGTGGTGGTGGCAGCCGAGGTTATGGTAATTCCCCTTTCCTGCTCCTGTTCCATCCAGTCCATGGTGGCAGCGCCATCATGCACCTCACCGATTTTGTGAGATTTTCCGGTATAGTATAGAACCCGTTCGGTTGTGGTTGTTTTCCCGGCGTCAATATGAGCCATGATGCCAAAATTGCGATAGCGGGATAGTGGATATTGACGTGTCATGAGTTAACTACCCTGTTAATTCTTTACCATCTATAATGACTGAAGGCCCTGTTGGCTTCGGCCATCTTGTGTGTATCTTCCCGTTTTTTCACGGCCCGACCACGGAAATTGATGGCATCGATCAATTCACCTGCCAATCTTTCTTCCATCGTATGTTCGGGTCTTTTGCGTGCCGCATCAATCAGCCATCGAATGGCCAGGGCATTTCTTCTTTCCGGTCGAACCTCGACGGGAATCTGGTAGGTCGAGCCACCGACCCGTCTGGAGCGAACCTCGATCGAGGGTCGGACATTGCCGATGGCCTCATGAAATACTTCCAGCGGATCCCGCTGGGTTTGGTTCTGGATTCGATCAAGGGCATTGTAGACGATACCTTCGGCTACGGCTTTCTTGCCATCTTTCATCAGATTGTTCATGAACTTGGTAAGGTTCCGATCACCAAATTTGGCGTCAGGCAGTACTTCTCTTACATCAGCTCGACGGCGGCGGGACATATATACAGCTCCTTACTTAGGTCTCTTGGCACCGTATTTGGAACGTCTTTGCCGTCGTTCCGTGACACCAGTTGTATCAAGCGTTCCCCGCAGAATATGGTATCTGACCCCTGGCAGGTCCTTGACCCTTCCTCCCCTGATCAGAACCACTGAGTGTTCCTGCAGGGTATGGGTTTCCCCGGGAATATAGGAGATTACCTCAAAACCACTTGTCAGCCTGACTTTGGCAACCTTACGCAAAGCCGAGTTAGGCTTCTTGGGTGTTGTCGTATAAACTCGGGTACACACCCCACGACGCTGGGGACAGCCCAAAAGGTGCATGGACTTTTGTCGCCGTACCTTTGGCTTCCTTGGCTTGCGAATCAATTGTTGTATCGTTGGCATATCGTTCCTAAAATTTCATCTTCCCTTGTTTGACCATGGCCTCAAAATATAAAGCACAAAGAAACCGCTTCGTTTTACTCAGCGGTCTGTGTATCAGAGGAACACCAGTCCGGCGTTCATGCACCCCAATTCTCAATGGCTATTTCACTTCCAAAGGCAATGGTCTTTTGAAAGTGTGTGCCAAGTAATGATTACCTGCCACAATGTCAACTCTTTAAGACTAAAAAAATATGTAAAGTCAAAAAAAGGTTGATTTCGGGTATATCATGGTTGTTTTTCTAAACTTCTAGATATTTTCGTTTTTAACTTTCCAGCGGTTCGGAATCCTCTTCGATCAAGGCAGGGAAATCACTGAAGATATCTGATTCCTTTTCCAACTGCAGAATTCTCTCGTCTTCCTTGAAGGCAATTTGCCTGATTTCCGAGGCGGCATTGCCGGTTCCGGCCGGAATAAGCCTGCCAACAATCACGTTTTCCTTGAGGCCCGACAACTTGTCAACCCGGCCCCGAACGGCGGCATCGGTCAGGACCTTGGTCGTTTCTTGGAAGGAAGCAGCCGAGATGAAGGAGTTGGTTCCGAGAGCTGCCTTGGTAATGCCAAGAATGACAGGAACCGAGTGGGCTATCTTTTCATCCCTGGCAAGGGTTGCCTCATTGACTTTTCTCAATTCAGCCTTGTCAATTATTTCGTCAGACATCAGAACCGTGTCGCCAGGATCGGTAACACGAACCTTCTTCAACATCTGGCGCAAAATGACCTCAATGTGCTTGTCATTGATTTTTACACCCTGCAACTGGTAAACTTCCTGTACACCTTCGATCATGTAGCGGGCCAGATCACCAAGTCCCCTTGATTGAAGAACATCCTGGGGTGAGGGAGTACCATCGACAATCAGGTCTCCCCGCATGATCTTGTCACCTTCCTGAACCTCAAGATGGAGCCCCTTGGGCACCTTGTACTTGGGTGCGACGGCAATGCTTTCATCATCGGGATCAATGCAGATGACACGGGAATTCTTGTACTCCCGTTCAAACCTGATGGTACCACTGACCTCGGCCATGACGGCGAGATCCTTGGGATTTCTGGCTTCAAACAGGTCGGCTACCCGCGGCAGACCACCGGTAATATCCTTGGTTTGAGCGGTTCTCTTCGGGAAACGAACCAATTCATCACCAATGGCAACCTTTTGACCGTCATTGACCCTGATTATCGACTCCAGGGACATTTCGTAAAAGGCAGGATTGCCGTTTTCAAGATAAAGGGGTTCACCGGTTACCTCGTCAACAATGAGAATGCCGGGCTTGAGAGTATCCAGATCACGCCAGTGCGAAGTGAAACTTTGCGAAATTCTCCTTTGAGCCTGTTTCATCGGTGGTGGTATGAACAGGTCATCACCAGCCTTGATGGCTTGACCATTGGTTACCTGCAGGACTGAATCCTGTGGAACATAGTGGGCCGAAACCTCCTGTCCCTGGTCATCGGAAATGACCATCCACATATCCATGGAACTCACGATCAGGTTGTTGTCAGATCCCTGCTCCAATTCGGCCGATTCAAACCAGACACGACCCTGTTCGGTTGCCTGTGGAGAACGTTGCGGATTTGGCTTCAACCGATCCGGCTTCTTGCCACCTCCTGTGTCGGTTACGACTTCCTCGGTGATGCCAAATTCCTCAATGGTCCTTCGTGAGGTGGTCATGCCGTGGATGAGGTCAATATGACGGACAATACCCTCGACTTCCGAGTAAAGGGAGGTAGCAAAGGCATCCCATTCAAAGAGTCGTGTACCCCTTTTGACCTTTTGACCATTCTTTACCAGGATATTGGATCCATAGGGAACACGATAGGGTCGCTTGGCGATTTCATTGGGATTTTCGACTGAAATTCTCATCGCCCGGCCATTGGCAATCGTACGTCCCGACTTGTCAGTCAGGGTCTTGGGATTTTCGAACTTGATTTTGCCATCGGTACTCGCTTCAATGAAGGAACGCTCATCGGATTGCTGGGCTATACCACCGATATGGAAGGTTCTCATGGTAAGCTGGGTACCGGGTTCACCGATTGATTGTGCAGCCATGATACCCACAGCTTCACCAACGTTGACCATGGATCCACGAGCCAAATCCCGTCCGTAACATTTTGCACAGACACCATCCTGCGTAAGGCAGGTCAGCGGTGACCTGATCAGGACACTTTGGAAACCGGCGTTTTCTATTTCCTTGGCTCTGATTTCGCTCAAGAGTTCACCCTTGCTGGCAAATATTTCACCGGTTTTGTTGTTGATCAGGTCTTCAGCCAAAACCCTGCCGACAATGCGCTCGGCCAAATTGACGATGATTTCACCATCTCGAATGGTTGCCTCGACCTTGATGCCAAATACATCATCCTCAGCAGCGGGGTTGTCGGGATTCTCAAGACAATCCACCTCCCTGACCAGACAATCCTGGGCAACATCGACAAGGCGTCTCGTCAAGTAACCTGCGTTGGCGGTTTTCAAGGCAGTATCGGCAAGACCCTTGCGCGAACCGTGGGCGGAATTGAAGTATTCCGCAACATTGAGACCTTCCTTGAAGTTGGAAATGATGGGTGTTTCAATGATTTCACCCGTTCCCTTGGAAATCAAGCCCCTCATGCCGGCCAATTGCTTCATCTGGTCACGGGATCCCCGGGCTCCGGAATGGGTCATCATGTAGATTGAGTTTCTTTCCTGTTCCACATTGTCGATGAATTTGCGGGCCTGGATGTCCTTTTCCATCTTGACCTGAATTCGATCGGTGCAACTTGCCCAGGCATCAACCGTTTTCTGGTATCTCTCGCCCTCACTGATGATACCTTGCTTGTGGTGTTCCTCGAAAGTGGCCACCAGTGCCCTGGTTTCATCGACAATCTTGTTCTTGTCGGTAGGTACCAGCATGTCGCTGCGGCAGAATGAAATACCGGCGTTACAAGCTTCCTTGAAGCCGATTTCCATGATGTGGTCACAAAAAATGACCGATTCCTTCTGGCCACAATAACGATAGACCGTATCAATGACTTCCTGTACCTCCTGCTTGCGCAATTCCTTGTTCAGGACTTCAAAGGGTACATGGGGATTCATCGGAAGATGCGATCCCAGAAGAATTCGACCCGGTGTCGTGGTATAGATTCTGGAGACTTCCTCCCCTTCTTCATCCAACTCCCTGATACGGGCCTTGACCTGAGCATGCTTGTGTACCACTCCTGCTGCCAGAGCCTGCTCGACCTCCTCGACCGAACCGAAAATCATGCCCTCACCAGGCATGCCCTTTCGCACCAAGCTGGTATAGTAGAGTCCCAAAACCATATCCTGGGAAGGTACGATAATGGGAGCACCGTTGGCAGGTGACAACACATTGTTGGTTGACATCATGAGCACCCGGGCTTCCAACTGGGCTTCCAGTGAAAGAGGTACGTGAACCGCCATCTGGTCGCCATCAAAGTCGGCGTTGAAGGCTGAACAGACGAGTGGGTGAAGCTGGATGGCCTTGCCCTCGATGAGAATGGGTTCAAAAGCTTGAATTCCCAACCTGTGCAGAGTAGGTGCACGGTTGAGCAGAACCGGATGTTCACGGATTACCTCGTCCAGAATATCCCAGATTTCATCCGTTTCCCTTTCCACCAGTTTCTTGGACTGTTTGACGGTGGTGGAAAGCTCCTTTTCCTGCAATTTAGAGAAAATGAATGGCTTGAAGAGTTCCTTGGCCATTTTCTTGGGCAGGCCACACTGGTGCAGTTTCAATTCAGGACCTGTGACAATGACCGAACGTCCGGAAAAGTCGACCCTTTTGCCAAGCAGGTTCTGCCTGAACCTTCCCTGTTTTCCCTTGAGCATGTCACTCAGTGATTTCAGGGGACGCTTGTTGCTGGTATTGGTGATGACCCGGCCTCTTCGACCATTGTCAAAAAGGGCATCGACGGATTCCTGCAGCATGCGCTTTTCATTGCGAATGATCAATTCCGGTGCACGCAGTTCAATCAGCCTTTTCAGACGATTGTTCCGGTTGATGACCCGTCGATAAAGATCATTCAGGTCCGATGTGGCAAAACGGCCGCCATCAAGTGGTACCAATGGTCTCAGTTCGGGTGGAATAACAGGCAGGGCCGTCAGGATCATCCATTCGGGCTTGTTGCCGGACTCCAGAAAATGGGAAACAATCTTGAGCCGCTTCTTGATGTCGGTCTTGCGTTGGGCACTGCCTGTGGTTAGCAGTTCTTCACGCAGAATTTCCTGTTCAAGTTCCAGGTCGAGGTTGCTCAGCAATTCCCTGATGGCTTCAGCTCCGATGGAGGCATTGAAGGATTCTTCACCAAACGCATCCTTGGCTTCATGCATTTCAGCTTCGGTAATGAGTTGTTTCTCGGTGAATTCCGTCAATCCGGGATCGGTTACCACGAATTTCTCGAAGTAAAGAACACTTTCAAGATCCTTCAACTTCATGTCCAGCAGAATGCCGATACGGCTTGGCAGGAGTTTCAGGAACCAGATATGGGCGACAGGAGCGGCCAGGTGAATGTGCCCCATGCGTTCCCGACGAACTTTCTGGAGGGTTACTTCAACACCGCATTTCTCGCAGGTGATACCCCGGAATTTCATCCTCTTGTATTTGCCGCAAAGGCATTCGTAATCCCTTACGGGACCGAAAATCTTGGCACAGAACAGACCATCCCGTTCCGGCTTGAACGTACGGTAATTTATGGTCTCCGGCTTTTTGATCTCCCCTTCCGACCAGGCAATGATCCTTTCCGGGGAGGCAAGTGAGATTTTTATTTCATCAAAGGATTCTGGAAGTTTCCCACCTTTGAACATGCTTTGTGCGAAATCATGCTTCATGTTTTTCCCTCTGGATCATCTTTCTTGTACGGTTCATTTGTCTAAGTTCCATGTTCAGTCCCAGGCCTCTGACCTCCTTGACCAAAACATTGAAACTTTCCGGTATACCTGATTCAAACTCGTTTTCACCCTTGACGATGGCTTCATAAACCTTCGTTCGTCCGGTAACATCATCGGCCTTGACCGTCAGGATTTCCTGCAGCACATGAGCAGCCCCATAAGCTTCAAGAGCCCAGACTTCCATTTCACCAAATCGTTGGCCACCAAACTGGGCCTTGCCACCCAACGGCTGCTGGGTTACCAGGCTGTATGGTCCGGTTGACCGGGCATGGATTTTGTCATCCACAAGGTGATGGAGTTTCAGCATGTACTTGATGCCAACTGTAACGGGTCTGGCAAACTTTTCACCGGTAATCCCGTCATAGAGTTCGGATTGTCCCGATTTATCAAAGCCAGCTCTTTCCAGGGCATCATCTATATCAAGCTCCTTGGCTCCATCAAACACCGGTGTTGCAATGGGAACCCCATTGGACACAACCCTGGCCGAAGCAATCAATTCCTGATCATTGAGGTTAGCCAATTTGGAATTATAGACTTCAGGACCATAGGCATATTCCATGGCTGATTTGACTTTTTTGATACTGGAGGGGTCATCCTGATTGCTATCATGATATTTCAACGATTCATCAATGACCTTGCCCAAACCCCTCGATGCCCAACCCATATGGGTTTCGAGAATCTGGCCCACATTCATCCTGGAGGGAACCCCCAATGGATTCAGGACAATATCGACTGGTGTACCATCCTCAAGGAAAGGCATATCCTCCATGGGCACAACCTTGGAAACAACCCCCTTGTTACCATGTCGGCCGGCCATCTTGTCCCCGGATTGAAGTTTTCGCTTGACGGCGACAAAGACCTTGACAACCTTGAGTACACCAGGCGAAAGATCATCACCTCGCCTGACCTTGGCCACCTTGTCCTCGTATCTTTGCTCAAGTGCCTTTAGCTGGAGTTGGTATTGTTTCTCAAGTCCTTCACGGTTCTTGGAGGTTTCCTCATCATCGAGAGCCAGCTTCCACCATTTGAACTGCTCGATCTGGCCAAGCAATTCCTCGGTAATGATGTCTCCCTTCTTGAAGGGCTTGGGACCCTTGGCAACAACCTTACCGATAATCAGACTGTGCAATCTCTCGAAAATGGTTCGCCTGAGAATGGCCTTTTCGTCCTCGTGATCCCTGGTAAGCCTGTTTATCGCCTCTCGTTCGATCTGGATCGTCCGCTCGTCCTTCTCAATTCCATGTCGATTGAAAACCCTGACTTCCACGACCGTACCAAAGTCGCCTGGTGGCAGTTTCAGGGAGGTATCCCGAACATCTGAGGCCTTTTCACCAAAAATGGCCCGCAAGAGCTTTTCCTCCGGTGTTATCGGAGTTTCACCCTTGGGGGTAATTTTACCAACAAGAATGTCACCGCCCTTGACCTCGGCACCTACATAGATAATTCCAGCCTCATCGAGATTACGCAGGGATTCCTCACCCACATTGGGAATATCCCTGGTGATTTCCTCTGGACCCAATTTGGTGTCCCGTGCCAAAACGGAAAATTCCTCGATGTGAACCGAAGTGAACACATCATCCTTGACGATCCGTTCGGACACAAGGATGGAATCTTCAAAGTTATAGCCATTCCAGGGCATGAAGGCGACCAGTACGTTACGGCCCAGAGCCAATTCACCCAAATCGGTGGAGGGGCCATCGGCAATGACATCTCCCTTCAGCACATAGTCACCCACATTGACCAGAGGTTTCTGGTTGATGCAGGTATTCTGGTTGGAACGTTGGAATTTCCTCAAGCGGTAGGTATCAACTCCCGGATCGGTCGGATCATCGGCTACGGCATTGATAACGATCCTGGTTGCATCGACTTGGTCGACAATTCCTTCTCGCTTGGCAACAATGGCGGCACCTGAATCAACCGCCACCTTTTCCTCGATACCGGTACCAACAAAGGGTGCCTCGGCATTCAACAGGGGAACAGCCTGACGTTGCATATTGGAACCCATCAGGGCCCTGTTGGCATCATCATTTTCAAGGAAGGGGATCAATGAGGCCGCAACCGATACAAGTTGCATGGGAGATACGTCAATCATGTTGACGGTCTCCTTGAGACTCATCTTGAATTCGCCATCAATCCTGGTGGAAACCAGATCATTTATGAAACGATTTTTACCATCCAGCCTGGCATTGGCTTGGGCAATGATCTTATGGGATTCATCCGTAGCGGAAACATACTCATAATCGTCGGTAACCTGGCCATCCTTCACGACCCGATAGGGTGTTTCAAGGAAGCCGTACTTGTTGACCTTGGAATAGGAAGCCAAGGAGTTGATCAGTCCGATATTCTGACCTTCAGGTGTTTCCACCGGACAAATTCGTCCATAATGTGTGGGATGCACATCCCGTACCTCAAAACCGGCCCGCTCCCTGGTCAGACCGCCAGGACCCAAGGCTGACAGCCGCCTTTTGTGGGTGATTTCCGAAAGTGGATTGGTCTGGTCCATGAATTGGGACAATTGCGATGACCCAAAAAATTCCCTTATGGCCCCTGAAAGCGGTCGAGGATTGACAAGGTCTTGGGGTATCTTCTTGTCAATTTCAACCGAACCCATCCGTTCGCGAATGGCTCTTTCCATTCGGATCAGGCCAATGCGGCACTGATTCTCCATGAGTTCACCGACGGACCTTACCCGCCTGTTGCCCAAGTGGTCAATATCATCTATTTCACCCTTGCCATCTCGCAAATCGACCAATCTTTTCAAACAGGCAATGATGTCACTCTTTTGAAGAGTTCGAACATTTTCGTTTTCATCAAGATTCAACCGCATGTTTAGCTTGGCTCGACCGACCGCTGACAGGTCATATCGTTCGGAATCACTGAAAAGCTGATCAAAAAGCGCTTCGGCATTTTCCGGTGTTGGCGGTTCACCGGGACGGAGTGAACGGTAGATTTCCAGAAGCCCTGTCTTGCGGTCATAACATTTGTCCAGGAACATGGTGTTCCGGATGTAGGGACCTACGGATAGGTGGTCTATTTCCAGCAGCGACAATTCTTCAAAACCCTCATCAAGGAGAATACGAAGCAATCCACTCGAGGGATTTCCATTCTCATCGAATTGACAGGACAATTCATCACCGGCTTCAGCCAATACGATGCCGGTTTCCTCATCAATCATGTCCTTGCCGATATATCGATCCGTGATGCGGTCGCTGGCAACCGCAACTTCGAGCTTTCTATCTTGCTCTTCAAATCCGTTGACCATTTTTCTGGTAATGCGCGATCCGATCGGTACAACGATCTCACCGGTTTCACTGTCAAGAATATTGTCCTCGACATTAACCCCGATCTTTTCCTGATAGGCAAAATCGGTTACCCATTTCAATTCCTCGGGGATGAAACTCACCACCGTTTCACCCTGATTGGTGCCGAGTTTGATCGGGACACTGTATCCCCCAATCAGAGTTCCGTCCTCTCTACTGGCAGGAATATCCGGAGTTTGGTCCGTTTCCTCGCTCTTCAGCCTATCGGCTTTCCGCTTGATCGTTTCCTCAAGTTCAACGAGTCCATACAGGAGTTCATCGGCATTGAGTTCGAACTTGTTGTTGTCCAGATGAATGCCCAACTCCTTGGAGACAACCAGATTGACTTCATTGCCGGAACGATTGGAAACCATACCCGAATCAGCATTATAGATATTGAAGGTCGGTACCCTGAAGCGCCAGACTTTCTTGAGCATGGTTACCAGCAGTTTGCGCCCCCCGTCGGAAAATTCACTGGCCAGATCGTTGGTACCCACCAACTCGGGACCAGGCGCCTTCTTTTTGATGGAATTTTTTTCACTCTTGGAGGCTAGAGAATCATTGTAAACATACAGGTTGATGTCTTCGGTGGAGGGTTCTTCCTTTTTCTTCGGGGCAAAGTAGGCCAGTATCTGATTCAAAGGTATCAGAAGGGACCAATCCTCAAGTTCTTGGATATTCTTGTATTTTGCAGGGGTCAATTTAACTCCAGCCTTGGCCAGTACTTCATCGGTATGATAATTTACAATGTTGAAGTTGGGTGTGACCCTTTGCCATCTCTGGGGATTGAAGTCCTCGATAAGATACTGACCACCGGGACTTACTTCCCGGTTTTTGGGAGTTGATTGCTGTCGAAAGCTGCTTTCCAGGTACTCAAGGTAATCTTCATCGACTTCATCGGCTTCACCGGCTCTTTCCAGGGCAGTGGAGAGATTCCCCTGATCGAGGCTGTCATGCATGATCCTGAGTTTGGTACCATCAAATTCATCACTCAACTTTTTAAGTCGATAGGTTGAAATCTTTTCACCGGCAGGAGCAACGATTTCCCCTGTTTCAGGTGAAATCAGATCGTAATTGGGTACGACATTGCGCCAATTGTCCTTTTGGAAGGTAAATTCCCAGGTTGCGGGTTTTCTCCGCAATCTGAAACTGGTGGAATCATAGAAGGATTCCATGATGCTTTCCTGATCCATGCCAAGGGCGAAGAGAAGGGTTGAAACGGGAAGTCTCCTCTTGCGGTCAACCCGTGCGTTGATCAATTCCAATTCGCCGAGCGCCTTGTCTTTTTTCAAGCCGAATTCAAACTCTATCCAGGAACCTCTTCCGGGAAGAATTTGACAGGTGTAAAGACGTTTGCCGGTTGCATGGGTGGTGTAATTGAAAAAGACCCCGGGGGAACGGTGCATCTGGGAAACAACGACCCGTTCGGTGCCATTTACAATAAAGGTTCCGTTGTCGGTCATGAGGGGAATATCACCCATATAGACCTTTTGTTCCTTGCTGTTCCGGAAGGTTTGGTTACCGGTTTCATTGTCAACATCATAAATGTTCAGAAGGAGTTTGACCTTCAATGCACCGGCATAGGTCATGTCCCTTTGCTGACATTCCTCGACGTCAAACTTGGGTTCTTCGATTTCGTAACCCTCAAAGTACATTTCGGTCATCCCGGAGGCATCCCTGATCGGGAATACAGATTGGAACACTCCCTGAAGCCCCATACCATCTGAGTGCTCTAGTCCTTCACCGGAATTCAGGAACAGGTCATAGGATTGTTTCTGAATCTCAATCAGATTCGGGAGAGGGGCGACAGCGTTGATTTTTTGGTAGGACCTTCGGTATCGGTTGCCACTAGACTTCATCTGCTTCATTGAGTTCACCCTTAATACGATCGGCAAATTTAAAATATGCTCGGAACCAACCAATTCCTTCCCGAAACTGTGTTGGTTTTCATGTGCAATCCTGTTTTTACCAATTGGTCTTTTGACTTCTTGATTTTCTGCTGAGAACCATGAAGCATGGCACTCAGCAAATTGTTTGTTCGTTATCCGATTGAATACGGATTATTTTATTTCTGCTACAGCTCCTGCAGCTTCGATTTTGGCCTTGATTTCTTCAGCCTCTTCCTTGGAAACGCCCTCTTTCAGAGGTTTGTTTCCTTCTTCAACAAGGGCTTTGGCCTCTTTCAGTCCCAAGCCGGTTATGGCTCGAACTTCCTTGATGACTGCAATTTTTTGTCCACCCACATCCTGCAGGAATACATCAAATTCAGTCTTTTCCTCCTCCTGGGCAGGTCCGTCTCCGGCTTCGGCCGGACCGCCAGCAACAACTACGGCACCACCACTTGCTGGTTCAATGCCATATTTGTCCTTGAGAATTGTTTTCAGTTGCTGTGCTTCCATAAGGGTAAGTCCAACAATCTGTTCGGCTAGTTTATCTAGATCAGTCATTTTAGATTCCACTTCTTTAATTGTGTCTCAATGCATGTTAAAGTCTTCCACATACGCGTATGCCTATGCAGCCTCCCTCTCTTCCAATGTTGTAAGCACGGAAGCAAGGGACGAAGCAGGTGCGCCAATTGCACCCAACAAGGTTGCTCCCGGGGATCCAATACACGATACTACCGATGCAATCAGATCCTCTTTTGATGGCATGTTTGCCACCGCCTCGACTCCCTTGGGATCAAGGATGGAAGAACCGACAGCACCTCCAAGAACGACAAAGTTCTTGTTATTGGAAGCAAAGTCTTTTGAAACCTTGGAAGCCACCGTTGGATCTTCCGAGTAAGCGAGAAGGGTCATTCCAGTCAGAAGTGAACTAACCTTTTCACACGGGGATCCCTGCAGGGCTATTTTTGACAACCTGTTCTTGGCAACACGAACAAAACCACCGGCTTCACGCATCAGAGAACGGAGATTCTCCATTTCTGGTACGGTCATGCCTTCGTATTTAGCGACTACCACCACACCTGAGCTCTCGAAGATTTGGCCGATTTCGGCGACCACTTTTTCCTTTCGGGCTCTATCCACAGGTTTGCTCCAAGTTTAGAAAGAAAAATTCTTTCCGGTTAAAGTTGACCGAGCAATGCTCGATAGTTTAGTCCTTGACTTCCAGGAACCAACAGCTTCCTTCACGCCGAAACACGCGAAGTGAATCCATTTTTTCCCATCTCAGGCAGGATTTGCATGCGTCGTTTCCTCTGCACAACCCACCGTCTCGGACGGTTACACGGATACAAGTACCCATGATCTCAGGTCTTAATCTTAAGACCAAAGAATCTCTTTAATTTCCCCCAGCGGAAGCAATTTCAACTTCCACTCCAGGCCCCATGGTGGAGCTAAGGGAAATGCGTTTGACATATTTTCCTTTGGCGCCGGCAGGTTTTGCCCTGTTCACGGCACCAACAAAGGCAGTTACATTTTCCACCAGTTGTTCTTCATTGAATGACGCCTTGCCAATTCCGGCATGAACGATACCCGTTTTATCAACACGAAACTGAATTTCGCCTCCCTTGGCATTGGTGATGGCTTCCTTGAGGTTGGGAGTAACCGTTCCAACCCGGGGGTTGGGCATTAGGTTGCGAGGCCCAAGTATCTTACCCAGACGACCGACCAGGGGCATCATGTCGGGAGTTGCTATACAACGGTCAAAATCAATATTGCCCCCCTGAATGGATTCCACCAGATCCTCGGCACCAACCACATCGGCACCGGCTTCCCTGGCTTCCTCGGCCTTTTGATCTCTTGCAAAGACGGCAATTCTTATCTTTTTCCCTGTACCATTTGGCAGATTGACGGTTCCCCTAACCATTTGATCCGCATGACGGGGGTCCACACCGAGATTGATGGCGATTTCCAGAGTTTCGTCAAACTTGGCCGTAGCGCCTTCCCGAACGAGTTTAACTGCATCCTGGACTGAATTGGCCTGAAGGCCGGCTACCTTTTTCCGTGCATCCCTTATACGTTTTCCAGTACGAGCCATTTGTTAGCCTTTCACTTCGATACCAAGGGATTTTGCTGATCCCATAATAATATTCATTGCACCTTCAACTGAGACAGCGTTCAAATCCTTCATTTTCAACTCGGCAATTTCCCTGAGTTGCTTGGTCGTAATTGATCCAATGGTTTCCCTGCCGGGAGTACTAGCACCCGAATCCAGATTGGCAGCCTTTTTCAGATAATATGAAGCTGGAGAAGTTTTGACTTGGATGGAAAGGGATTTGTCCTGATAATAGGAAATTATTGTAGGACAGGGTGTTCCCGGTTCCAAATCTGCCGTCTGGGCATTGAAGGACTTGCAGAAGGCCATGATGTTCAACCCTCTCTGACCCAGTACCGGTCCAACGGGAGGTGCGGGCGAGGCCTTGCCTGCGGGCACCTGGATTTTAATTTGACCTGCTAATTTTTTTGCCATGGTGATACTCTAAATTAAATTAATTATCCTTGGTTACCTGATCAAAACTCAGTTCAGTCTGCGTAACCCGACCGAAAATTGACACACCAATAATGACTCTGGAATTATCATTATCAACATCCTCAACCATACCGTTCCAGCCTTCAAACGGCCCATCCGTTACCAAAACCTTGTCACCCACTTCAAAGGTAATCAGTGCCCTTGGCTGAATTTGTCCCTCACTGGCCCGGTTAAGTATGTCATTGACCTCGTTTTCATTTAGGGCTGAAGGATTTCCACGTGGTCCCAGAAACCCTGCCACGCGGTTGATTTCATTGATGAGATGGTAGGCTTCATTCGACATTTCCATCCTGATCAAGACATAGCCCGGCATGAATCTTCGTTCACGCTCCGCCCTTTTGCCCCGTCGAATTTCGACAACATTTTCTACTGGTACCACAATTTCCTTTATGGAATCGGACAAGCCGAATTTTTCGGCATTTGCCCTAATAGTTTCGGCGACCTTCTTTTCATAGTTTGAGGCTACACTTATTGAATACCAACGGAGAGTCACGAGATTTGTCTTTCTGGAATATTGCCTAATGGTTATTCAACGTTACAAACAAAAAAAGACGCACCTTGCGAGGATGCGCTTATTTTTTCAGCGGGAGGATTCCCATATAGAATTTTATATAGAAAGTCAAGAGAAAAAATAAACTAATCAATTCACTTTCTATCAAAACAAGCCCAACAATCCCGTCAAACCCAAACGAATGACCTGATCCACCAGGAAAAAAAACAAGGAAGCCACGGTGGCCATAAGGAATACCATTCCCGTCGTAACCAGCAAATCACGTCGACTGGTCCAGACAATTTTTGAAACCTCGGTTCTAACCTGTTGAGCGAACAGGAGAATAGATTTAATAAAGGCCATGCTCTAAATCCTCATAATTTCCGGGCACAATCATGTAGTGTTACAGGATTTTTTCTTCAAGTTTTAGGGATTCTACCGATATTGGGTGAAGAATATGTAAAATAGCGCTACAGAATCGAAATTCAATACAGGGTGGCTAATTTTTACAGGTATTACAAATTGTCATTTGATAAATTAAGATAAGGGAAAATTAATCCGGTTCCACGGAGGAAGAATTTTAGGTGTCGTTATGGGTTCGATTCTTGTACTGTTGATTGCCCTAATACTTGATGCAATTATTGGTGATCCCGAAGATTTTTGGAAAAAAATCCCCCATCCAGTCGTGTTGATGGGGAAATTAATCAAATATTATGATCAAGAATTCAATCTCAAGTCTGGCAACAACAGGAAACAGGCAGGTCTCATTGGACTTCTTGTCGGTTCGGTAGCATTCGTAATTCTGGGTCTGATCCTGGAAATGTTACCCTTTATTATCATTGATGTGATCATTGTTGCCGTATTATTGGCCCAAAAAAGCCTGATACAGCATGCGAAAGAGGTAATGGAGGCATTGGGCCTAAGTCTGATGGAAGGGCGTCTTGCTGTAGCCAAGATAGTTGGTAGGGATACGTCCCACCTTGATGAATCAGAAGTGGTGAGAGCAACTGTGGAGAGTACTGCCGAGGGATTTCTTGACGGTGTTTTTGCCCCGATATTCTGGTATCTCGTTGCCGGATTGCCGGGATTATTGGTGTATAAATTTGTCAATACCGCTGACAGCATGATCGGTTACAAGAATGAACAATATGAAGAATTCGGATGGGCAACGGCAAAATTTGATGACATATTAAACTATCTTCCAGCCAGAATTATTCCGTTCATAATTAGTATCGCCCTACTATCCCTTTCACCTATAAAATTGGCATTTGAAGATGGTTCAAACCACCGTTCGCCAAACGCAGGGTGGCCTGAGGCGGCATTTGCTTCAGCTCTAGGTATAGCACTTTCCGGTCCGAGATCATATGATGGAGAGTTGCGACAATATCCTTTCATAAACCAAACAGGTCGTATGGATCTGGTGACAAAAGATATCAAGGATTGTATCAAGTTAGCTTGGAAGGGGTGGGCTACGTCTCTTGCTATCCTAGTTGCTCTTTGGGTTATATTTTAAGAACGAATGGGGATAACCGATTGGAGATGTGAGCTGGACTTCAAATTCGATGTATGATTTATTCCAAAACAATTCAGGAATAATAAGAAGTAATATACATACTGAACTGTATGGTAGTTTGTAATATTTTTGGCCATGAATTTGAATTAACTAATCAACAGATAAAAATCTTACAACTGCTTAGATCCAAAGGCGCTTTACCACTTCGGGAAATTCATGCAACTCTGGGATTAAAGGTAAATAAACGTGGATTAAGGGAGGATCTAAAGATTCTCAAGATTAAGGGACTAGTGGTATAAAGTGGAACTGGTAGAGGTTCACGGTGGCAACCGCTTTAGGTGATTGACTTTGACAATGGGCCGTCCCATTAAGGGTTGTACTGTTCCATTCCTGCTAATCATCCGTGCGATTGCGGTTAATGGCCCGTGCGATTGATTGGTCATCCTGCTGGATTGCATCCCATTCAGATCAATTGGCCGTCCCATTCCTGCTAATGGG
>VYFX01000040.1:0-22103 GCA_009842205.1 Paracoccaceae bacterium | reverse complement strand
CCTGCTGGATTGCATCCCATTCAGATCAATTGGCCGTCCCATTCCTGCTAATGGGCCGTCCCATTAAAGGTTGTACTGTTCCATTCCTGCTAATCATCCGTGCGATTGCGGTTAATGGCCCGTGCGATTGATTGGTCATCCTGCTGGATTGCATCCCATTCAGATCAATTGGCCGTCCCATTCCTGCTAATGGGACGTGTAATTAATGAAAGTGAAATATGGAAGCTGGTTATTTCATGGTGATCTTGAAACTAATTGAACCAGGTGGAATTTTACCAATAAACAAGAAATTCAAAACAGAACTCGATCACCACCCTTTAAGTCCAGGATTTCCCTGGCTTCGTCGGGAGATGCGATTTCATGGCCCAGATCCTCAACGATACGCCTTATTTTCGTCACTTGTTGAGCATTTGATTCAGCGAGTTTACCACGTGAAATAAACAGACTGTCTTCCAAACCAACTCGCAGATTACCACCCATTTGGCTGGCGGTAGTGGCCAGAGGCATCTGTGCTTTCCCTGCACCAAGAACAGACCAACGGTAATCTCTGCCAAAAAGGCGATCTGCTGTATTTTTCATGAAGATCAGGTTTTCTATTTCAGGCCCAATTCCTCCCAGAATTCCAAAAATGAACTGAATGAAAACAGGGGCCTTGAATAACCCCATCTCCATGCAAAACCTCAGATTATAAAGATGACCAACATCATAACATTCATGTTCGAACTTGATATTATGTTCAGCCAGATTTTCGGCTGCAATTCTTATGTCCTCAAAGGTGTTTCGAAATATATTCCCTTCTGAGCTTTTGACGTAGTCCTCTTCCCAATCAAATTTCCATGAGGGGTACCGGCTGGCGATAGGATGGAAAGCAAAATTCAGACTACCCATGTTCAGGGAACACATTTCTGGAGAAAATGTTTTTGCCGGCTTGATTCGATCTTGAATGGATAGCTTGAGGGATCCTCCTGTTGAAATATTTACAACCGAATCAGTGGATTGCTTGATACGGGTTAAAAATGGCCGAAAATCGGCAGGATCAACAGAAGGAGAACCATCTTCTGGGCTTCGAGCGTGTAGATGTAATATTGATGCACCGGCCTCATAGGCTGCAATTGACTGGCTTGCTATATCATCATAGGTGTATGGTAATGCATCAGACATCGTCGGCGTATGTATTGCACCAGTTATGGCACAGGTGATTACTATCTTCTTTTGTTTGGCCACTTCCATTACTTTCATTTTGATCGATTAAACTAATACGGGCAGAAAGGTTGTAGGAAATATTATTCGTAAAATAAACCCCCTTGCTCAATCAGATTGACCAATTTTAATGGCTTCATTATGTGTGCTGGATTGTGAATGGTGCCCATCCAAAATAATACAAACTGTATTAACCCCTTCGGAATGAGGGTATTGGAGTAACAAAGAAATAATGAGGAATGGGTCGGTCACTGATTTTTTTTGCTCAACAGGCTTGATTCTGACCGACGGTAGTCATGTTGAGGGGAAAATAAGAAAATATACATTATGTCCTTTAAAACATCATTTAATAAAATAAAGGACAATGAGTAACAGTTTTGTCAGAAATTTGGCAAAATAAGTTGTTTCATATGCTATAATTTACCAAATCTGGTAAATAATCTATAAATTTTTGTCCTTTAAATCTTATATTATAACCAAATAAGAAAACCTTGGGAGTAGCTGTGAAGAAAACAATCCAATCACAGAAAGATGAAATTATTGAGATCATAAGTAGGTACCCAAAAGGTCTTTCCAGAGGAGAAATCAAGCAATTAATCTCGTTTCCAATAAATTACAAAACCCTTCAAAGGCGCTTGTCTGGCCTGATGGAAGAAGGTAGGGTAAATAGGGCTGGAAATAGGAAATCTGCCAGATATTATCCTTTAAAAACTACAAGTGACAAAAATAAAGGACAATTTGTCCCAAAAAACGAAGGAATCTTTAGCCAAAATAGCTTAAAAAAGCTTAAATTCCTAGATACGCCGGCCCATTCTCGAAAGTTAATTTCCTATAGAAGAGAATTTCTTGAAAGTTATGATCCCAATTTAACCTTTTACATTCCTAATGATTTGCAGGAGTCACTATCATCAAGGGGAAGGCTGTTTGAAAGAACCCTAGTGGCTGAAACTTACAGCTGGGGGTTGATTTACGAAAGATTATTAATTGATTTTTCTTTTAATTCCAGTCGATTGGAGGGAAATACCTATTCATTGCATGATACGGAAAAATTATTGCAAGAAGGTACCTCTGCTGATGGAAAAATGACAGAAGAAGCTGTTATGATATTGAACCACAAGGAGGCAATTTCATATCTCGTTGATAACGCCCAAGAAATTGATTTGAACAGTTTCACAATTTTGAATCTTCATAACCTGCTTTCCCAGGATTTGATAATTAACCCTCAAGCAAGGGGCAATATTCGACAAATTGAAGTATCAATCGAAAAATCCAGTTACCGACCCATAGTCAATCAATTTGAATTGAAGGAGTTATTTGAACTTGTTCTCTTAAAGGCAGGGAAAATTCAAAATCCATTCGAACAGAGTTTCTTTATCCTGGTACATTTGTCTTATTTGCAAGCTTTAGAGAATACAAACAATCGAACCTCCAGACTTGCCTGTATCATCCCATTCATCAAAAACATAATTTGTCCGCTGAATTTTACTGATATCCCCAGGGATGGATATATCAGGGCACTTTTGGCAATCTACGAGAAAAACGAAATTGAACCAATGCTGGATCTATTTTGTTGGGCCTATACACGTTCTTGCCAACAATTTCAGGCAATGACAGAAACCAGGAATGAACTTGATCCTTATAAGATCCAAACACGTTCACACAGGAAGATGGTAATGGGAGAGATTATTCGTTCTGGCCTTCATGGGAAGGCATTGGAAAAACATATCGAAGAATTTTCTCAAACCATGGATATACAAGAATCCGATAAATTCATGGCCATTACCCTTATGGAACTAGATACACTACATGAAGGGTCCATAATCGGATTGGGCGTTTCACAGGCAGAATTCAATTCCTGGTTAAGTTACCAGAAAAAGGATGGATAGTTTCAGTCAGGAAAATACTTGATCAAGGCCAGTCTTCAATCACCAGATTAAGAAACAACACTTGTGGTAATGTAGTTGACATCAAAATCCCTGTCCGAAATTGACCATTCCGAGAAAAAGGGGTTATATACAAATCCTTTCAAATCAACCATATCAAGTCCAGCAGTACCAAGCATTGTCTTCAATTCTTCAGGTTTGACAAATTTGCCCCAATCATGAGTACCAACGGGGAGCATCCGGAGAAAATATTCTGCTCCAACTATCGCCATCATGAAGCTCTTGGCGTTCCTGTTCAATGTTGAACAAATAAACATGCCCCCACTGGTGAGGAGTTTGCGACAGGAAAAAAGAAATTCCTGCGGGTCATGAACATGCTCAATAACCTCCAGGCAAAGTACAACATCGAATTTAACATCAGTTTCGGCAAGTTCCTCGGAGGATGTTTTCTCGTATTTGATATCCAGACCGAGATTTCTGGCATGTTCTTTGGCAACAAGAACATTTTTTTCAGCCACGTCAATTCCATGCACATTTGCTCCCAATCGTGCCATGGGTTCTGTTAGCAACCCCCCACCACAACCGATATCCAGAATACTTAATCCCTTGAAAGGCAAGGTCTCTGCTAGATCCCTGTCAAATTCCAACATGATTTGGCTGTTTATATAATCAAGACGGGTTGGATTCATCTGATGAAGCGGTTTGAATTTTCCTTTGGGATTCCACCATTCTTCAGCCAGGGAATTGAATTTCCTGACCTCAGATTCATCAACCGATTTCGAAACCGATGTGTCCTGTTTATTGGTTGTCATATGAAAAACGTGTTGCAAGCCTTAAATTCAAAGTTCGAAATTACCAAAGTGAATAGTTCAATTCCTAAACATACCATTCGGTTAGGCAAATTTCCTTACAAAAATTCATAGGTAATTGTGCATCTTTCGAGCACTAGATTTGATCGTTGTTTAAATAATCCTTGACCTGATTCCAAGCATAGGCCAGGTGCTCACATAATCTCTCCTCGGCAGCGTCCGGATCTCTCATCAGTATCGCATCAAATATCTTTTGATGAGCTTCAAAGTTGATTTGGTTTTTTTCCTTGCAGGATGGCATTAATAACCATCGTGGTGATAACCATGATGTGTAGGCTCGATGAATGGCTGGTAATACCGGATTTTGGGGGATCTGATACAGTATGGAATGGAATGCCATATCCGTTTGATAGAATAATTCGCTATTCCCAATAG
This sequence comes from Paracoccaceae bacterium, assembly GCA_009842205.1. Lineage (GTDB taxonomy): Bacteria > Pseudomonadota > Alphaproteobacteria > Rhodobacterales > Rhodobacteraceae > MPNP01. The sequence goes on along the minus strand of VYFX01000040.1, from coordinate 17,776 downwards.
CTTCCCTATTATTTGCCAAAGCCTGCTTTAAGGCAAGGATATCTTCCTTTGTAGCATCTGTTGCAGCTCTGCGTACAAGTATTGACTCAATCAAAACTCTTGTATCATAAAGATACTTGACGCTTCCAGGCTTAACCAGGATACGTGAAACAACATCATTGATAGTGTCAAAGGCGGCATCAAAGTTGGATTTGCGTACAACTGGACGAAAACGATGACGAGCTTCAACTAGGCCCTTGTTTGCCAGTGCGAGTATGGCTTCTCGGACAACCGTACGGCTGACTCCAAGAGTCTCTACAATCTTGCGTTCGGTAGGTAAGGGGTCTCCTTCCTTCAATTGTCCGGTATTGATTAATTCAACAAAATGGCGAATGAGCTCATCCGCAGCCCTGTTGGTTGCTATCTTTTCATCCGGACAATCAAAACTGGTTGTATTTTTCATCGATAATTTCTAAGACAGAATTACAATTTGAGTAGTTTGGTCATACTAAACCATACACTCACTTAATGGAATCAATGATTTATTTTCAAATAAATAATATAGGAATATGTCAATCCTAACGCAATTTGAAACCAACCATTTCAGGGTTCCGCTTGCTGAAGTGCTAACTGATGCAAAGCATGGAGATCATACCCATTTCGAATTGATTACAGTCACCTTGCAATTGCATGATGGATCTGAGGGTACAGGTTATACATATACTGGTGGACGCGGTGGACAGGCGATAAAATCTCTCCTTGAAAATGATATAAAGCCCTTTCTGATCGGAAAGGATACAACTGATATTGAAACACTCCATGATGAAATGCAATGGCATTTACATTACGTGGGACGCGGTGGTATCGTCTCCTTTGCAATTTCTGCCGTCGATATTGCATTATGGGATATCAGGTGCAAGAAGGCTGGCCAACCGCTTTGGAAACTGGCTGGCGGGAATTCTGACCGATGCCGGGTCTATGCCGGGGGGATTGATTTGAATTTTTCCCTGCCAAAGCTTCTTGATTCGATTCGAGGGTATATTGACAAGGGATTCAATGGAGTCAAAATAAAGGTGGGCCTACCAACCCTGGAAGAGGATATTCAAAGGGTGAAGGCCGTCAGGGAGATGATTGGACCAGATATGGCCTTTATGGTGGATGCCAACTATGCTTTGTGCGAAAGTAGGGCTCTGGCGGCAGCCGAGGCTTTCAAACCTTACAACATCCTTTGGTTTGAAGAACCAATAATACCGGATGATTACATGGGATATGGTCGGCTGGCTGAACATTCCGGTATTCCTTTGGCAATGGGGGAAAACCTACACACCATTCATGAATTCGAATATGCCTTCAAAGACTCAAAACTAAGCTTTATCCAACCTGATGCCTCAAATTGTGGAGGGATAACCGGTTGGCTGCGGGTTGCTGAGCTTTCCCGGCAAAATGATATTTCCGTCTGTAGTCACGGCATGCAGGAATTGCATGTGAGCCTGGTTTCGGGACAATCCAATTCCGGCTGGTTGGAGGCCCATTCATTTCCCATTGACCAATATACAATTTGCCCATTGAAACTGGAGAATCATCTTGCAGTAGCACCCAATGTTCCCGGTATCGGGGTGATCTTCGACTGGGATAAACTTTACCCACACATTAGTATGAGTTAAGATTATGAATGAAACATACACAGCCGCCTTTTATCGCGGCAACCGCACCTTCACCATTGAAAGACAGCCAATGTCAAATCCCAAATCAGGAGAGGTGTTGATCCAGGTCAGTTATTGTGGAATTTGCGGTACAGATATGCATGCATTCCATGGTAATATGGATGAACGGATAGGTTTTGAACGGATTATCGGACACGAAATGTCCGGAACGGTCGTGGCGATAGGTAAGGATTGCAACAATATTGAACCAGGGAACAAGGTTGTTGTCCGCCCACTTGACCATTGTAGCAATTGCCCTGCCTGTCATGCCGGACTCAGCCATATTTGCCACAAGCTAAAAATCCTTGGACTTGATTCCCACGGTGCGATGCAGGAATTTTGGAAGGTTCCAGCCCATACCGTCCATTTATTGCCCGATGATATTCAAATGGATCTTGCTGCAATGATTGAACCTCTGGCAGTAGCCTGTCATGACGTAAGATTGTCGGAACTCAAGAAGGGTGAAGATGTTCTGGTCATCGGAGGTGGTCCAATCGGAGCTTTGGTAGCCTTGATGGCAAGGGAAGCCGGCGGTAAAGTCGTAATATCCGAAATCAATCCCCATCGTACAGCGGTTTTGGAAAAATTGGAATTTGATATTATCAATCCTTCCGAACGGGATCTTGTGGTCGAAATGAATGAAAGAACTTCGGGAAAAGGTATTGATGTTGTTTTTGAGGTATCAGGCTCCCAGGCTGGCGTAGATGCAATGACAGCTGTTGCTGCTACTCGGGCACGATTGGTTTTGGTTGCCATTCATGCTGTGAAACCGAAGGTTGACCTGTTCCAATTTTTCTGGCGGGAGTTGGAATTGATGGGAGTGAGGGTTTATGAACCGGAAGATTATGAAATGGCAATTGATATAATTACCAACGGCAAAGTTGATGTTGGTTCATTGATAACCGATGTTAGATCCTTGTCTGAGATCCAGTTGGCATTTGAAGATTTGGATCAGAATCCTTCGGCAATGAAAACACTGATAACTATGGGAAATTAATTATGAAGGCATCGACCCTGTTTGATTTATCCGGCAAAATTGCCCTCGTAACCGGCTGTCGCCGAGGTATTGGTAAAGGCATGGCCGAGGCATTGGCAAGTGCTGGTGCTGACATAATAGGTGTAAGTGCTTCCCTGGAGGAATCGGGAAGTGATATCGAGAAAGCCGTATTGGATTATGGTCAAAAATTCACCGGTTATCGAAGTGACTTCGGACAGCGAGATTCAATTTATGAATTTTTGGATCAGTTTCAGGGGAACAATGATATTCCCGACATACTGGTAAACAATGCCGGTACTATCAGGCGGGAACCAGCTGCATGGCATCCGGACGACTGGTGGGATGAGGTCTTGGAGGTCAACCTGACGGCACAATTCATCCTGAGTCGTGAAATAGGAAAAAAAATGGTGGAGAGGGGAAGTGGCAAAATCATTTTTACTGCCTCCCTGCTAACCTTCCAGGGAGGAATTAACGTTCCAGGGTATTCAGCTTCCAAGGGCGGTGTTGGACAGTTGACCAAGGCTCTTGCCAATGAATGGGCTGGCAAGGGTGTTAATGTCAATGCCATCGCTCCAGGCTATATTGAAACCGATAATACAATGACCCTGCAAAAGGATAAAGACCGTTACCATGCTATATTGGAACGAATTCCAGCCGGCCGGTGGGGCAAACCCAAGGATTTTGCAGGGCCTGTCGTGTTTCTAGCTTCATCCGCCTCAAATTATGTGAATGGTGAAATTCTTACGGTAGATGGCGGTTGGATGGGTAGATAAGCCCTTTTTCACTACTGAATTTCTCAATCATCTAAGGATATTACCCAAGAAGGAAACCACGGTTTTTTCACACTAATTTATCTGTACAAACTTAATTGCACTTTCCTTTAAAATAAATACTTTAATCATACCAAAACACTATTTTCGCTGAAAAGCGACAGGTGTCTTATCAATTTATTTACGGAGGAAACAATGAATCCCACAAAAATCTTGGGTATAATTGCATCAGTATTCCTGATGATTGCAGGTTCGGCCATGTCGACCTCTGCACAGACTTTTCTGAGAATTCAAACACACTTTTCCCCTGAAACACTTTCAGGGCAAATGGCGGCAGAATTCCTTGAAGACATCAAGGCCATGTCCAATGGTGAAATTGAAGTAGAAATGTTTTATGCATCAGCTGTTGTCAAATCGGCTGAAACCTTTGATGCTGCGGCCACAGGAATTCTTGACTGCGACATGACAGGTGGTGCCTATCAAACAGGCAAAAATCCGGCATTCCAGTTTGCAGGTGACTTGGCTGGTGGTTATACCAACCCCTACCAGCAGATGGCTTGGCTGCTTCATGGTGGCGGATATGACAAGCTCAATGATCTCTACAATGATCACAACATGGAATTCATTGGTTGGTGGATCCCCGGACCGGAATCACTCTCTTCCACACGTCCGATCCGAGGTGTTGATGATTTCAAGGACTGGAAATTCCGTTCTCCCCCGGGCATGATGACAATGGTATTCAAGAACCTTGGTGCCTCCCCGATCGTCATGGACTTCAATGAAATCTTCACGGCCCTTGAAACCGGCATTATTGATGGTGCAGATGCCGCCAACCTGACAAACAATGTTGGACTTGGCCTCTACGACATTGCAGAACATACAAACTATCCCGGTTTCCATTCAATGCCAGCCGACCACCTTACGTGTCGAAAGGATGTCTGGGAAGCAATGCCGGCTCATCATCAGGCAATTTTGAAGGTTGCCATGCAGGCATTGGCACTTCGCAATGCAACTGCCAACGAAGTTAATAATGCCAGAACGGCCAAGGAACTTCGTGCCAAGGGTATCAACCTCTACGAATGGTCAGAGGAAGAACTCAACAAGTACAGGGCAGCCGTTAAAACAGGTTGGACTGAATTTGCAACCACACCGGAAGCAAAGGACCTTCTCAACAGTCACATCGAATTCCTGGTTGACCTGGGCTTGATGCAGCAATAAGAATAAAAGCAATTTAACTTGCTTTGTGGCGGCAGAATCATATTGTTTCTGCCGCCTTGATTTTTCAGGACTTCTCATGGATTATGGCTGATGCATATTACAAGGATAACCAGCCATGTTCTTCAATATGATCTTCCTGAAAAACTAGGGTATTCACAGCAATATTATTCTAGGCGATCTGCCCATCTGGTCCGGATTGATACTGATGAAGGTATTACCGGATGGGGTGAATGCTTTGGCCCTGGAAACATAGCGATCGCCAACAAGGGTATTGTTGAAGGTGTCATTCAACCTCTTGTATTGGGTGAAGATCCACTTGATCGGGATGTGATATGGCACAAGTGTTACAACCTCATGCGTGATCATGGGCAAAAGGGAATGCCCCTGCAGGCCCTGTCGGGAATAGATATTGCATTATGGGACATTGCAGGCAAGGTTGCCGGACTACCGATACACAAGTTGATTGGGGGTTCTCATCGAAGCGATGTCTCGGCTTACGGTTATGGTATGATGCTGCGCCCCGAACAGCCGCGGGAACTTGCATCCCGTTTCAGGGATGAAGCCAATTCATTGAAGGAGATGGGATTTACGGCAATAAAAATGAAAGTGGGTATTGGATCAAAAAATGATATTTCCCTTGTCGAGGCGGTTCGGGATGCAGTTGGTGATGATCTTGCCCTCATGGTGGATGCCAATCACTGCTATACAACCAGTGAGGCATTTCATGTGGGTCATGCACTTGAAGACCTTGATATATACTGGTTCGAGGAACCGGTTGCACCGGAAGATCTTCGGGGTTACCGGGAATTGAGGGAAGGGTTGAAAGTCAACATTGCCGGTGGTGAGGCCGAATACAGCCGTTGGGGCTGGTTGAATTTGCTGGAATCACGTGGATTGGATATAGCCCAGCCTGAAGTTTGTGCCCTGGGAGGGATAACGGAATATCTACGTGTACTTGCCTTGTGTCATGCGCATTTTACACCGGTCGTAAATCATGTATGGGGTTCAGCCATTGCACTGGCTGCAAATTTGCAACTGTTAGCATCCATACCCCCTCTACCGGGTGGCTTGCATCCATGGCAACCGATGCTGGAATTTGATACAACAGACAACAGGTTCATTGATGATTTGCTAAAAACGCCACTTGGAATTAAAGAACAGGTAAAAGAAAATGGTGGGAGAGTAACAATTCCGACCGAGCCGGGTTTGGGCATTGAACCCGATCCTGATTTTATTGAAAAATATGAAATCTCATAGAAGGATTCAGGAGGAAAATTGCAAAAGGTACTTGAAATTATCTGGGATTGGTTGATACCGATTGCCTTTATTGTAAGCGTCGGATGGTGTATCTGGCATGCTCCGGCCTTTCTTCTGGATTTTATTCCTCCGGAGAATCAAAGCCTGTTTGATCAGATGAGCGAATTGCATTTGCGGAAGGATTTCATACCTTGGGCTGGCGGATTGTTTGGAGGTTACACTGACATATTCGATTGGGTCGCAATAATCATGATTCCAATTTTATTCGGATTCGGAATCAGAAACATAAAAGTTGAGCCCATGGAATATCAGGAGTGGAAACAGGTTGATCGGGTAGCACTGTTTTTTGGACGTGTAACGATGTTGTTGATCATTTCCATGACGTTGGTGATGTTATATGAAGTCTTTCTGAGATATGCCCTGGAAAGACCCACCTTGTGGGCTAATGAACTTACACTCTGGATAGCCGGTTTTGTTTTCCTCCTGTCAGGACTTTATGCCATGCAGCAACGTTGTCATATCCGGATATTCCTGATTTATGACATGGTTCCAAGATGGGCCCAGCGGACTTTCGATACGATATGGGCACTATTGATAGTCGTTTTTGCCTTCTTCTTGATTTACGGCAGTTTCCAGCAGGTATTTGTCGTCAAGTTCTACAAATGGGAAATGTTCGGTACGGCCTTTGATCCACCAATACCGGCAACCGTTCAGCCTGCCATTCTGATTGTTGTGACCCTGATTGCCATTCAGGCTGTACTGAACCTGATTTCCGACTGGAACAGGGAGCCAACCGTTCACAGTGCAGCTGATGATATCGACATGGACGAAATTGAAACCATTAAACGCAGTTTGGAGACCAAGTAAATGGATGTAGGTACAATATCGATTGTTTTGGTCTTTGGACTGATCACCCTGCTGGCCATTGGCATGCCCTTGGGGTTTGCCTCGGCTGTTCTGGCCCTTCTTGTCATGGTCATGAAATTCGAACCAAACCTGCTGTTGGACCCTTTCAGTTTCGGTGATGGGTTTTTGACTGGAAGGCCTGGTACGGGACCTCTCTATCTGCTTACCCAGAAAATATTTGACCTTCTGACAGAGTATGTGCTCATATCAGTGCCGTTATTCATATTCATGGCCGCTCTGCTGGAGCGGTCGGGAATAGCCAAGGAGATGTATGACTCCCTTGACTTCTGGTTATCAAGGGTTCGTGGCGGAATTGCCATCATCACTTCATTGATGGCGGTCATCATGGCAGCAATGTCAGGCATAATTGGTGGTGAGGTAGTATTACTCGGCCTCATAGCATTACCCCAGATGCTTCGTCTGGGATACAACCAAAATCTTGCCATTGGAACCATCTGTGCATCGGGAAGTCTTGGTACGATGATTCCACCATCCATTGTTCTCATCATCTATGGCCTGATTACAGAGACATCAATCAAGGCCCTGTTTACGGGAGCTTTTATACCCGGCTTCATGCTGGCCAGCTTTATCATCATATACATTGTGCTGAGAACGCAGCTAAATCCCAGCCTCGCACCATTGCCGGAACCTAGGGAGGGTGATCCCACAAGCGTACAAAAACTTGGTTTGTTTGGTGCTTTCCTGTCGATCCTTCTAACCGGGGTATCCACCCTTCTGTTGTTGCGTGCCTTGTATTTCACGATTACTGGCCAGAATTCTACCCCTGATGTTTTGGCCGAACCCATTTTCCTTGGCATGACTTATCATTTACCCTATCTCGCCGGTTATCTTGTAGCCGGTCTGGTATTGGCATTCCTTGTCTTTGGCAAGGAACGTTGTCGTGTGGGTTGGGCCCATGGCAAGGGACTGGTACCTCCCTTTACGGTGATTGGTGTTGTTTTGGGTTCCATTTACGGAGGTATATCCGGCATTACCGAAGCTGCAGGAATGGGTGCCCTGGCTGTATTCGTGATTGCTGCCTTCAGGGGTGAAGCCACGGTTGGCCTGTTGTGGGACAGCCTCATGCGAACCCTGAGGTCGACGGGAACAATCATTTGGGTAACCGTCGGAGCAGCGGCTCTTGCCGGTGCCTATACCTTGGCTGGCGGTCCGGTCTACATCGCCAACCTGATCGTTGGCAGTGAAATGCCGACAATGCTGGTCTTGTTGACGATGATGGTCATTCTCCTGTTCATGGGAGCGTTCATGGATTGGGTCGGCATCGTATTGTTGATCATTCCGGTTTTCCTGCCCATCGTTCAGCGTTTGCCCATCGAGGAGATCGGTTTCATAGGTCAACTCGAACCCAAGTATGTAGCTGTCTGGTTTGGTGTTCTGTTCTGCATGAACATGCAGGTAAGTTTCTTGTCACCGCCCTTTGGACCGGCTGCTTTCTATCTCAAGTCCGTGGCACCGCCGCACATTTCCCTGACTGATATTTTCAAGGGATTCCTGCCATTTATTTGTATACAATTGCTGGCCCTTGCCGTTATGCTTATCTGGCCACCAATTGTTGAAATTCTGTTGAAATGAGGAATTTGCCATGCTCCAACAGGACCAGTTAGAGTTTTTTGCCGAAAATGGATATATCGTCGTACCGGATGTCATTGATCAGTCAACCATTGAAGCGGTAAAGCAGGAATACATTGATCTCATGGATGATCTGTACCGGGATTGGCATGCCCGGGATATGGTATCCCTGCCCCCGGAGGGTCTTTCATTCTGGGACAAGATCGGGGAATGCAATTTGCGCGGGATAGACTGGTTTCAGCCCCTCGATATCAGTTTGCCTCATAATGATATTGCGGAAAGTACACCGATGCATTTCGGACCTGCGATTTTCGACATCGTTACCCACAAGCGGCTGATTGATATTGTAGAACAGCTTATTGGGCCCGAGATCACCTCCAATCCCATCCAGCATGTCAGGATAAAGCCACCGGCCAGAAGCGTTCCAAAAGATGAAACCCGGGCCCATATTACCGTTACCGACTGGCATCAGGATATGGGTGTTACCCTGGAAGAGGCTGATCAAACCAAAATGATTACTGTCTGGTTGGCCGTTACCGATGCAACCATTGAGAACGGCTGCCTTCAGGTTGCACTGGGGAAGAACAAGGGATTGCTCCCCCATTGTCAAAAGACTCAGGTAGGCATTGCCGACAGTTTTCTTCCTACCGAACAAATCATCCCAACACCAGTTACGGCAGGTGGAATTGTTGTTTTCCATCCCTTTACACCCCACTCATCCCTTCCGAATGTAAGCGACGATTTCAGATGGTCATTTGACCTGAGATACAATGTTACCGGCCAACCCACCGGTCGTAGCCAATTCCCCGAATTTATCGTTCGATCGAAGGCAAATCCGGAACGGGAACTCAAGGATTGGAAAGTCTGGCGGGGACTCTGGGAAGACACGCGCAGTCATCTTTCGACCGTACCACATATACCGCAACACCGCTGGAGCACCGATGGGCCATATTGTGCTTGAGTCATTGCAGGTTTCTTGCATCATGCCATTTACTGACGCTCCAATCCCGGTTTGAAGGCAGATTCATTACAGCAGAAGCCGGACCGGGCCCATTCAAGGGACAACTTGTCATTATGGATTTACAGATAAATTGTTTTTCCTTCCCGGTTGGATTGTTCGGCAGCTGAGGCAAATCTCAGAATCTCCCTTGCTTCCCTGGTGGTCAATACCGGGTCACCACCATTACACACCTTGTTGATAAAATCCCGAGTGGAAAGAATAAAACTCTGCTCCCAGCCGGTAGGTATGTTGGTAAATTCTGTAAAACGGCCCCCTTCATAAAGGATTACCGGCGGAGAATCACCCAATTTTCCATGCCCACCATTAATCCAGATAATTCCCTTTTCACCCGATATTTCAACCCGATCATCCTGGGCATAATAGACCGTATTTATAATGAGCTCCGGAGAATAGACTATTTCCAGATTCCCAACCCTGTTTTCTGGAAAGAGAAAAGAAACCATTGCCGGGGCATCAAAAACGAACCCGTCTTCACGGGTAACTTCCCTGATGAAGGAATGAACGGCTTCCGGGTTTCCCATGAAGGACCAGGCAAGGGCAAATTTGTGATGACCATCATCAAATACCAAAGGACCACCACCAGATCTTTCTACACGTTGCCGCCAATCCTGGGCACTTTTGGGCACTTCCCATTCGGTTTCGCTGTATCCTGCATGGCTTTTTATCCTGATGGAAATGGGTTTGCCAATCGCCCCTTGTTCAATCAGTTCCCTTGCCTTGATTACGGGTGGATAAAATATGAAATTTTCAAAAACCTTGAATGGTCGGTCATAACCATCCACTGCCTCGACAAGAATATCTGCCTCTTCAAGAGTACTGCACATGGGCTTTTGCAAGGAAATGATCTTTCCTGCCTCCATGGCCCCAAGGGCAGCACGCAGGTGAATATCATGTGGCAACAGGATTTCAACGAGATCAATTTCCGAATCCCTAAAAATATCATCCATATCATCAGTGATTGTCTTGACATCCTTCAGACCCCAAGCCAAAGCTTTCTGGCGTGCAAGTTCGACATTTCTATCACAAAGCCCCCTGATTTCGGTTGCCGGATTGGCAATATATTCCAGGACATGCAGGTCGGAAATCCTCCCCGTCCCCAATATTCCAACCCCAATTTTTGCCGTCATTTTTCCAATTCATCAATCAACAAAAAAATAAAAGTGCTCCAAGTGTAGTGAAAATAAAGTTACTAGTAATATAATTTCCCGCATTGGGGACAGTCAGGATGAACTTTTTACCAGTTCCAGAGAGGTTATCAAGTTGCTACTAAATTATTACAGCAAATTTTATAACAAAGCGGATTTATTCCATCTGCTCGGATGGTTTTGCTAATTCTACATGGGATTGCTCATATCAGGGAGAGGGGCTGGACCGAATTCAAAATTTTCTTGTTGATTTGCATTTTTCGTTGTAAAATTTCCTTCCCGTCTTTGGGGAACACTATATCAATTTAGGAGTATTACCGATGTTTAGTGCAAGAATTAGCAAAATAATCCTGATTTCATGTTTGGGATTTTTTGGATTTGTTTCCGCCTCATCTTCGAGTGAAGTAACCATTTCCCACTATTTTTCCGATGAGTTTGGCAAGGAAAACATGGGGAAGGTCTTCAGCAGGTTTGAAGCAGCAACTGGAAACACAATGAAGGAGAGCCCCGTCGGGCACGAGGACTTCAAAACTGATATTCTTGTTCGGGGTGCAAGTGACAGCCTGCCAGATGTATTCAGTTATTGGGCCGGGGCAAGAGTTCAGTTTGTCGTGGATTCTGGAGACCTGTCACCAATTGATGACATGTGGGCCAGGGATGGTCTTGACGGGATCGTTGCCAAGGCTGTGGCCGACAGTGCTACCCTCTACAATGGTGAAAGGTATCTCATTCCAATGCAATATCATTATGCGGGAATGTTCTACAACAAACAGGTAATGGCTGATGCCGGTATTACTGAGATGCCAACCGATTGGGAAGGATTCATGGAACTTTGTGAAACCCTCAAGGGTATGGGGATAGCTCCCATTGCCTTGGGATCAAAATTCAGATGGCCTGCCCAGTTCTGGTTCGATTACCTTATCCTGAATACGGCCGGTCCCGAAGTAAGGGCTGGTGTAATGGATGGTTCTATCGCCTATGACAGTGATGAAGTCATGGCCGCAGTGGGTATCTGGATGGACATGGTGAATAACGGCTATTTTGCTGCCAATTCCAATGCCGATACCTGGACTGATGCCTCCGACAAAGTCGCTAATGGAGAAGCTGCCATGACCCTTATGGGTACTTGGATAACGGGCTATTGGAATGGCAATGGATTGACCCCGGGAGAAGATTATGATTTCTTCCCCTTCCCAACGATCAATTCCGAAGCGCCTGTTTCAGTTGTAGGTCCAATTGATGGGTTGGTTATTTCGGCCAATGTTCAAAACAAGGAAGGTGCGGAGGCTTTTCTTTCCTTCTTTGTCTCCGATGTCGATAACCAGATCGAGTGGACCAAGGCTGTTGGGGCTGTTTCGGCCAATGTCAATGTCGATCCCTCGGTATACAATGAACTGATTCAGCGAGTGATCTCCACTGTTGACGGAGCAAGCAACTTTGCCTTCAACTATGATTTGGCTACCCCGCCACCGGTGGCGGAAGTCGGGTTGTCCATGTTCCAGGAGCTCATGGAAAGTCCGGATGACTATGGAGCTATCCTGAGCCGGGCCCAGGATAGTGCCCAAAGTGCATTTGCCCAATAGGTAAATTTGAATATCCAGTTCCCGGATAAATTCCGGGAACTGGACCTGCCATAACATTTTATGGAAAAATCTGCATGGATCTGGCGGGTTGTATTTCTGGCAGCCCCTGTTGCGGTGTTTTCCATTCTTGTTCTATGGCCTCTGTTCAGTTCGTTTTTCTACAGTTTTACCAACTGGAACGGCTTCAACCCCAATTATAAGTTTGTCGGTTTTGACAATTATGCCAAGATTTGGACTGACCGGCTTTTTCTGAACGCCATTATCAACACGTTTGTCTGGATGGTAGCAGCCATTCTGTTGCCTACCCTTCTCGGTCTGGGCTTTGCCTTGCTGATCGACAGCAATGTCCCCGGAGGCAAGGTATTCAAATCAATCTTCTATCTTCCCATCTGCCTCTCGGCCGTGGTTGTCGGCCAAATCTGGACATGGATCTATCAACCCGATTGGGGATTGCTCAATACACTGATCAATTTTTTTCTTGCCGAACCACTAAATTATCCTTGGCTGGCCAAGCCGGATACTTCGCTGGGTTCGGTGATTATTGCCTGGTCCTGGCAACAAACCGGTCTGTCCATGGTCATCTATCTGGCTGGACTTACCTCGATATCAGAGGAATTGCTGGAGGTCTGCGAAATCGAAGGGACCAGTACCTGGCAGAAAATCCGATTGGTTCTGGTCCCTCTCCTCACTCCTGCCACCGTGGTTGTTATTGCCCTCAGCGTCATCAATTCACTAAAGGGATTTGACATTCTCTATATCATGACCGGAGGCGGGCCATTCCACAGTTCGGATACCCTGGCCATGCATATGTATAATGAATCTTTCAAAAAATACATGATGGGCTATGGCAGTGCCATCTCGGTGGTCCTGTTCCTGCTTGCCCTGGTCATTATCGGAATATACTTCCGGGAACTTCGCCGACTGGATGAAATCTATGGTTGACCAAGTTGCCACCCTTCCCTCAAGTAGGGAATTCAACCCTTGGCCGGTAGGGATATTCATATGCCTGCTGGTGCTTGCCTGTTTGTTTCTTGCACCAACCATCGGGGTCATGCTTTCTTCCATCAAAACCACCAGGGAAATTGCCGAGGGAGGTCTTTGGGATATTCCCACCCGACTATTTCTTGGCAACTTTGTCGAAGTACTGGCCAATCCTGCGGTCCACCGTTATTTCCTGAATACTTTTCTGGTGACCGTGCCCGCAACAGCAGCCTCGATTGCCTTGGGAGTATTGGCCGGATATGTATTTTCAAAACTCCCATTCTGGGGAAGCAATCTGCTATTTCTGGTGCTAATTTCAGGGATGTTTTTCCCTCCTCAGGTCATTCTCATTCCCCTCTTCCAGTTTTTCAATTCCCTCGGGCTGATCGACACGCTCTGGCCAATCATATTCATACATACGGCTCTGGGTATTCCTATCTGTACGCTCCTGATGAGGAACTTTTTTGCCACTGTTCCAAATAGCCTCCGGGAAGCCGCCATTCTGGAGGGAGCAAACGAATTCCAGGTTCTGACCCGTGTGGCACTACCCTTGAGTCTGCCGGCTCTGGCTGTATTGGCCACCCTGCAGTTCACCTGGATCTGGAATGACTTTCTGTGGCCATTGATATTTACCCAGTCGGATGAAAAAAGAACCATAATGGTTGGCATAGTGAATCTCAAGGGACAATATTCGGTTGCATGGGGGGTTCAGGGAGCCTTGTCACTGGTGGCTAGCCTTCCTACCCTGATTGTTTTCCTGTTTTTTCAGAGATACTTTATCAAGGGCATGACCATGGGAGCAGTCAAGGGGTAGTTTATGGCCAACCTGATCCTGAGGAATGTATCGAAAGCTTTTGGCACAACCGATGTGATCAAATCGGTCAATCTGGAGGTATCCCATGGCGAATTCGTCGTGTTTGTAGGCCCTTCGGGGTGTGGCAAATCCACCCTTCTTCGTCTGATAACGGGTCTGGAAGAGGTAACTGACGGCCAAATCATCATTGAAGACCGAGATGTTACCTACCTAAAACCCTCCAAGAGAGAAGTGGCCATGGTTTTCCAATCCTATGCCCTTTTCCCCCACTTGACAGTGGCTGAAAATATTGGTTTTGGCCTGAAATTGTCCAAGGTTCCCAAGGACGAAATTTCTGCAAGGGTCAAGGAGGTTGCTTCGGTTCTCAGGGTTGAAAACCTTCTTGCCAGAAAACCCCGGCAATTGTCCGGGGGGCAAAGACAGAGAGTGGCCATAGGCCGATCCATTATACGCCAACCCAAGGTTTTCCTGTTTGACGAACCCCTCTCGAACCTTGATGCCGCCCTTAGAGTGGTCATGCGTATTGAAATCACTCGCCTTCACCAGAATTTGGGGGCAACCATGATCTATGTAACCCACGACCAGACTGAAGCCATGACTCTCGCGGACCGGATTGTGGTCCTGAATGAAGGAAGAATAGAGCAGGTCGGCTCTCCCTTGAAACTCTATGAAAACCCCATCAATAGGTTTGTTGCCGGTTTTATCGGATCCCCCGCCATGAACTTTATAAAGGGGACCATTGATACAGATGACAATAAGATGATCGCCAGGTTGGGGCCCTATACCATGGAAATAAACAAACCCAACCTCAATCAAGGTATGGAAATCGAGGTAGGCATCAGGCCTGAACACATTGCAATCGTTTCACCCGAAGAAGGGATTCTAACCGCCGAAGTGGAAATAATCGAGAAACTCGGGGTGGAATCAATGCTGTATCTCAAGACCGAGGCTTCGGAAGAATTGCTGACCGTACGAACAGATCCCAAGCACACCATCGGGACAGGAGACAGGTTGGGGTTGAAATTGCCCGAAAGCGAACTCCATTTCTTTGACCAAAAGGGCGATTTGGTATAGAGATGGTACATTTCAGGGAAGGAAATCAATGACCAAACAGAGCCGGAGTGGTCTGGCCAGGAATCTAACCCACTATGGAGATCCGGATTTTTCCGTTTTTCTCAGAAAGTCCTTTTTTTCCTCGATGGGTTTTTCGCGGGAAATGCTGAACCGAAAGATTGTCGGTATTGCCTATACCGGATCGGGTTTCAACAATTGTCACAGGCATTTTCCTGAACTTCTCGATGCCGTCAAGCGTGGAGTTATAGCCAACGGTGCCTTGCCCTTGGAGTTTCCAACCATTTCCCTCGGGGAGATTTTCCTGAATCCGACCAGCATGAAATACCGCAATCTAATGTCTATGGAAACGGAAGAAATGATCAAGGCCCAACCGATGGATGCCGTTGTCCTAATGGGAGGTTGCGACAAAACCATTCCGGCCCAGTTGATGGGGGCAGTTTCAGCCAACCTACCAGCTGTCCAATTAGTTGGGGGTCCAATGATGACCTCCAAATACAAAGGGGAACGTCTTGGAGCCTGTACGGATTGCCGCAGGTTTTGGGCCGAGTATCGGTCAGGTTCAATCACTGAAAGGGATATCCTTGAGGTTGAAAGCAAATTGGCCACCACGGCAGGTACCTGTGCTATCATGGGTACTGCATCTACCATGGCCTGTGTGGCAGAAACCTTGGGATTAGCCATTCCCGGAAGTGCGGCCATTCCGGCAGCCCATGCTGATCGGTTAAGGGCGGCTGAGCTGACCGGCAATCTCGCTGCAGAATTAACCAACAAACCCATTTTCCCCATGGAGCTGGTAACTGCCCGTTCAATTGAAAATGCATTTCGGGTTATTCTTGCCCTAGGAGGGTCCACCAATGCAATCATCCATCTTACGGCAATTGCCGGCCGTGCCGGAGTCAGAATACCACCAGGCAAGCTTAATGAACTTTCGGAAAGTACTCCTGTTCTGGTCAATCTGAAGCCGGTGGGTAAACATTATATGGAAGATTTCAATTATGCAGGTGGTATGGGTGCCGTCTTGCGGGAACTCAAACCATTATTGCATCTGGATTGCCAGACCATTACAGGTGAAACACTAGGTAACAGGCTCAAGGAAGATTGTGGTTATGTTGACAGATTCGTCATTGCCTCAAGTGATGAACCCATTGATCAAAAAGGGGGATTGGTTACCCTTTTTGGATCATTGGCCCCGAAGGGAGCAATACTGAAGAGGTCAGCAGCTACTCCAGAGTTATTCGAGCGTATAGGCAAGGCTGTGGTTTTTGAATCCTTGGAGGATTTATCCAATCGGATAGATGATCCGGATTTAGACGTAGAACCGGAGGATTTTCTGGTCTTGCAAAATGCTGGTCCGGCCAGCCCATCCGGGATGCCGGAGGCGGGATATCTTCCGTTGCCAAAAAAACTCCTGGCCCGTGGCATAAGGGATATGGTCAGGATATCAGATGCCAGAATGTCGGGATCGGCATTTGGGACAGTCATTTTGCATGTAACACCCGAGGCGGCCATAGGTGGACCACTCGCCTTGGTCAAAAATGGCGACAGGATAAAACTATCGGTTTCAGAAAAGAAACTGGATCTTCTGGTATCCAAAGAGGAAATTCAGGAGAGGGCCGGACAGTTCAAATCCCAAAAACAGGAAACAGGTGTTTCCAGAGGTTATGAACAACTGTATCAGGAACAGATTTTACAGGCTGATCAAGGATGTGATTTTGAATTTCTTCTTCCCAAAGGGTAATTCAAAATTCATTCTTGAAGAATAGATTTCAGAAAAATCCTTTTTTGTTGGTGGAAACATGAAAATAATTTCCTGTTGTCGAAATGTGTCTGATTGATGACCGAATGGTTTCTCAGTATTGAGGGGACCTCGTCTGGAAGGACAGTTGCTTTTGGCCTGGCCATTATGGCTGCCATTCTTCATGCTGTACTAGGAGCCATGCAGAAGGGGAAATTTGATCCCTGGACTTCAAGGGCCTTTATCGACATCAATTACTGCCTATTAAGTCTTCCCTTTGCCCTTTTTGTCTTTCCCTTTCCTGAACCGGAGGTTTGGCGGGTACTGTGTTTCGGGGTTATTGCCCATGCCATCTACAAGATTCTCATGGCCATGGCTTTCAGCAGGGCAGCATTTACTGTTGTTTATCCAGTGGTTAGGGGGACGGGACCTTTAGTGACCGTTCTTTTTGCCGGTGTCGTGTTCAATGAAATCTTTACCTTGCAGCAGTGGATTGGCATAACTGTACTTTCAATCGGCATTTTTGGGTTGGCACTTTACAATCTCTGGAAAATACAGGGACCAAGGGAACAGTTGCCCCTTGCCCTAATAATTGCCTTGGTTACAGGAGTAACAGTCGCCATTTATACCACTGTTGATGCGTATGGTGTCAGATTGTCAGCAAGTCCTTTCAGTTATCTGGCTTGGCTCTTTGTACTGGATGGATTCATCATGCCGATTATCTGGCTTGGTTGGAAAAGAAAGCCTGAACACATAAAGGCTTTACCCAACTTGTTGGGTCGTGGCTTTATTGGCGGATTATTTGCAGTTGGCAGTTTTGGTTCCATCATGTTGGCAACAAGATTGGATCAAGTTGGAAAAGCCGCTGTTCTACGAGAAACATCAACAGTATTTGCAGCCTTGATTGGATGGATTTTATTAAGGGAAACGGTCGGCCCCAGAAGATTTGTATTGATATCCATGATCGCCATTGGTGCCATAATCGTCGAGTTTGGAATTTAGA
>VYFX01000011.1 GCA_009842205.1 Paracoccaceae bacterium | reverse complement strand
CAATAATCCAATAAACAGATGATAAGATTTTACTCCCAAAATCATAAGCAAATATAATCCTTATAATTCTGCTATCCAGCTTTCCAATAATTCCGGATAAATACCCTATTCCCTACATACAAGGGTTAAATACACAGATTCCAAGGATAAGGGCAAGAAATACATATCTCCCTTTTTGACTTGATATATTCTTGGAAGGGTTTATTATTATCAATGGAGGTTCTATCAGGTGAAATCTCTCTTGGTATAACTGCCTCTTTTTTGAACCTGCTGCCAATCCACTTTGTAAGGATTTGGAACGAAAATGTAGCCAAATTATTCAAAGTCAGGGTTTAGGTGTTGAAGGTTAAAATATTTGGATCTGAGAATGAAATTCTACTTCTGAATATTTTTTTGTGATCCCAGAAAATCGGGACTATTCCAGACGGATTTATGACCTCATACGGGGATTGACATCCGTCTCGTAACTTACCTTTTCAAAACAGCAAGAAAGGAGACAGTATTATGTTTCGTTTTCACTTCAAAACCGACCGCGATAGCCCGATAGGCCTAATCCTAGCCATTGTGGCAATATGGATTACCTTGGCTTTGGTTTCACTGGTCCCGATGATCAAGCACATCTTGTGGTGCATCGAGGCGGCCAATGACACAGGTTCAGCCATTATCTTGTTGATCGCAGGATTGATCATTCCACCAGTGGGCTGGGTACACGGTGTAAGTATTCTCTTGGGGTTTGGCGGTTGGATTTCCTGATGATTGCCAAATGGTAATTACCATTAAGTTGAGACTGGGTAATTCATCAGCTAGTACACCGAAGATATGTACGGAATTCTGTCCTGTTTATAAATCTGGTTTGAAGAAATGTGGACGGCTGAAAAGCCTATACTGAAATCAAGTGAAGCCAGTCGGATGCACATGATTCCTAGCTGACCCACTATCTGGTGATGAGGTTGTGTAACAGGAACTAATTGGCAGTGATTAGAAAACCAATTCACACTTCCGTATGGGCAATTCACAACACCTCAAACGTAGATCGATTGGAATCATCCTGAATGGAGATGTAAATGAGTTAGCTCTTATACTTTGAAGTGTTAGTTTTTTTTACCAATGGGTCAAAAATCAAGACTCTAACTCTTCAATCCTGGCACCAATATTGGCCATAATATCTGTAAATTGTGGAAAACTCGTGTTGATGGCACTGCCGTCATCCACTGTTATGGGGTTATTTGACGTTAAGCCAAGACACAGAAAACTCATGGCTATCCGATGATCAAAATGAGTTTTTACGGTTGTATCACCCTTGACTGATCCCCTACCCTTGCCATGAACCGCAAATCCATCATCGTATTCGGTAACATCCACGCCACAGGATTTCAAACCTTGGACCATGGCGCTAATTCTGTCGGTTTCCTTAACTCTTAATTCCTTGACTCCTCGCATGACAGTATCTCCTTCAGAGACTGCAGCCACAGCTGCTAGTATTGGATATTCGTCTATCATGGATGGAGCTCTCTCGGTTGGAACCTCCACACCCTTTAGATCTGATGATTTGACATGAATATGTGCCAACGGTTCACCAGAACTGTTTTCGATCAGTTCGTAATGTAGATTGGCCCCCATTTCCTCAAAGGTCTTGAACAAACCGGTTCGGGTTGGATTCATCCCAATGTTTCTGACAGTTAATGTGGAATCCTCTACGGTCAGGCCTGCTGATATGATAAATGCTGCCGATGATGGATCACTTGGAACTTCCAATTCCAGAGGATTCAATTCAGCATACCCATCAACGGTTATGGCTGTTCCTTCCTCACTTTTCTGGATTTCAACGCCAGCACCGAATGCCTTCAGCATTCTCTCGGTGTGATCTCTTGTTGCCTTTTCCTCAATGACTGTGGTTTTACCCGGTGCATTCAAACCTGCCAATAGCACGGCTGACTTTACCTGGGCAGAAGGTATGGGAAGTTTATACACAATTGGCACAGGTTCATCTGTCCCTACAACAGTCATGGGCAGGAGATTGGAATTGCGTCCGTGGAATTCAGTACCGAATTTGGACAAGGGTTTTATAATCCGGTTCATCGGTCGTGACCTGAGAGAGGAATCACCTGTGAATGACGTCGTTATTGGATTGGTTGAAACAACGCCTATTAGCAAGCGTACTGCTGTACCCGAGTTGCCGCAATCAATGAAATTGTCAGGTTCAAGGAATCCACCGGTTCCCACACCAAAAATGCTGTAACTTCCTTGGGAATGCCGTATAACGGTTGAACCAAGAAGTTTTACCGCATTCAGGGTCGCAATGACATCATCGGATTCCAGCAAGCCCTTGATCTTGGTTTCCCCTACAGATAATGCACCTAGTATAACAGCACGGTGCGAAATGGATTTATCTCCCGAGATAACAACGTTTCCTTTCAATTTAGACGAAGGAAATCCGATCAAGGGTTTTTGTTCACCTGAATGCATACAATGGTGTCCTGGAAAATGAATATACCTGAATAATTATTGACCACAGATCTTAGGAAAATCATGTGTCTTAAATATTTATCAGCATCAAATATAGGTTCAAAATTTTCAAATGTCACAATAGCCTCATTTGTTTTCATATGTTGGTGATGTCCGGTTGGATACCCAGCCTGTCTGGAAACTTTCCCTGAAAGATAAGACAATGATTAGGACTTGAAAAATCTCTCGTCGAAATATTCACAAATAAAAACTTGTTCTTGGCTGGAATTCCACATTTTCAAAAACTCTCTTTGTTAATCACTGAACAGGTAAAGCTTCTCGAAACCCATGGCCTGATCATAGCCGATGCGAACGTGTATCCTACTATGGCAAATAGCTTACCAGTTTGCTTTAATTTTGAAGATTCTGCTTATTAATGATATGAGAAAATTCTGTATAAAATTGTTTACGCCTCTTTACTATCTGGAATGACTATTCATGAAACCATTTGTTGTCGCAATTGATGGTCCTGCAGCTTCGGGGAAGGGCACCATTGCACGAAATCTCGCGAGACACTTTGATTGGCCTTATCTCGATACAGGATTGGTTTATCGAGCAGTAGCCAGGAATCTTGTCAAAAAGCAATTGGATCAAAACCCTCGGAATGCCGTTCGGGAGGCCAAAGACCTCAGTATTGAAGATTTGCAGCAGGAAGGGTTGAGAACTCCGGAAATATCCCAGACTGCTTCGGTGGTTGCTTCTATTCCCGAGGTAAGGGAAACCCTGATTGAATTCCAACGCAACTTTGCACGCAAGGGAGAGGGTGCCATATTGGACGGGAGAGATATTGGTACCGTAATTTGTCCAGATGCCGATATAAAGTTCTTTGTAACGGCAAGCCAGGAGGTCAGGGCCAATCGAAGATACCAGGAACTCATGAGCCAAGGCGAAGGGGTAACCTATCAGGAGGTATTTGATACGCTTGTGGAAAGAGATCTGAGAGATTCCACCAGAAAAAATGCCCCTTTGGTTCAATCTGAAGAAGCAATCTTGATTGATACCTCTAACCTGAACGTAAAACAATCAACTGAACTGGTGATTGCCAAGGTTGAACTTGGGTTAAGGGATACCTAGTTAATAGTCCCTGCAAAATGCAGTAGCAGTATTTTTAATTTTCAAGACCGTCGGAATCAACCGATGGCCAGTAAAAACGTTATTTAGGAGCTCAATTCGGTGCAAACAGAAAACACTATGGAGGAGTTTGAAACTCTTCTTGATGAATATTTTACCCTTGAAAGTCCCAAGGTAGGAAATGTCGTAAAAGGCAAAATTTTAGCAATTGAATCAGGACAGGTCATTATTGACGTTGGTTCCAAGGTAGAAGGACGAATAGATTACAAGGAATTTACCGGTCCAGGCAACCTCGAAGAGGTCACTGTTGGTGATGAGGTAGATGTCTATTACGAAAGTGTTGAGAATGGCAGCGGTCTTGCCGTCATTTCACGGGAAAGAGCTCGCCGTGAGGAAGCTTGGGAGAGGTTGCTCAAGGCCCATGAAAACAACGAAAAAGTCGAAGGTTCCATTGTAAACCGCGTCAAGGGCGGATTTACGGTAGATCTGGGTGGTGTCATCGCCTTCCTGCCGGGTTCACAGGTAAATATCCGACCCATGCGGGACATCGAAACTCTCATGGGGACATTGGAAACTTTCGCCATTCTGAAAATGGACCGGGACAAAAACAATATTGTTGTTTCAAGAAGAGCTATTCTTGAAGAAAGCCGTGCTGAACTGCGTGCTGAAATTGTCAATAAACTCACCGAAGGGGAAATAATTGAAGGCACCGTCAAAAACATTACCGACTATGGTGCATTCGTTGATCTGGGAGGTGTTGATGGATTGCTGCATATTACCGATATGTCCTGGGGTCGAATCAAGCATCCCTCCGAAGTGGTCAGCATCAATAAAACCGTCAAGGTCAGGGTTGTCAATATCAATCAGGAATCACAGAGAATTTCACTTGGCATCAAGCAACTTCGAGAAGATCCCTGGCTTACTGTTGACGAAAACTACCCGGTTCAAACCAAGCACAAGGGCCATGTAACCAATATTACCGATTACGGTGCTTTTGTTGAACTAGAACCAGGTATCGAAGGGCTTATCCACATTTCCGAAATGTCTTGGAACAAAAAGAACTCTACCCCCAGCAGACTGGTTTCCACATCCCAGGAAGTTGAAGTGATGATCCTGGATATAGATAAGGAGAAAAGAAGGATTTCTCTTGGTCTCAAGCAAACCATGCCCAATCCCTGGCAGGAATTTGCCGAAAAATATCCACGAGGCACCAGACTTGAAGGAGAAATCAAAAACATCACTGAGTTCGGGCTTTTTGTCGGGCTTGATTACGATATCGATGGCATGATTCATCTTTCAGACTTGAGTTGGGACAAACCAGGCAGTGAACTTGTCAGCGAATACAATCCCGGAGATGTGGTCGAAGTTGTCGTTAGCGAGATTGATGTGGACAAGGAGAGGGTAGCGCTTTCCATCAAGGATCTGGAAGCGGACCCATTTTTGGAAGCAACCAGTGGGCTTTTCAAGGGCAAAACGGTTACGGTAAACGTCACCGAAATTCTTGACAATGCCATTGAGGTAGAACTCAAGGGAATTACCACGATCATCAAGCGAAACGATCTTGGCAAGGATATGGACAATCAACTTCCCAGCAAATTCAAGGTAGGTCAAGAGGTTGAAGCCCAAATCACCCACGTAGATTCTTCCTCAAGAAAGTTGGGGCTTTCCATTCGTCTGCTTGAAATGAAGGAAGCCAAGGAAGCTGTTGAAAAATATTCTTCCAATGATACTGGCGGACTTCTTGGAGACATTCTCGGTGAGGCCCTTGAAAGCAAGAATGAATAAATCCCTAATGTTGGAAGATTTGACAATAAATGAATTAAGGTTTTGATTTATTGTTCGGGATACCTTATTCTGGATTACATGCGGGTCTAAAACTGACAAAATAAAACGGGTTATAATACCTACTTTTTCCACTTCGGATTGGCCTGTAAAAATGCTTTAGAGTCAGTCGTGTACTGAACTTATACCAATAATTAGCGAGGAAAATGGTATGAATCGTTCTGATATTATCCGGAATCTATCATCTGATTTCGATTCCCTTAACAACAAGGCAGTTGAAGAGATGGTTAAGACCGTATTTAATGAAATAAGCAATGCCCTGTCCGAAGGGAAATCCGTACAGTTACGAAAGTATATGCACTTTGCAACCAAGCTGGATCATCACACCTTAAGAAGAAATCCCAAGACAGGTCATACCTTCAAGGTTGAAAAATGCAAACGGATTACATTCAAGCCAGGAATAAAATTGAAGACGTCTGTGAGAAACTATAGCACGGATAGCTGACCTGAGTTTTTTCGTGCGGTATATAAAATACTGTTTTTTGATACTTCTGGGTGTAATCCTTTGCTTCATGGCACTTGCCAACAGGGATCCTGTTACACTTCGTCTCTTGCCTGATGCCCTAGCACCCATCTTTCCAACACCGGTTGTTGTTGTACCTACGTTTATTGTTGTTCTGGGGGGAATTATCTTTGGATTGTTCATCGGATTCTTCTGGGAATGGTTGCGTGAGCATCAACACCGTTCGAAAGTAACCAAAAAGGATAGACAAATAAGGGAATTGGAACGGGAAGTTTCGGGGTTGAAGAAAAATGAAACCTCTGAGGATGAGATACTGGCCCTTCTGGAAAAATGATTAGCAGGGAAAATTTAGCCAATTGAAAGTCAAGATTTGCGGTTTGTCGACACCCGAAGATGTTTCTACTACGATTGAAGCAGGTGCTGACCTGATCGGGTTCGTTTTTTTTCCAAAATCTCCAAGGAATATCTCCCTCGAACAAGCTTCGTCTTTATCATCTCTGGTACCTTCAAATGTAGAGAAGGTTGTTCTTGTGGTGAATCCGGAGGATTTCTTTCTGGAAAAGATCATAACTGCTGTTGATCCTGACATGATCCAGTTGCATGGCCGTGAAAAGGTATCGAGGGTTTCAGAAATTCGTGACCTTTTCAACCTGCCAATCATGAAGGCGGTTGGAATAAGGGACCGGAACGATTTAGGGACTCTCAATGAATATTCTCAGGTTGCAGATCAATTATTGGTTGATGCCAAACCAATAGACCCGAATTCACTGCCGGGAGGTAATGGTATAGCCTTTGATTGGAAATTGATTTCCGAATTTGACTGGGAGTTGCCTTGGATGTTGGCTGGAGGATTGAATTCCGGCAATGTTGCAACAGCCGTCAAATTGACTAATGCAAAACAGGTGGATGTATCTTCGGGAGTGGAAAAAAGCCCTGGAATTAAAGATCACAAGGAAATTAGAAAATTTATTACAGCAGCAAAGGCAAATGACAATGGATCAGAATCTGATTAACAGCTTTTTCTCAGTACCTGATGAAAGCGGATGCTTTGGAAAATTTGGCGGGCGTTTTGTGTCCGAAACCCTGATGCCTCTCATTCTGGATTTGGAAGAGGAATATAACAAGGCCAAGGATGATGAAAGTTTCTGGAATCAAATGGATTACCTATGGAAACATTATGTAGGTCGGCCTTCACCCCTGTATTTTGCCGAACGGTTAACCGATTATCTGGATGGAGCTAGGATTTACTTCAAACGGGATGAACTCAACCATACCGGTGCCCATAAAATCAATAATGTTCTTGGTCAAATCCTTTTGGCCATGCGAATGGGCAAAACCAGAATTATTGCTGAAACAGGTGCGGGGCAGCACGGGGTTGCCACAGCTACGGTCTGTGCCAGATTTGGACTCCCCTGTATAGTCTATATGGGTACGCATGATGTGGAACGTCAGGCTCCCAATGTCTTTCGTATGAAATTGCTGGGGGCCGAAGTTGTACCGGTTACTTCCGGACGTGGCACTCTCAAGGATGCCATGAATGATGCCCTCAGGGACTGGGTAACAAATGTCAACAATACTTTTTATTGTATCGGAACAGTAGCCGGCCCACATCCCTATCCGGCCATGGTAAGGGACTTTCAGTCAATAATCGGCAAGGAAACCAAATCCCAAATGATGGAAATGGAGGGTCGACTGCCAGATACTCTCATAGCGGCCATAGGTGGTGGTTCCAATGCCATGGGTTTGTTCCATCCCTTTCTTGATGACATATCTGTTGAGATCATAGGCGTTGAAGCGGGAGGCAAGGGTGTCGATGAAAAAATGCAACATTGTGCTTCTCTTACGGGAGGCCGACCTGGTGTACTCCATGGCAACAGAACCTATCTTCTGCAGGACTTCGATGGTCAAATTCTGGAAGGTTTTTCCATATCTGCCGGTCTGGATTATCCAGGTATAGGTCCCGAGCATTCATGGTTGCATGAAACTGGCAGGGCAACCTATGTATCAATTACTGATGAGGAAGCACTTCAGGCCTTTCAGGTCTGTTGTGAACAGGAAGGGATAATTCCTGCCCTTGAACCCTGTCATGCCTTGGCACATGTAATGAAAATTGCCGGTGATTTACCCAAAGACCATATCATTTGCATGAATATGTGTGGACGTGGAGACAAGGATATATTTACCGTGGCCAAAGCTCTTGGAATCGAAATGGATTCTTCGGATTAGTTCAAATCTATTGCGTGTTCCTTCAATACTTCCAGAGGTACTATTTCCGTAGACCTTATATGAGTGGCCCCGAGGACGATCCTTGGGGCTTTGCCTTCCTGATAGGCCTGTAAAAACCTCGCTGCACACAGACACCATTGATCACCAGCCTGCAATCCCGGGAACCCAAAAGCCGGAACCGGTGTGGACAAATCATTCCCGGCTTGTCTGGAGTATGAAAGAAACTCATCTGTCATGATGGCACAAACGGTGTGACTACCCACATCTTCCACTGAGGTTTCACAGCATCCGGTTCGGAAAAAACCGGTTTTGGGATTATGTGAACAGGGAATCAGCGGTTCCCCGAAAACATTTACCTGGTCGTGAAATACCTTATTCATTACAACCTCAATTGATTAATTATGAACCATAACAATGGCACAATAATATCATTATAGTTCAATAAAATGAAAAGGGGCGGAATTCTCTTTATCCTTGATTCCAGCTTCTGGTAATTGCTTCATCACCCAAAGAATTTCGAAAGCCTGGAGAATATTCCGTCGGTTTTCTTGGCTTTGTCTGCCGATGAAGCATCCGAACGCTTGGGGACATTTGCCGTTTTTGGCCTGGTTTGCAACTCAAGGTTGATTTTGTTGAGGAATTGTGCGTGATTGCCATCCACCAAATATGGAAATCCATTTGCTACACCTGTCAACAAGTCAACAAGCCAGCCATTTTGGTCTTGTTTGGAGAAATTTCCCAAAACGTAATTATGAACCAGATCCTTGCTCCCCGGATGTCCGATGCCCATTCTGATTCGTAAAAAATCCGGACCAATGTGGCTTATTATTGACCTTAATCCGTTGTGTCCGGCATGGCCACCTCCAGACTTTATCCTTACCTTGCCTGGAGCAAGATCAATTTCATCGTGGAAGACAATAACCTGATCAGATGGAATCTTGTAGAATTTGACAACTTCACCAATGGAATTCCCGGAATTGTTCATGAAGGTTTGGGGTTTGATCATGAGAACCGTTTCACCCTCGATTTTCCCTTCTACAATTTGACCCTGAAATTTTTTTCGCCAGTTATTGTCCATGTAGGAATCAGCAAGTGAATCCAGTGCCATAAATCCAATGTTATGGCGATTCATACAATATTTGGAGCCAGGGTTTCCAAGCCCTGCAATCAATAACACCTTGTCATCCTTTAACTGGAATCAAAAAGATCAACCAATTTGAGAATACTTCAGAATGGCATCAACCATCTGACAGAAAAATATTTCCGAAAATACCAGATTATATGCGGTGACTATAGCAAATCACCTATTCTTCTTCCTGTGCTTCTTCCTCTTCTTCGGGTGTTTCCTCAATTTCTTGATCCTGTTCCTCTGATCTCAGACCCGATGGTGCGGAAATATTTGCAATTACAAAATCCCTGTCGCTGATGGTTGGCTTTGTTCCTTTTGGAAGCTTGATCTTTGATATGGTAATAACATCACCTACATCCAGACCTTCCAAATCGGCTACCAATGATGTGGGTATGTCACCGGCGGTAACAATCAACTCCACTTCACCTCTAACCACGGTAAGAACACCACCACGCTTGATACCAGGGGATTGATCCTCGTTGATAAACTCCACAGGTATGAACAGATTGATTTTGGATGTCCTCCTCAATCGCATCAAATCCAGATGGGTAGGAAGGTCAAGAACAACGTCCCTCTGGACAGAACGACAAATCACCCTGACATCTTCCCTGTCCTTGATTTGCAGGTTGAAGAGTGTGGACAAGAACCTACCTTCCCGCAACTTCTTGAGCAATTCATTGAAATTGACGTTTATGGTTATCGGGTCCTCGCCCCCACCATAAACTACTCCGGGCACTAAACCCTCTCGCCGAGCTTTCCGAGCGGCCCCCTTGCCTGTCCCCGGTCTGATTTCTGCTCGGAGATTTGGTATATTATCTGTTACCATCATTATCTCCTGAATAAAAAATAGCGGACAACCTCCAAGGGTGCCTGTCCACAACGACACAAAGATATATTACCCAAAATCCATAAATCAACAGGTGAATTCTAACCTTAAACGGATTTGATTTAAGGGAACTTTAATTTAATTATTTCCTGCGATCGCCTAAGTTCAAACACCTGTTTGTTTAAGAGACGTACCCTTTACCACTTCCAATTCGTTTGGAAGTCTGAAGGAATCAACAGATTTTTTTCACCAAATTCGGAAATATCCCTTATTCCACACAGGGCCATGGACGTGTCCAATTCCTTGTGCATTATTTCAATTGCTTTTTCGACACCAGCTTCGCCCATGGCTCCCAGACCATAAATGTAAGCACGGCCAATCAGGGTAGCCCTAGCTCCCAATCCGATGGCTCGCAATACATCCTGACCTGAGCGGATGCCGGAGTCAAAATAAACCTCAACCTTGTCACCAACAGCCTCCACAATTCTGGGTAATACCCTGATGGAAGATAGAGCACCATCAAGTTGGCGGCCGCCGTGATTGGATACGACAATGGCATCAACACCGATGGAAGAAGCCTTTTTGGCATCTTCTACATCCATGATGCCCTTCAGAACAAGTGGACCATCCCAAAGATCCTTGACTTGTCTGACCGTTTCCCAATCGAGTTTGGAATAAAACTGATCAGCCACCCATGACATCAATGATCCAAGATCTTCAACACCATCAACATGGCCATAGACGTTTCCGAAATTCTTTCTGGGAGTACGCAAAATGCCAAGACCCCACCTAACCTTGGTAGATAAGTCAAGAAGGGTTTTAAGATTTGGTCTGGGAGGAATGGACAGGCCATTCTTGAGATCCATGTGTCTTTGGCCGAGAACCTGCAAATCCATCGTCAGAACCAACGCCGAACAATTCGCTTCCTTGGCCCGCTTGATCAGGTTACGGCTGAATTCCTGGTCATTCATGTAATAAAGTTGAAACCAGAACCCTTCTCCTACTTCCCTTGCAACATCCTCAATTGAACAAACCGACATGGTTGATAGAATAAATGGAATACCCTTTTTTCTGGCTGCACGTGCTGCTTTAATTTCACCATCAGCCGATTGCATGCCGGCCAATCCGACCGGAGCCAACGCCATGGGCATTGACACCTTGTTGCCGAGCATGGAAACTTCGGTTGTTGTTTGTGATATATCTACCCCAACCTTCTGGTTGAATTTGATGAGATCCAAATCCCTGGAATTGTTTTTGAATGTATTCTCGGACCAACTGCCTGTCTCGACATAATCGTAAAACATCTTGGGGACCCTGCGCTTGTAAAGCTGCTTTAAATCTTCAATACAGGTTATAACTGGCACTTGATCCTACTCCATCAGTGTATTAGGAAACAAATTTAATCAGGGGCTGGATTAAACTGTTTGGGAATTTACTCCTTCGGACAGATTTTGAACGAACTCCAAAACCTCTTTTAAAGGTCTTTCCTCACCAATCAAATTGACGATTGAGGAACCTACCACAACTCCATCTGCAATATTGCTTATGGCCTTTGCCATCTCGGGAGTTTTGACTCCAAAACCAACACACACCGGCAAATCGGTTGCCTTTTTTATTCTAGCTACATCCGGTGCAACTTCTTCGGGCTTCGGAGCCCTTGCACCAGTAATACCGGTAATGGACACAAAATAGACAAAACCACTAGTATTTTCCAAAACACGGGGAAGTCTTTTGTCATCAGTTGTAGGAGTTGCCAAGCGAATGAAACTCAAACCAGCTTCGTTGGCGGGTATACACAATTCCTGGTCTTCCTCCGGTGGCAGATCAACAATAATCAGGCCATCAACACCAATTTCGACCGATTCCTTGATAAATCTCTCGACTCCATAGCTATAAATGGGATTGTAATAACCCATCAGGATAATTGGGGTTTCATTCTCGGTTTTTCGGAAGTCCTTGACCATGGATAGTGTTTTGGACACCGTTTGGCCAGCTGCAAGCGCTCTTTGGCCTGCCAATTGTATGGTTGGACCATCTGCCATCGGGTCCGTAAAAGGAATCCCCAATTCAATGATATCAACACCTGCACTGGGCAACCCCTCCAGCACTTTCCGAGAATATTCCAGATTGGGATCACCTGCCATTATGTAGGCAATAAAGGCCTTTTGGTTGTTGGATCGTAGTTGATCAAACTTTGAAGTTAATCTAGACACCGGACTCTTTCCCAGCTTATTCCATCTCCGTATTTACCATCCAGGGTATTCCGAATTTATCCTTCAATACCCCAAATCCCGGGGAAAAGAAGGTTGGTTCAAATTTCATTGTCACCGTTCCGCCTTCAGACAGTTTCTCAAAAATGTCACGGGCTTCCTCAACATTTTCAAAATTCAACGAAACGGCCATTCCTCTTGGTTCTTGGTAATTTTCAGTAAGATCGTCTGATCCCATCAAGCAGCCTCCTTCCAAGGACAAGGCAACATGCATTACTTTGTCGTCCATATCCTTTGAGAATGGGCTTTCGCCAGGTATATCCTTAAATCTCTGCATGTATAAATTATCTACACCGAAGATCTTTGCATACCATTTAAATGCTTCTTCGCAATTGCCATCATAGAACAGGTAATGATTTATTTTCATGACGATCCCCTAGACTTAAAATTCATATTCTGATCTCCATATAATTACCCCTTATCAATGTTAATTTCAATGGGGTAGAGAGTGGGTTTCAGAACTGGAATTATCGGCTTGCCGAATGTGGGCAAATCAACCCTTTTCAATGCCCTGACCCATACGGCATCTGCTCAAAACGAGAATTATCCCTTTTGTACCATTGAAGCCAATTTGGGAGAGGTTCCGGTCAACGATTCCCGATTGGCAGAAATAGCCCGTTTTGAAAAATCCAAACAGATAATCCAGGCCAAGACAACCTTTGTCGATATAGCTGGTCTGGTTAAGGGTGCTTCCAAGGGGGAAGGGTTGGGAAACAAGTTTTTAGGTAACATAAGGGAAGTTGATGCGCTGGCTCATGTGGTTCGTTGTTTCGATGACAACAATATCGTCCATGTTGATGGCCAAGTTGATCCCTTGAGGGATATCGAAACCATCGAAACGGAACTGATGCTGGCCGATCTGGAATCCATAGAAAGACAAAGATCCCGGTTAGTTAGAAAAATCAGGGGTGGTGACAAGGAATCATTGAAAATTGATGGATTGTTGGAGCTGGCCCAGGAAAAACTTGAACAAGGTATCCATGCCAAGCCAACGGGTCTTGATGAGGAAGATACGAAATTATGGTACAGGCTGAAATTGCTTACGTCCAAACCCTTTCTCTATGTTTGCAATGTTGATGAGAATTCTCTCAGGGAGGGCAACAATTACTCTGCCCAAGTTGAAGAATACGCCCGGAAGCATGACGCAAATACCGTTCTGGTTTCAGCCCAGATCGAAGAGGAAATCAGCCAGCTGAGCGCTGAAGAAGAACAGGAATACCTGACCGAAATGGGACTTGACAGCTCAGGACTTGACCGCCTGATACAGAAGGGATATTCCCTCTTGGGACTGATTACCTATTTTACAACAGGTCCAAAGGAAACCCGGGCATGGACCATTCCAAAAGGGACCAATGCAGCGGATGCTGCTGCAGTAATACACGAAGATTTTCGGCGGGGTTTCATCCGGGTAGAAACAATATCATTCGAGGAATTCATCTCCTGTGGTGGTTATCAACAGGCTCGTAATTCGGGTAAAATCAGAACCGAAGGGAAAGCCTACGAGGTCAAGGATGGGGACATCCTTCACTTTCTTTTCAATGTATAAGCCAATGATGTGCCTTTGGCTCAATCAATCACCAACAAACCCTAGTTCAGGATATTGATAGATTGGCCACCTTGTAGCTGTTCCGATTGTAAAAGCATAGGCCTAATCTTAAGTCTCAAGCAGAGTTAGAACCTCATCACATCTTCCACAAACACCTTGATGAAAGAATGATCCTACTCCCGGCAGTATTTTCCAACACCGCTGGCATTTGTCCCCTTTCGCAAGGTTGAATTCAACCCTGAAACCATTGTTGCCCTCTGTCTCTGATTTATTCCCCTCTGGAGATACCTTCACAACATCAATTTGAGAGGTGATGCAAATATCATCCAAGGGTACGGACATCAGCAGATTGTAAAGCTCTTCATCTTCAACAAGGATTCTGGGATGAACTTCCAGACTCGAACCGATGACCTTGGCTACACGCTGATTTTCGATTTCTGCATTGACAACCCTGCGAACCTCCCGGATTTTATTCCACTTTTTGGCAAGATTGTCATTTCGCCAACCAGGTTCGACCTGCGGAAAATCATGTAAGTGAACTGAATCTGAAGACGAAGGATTGCGAGATTGCCATATTTCCTCCATGGTAAAAGGCAATATGGGCGCCAGCCAAGTTGTCAGAAAATTGAACAGCATGTCCAGAACCTTCAGAGTCGCCATATATTGTTGGCTCTCGGGATATCCACAATAAAGGGAATCCTTTCTGATATCAAAATAGAACCTTGATAAATCGGAATTCAGGAAATTGAAGATTTCAGAGTATACACCCCGGAAATCATACTCGGCATAACCCTTTCTGACCGTTTCATCCAATTCGGAAATCCGATGCAAGACCCACCGCTCCAGATCAGGCATGGTTGTCCAGTCAATTTCCTCCACCTCACTGGTGTCATGTAAATTCCCAAGAATGAACCTGAATGCATTTCTTAATCGTCGGTAACTGTCAATAACAGTTTGAAGGATATTGGGACCTATCCTCAGATCAGAGGTGTAATCAGACTGGGCCACCCAAAGGCGAAGTATATCCGCACCATGTTTCTTGACCAAATCTTCGGGAGATACTGTATTGCCCAATGATTTGGACATTTTCTTGCCCTTTTCATCAAGCGTGAATCCGTGAGTCAACACCCCTCTATAAGGTGCTCTTCCGTTGGTTCCACAGGATTGCAATAGGGAAGATTGAAACCAGCCACGGTGTTGATCGGTTCCTTCAAGATACAAATCAGCCATGCCATCGTGACTTCCATCATCACGGTCCCTCAAAACGAAAGCATGAGTCGACCCGGAATCAAACCATACGTCCAGAATGTCCGTTACCTGTTCGTAATCTTCTGACTTGTAGAGACCTTCAAGTATCTTTTCCTTTGTATTTTCCTCATACCATGTATCGGCTCCACCTTCTTTGATCATAGCCGAAATCCGGTCATTGACCCTCTGATCCTTGAGTAAAAAGTTCTTGGCTTCCGGATTGGCTCCCTTCTTAATGAAACAGGTAAGGGGAACACCCCAGGCTCTTTGTCTAGAAAGTACCCAATCAGGACGTTTTTCGAGCATGGAATTAATTCGGTTTTGGCCAGATTGAGGTGTCCAATTTACCTTGTGGTTGATTGCATTGAGGGCTCTCTCCCGGATTGTCGTACCCTCCCCGGATTGGTTATCATCAACATCCTTGTCAATTGCAACGAACCACTGGGGTGTGTTCCGGTAGATCAGCGGAGCCTTGGAACGCCAACTGTGAGGATAGGAATGGACCAGTTTTCGTCTGGCTACCAGTTTTCCCTTGGTGATCAGGTTGGCTATTATGATATTATTGGCAGCACCTTCCTTGCCATTGGAATTGAAAATATCCAATCCTCCAAAAATGGGGAGGGAGGATCTAAACCTTCCATCCTCATTGACATTGTGCGTCATGTGGAGGTTGTGCTTTCTGGCAATCATGAAGTCATCGTCCCCATGTGAAGGTGCCGTATGCACGAATCCTGTCCCAGCTTCGTCAGTAACGTGATCACCAGACAACAGCGGTACAGGGTAATCCCATCTGTTAACATCAGGTTCCTGCTCCGATACCATTCCCCGAAAAGGATGTTCGCATACCAGTTGACCCAGTTCACCAGATGAAACGGTTTTGATCTTTCGGTAAGCTGTAATTCTCGAAACCTTGGCTGTTTCTTCCATCAGGTTATCGGCCAAAAGAAAATACTCACCCTCGCGAAACCAATTGTCTTCAGGTGCTTCAGTCACCTCAAAGAGTGAATAGGTTATAGTCGGATTAAAGCAGATTGCCTTGTTGGAAGGAAGTGTCCAAGCTGTTGTTGTCCAGATGATTACAGATGTTTCTTCAGGTATGCCAGCCTTCGCCAAACCCTTGGAAAGTATCGTGTCAACAGGAAACTTGACCCATATCGATTGGCTGGTATGATCCTCATACTCCACCTCAGCCTCGGCCAAAGCGGTTTTCTCCACTGTTGACCATAAAACGGGTTTTGAACCCTGATACAGCGTTCCATTCATGAGAAACTTCATGAATTCCTCGGCAATGACCGCTTCAGCATGGTAATCCATGGTCAAATAGGGATCATTCCATTTTCCTATCACACCAAGCCGACAAAACTCCAGTCTTTGAATGTTTATCCAGTTTTTGGCAAACTCCCGACACTCCCTCCTCAGGTCCAAAATCGAGACATCCTCTTTATAAATACCGCGTTCCCGGTAATTCTCCTCTACTTTCCATTCAATTGGCAGTCCATGGCAATCCCAACCCGGAACATATCTTGAATCCTTACCCATTTGTTGTTGCGACCGCACAACAAAATCTTTCAAGACTTTGTTCAACGCATGACCGATATGGAGGTGACCATTGGCGTAAGGAGGCCCATCATGAAGAATGAAGGTTTCCCTGCCCTTCTTTTCACGCAATTGATCATAAATTCCAATCTCATCCCAACCCGATAATATGCCAGGTTCCTTTTGGGGCAGCCCTGCCCGCATAGGGAATGTGGTTTTCGGTAATCGAAGGGAAGATTTATAATCTACGGTTTGGGTACTCATTTGTTTTTACCTACGCTTAGGGAAAATGTAACTTTCAAGCCTTCAGGAATCTGTTTAAATCATGGATTGAGATTGAGGGTTGATTACTAAATACGAATATGACGATTTATGTTCGTTAAGGATAGTGAAGACAAAAAAGAAACTTATACTAAATGGGATTACATAATAATTTTCAACCACGAAGAGGCCATCGTATGAACTTTACAGGTTATTGTAAAACATTTCAGAAGGAATTTTAGGTGGACTCATGCCTCGATTTGCAATGGTAGTTGAGTATAACGGTGAGGCCTATTGTGGTTGGCAAAGGCAGAAATCACAATCTTCCGTTCAGGAAACCATTGAGAATGCAATTCGCAAGCTTGAAGGCGATTTACCTCATATTACTGCTGCGGGCAGAACAGATACGGGTGTACATGCCTTGGGACAGGTCATCCACTTTGATTTGAAAAAGGATTGGTCGCCCGAAACCCTCAAGGCTGCCATAAATGCCAATCTGAGACCATCCAGGATAGCTGTCCTGAAGGCAAGTGAAGTGGATAAGGATTTTCATGCCCGATTTTCAGCTGTCGAAAGGACTTATCTCTATAGGGTAATCGTACGATCTTCTCCTCTTGTCTTCGAAAACGGTCTGGCTTGGCACATTTACAAGGATCTGGATCTGGCAGGTATGACCAAGGGTGCGTCCTATCTCATGGGCAAACATGATTTTACAACCTTTCGTTCTGCCCACTGCCAAGCCTTATCCCCTGTAAAGACAATGAATAACATACAAATTGACAGTAGCTTGAGTCCTTCAGGCAAGGAATACATATTCATACTTGAGGCACCCAGTTTTCTGCACAAGCAGGTAAGAAGCATTGTTGGAACTTTAGTCAAGGTTGGTATGAAAAATCTTGGACCACGAGATGTCAAAACAATCCTGGAAGCAAGAAATCGCCAGGAATGTGGGCCATTGGCCCCACCCGAAGGTCTCTATCTGAAGAAGGTAACCTATGATCCGGATCCGTTTTCAGGAATTGAAACATCAAAATAAATCCACCAAAGATTGAAACACCAAAATTATTACCTTCTTCTAGCGAGAATAATTATTGGTCAAAGGGATCAGAAAAAGCGAGTTTAAAATGAAACAAGACGATTCAGTAATTCCCCTGGCATCAACCTACCAGACAAAAGTTCATCCACATTGGGTTGATTATAATGATCACATGCGTGATTCATTTTATTCACTGGCCTTCAGCCTGGCCGTGGACAAGTTCCAGGAAGAAACCGGTTTGGGAGCTGAATACCGAAAACGGGAACGAAATACTGTCTATGCCCTGGAGTTTCATAATTATTTCCTTTTGGAAGTAAAGATGTTTGCCGAACTCGATATTCAAACCTTCGTTCTGAATTCTGACGCTAAAAGAATTCACCTTTACCAGAAAATGCATTCAGCCGGCGAGTTGGTGGCCATTTGTGAAAGCATGCAATTGAATGTATCCCAAAGAGGAACTCCCAAGGCCGAACCCTTTCCTGATACAATCTACCGTGAACTGCAATCAAGGATCGTTCCAGCCGAGTATCTTGCAGGCTTGATGCATCGTTCCAGAAAACTCGATATCAACAACAAAAAGCGGGAGCAATAATCATGAACGTAAAAACACTCGGACTACTTGGTACAGGTGTCATTGGTGGCGGTTGGGCCGCCAGAGCCATTCATTGTGGGGTAAATGTAATCGCAGCAGATTTTGACCCGGCCATGGAAAAATGGTTGCGGGATTCCATTGACAATTCCAGACAGGCCCTTTCTCTGTTGACCGAGGGAATACCCTTGCCGCCCCCGGGAAAGCTGGAATTCACCACCAATCCCCAAGAAATGGCTGAAAAGGCCGATTTTATCCAGGAGAGCGTTTCTGAAATCGAGGAGTTGAAAACAAAGGCTCTCCTGCCCGTATCAGAGGTAACACGCCAAGAAGTGGTAATTTCCTCAAGTACTTCGGGCTTTCTGCCTACTGACCTTCAAAAAGATTTGAAACATCCGGAACGATTTATCGTGGGACATCCGTTCAATCCCGTTTATCTCTGTCCGCTGGTCGAAATCGTGGGAGGTAAATTGACCTCTGAAGAAGCAAAAGACATAGCCCGGGAATTCTATGAGGATATTGGCATGCAAGTGCTGATGGTCAACAAAGAGGTTCCTGCTCATATAGCCAATCGCCTTCAAGAAGCCATGTGGCGTGAAATCCTGCATATGCTCAACGAGGGTATGGCCACAACCAGGGAGTTGGACGAGAGTATTGTTTACGGTCCGGGACTAAGATGGGCAGTCATGGGTATGAACCAACTCTACATGATGGCAGGAGGCGATGGTGGGGCCAGAAAATTCATGGAAAAATTCGGCCCGACCCTTACCATGCCCTGGTGCAACATGGACGGGCCGGAACTTACCGAGGATTTGCTTGATAAATTTGAATTTGGTACCAATCAGCAAGCTGAAGGCAAAACCGTCAGGGAGCTCGAAGCAATAAGGGATGAATGCATGGTGGCCATACAGAAGGTGCTGGCGAAGCACGATTTTGCCACTGGCAAGACATTAAATGCCTTCAGGGCCAGAAAAGAGAACCAGCGGGGATGAATTCTTCCCTGATCAGGTGGTTGGTTCCAGGGTGTGGATTTTAACGTTTGGGCAAACCTTCCTAGCTATATCCAGAATATGTTCGTGGTGGGTAAAGTAAATCACCTGACATCTTTTACCCATCTCCTCCAGAACCTGTAAGGCTTCGGCAGTCCTTTCGTTATCAAAGGTTTCCAGTATGTCATCGGCTAGAAAGGGTGCTGACTGGTTGCTTTTTATGATTTCATAAAAGCCCGCTATACGGAGAGCAAGGTATAGTTGAAACCTGGTACCCTTCGAAAGGTCCTGGGAAAACATGGTCCCTCCCTCCTTCGGTTCCACCGTCAATATCTCCTTGCTCTTTTCCATAGTGGTACCAAGAGACTTGTAGTTCCCGCAACTGATTTTGGAGAAGATCTGCGAGGCCAATGTCATCATTTCACTCTTGTGGGTGTCCCTGAATTTCCTGATGGCATGTTCAAGTGCGATGATTCCATATTTGTTCTTCAAGTGGGATCGTACCCTTTCCTGCAGGTCAATCAGTAAATTCTCATGCTGTTCCTTGATACGTGCAACCGAATCATCTCCTGAAACAGTTTCCAATTCCCTTCTGGCCTGACTTTGGATTGACAGCCTTTCCTCCAGTTCCCTCTCACACTCATTCAATTTTATTTCCAAGGTCCCTTTTTCACTTTCAAGATCACTTAGAATCAGACCCATGACCTGATCAACCGCTTCCTGCTTCGAGGGCAATCCCATGGTCTCTCGAATATTTTCCAGTACTTTTTTCTCGTCGGATTTCAATTCCTGGAATCTTTCAGCCCTGATACAACAATTCTTAATTTCTTCCAGATTTTTTTCACCATAGAGAACGCCGAATTCTGCTATGGTCTTGTTAATTCTGGTTAGATCCTCCTCAAGACCCTGTTTTTCCTCCAATCTATTTTCGAGATCAGCCTTGATGTTCCTGTTTTCATTGTTGATCTTGATGTTGTTTTGAACATGTTCCTCAACGGATTTCCACAATTGCAGGACATCATCACCTTCAATACCCAGTTTAAGAGCCAATTCCTTGACATTTTGAGTGAACCAGTTCTGATCAGCATTCATTTTTTCAATTCTATCCATCAGGCTGTTCAATTCAGATACCTTGGGAATCAATTGATCGAGTATAGTGATGTTTTCCTTCATTGCAGAAACGGTGGATTCACCGAATAATGTCCTTTGACAAGCCCTTACCCATTTTTCCGTCCACTTGGATTTATTGGTTTTGGCCTCGGTGAATGCATTCAACCTTGCCTGGTGAGTAACCTTTGCCCTCAAATGCTGATTTTGTAATGATTTTATTTCCTTATGCCTTTCAATAAGGTTTTCAGCGATTGAAATCAGAGTTTCCAAGTTCCAATGGTCCTTGCAGTCGATTTTTGCCTCTTTCAGGGCATATGACAAATCCTCTCGAAACCGATTTTCTTCTTCTTCATAATATTTTTTTCTTGCTTCAAGTACCTGTAATTTTCTTACTGATCCCAGGGTTTCATTACGAAGATCAAGCCACCGGATGTATTCATCAGTGTTTTGTATGCTTTCCAATCCGGGGATACTTGCAAATAAACCATTTCTTGCAGCAATCTGCCGTTCAATTTCCTTTTCCAGTTCTTGGCATTTTTGTTTTTCTACTTCCAACAGATCTTGAAGTTCCTTGATTTTTGCTTCCCTATCCGATCTAACAACTTTGCTTGCCTTTTGTTCTGCTGCTCGTGAGGTGACTTGGTCATCGCTTCTCATGGCCATTTCGAATTGTTCTGCTGTAACAATATCCAAGGTGCTCTTGTGCTTTGCCCATTGGTTCTCTCGCCTGTTTCTTGCCTCTGCCAGGTTTTCCAGAGTAACAGTTTCAGGATCCATCTCATCAAGTGAACTTTCCAGTTTCCTGATTTCCTGTTCCAGATTTTCCTTCCTTCCCTTGGATTCTCGGAAGTCTCTTTTGGTTTCCTCAAAAAGTTTCTGTTTTGAACCGATTTCCTGCTTTGAAGGACAATTCAAATCTTGCAGAACCCTATAATCACCCTTCCAGGGGAGCAACTTATGCAAACCACTTTCAATTTCACCTTCAGCATCCAGAATATCCCTGGATGTATTTTGAAGAAGTGTCCGGGGATCGTTTTTTCTGATTTCCCGTAGTAGGGATTCAATTGTCACTACTTCCTGTTCCAAATCTCCTTCCTGATCAAGTTTTGCCTGTAGGGCGTACATGTCCTCGGTGGCTTTTGTAAGTTCTTCCTCAGTAGACTTATAATTCGCTTCTATTCCGGAATTCTCCTGCATCAGATCCCTTATCAAGCCGATTGTAGCTGAATCAGGTAATTTACTACGTACATCATTAAATTCATGCCCAAGCCGACTAGTTAGATTGGCTACTTCTACACTTAGTTCATCTTTATTGGCTATTCTTCTTGGCAGGTCTCTGATCACTGATTTATAGGATGCTTCCAGTGCTTTGGTTTTAAAAACCTTGGATTCCAGATCAAGTGCCGTTTCATCTATTTCACTTTCACTTAATTTGTTATTCATCCGCAGGATTTCTCTGGATAACTGATCCAATCGACCAATGGTTACGATCATTTCCTGCCCCCAGCCATCAAGGAGCGTTCTCCAATTTTGTGGAGGTGGGGGTAATTCTTTATGATCTTTCAACTCATCTTGTATGCTGGATAGGGATGTAACCCATCTCAGGGCTTCGATTTTCCTACTCACCTGTACCAGTTCGGTTTTAAATGAACCCAAGTTTTCTCTGGCAAGTTCAAGATTAACCTGAGCCTCTTCATAATTACTTACCAGGACCTTATAATCAGCAGCTACCTTGTCCTTTTCCTGCCATTCACCTTTCAATTCTGCCAGCTCAGCCTTGATTTGGTTTAACAGGTTTTTAGTTGTTCCCTTCCTGTAGAACTGATCATTGATCTGCTGTAATTCCAGCAATCGTTCGCTGAGGTCGGCCATTCCTGCACTGGCAGAAAACAACAATTTCCCCAGATCTCCCTTGCTTGCCAGAATTTCATTTCCACCCTTTTCAAGAGTTTGATCATTGGCAGTAAACAGAATTTCATAGTCCGGTCGGGTATAGCCTCCAAGTAAGGCATTCAATACCGATTCCGGTACAATTTCATCATCCAGATCAAGTAGGGAATCTTTTGCTTTTTTGATCCTTTTGTACTCGACTAAATTATTTTCCTTTTCCAATGTTGCCTGAATTTCCATTGCCGTTGAATGCTTGAATCCATAGGGTGAACCACGCTTGATACCAAAAAGAAAATCAAGCCAGGCTTCCAAGGAAGTGGTTTTACCGGACTCGTTCAATCCAAAGATTATGTGAAAATCTGGCAGTCCGGATGCTCTTTCTCCAAAATCCAGAACCTTGCCGGAAAACATTCCGTACTTGGACATGTGCAACTTGTTTAATCTCATTGCCTTGCCTCTGAATCCGGATTTCTCAGGTATGCTAGAGTATCTGAAATCCCTTCCTCTAAGAGTTCTTCAACAATTTTGTTTTTTTCGTCTTCAGTTTCTCCCAAAACCTTCTTTGAAGAGGCTGGCAGAGCTCTTAAGATTGTCTTGGTATAGTCTTCAATTTCCCTAAGTACTGAATGGGGAATTTCAGTGTCTTCCAAAAATGATAGATTGGCCAAGGCCCCAACATAAGCCTTATTATTATCATTTGTTGCCTTGCCCTGTGTATTGGTCTCTACTTTCTCAATCCAGAATTCATGGTTGTCATCGACTATTCTACGAGCTTCCTCCAGCAGAATTTCGGAATCTCTTCTGATTCTCCAATTCAGGTCGGTTGTACCAAGCAAGTTTAACCGCAAGACATAAATTTTATGGGAAAGGGTTCGCATTAATTGTTGAATACTCTTGTGGATTGTTACGACCAGTTCTCTCCATTCAGTTATATCTGAAACATCAATCTCCACTCTTTCAAATTGCAAAACCGAAAGAGATACCTGTTGTAAATCCGTAATGCCGGTTTCATCAACTGAAACCATGGAAACGGTTTTTTCTCCATCCTCACCAATGTTACGACCCTGCGGGATTCCTGGCATTACGACAGTCGTTTCTCCCTTGTGACAAAATTGTTTGTGAATATGTCCCAAAGCCCAATAATCATATCCAACCTGTTTTAATTCATTAATGTTGCTTGGTGCGTAGGTATCATGGCCTTGGGCACCTCCGAGGCTTGTATGGAGCATTCCAATGTTAAACATGCCCTGACTTGGGTATGGAAATTTGGGTACAAGAGATTCCGGGACTGGTCTATTCGGAAAACTAACCCCGTGGATAGCAATATTCAAATCACCTTTGGTAATATTTACCGTCTCGGCCTTGATTGAAAATATCTTTACTGAATCGGGGAAAATGAGTTGGCCTGTTATAACCGAACCAGCATCATGATTACCTTTGATGATAAAAACCCTAATACCTTCCTTATCCAATCTTTGCATTTGGTTGGCAAGGAACCGGGCCGTATACATTGAAGTCTGGTCACTGTCATAAAGGTCACCTGCAATCAATAGTGCATCAACCATTTCTTCAATGCAAAGGTTTACGATTTTGGCAAAGGTTTCTCTGGTTCCAATGCCTACTTGCTGTTTTAATTCAGGATCTCTTAAAGCCAAGGACTTAAGAGGTGAATCAAGATGCAAATCTGCAGTATGGACAAAACGAAACATACTTTCCCCTTTGGGGTTTATGAAAAGTGAACCTTAAAGGTTATATGCCAATAGAGAACTTTCAAGTTGATGACAAGTGCATCTGCCATTCCCGACAACAGGCAGTCCCTGAGGGTAAAGCCACGATGGTTGACAGGATCGGGAATGGATTCGAAAACCCTGCCGGCCATGGACAGGAGTTGCGGCATGGAAAGATGCCGGCGAAAGCGGATTTTGGACATGGTACTGCTCGACAATTGCATTGTTGTTGTGTGTCATTTTGTATGGAATTTGCAATTCGGGCAGAAATGTTTCAATGGGGATTACGAAAAACAGTTTTTGACAACCTCGTAATACCCCTGTTAATGGGGATAAAAAATTTAAGCGGGAATTACTGCAAGTGCATGGAGATTCTTGCCGGTGGAAAAATTTGGTAAGGTTGTTTATTTGAGAATTAATACTGCTAACTGGTTCGGTTGTTCATTGTAACCCATACAGCAAAGGCCGTCTTGGCACTGAGGTCTGATTCTTGCAAATTCCTGATGGCTGCTTCGGCATTGACAATGTCATTAAGAACATATTCACTTGTTATCTTGAACAGGGGATTATAGTCAGCTTGATGACGCTTTTCCTGTAGTTCTACAAACTTGATGGCAAAATCCTGAATACCTCTCGGAAATCGGGACATTTCTTTACTTTTGCATTTGTTTTTTACAATATTATGGTTGGGAGCCCGGTATACCTGCAACCAGGCAGGTTGGTTCCTGTCAGATTTGGTCGAACCAACCCAAGTATCCGCACAATTCGGGCAGAGAGCGTGAAAAAGTGCGTAATAGGCAGTGCTCTGGGCCCTGTTCAGGTTCGACTGAATCGGATTTGCCTGATTCAGATTTACCAATGCACGGGCAGTTTCAATTAGATCAGTAGCCAGCAAAGGTTTTGTCTTCTTCTTTGGTCACGAAGTAAAAAATGGGAAACCTTTCAATAAATATATTACCCATCTTTTGACGTAAGTGCCTGGTTATACTTAGGGTTTTATTCGGATCCAAAGGATTTTTTTCAGGATTATAGACCACCCTGATGCGCATTATTGGATCTCCATCGGCATCTTCGTCTTCTCTGGAAATCAGATTAACAATCTCTGCGGGTTCTAGATGTTTTTGAACAAACTCTTTCAAGATCTTGTCAATGTCTTCTTGCATGGCAGTTCTCCTTTACCAAAACAATATAATGATCAAGTTGTTTTCAGACAAGAAAAATCAATTGGCCCAAAATTTACCTGTTTTATTTTAATGGAACTTGGATTATTTTTTGTTGGCTTAAATAATATTGGCTGAATTTCATGACTGAAGTGAATTTGAATGAACGAGTTACTGATCTATTGATGGATCTTGGCTTGATCAGGCATAAATCACAGATTCAATCTGTAAAGCCCCTTACTGGAGGTGTTGCTTCGGACGTGGCCTTGGTCGAAACAGGCCAGCATAAATACTGTGCCAAATTTGCCCTGCCAAAAATGCGAGTTGAAGCTGATTGGTTTGCTCCAGTTTACCGAAACAAATGTGAATATGAGTGGCTACGGCTGGCAGAAGCCATTATCCCTGAAAATACCCCAAAAATGTTTGGTTTTTCCGAAAAATTCGGTGGTTTCGCCATGGATTATGTTGGTGGCGATGATTGTTTTGTCTGGAA
Organism: Paracoccaceae bacterium; assembly: GCA_009842205.1. Taxonomy (GTDB): domain Bacteria; phylum Pseudomonadota; class Alphaproteobacteria; order Rhodobacterales; family Rhodobacteraceae; genus MPNP01. The sequence goes on along the minus strand of VYFX01000011.1, from coordinate 219,873 downwards.
GGAAAAACTTTTTAAATTCCCACCCGATGTTACAATTGCTGAAAAAATTGGAAAAACCTTTGGTAAGGTTCAGTCCCATACCGGGGAAAGCACGTTCAACAGTTCCGAGTTTTTGAAGAAGGATGTGTTTTTCCACATGAGGATAGAACCCTATATCCTTTATACCGGTTCCAAACATCCCAACCTCAAGCCCATTTTTGATGGTGCGGCCAAACAGTTGGCGGATGCAAACAAAACCTTGGTTCATGGTGATGTATCACCTAAAAACATACTTGTGAAATCCGGTGAACCGATCCTGATTGACGCTGAATGTGCAACAATGGGAGAACCTGCTTTTGATGTGGCCTTTTGCCTTAACCATTTCTTTCTCAAGGCCGTGTTTTCTCCCCAATTCAAGAATGGGTTGGAGGAAGCTGCCTTTCGTTTCTTCGAGTGTTATAACGAGTTTGTACATTGGGAAGATAAACAGGATTTCAGTCGACGAGTTGCAAAATTTCTTCCCATGTTGGGTCTGGCTAGAGTGGATGGTAAATCACCGGTCGAGTATTTGAACCCGGACCAACAGGAAGGTGTCAGGCAAATAGTTATTCCCTTGATACTTTCACCACAGAATTCTATTCAATCAACCATCAATGCCCAATTTTCCGGTATAAGATAGCTTGTGCCTTGACCGCAAAGATTCAAAATATAAGAGCCAGAAGAATTTGGGATTCGAGAGGTTTCCCAACTGTTGAGGTCGAACTTGAATCTTCCAATGGCATCTTGGGGCGAGGTCTTGCTCCAGCTGGAGCTTCCAAAGGCAAGCGAGAAGCAATTGAATTGAGAGATGGAGGGCAATCCCTCCAGGGGAAGAATGTAAACCGCTCGCTGCAATTGATAGCAAGCGAGATAAGTCCTCGGTTGATTGGAAGAAACCTTGATGAAACTGTTGACATTGATCGATTTCTTATTGCTGAGGACGGGACAAGACAAAAATCGAATTACGGTGGCAATACCCTGGTTGCCATTTCATTGGCACTTTATAACGCTTGGGCAAGTTCTGAGGGGATTCCCCCTTGGAAACTATTCTCAAGGATAACAGATTCAAAACCACTGGTACCGCTACCTGAGATTCAGATATTTGGAGGAGGTGCCCATGCTTCCAATAGGGTTGATATTCAGGATTTCATGATCATGGTTCCCAAAGCCTCTAGTTTTGCCGAAGCATTGGAGGTTACCTCGGAAATCTATCACAGCGCAGGATCATTACTCAAACAGAAGGGGAAATTGGTCGGTGTTGCCGATGAGGGTGGTTGGTGGCCTGATTTCGATAGTAATGAGGAAGCATTGGAAATGCTTGTCATGGCCATGGAAGAGGTTGGAGAAAAGCCTGGCGATCGAGTGGTTATTTCCCTTGATATTGCATCTTCGGAATTCTATCGGGACAACATGTACCGGTTGGGATTGGAAGGCAAGGAATATACTGCCGAACAATGGATTGAGATTCTGGGAGGATGGTTGGCTTCGTATCCCATTGTTTCAATCGAAGATCCAATGGCGGAAAATGATCCTGAAGGGATGATCGAATTCACAAGAAGGTTTGGGAAAAAATACCAAATAGTCGGGGATGATTATCTGGTAACATCTGAACAATTGGTGAGGAAATCACATCAGGAAGGTGCCTGTAATTCCCTGTTGTTGAAGGTTAACCAGGCGGGAACAGTAACTGAAGCGATTGAAGCATACAAAATTGCCAAGTCCTTTGGGTGGAATACCATCGTTTCAGCCCGTTCAGGGGAAACCGAAGATGTAACCATTTCTCATCTGGCCACGGGGCTTGGTTGTGGACAACTCAAGGTTGGATCCTTCTCAAGATCCGAACGCATGGCCAAATGGAATGAATGTCTTAGAATTGAAGAAGTACTTGGAACAGGTAGTTTTGCAGGTTCCCTTCCTCTACTGAATACCTGGTGGGGATCCTGAAATTTTGGGACAAATTCAGTAAGGGATGCCGAATTTGTTTCTTATACCCTCAGGTACTCAGATGAAGATATTATAGTGGCGTTTGATTTCTTCCTCGACTGAAGAGGGAATATACTTTGGATAGTAATTATCCAGAATATCCCGGACTTTTTCCTTGGCGACATGCCAGATGTCAGGAGCTCCCCTCTCTGCCCATGCTATCGGGGGATCCCGATCGGCAATCGCTGGATAGAAATAATCGCGCTGCATTGCTGCCATAGTAACATCATCTCCGAGAAAATGCCCTGTTCCAAGTACCGCATCAGTTATGGCATCATAACTGATGGTGTCATCATTGACTTCAATACCTCGAATGGACCGGTAAATATGGGAATGCATCTCATTATCAAGGATGAATGCTTCAAACGAGCAACCCAAAATAGAAGCCATCATACCGCTACTCTCAAAAACCATGTTGGCCCCAGCCAATCCTGCTGATAGGGCAGTAATTCCCTTTTCCACTCCCATTTGGGCATCAACCGCCTTGGCATCACTCATGCTGGATGCAACGCCCGATGGAAGCCCCAACCAATTGGTAATTTGAGCACTGGCAGCATTCATGATGGCTGTTTCAGCACCTCCACCACAAAAGGCACCAGTTCTCAGGTCTACGACAAACGGCCAATTGGAAAAAACCATGGGATGACCCTGCTTGAAACAATTCACCATGACAAGGGAGGCAAGTGTTTCCGCCACTGAAGTTACCAAAAACCCGGCAGGTGGTGCTGGTGCCGTTGCACCAGACTGGGCTGCCGTAATACAGTTTACCGGCAGGTTATATCGAATACATTGTTGACAGACTTCAACAGCGTCCTCACCATACTTGAAGGGTGAAATTATCGGGCTAATGTGAACAAAACACCATGGTCTTCGGCTGAATTCCCCCTCACCACCAGCAATCATGTCAAACATCTTTACAACCGGCTCTACATGCTCGTGAATGAAGAAGGAGGTGGCTACCGGTTTGGTTGTGCCCTTGGCCAGTGCAAAGGCGGTATTGACATCCAAATCGTAATTATTCGGCAAGTCGGTTGCAACACAACACCTGGCAAACCAACTGATGTTGTTGAGCTTGTCCTGTAAACGGGTAAAATTGTAAAGATCCTGCAGGGTTGAAGGACGATATAGCCCAGTATCAATATCAAGGGTTTGTACAGCTGCTCCACCGGTTCCAAAATGAACCTTGTTGCCACCAACTTCAATGGACCGGGTTTCATCCCTGCCATGCAGGGTTATTTTCTTGGCAGCTCCGGATATGATGTCCTCGATCATTGACCTAGGAAAACACAATCTGCCCAACGAATTGACACGGGCACCTTTCTTGACACAGGTATCAACCAAGAAATCAGGAGCATCCCCCATTCCCAATTCTTCCAGAAACTTCAGGGCATTGTTATAGATTTTTCGAATACCCTCTTCAGTTAGAGGTTTGTACTGCCCTCCAATCTGACCTGGGGGTGCTGGATTTACTTCCGGTTCCTCAGCAACCCTTTTTGCAACCCTAGCAGCCCTTCCTCCTGCACGAGACGACTTTCTTGCCATTCAATTCTCCAAAAATTGATTCTTCCAATAAAAGGAATTACTCGCAATAATTTATTTTGACTATGCGGGGTTATAGATTCAAATAACCAAATTATCCAAATAAAAATATATTTTTTGATGTACCTTAACCAACAATAAACGATTTTGGTTCGTGACGTGAGAATAATTCTGTTCAAATGACTTCAGAAACACAATAAATGTCACCCTTTTAATCTTAGGTAAACTTTTGGTTCTGGTTTTGACATGCTTTGTAGAAAGGCATGTCAAATCAATATGAGCCTCGGCCCTGTTAGGGCCAAGGTATAGGTTAATTAAGGTTTATTGGTAATCGGCAGCGTTTTCTGCAGTAACCAAAACCGTTCCCGTATCAATTACCGGATCAAGCGATCCACCATTGATCAAGTTCACTACGCTTTCAACCCCAATTGCCCCCATGTTATAAGGGTTTTGTGCAACCGTGGCAGCCATTTCACCGGCCAATACACTTTCTGCAGCATCAGGGTTGGCATCGAAGCCGACGACAAAGATGTCTCCAAGCATACCTGCATTCTTGATTGCTTCCATGGCACCCAAGGCCATATTGTCGTTGCTGGCAAAGACAGCTTTCAAATTGGGATTGCCTGTCAGGATATTTTCCATTACAGCCAAACCTTTGGCGCGGTCCCATTCGGCAGTTTGTTCTGCAACGATATTAAGTCCACAAGCGGTTAATCCCGCGTTGGATCCATCAGCCCGGGCCTTACCGGTAGATTGGGTAATGATACCCTGGAGAATTGCTACATCAGATCCTGCCGCAACATTTTCACAGATATGAGTTGCCGCAAGAGATGCTCCGGTTTCATTATCCGTTCCGATATAGGTCACACCTTCGTTGGCACCCTTAGTGTCAACAAAGACAACGGGAACACCGTCAGCAATGGCTTCATCCACTACTGGAGCCAATGCATTCGGATCAGTCGGGGCCAGTACGATACCAGCAGCACCCTTGACCAATTGGTCCTCAATCTGGGCAATTTGAGCAGGTACATCTGATTCAGTGGGAGGTGCCAAAACAACGACTTCCACACCCAGTTCCGCCGCTTTTTCCTCGGCTCCCCTTTGAACAGCAGCCCAGAATGGATTACCAGCACCAGGGCCTTTCATGCTCACCACAATTTTCTGTGCTGATACACTCGATGCAGTCATCAACAAACCAGTTGCAATGACTGCGATTAAACCAATAATTCGTTTCATAAAAATCTCCCTTATAAAAACAAATCGTATTTTGATTAGCACTTGTTAACACAATTCCGGCTGGATTTGAAACTATTTGGGTATTTTAACTTCTCGTTCCCCAATCTCTGCGAAGAACATCAATGAACACGGCAAGGACAATAATGCCTCCGATAAGTATCTGTTGCCAAAAGGTACTTACATCATTGAGGTTTAGCCCGTTTCTGATTAGCCCCATGATAAGTACCCCGCCAAAGATACCCAATACCTGGCCACGGCCACCAAAAAAACTTGCCCCTCCGATGATCACTGCTGCTATTGCTTCAAGTTCCATCCCTTGACCGGCATTGGGGAAACCCGAATTGGTTCGGCCGGCCATAATCAGTCCCGCAACACCAGCCATGAAGCCACAAATCGTGTAGACAATTATCAGGGTTTGATCAACATTAATGCCACTCACCCGGGCTGCTTCAGGATTGCCCCCAATGGCATATACCCGTCGCCCGAATACAGTGTGTTCAAGCAGAATCCAAAATACCAAATATACGAATATGGTGAAGAGAAAGACAATCGGGAGGTTATATCTGGTACCGTCAAATTCACCAAGATAGATCTGGGCAGATCCCAGAAACCTGACTGGGTCGGGAAGTCCGGAATAAGGTACACCTCCCGATATCAGGTTGGCCAATCCCCTGGCCATGAACAACATGCCCAAGGTCATTATGAAAGGATGTGGCATTCTAAGTTTGGTTATGCCAACACCATTAACGAAACCTGCCAGCATCCCCATGAAAGGTGAAAGACACAGGACAATTGGCCAGGGAACCCCTGAGGCATTTGAGACTGCCAGGGTCATCATTCCTAGTGCCAAAACCGAACCAACAGATAGATCAATACCGGCAGTCAGTATCACCAGAAACATCCCGATGGAGAGCATACCGTTGGCAGCCGTTTGCTTGAAAATATTGGAAATGTTTCGCCAGGACAGGAATACTTCAGGCTGCATGGCCCAAAGTACCAGACACATAACAACGATCACTATGAGTATTCCGTAACGATCAAAAAACGGAATCATGCGGACATGCCAAGGCACCTCGTTGTTCATTTCGTGATTACTTGACTCTGTCATGAGCCAACTCCCTAACATTTTCCTTGGTACCCATTATCCATCCGATGACTTCACTGCGACTGGTGTCCTTGAGATGGGACTCACTGAAGTTTGCTCCATGATAAAGGGCCATGACTCGGTCACAAACATAGAATATATCATCCATCCGGTGACTGATGATTACAACCGAAATACCCCGGTCCTTAAGCCCTACGATCATGTCCAGAACCTTGCCCACCTCCTTGATGGCCAAAGCTGCTGTAGGTTCATCCATTATGACCACCCGTGCCTGAAATGCAATTGAACGTGCGATTGCAACTGCCTGACGTTGTCCTCCCGACAGTTCTTCAACCTTTTGTTCCACACTCTTGACCTGTATTTTCAGGTTATCAAGGTGGTCTTTGGCCATTTGCAAACCCTTCTTGTGATCAAACAGTGATATCAATCCCCCTAAGACTTTGCGTTTGGGTTCACGACCCAAATAAATATTTTCTGCAATGTTCATGTTACCGGCAAGGGCAAGATCCTGATAGACCATCTCTATACCGAGATCGCGAGCATCTCTTGGACTGTGAAACTGTACCTCATTGCCGTCGAAGTGCAAACTTCCCTTGCTCGGTGGATACAATCCAGAAAGGACTTTCATAAGTGTTGATTTGCCCGCACCATTATCACCGACGACGCCCAGGACCTCACCGGGCCAAAGCTGCAAATCTACATCCCTTAGAGCTGTAACTGCACCAAAATATTTTGATACACCCCTTGCTTCCAGCAGGGGTGAATCATCATTTGAATTTTGTGGTCGCAAACCTAGTGTCTTCCTTGGCTTATTCCATCGGTTCAAAATTTAATTACTGATAACGCTACCAATGTCAATGATCGTGAGGGTAATGATTGGAAATGTGTTCAACCAATTAATGCACAATCATTTCAAAAATCTATATTGATTTTTCTACAAAATTTTCAGAATTCAAATTACGAGTGGGTGAATCATTTTGAAAAGCCAAGCAAATATCGTAGTGATCGGTGGAGGTATAGCCGGTTGTTCAACTCTCTATCATTTGGGTGTTGAGGGTTGTCGTGATGTAGTCCTTCTAGAAAGGGATACCCTGACTTCGGGAACCACTTGGCATTCTGCAGCACAAGTGACCAGTTTTGGCACCAATCAAACCATGCTCGGCCTGAAATCGCATTCCATAAAACTTTACAGGGAATTGGCCCGTGACCCATCATATCCTGTCAGTTATAATTATGCAGATGGGGGTATACGTCTGGCAGGCAAGCAGGATCATCTGGACGGCTATCATCACTTTGTTTCACTGGCAAAAGGGATGGGAATCGATCTTGAAGTTATTGACCCTGATGAATGCAAAAAGCGAAATCCGCTCATTTCCACCGAAGGGCTAGTTGGGGGATTGTGGGACCCGCATGATGGTCATATCGACCCGGCTCAATTGTGTCAGGCATTAGCCTACAGAGCCAGAAAGAATGACGCTCAAATTTATCAAAAGACCGAAGTGACAGGCCTGGTTCAGAAAAAGGATGATTCCTGGCTGGTTGAAACCAACAACGGCACAATTCATTGCCAAACGATTGTCAATGCGAGTGGGTACCGGGTTAATGAAGTTGCTTCCCTGATGGGGGTTCATCATCCAGTTATATCCATGGAGCACCAATATCTGGTTACCGAATCCATTCCCGAAATTGAAACAGCTGGTAAGAGAATTCCCCTTCTCCGTTGCCCGACTGATGATTTCTATTGCAGACAGGAAAAACAGGGGCTTTTGGTTGGTTTTTATGAACAGGAATGCAAACCCTGGGGACTTGACGGCATTGACCCTGCCTTTACCAATGATTTGTGCCCTGATGACCTTGATCGAATTACCGATGTCTTCGAGAATGCTGTCGGGCGATTACCCGTTTTGGAAAATGCCGGTATACACACGATCGTCAATGGTCCCATAACCTATTCGGCTGATGGGCTTCCCCTCGTAGGGCCTGTTCCGGGTCGAAGAAATGCCTTTTGCATAGTTGGACTTAGAGCGGGATTGGGTGAAGGCGGAGGTCATGGTTGGTTGCTGGCACAGCAAATCGTGCATGGTGAAGCCTGTTATGATACCTGGTCCTTGGACCCAAGGAGATTCGATCCGCATGCCGATATTGAATTCACAACCAAAAAAGCCATTGAAGATTACCAAAATGAGTTTCGTTTCCACATGCCTCATGAATTCAGGCCAGCAGGCAGGAAACGGCGGATAACGCAGCTGACCGAACATTTGGATGGTCTTGGGGCAGTTTTAGCACCACTCAATGGTTGGGAGCGGAGTATGGTCTATGCTTCCAATTCAGATTTCGAAATAACCCCCTCCTTTGCAAAAACCGACTTGAATGACCTGGTCAGGGATGAGGTTCTTCATCTGAACAAAAATATTGGCATTGCCGAAGTTAACGGGTTCAACCGAATTGAAATCACTGGTGTGGGTGTTCATCAATGGCTGGATCGACTTTCCTGTTCGAAAATACCAGAAGAGCATGGGCGAATCGGGTTATGCTATTTCCTGAACCATCATGGTATGGTCAAGTCTGAAGCCACACTGGTAAATATGGGTGATCGCTTTTGGTATGGTTCGGCTGCTGCTGCCGAGGTACATGATTGGGATTGGTTATCAGCCCATCTCCCCAATGATGGTTCTTCAATACAACTGACTTCCCTGACTGAGGAATACCAAATTATACTGCTGGCAGGTCCCAAAGCCCCTGAATTGGTAAGAAACATCGTAAATCCCGAGGCATTTGCAACACCTTTGCAATGGGGTCATGTTAGGAAAGTGACTGTTGGTGGTGTTCGGATTTATCTCTTTAACCTGAGTTATTCCGGTGAACTGGCATTTGAACTCCACGTACCAAGTGAAAAACTTCTTGATACCTGGCATTACATTATGAAGGCAGGCGAATCCCTTCAAATAAGACCTTTTGGAAGCCTGGCAATCGAAAGCATGAGATTGGAGAAGGGTTACAAACATTGGAAAGCTGATCTTTTGACCGAATTCGACCCCTATGAATCAGGTTTGGGCATGTTTGTCCGAAACAAGGAGGATTTTCTTGGCAAGGACGCCTTGGTGCAAAGAAAACGGGAAGAATCAGTTAGCAACTTTATTTTGTTGGATGTTGACAACCTGGAGGCTGCAGCACATCCAGGCTCAACAATCTATGGCGATGGTGAAGTTGTTGGAACGGTAACATCAGGTGATTTCGGATACAGGACACATACAAACCTAGCAACGGGTTTTGTAAAAATGACAAAAAGCGAATTGGAAGATGCCGCTTTCGAGATTGACCTTCATGGCCACAAAGCAAGGGCCAGGTTATTGTCCACCCCCCCTTTTGATCCAGCCAACAAGTTGAGGGCCCAAAGTACCATTCAATAGGTTTCTTGAGAATTGTTCTCCTTCAGGTCCGGCCGAATAGTTTTTCTATCTCAGCCTGTTCCAGTTCTTATAGCCTTAGGAGGGTAATTGGGGGAGGTAAATCCTAGGTAACCCACGACCTTAATGATTTGGATTATTGAATTACAATACCACCGTCAATCATAAGTAATTGTCCTGTCATGTAATCTGATTCGGAACTGGCAAGAAATCCTGCGGTACCTATAACATCTTCAGGATATGAATATCGTTTCATTAGAATCATGGTTTCGGCCAGAGTATCCATGGATTCCCCTTCTTTTTCGAATTTGCCTATTGCAACGAGGTCCTTGTCAAGTTGTTCCCATAATTCCGTTCGAACTACACCAGGGCCATATCCATTGACCGTTATATTATGTTCGACAAGTGCTTTTGCACCACCGTTTATCAATGCAAGGACAGCATGTTTGGAGCAAGAGTAGGGTATAACGTCGTCGAAAGCCTGGCGACTCAAAATGGACCCAACATTGATGATTTTGTAAGGGCCGTTTTCCTTGCCTTGCTTGATCATTGCTTTTGCCGCTTCCTGCATACCTATGAGCACACCGAGAGCATTGACTTTCATAATCAAATCCCAGTTTTCTTCTGTAACGTCCAAAAACATCAGGGGTTTGTTTATTCCAGCATTATTTAACATGACATTGATAGAACCAAAGGATTCTACGGTGGCATCAACAGCGGCTTTCATATCAGCCCGCTTTGTAACGTCCAACTTGACTGCTAATGCTGAACCACCTGCCTCCTTGATTCTTGTTGCAACTTCATGACAACCTTCCAAATTGATATCACCAATGCAAACTTTGGCACCTTGGGCGGCATAGTACTCTGCTATGGCAGCACCCATTCCTTGAGCCCCTCCCGTAATGAGGACATGTTTTCCTTTTAGTCGTGTCTCGTGAATGTTCAAAATTACTCTCCATTTACCTGTAATCCATTAGCTGCATTGTGAATACAACAATATGAAATTTATTAAATCAAAAAAATAACTGAAGTGGACAAAAAATATCCAAAATGGCTATAATTAGAATTTTTTTTCTTGTCAGCCGAAATAAAATGTTTCCCAGAGCATTAAATTGCTCCATTCAATATGTTATATGGGGGAAAAATCATGTCCAAAAGATTATCACTAATACTAGCTTTAGTAACCAGTTTGGGGATAGGGTTAGTTGGTAATGTAACCTTTGCTGCGGAAAAGGGTACAATCATTTCGTTCAACGGGCCAGCTGGTGAAGCCTATATTGGTCGATTCATCAAGGGTATCAAGGAAACTGCTGCCTTAAAGGGATTTGACATCAAGGTTTTCGAAAACCAGTTCAATCAGGCAGAACAGGACCAACAGGTTCAACAGGTTTTAGCAGCTGGTCAATTACCAGATGTATTTATTTGGTGGCCTTCTGATGCGACGGCAGGTCTTGGCTCTCTTCGTGCCTTGTCAAGAACTGGGGTACCAGTGTTGAAAATCAATCAATTACCCAACGACCAGGACAGAGAGTACATTTTTGGTTATGCCGGTCCAGATGACAGATTGCGTGCACGTAACGCAGGTTACATGATGCGAGAAGCAGCAGCACGTAAATTGGCTGAAGGAGGTGAGGGGTTCAATGTTCTCGTCTTATCTTATCCACATTCCTATGGCGGTTATGGCCTTTCGATCAATGCCTTCAATGATGCAATTGCTGGGTCACCCCTGACTATCATTGGAGATATCGGAGAGGGTTTCGGCCAAGCTAATGGTTACAAGGGTGCAGCAAAATTGATCGCTGCCAACCGTGATAAAGGTATCCATTTTGTTTATGGCATGGATGATGCCATCCTTACAGGTGGAATCCAAGCTTTTGAAGAAGCGGGATATGTCATGGGAGAAGATGTCATTGCTGTTGGTACTGTCTGCAATGGAGATAAACAGTTGATCGAGGAAGGAAAACAATTCGGAACTACCCTGCAATCCCCTTTACACGAGGGACAACTTGCAATCAAGATGGTTGAAGAATATCTTGAGACAGGCGAACTGGCGAATTACATCAACTTCACTCCAAATCCAGCAGTTACACTGGACAATCTTGAAACCGTGGCACTACGTGGTTTCGACGGTAAGCTGTATGGTATTGATGAACTCTGTTCAGGTGCTTGGGGAGGATAGCTCAAGGCAAAATCATAAAGAAATCAAAGGGGTGGTAATTTACCATCCCTTTGTGCATAATGGAATCTTACAAAATTATTATGCAGTACTCTTAACAGAGATCTCCTTGTGATACTGAAACTATCGGGTATTAATCGGTCCTTTGGTGCAATTCAGGCCCTAAAAAAAGCAGATTTTGAAATTGGCGAATCTGAAGTCATGGGGCTGGTTGGAGAAAATGGTGCAGGAAAATCAACGCTGGTAAAGATTATAGGAGGATTTGACGATGGCTATTCAGGTGAATACACATTTGATGGCGAACCTGTAAGATTTTCAAATCCATCGCGTGCAGAAAAAGCAGGAATTGCCATTGCCCAGCAGGAATTAAGTCTCATTCCTGCAATGTCTGTTGCCGAAAATATATTTTTGGTTGGTGACACCGTACCTTTTTTTGCTACAAAAAAATCCCTTGCATTGAAAGCCAAACCATATTTGGAAGAGGTTGGGCTGGATAAAGTAGATCCTTCAATTTCTGTCAACCGACTTTCCATTGGTGAACAACAACTGGTTGAAGTTGCAAGTTTGTTGGCTCACGATCCAAGAGTATTAATATTGGATGAACCCACGGCAGCATTGGGTGAATCTGATAGTGTACGTATTCTTGAAATGGTTGAGAGACTAGCAACAAATGGTAAATCTGTCATTTATGTCAGTCATAGATTGGATGAAATCTTCAAGATCTGTCACCGAATAACTGTTCTAAGGGATGGGATAAGCCAAGAACCTCGCAAGGTGTCTGAATTCAACGTACATTCCCTGGTCGAATCCATGCTTGGCCGAGAATTGCAAAACATGTTTCCTGAAAGAATGAAATTAACAAGATCCGAACCCCTGTTGGAAGTGTGCGGTTTGTGGTCGGACGCCACAGTCGAGCCATTCAACTTTCAAGTTTATCCAGGCGAAATTCTGGGACTTGCAGGACAGTTGGGTAGTGGATCAGGCGATATTCTTTCGGCTATCGGAGGAGCTAGTGGTACACGTGAGGGCAAGATAAAATATAAAGGTAGAGAGTTTTTACCAAAATCTCCCAAGGAAGCAATTAAGGCTAGTATAGCATATTGCTCAAACGACCGGAAACTTGATGGATTGTTCTTGGGCCGCCCAATTAAGGAAAACCTTACCTCTCCAGCGCTTGGTAGAATTTCTACGTATGGCTTACTTAATCAGGGTTCAGAAGAAAGATTGGCATTTGGCAATGCAGAAAAGTTTACAGTCGATGTAACTCGTATGGGCACAGAAGCAGGCTTGTTGTCTGGGGGAAATCAACAGAAAGTTGCATTAGGCAAATGGCTGTCAATAGAACCAAATATCATTTTGGTCAATGAACCAACCCGTGGAGTAGATGTCGGTGCTAGAGCTGAAATCTATGGTAAGCTTCGTGAATTTGCTAATGAAGGCAAGGCTGTTATTTTTGCATCAACCGATATCCAGGAAATCACAGGCCTGTCAGACCGTATCATAACTTTCTATCGGGGAATGCAGATTGGTGAGATTGAACTCAAAGATATTTCTGCTACAAAAGTGCTCGAACAAATTACCCATCCCTTTGGGGTTCAGCAAGAGGTCAAAACAGCATGAGCAACAGTTTAATTGCAAATGCTAGAGTAACAGGTTTGGGATTTGTTGATCGTCTTGTACGTGATTATTCTGCCTTGGTGGTTTGTCTAATAGGCCTATTTCTTGTCGTTTTTATTGTTGGAATGGCAACAGCACCAAACTTTTTAACCATTTTCAATTTCAAGACAATCATAAGAGATGCGGCGCTTGTTGGAATAATGGCAATCGGTTTGACATTTGTCACCTTATCGGGAAATTTCTTTCTTCTTTCTATGAAGGAGACTGCAGCACTTTGTATCATATGCTTTGCTACGTCCATGTCTTCAGGATATGGTTTTGAAATATCGTTCCTGCTGACTATGGGTGTAGCAATCATCGCTGGTGCAGCTCAAGGAGCCTTGATCGGGCTCGGAGGCAATCCCATCGTGGTTACTCTTGGAGCCGCAGGACTATTATTTGGATTAGGTTCTTGGTGGAGTGATAACCTTGTGGTTTCATTTCGCAGGCCTCATGGTGCGGAATGGCTTGGAACAGGATCATTTTTAGGTTTGCCGAATATAACGATTGCCTTCATTCTAATTGCAATTTCTGCCGAATGTGTTCTCCGCTATACAAATTTTGGTAGACAGGTTTATCTGATCGGTGCAAATAGGGCCGCGGGGAAAGCCACGGGTCATGAAAATTTTTCAATGGCCATCAAGGTTTGCATTATTGCATCCATTTGCTCTGCTTTCGTGGCCATAGCATTTTCGGCACAGGTATCTAGTGCACATGTCAATTATTTCTCTTCGGAATTTGGTTCTTCCGGTGATATGACGATTATGGTTATCGCTACAGTCATGGTCGGGGGAAATTCGATCATGGGAGGATTTGGTTCAACACTCCGAACCAGTTTAGGCGCAATATTTATTTCCACGGTTGACAACATGATGGTCCTGCATGGTTTCAACAGCGGACCACGGGTATTGGCAGTGGGTCTCATGATCGTGTTTTCCATTATCGTTTTCGCACTTGTTCGACGTGGATCCAGAGCTCAGGAATAGGAGACGGGTAAAAGTGAGTAGAATAAAAAATTGGGTTGTTGAAAACCACGATCTGGCCTTTGCCATATAACTCGCGGTTTGTGTCTATTGCTATTTTGCTTTTACCAACGATCTGTTTGCTACCCACAGAACAACATTTGCCGTTATGGAACGCTTTGCTGTGCTGGGACTCGTCGGACTTGCCCTCACATTATGCATAATAGCCGGTGAAATTGATCTTTCGATAGGTTCCAATGCTGCCTTGGCAGCTGTGATTGTCGTTCGTTTTACCGATAGTCTGGGAGCGGTAACAGCACTCTTGATAGCAGTAGCAATTTCAACTACCATCGGAATTATTCAAGGATATTTCATTGCTTATCTTCGTGTTCGGGCAATCGTACTTACTGTGGGAACATTGATGCTGCTCAGGGGGGTTGCCTTGTTTGCAGCTGAGGAAAAAACCGTGATGCTTACGGATTTCAGAGTTCCGGACTTCATTACAACGAAGATGTTCGGTTACTTTTCACCTGCAAGTATTCTTGTGATTTTCATGTTCATTCTCGTTGGTATTTTCATGAACTATACTCGATTTGGTCGTGAAATCTACGCCATTGGCGGTGCCAGAAAGGAAGCGCTTGCCGCAGGTGTAAACCTGAAGCGACCAATGATTATCGTATTTGCGATTTCAGGATTATGTGCCGGCCTTGGAGGTGTGATCATTGGTCTTAGATCAGGTACAGCCCAGGCCTTGGGACTCCAGTATCTCCTTCTTGCCGGTACTGTTGCAGCATTTATTGGTGGTGTATCAATTTTGGGTGGTAAGGGAGGTGTAATCGGTGCTGCAATTGGTACCTTGACGGTTAATTTCCTGAACACGGGTTTGGTATTTAATGTAACTCCAGCTTTTATGGTTCAACTATATCTTGGTGTCCTGCTGATGGTCGTGATCATGTTCCAAACAGGAAGTAGAATTTTTGATGAAAATCAACGTCGACGGCAAATAATTTCTGATGTTGATGCCAGACGTGGCCCATTACTGGCCCGTCGCCAGACCGGACCTCCTTGAATACCCTTAAGGAAAAAATTGAATTAGTTGAGTACTTGGGTCAAAATAATATTTGGTTTTTTCTTTGTCTTGGCTGTAACAACACGTAACTTACAATGAATATCCGTTGTGGATTTTCATGCGATAGCACTTTTTTCAATGTACTACAGGAATAAGCCGGAAGGTCCCTACGAAACTGAAGACAGGCGTTGGCAACCAGAAGTTTCCAGCAAGGAAATTTCCAAGTTGCTTGATTTCATCGATCAGTTTCAGAGTGAAGCAGAATTATCACTTTCACTTAAGACTGGTTACAGTGAAATGAGGATTCTCACAGAACTAATGCGTAACCACATTAGTGGGAAATTGTCTACCAGCAGTTCCTTGGTCTGGGCTTCTGGCATGTCCTATGGAACAGCTAAGCGTGCACTTGCAAATATAGAAAAACGTGGTCTGATCATAAGACGCCCCAAAACGCCCACGGGGAAATCATTTTCCCTTCACCCTTCACTTAAACTCATTCAGGAATGGCAGGAATTCACTCGTAGGGCACGAACTCTAGTTGGTGGAATTGCCGAGCCGGTTGATGGATTAAAAAAACACCACAACGAATACTACTTTGGTTCATCTTACATTGGTAGCAATACGTTACCCCCTCTTTCGGTCTACAATTCAAAACTTCCAATTCGTGGAGAACTACGACTATTGGTTCATGCGGACCCAACCTTCATGGCCATGCATGCATTAAGAAAGCAACTTGAGACTGTATTTGGTGTTAGAATTTGGAGTCGTGCACTTTCCATCGATCGCCTTCGCGAAGAAATACTGAACAATGCAAATGCACGCGTGTCGCGCTATGATATCATTGCCTGTGATTTGCCGTGGTTTGGGGAAATGGCAGAAGCAGGCCGGTTTCTACCGGTGGATTCATTTGTAACGGCAAGTGACCTTGATCTCTCTGATTTTCATGCGGTCGCGTTGGCAAGTACACGTTACAAGGGTAGACAGTATGGAATTCCCGTACAAACGACACCTGAACTTTTGGTATGCCGACGGGATTTGCTAGAGGAAAAGGGGTTGAAACCTCCAAGTACCATCTCGGAAACAATTGCCACAGCCAAGGCATTGCATGATCCCTACAGGGGAGTTGCAGGCATTGCTTGGAATGCCGCCCGAGGTACACCGCTTGGCCACTCCTTCCTGTTTATCATAGCAGCGTTGGGCCAACCGGTACTTGATCTACGAAAAACAATGGGGGGATTCGATTGTGAAAATGTTGATGGCAGTTGTTTTCGCCCAAAATTCGATTCTCCGGAAGCAAGGGAAGCAGCAGAGTATTTATTGGAATTGCTCAATGTATCACCAAATGAGATTTTAAGCATGTCTTGGTACGAGAGAGCTCGGTGTTTTGCGGATGGCAAGTCTGCCATGGCCTACTCGGCAACGTTATTGGCTCCACTCTTTGAACTAAACAAGGAATCAAAAGCCTACAATAATATAGAATATATGCCCCACCCGGTTGGGACCAATGGATATCCAATAGCTCCTGTTGGAGGATATGCTCTTGCCATACCATCAAATATCGATTCGCAAAGAATCAATGCAGCTTGGGATGCCTTGGTTACATTGACTTCTGCCCAAGCAATAAAACTTTATATCGAAAACGGCAGTTTGGTTAGCCCAAGATTCAGTGTTAGCAGCGACCCTGAAGTTCAGCAAATATCACCTCTGATAACTATTGTCGATAAAATGGCTCGCGAAGGAGTATTGCAAGTTTGGCCCCGACCACCGGTACCTGAAATTGTAAGTATCATTGATATTGCTGGGGAAGAATTGCATGATATGCTACTTGGTCAAAAAACCGTTTCAACAGCATTGAGAAATGCCCAAAACCGTTCTGATGCCTTAATGCGGGAAAATGGTCACTATTAGAGTGATTATTGGGGAGAAATTTGCAGACCACAGCCTTATTTTGGAATGAACTATATTTTCATGTCTTGACAATTGCTCAACCTCCTCTGGACCAGAAAGACCCTCACGATATGCCTGATGACATTGTGTCTTGGCCTTACATCTTCATTGCGGTAACTTTGGACAATCTGTATGGGAGTCTTGTCGATCAGTGGTGATCTCTTGGTGCAGACGAACATTATGATATCTTTTTCTTGAGTAGGCCTTAAGTTTTTGCCAATTGCAAGTAAATATATAATGAGGCTCTACAAACTGTTTGTTAGGTTGGTCGACAACTGCAAACCCGATGGAATGGGGTTGCAGGGAAAGGGAACGAGATTAAATCAGGACAAAAGTGTCAAAGTCGGGAGTAAACAAAGTATACTTCGATAGATTTCCACTGGGCTTGATTTATTTTCAGGTTCTACCGAATAGCCTCTCGATATCTGCCAGTTTCATTTCGATGTAAGTTGGTCTCCCATGGTTGCATTGGCCCGAATGTGGTGTCTTTTCCATTTCTCGCAACAATTCATTCATTTCTGGTATGGTCAGCGTTCTGCCAGCCCGAATTGAGCCATGACAAGACATTCTGCTGATTACCTCGTTTATCTTTTGCTCAACGATATTTGTACTGTTCCCCTCGATTAGTCCTTCGAGAATGTCCTGCAACAGGGACTTGACATCCGGGTTTCCAAGCAGGGAAGGAATTTCCCTGACACAAATCGCTCCCTGTCCGAATTCCTCTACAACCAATCCCAGTTGGGCCAATTCATCCTTGATTTCGATTATCAATTCAACCTCGGAAGTAGCAAATTCGATTATTTCAGGAACAAGTAGTCTTTTTGTCTCTGATCTTTTCTCGACAAATTGTTTTTTCAATTTTTCATATACCAATCTTTCATGCGCTGCATGCTGATCAACAACGATGATTCCATTCGGGGTTTGGGAAACTATGAATTTCTTGTGGAACTGGACTATCGCAGCTCCTAGGGGATACCGGTAATCATTTTCCGATTCTACCAATGAGCTTGTAATTGAAGGTAGTGCATTTTCCAGCCAGGGTGGAAACTCATCCAGTTTATTCATGCCATCACTTACAGAATCGTCACCTTGCACTGAAATCGTCCTGTTTTCAGTAGTTACTTGCCCCTGCCGGTAATTGTCCAATCCAGGTCTGGCTTTTCCCAATAATTGGGAAGATATGGCTGGTGCCGATCGATGCCCCTCCCTCTGAAGACCCTCATGAATTGATTTCACGATCAGGGCGCGGATCAATCCCGGGTTGCGAAATCTGACTTCGGCCTTTGTAGGGTGGACATTGACATCAACCAGATCGGCAGGATACGTTAGGTATAGAACGACAAGGGGATATTTGTTTTTAGCCAGATGGTCGACATAAGCTCCTCGCAAAGCGCCTTGTAACAACCTGTCTTTTACAGGACGACCATTTACAAACAGGAATTGGCTATTCGATATCCCTTTTGTGAAGGTAGGCAGGGAACAAAATCCGACTATTTCCGCTTCTTCAATTTGGTAATTTACCATAAAGGAGTTTTCTGCGAATCCCTTATCTAGCAATCGATTGAGACGTTCATTTGTAGGCAGTTTTCCTGTATCAGGATGCGGTTCAAGAGAAAAAACCTTTCTTTGCCCTCCTTCCGGATATTGTTCAATCAGCGTAAATCCCACTTCGGGAGCTGCCAAGGCAAGTGACCTTACCATATCGGTAATGGCTCTTGCTTCTGATCTGTCGGTTCTGAGGAATTTTAACCTTGCCGGAGTTGCATGAAACAGTCTTGTCAATTCAACTATGGTTCCCTTGCTCAAGGCAGCTGGTTTGATATCAGAAACAACACCTGCATCAACTCTAATGTTAAAAGCGGATTCACTTCCCTCTACTCTGGAAGTAATTGAAAGGGAACCAGCAGCCCCCATTGAGGGTAGGGCTTCACCTCTAAAACCGAGTGTCTTTATATCGTCCAGGTTTAGATCAGTTATTTTTGATGTTGCGTGTCTTTGAATGGCAAGGGAAAGATCCATTCGGGCAATTCCAATACCATCATCCACTACCTTAAGCAGGGATTTTCCACCCTCTGAAAATATCACCTCAATTTGGTTTGCGCCAGCATCAATTGAATTTTCCACCAATTCCTTGACAGCAGATGCCGGTCGTTCAATTACCTCTCCAGCTGCAATCCTGTTTATGGAATGCTCACTCAATTTTTTTATTTTTTGAACCAACTTAAACCTATCATGACGGAGAAAACACAGTAAAATTTATCTAATAAAATACCTTAATAATGACAAGATAAATATTGTTGTGAAAAACAACCAAAACATGATTGGATCATTACTCAACCAAAACATGATTCTCTGGATAGCCGGGGATATACTTGCATCACAACCAGATATTACAACTGGGTCTCTTTTCATTGATGATTACGGGTATTGGATATGATGCAGTACCAATCAAACTACAGATATCTACATGGAAACTTCTGATAAAAAGGAAAATTATTTGGATTTAATATTGCTTTTGAGGTCGCGATAAAAATTCTCGTGTGTTCCAAGAGCTAATAAAGTTAATGTAATCGTCTGCTCATTAAAGGTGTATGCAAGTAGTATTAACTGTTTCACCATCTTGAATTTATAAACGAGAACCCCTGAAAGATCACCACCTTTTAGCTGTCCAATTTTTGGTTCATTAATGATGGCATTGACTGCTTTGTCCAAATCTGTTTTTTGGTTTGTGTGTAGTTTTTTGACGGCCTTCTTGAACAGGTTGGTTTGTACTACATTCATTTGTATTAACCAAATTCATATGGGGTAACCTGACCATCAGTAGCTTCCTGCTGGGCAATAAGAATATCCTTGATAAAGCTGTAGGGTAGATCTGGATTTTCCTCGGCTATTTTCCCAATAGTTGACCAATACTCAATTTGCTTTGGAATAGAGCGATGGTAAACACCACCATATTGACGTGCCTTGTTAATCAATGCGTCTGAAAGTTTTACGGACATCGGCATATATGTCTCCTTTAGAAAATGATCTTCCTAAATAAATATAGTAGAAGGAGGTAAAATGCAACCTTATTCGACTTTTTAAGTCTAAACAGCACAAAAACAACATCATTTTAATTGTTTTTGTGACTTATGATTCAGGCTCTAAATCTTAGTCATAAATTTGCTCTTTGTGTCAAAACGAATTTGTCCGAGGTTTGGATACACTTCCTCGTTCAACCAACTCAACGGGTAATATACTCGTACTAGGTATAGCTGCTTCCTGATTGGTCATCATTCTAGTCAACAATTCTGCACTCAATCGACCAACATCAAATTGCTGAATGCGGATTGTAGTCAAGCCTGGAGGGATGAGATTCAGAAACGGAAGATCATTAAAACCAGTTACTGAAATATCTTCGGGGCATTGAATCCCCGATTGATGCAAGGCCTTTATGGCACCTAGAGCAAGTCGATCATTGGCACAAACAATAGCCGTAAAATCGAGTCCACTAACCAAAAGATCCAAAGCACACCGACTGCCCTCATCCTCGTCAAAACGCATGGCATAAGCAATCGCATTTTCGGGAATATCAAGCCCAATTAGGGACGTTTGCTGTCGGAAGGCATTCAGTCGCAAATGACCGGTTGACAGGGTTTCAGGTCCTGCAATATGGGCCAGTTTCCGATGCCCTCTCACATGTAAATATCGAATCAACAATCTTATTCCTTCCTCGTCATCGTTGATAACAGCCGGAATGGATGTACGGTCAGTTTTTCTAATGGCCGTCACCAAGGGCACTCCATGCTCTTCTATACTTTTAAATTGGGTAGTTGAAATCTGGGGTGCTGCGTCAATTATCCCATCCACCCCTCTTTCCAGCAGAACACCAATCAGATAGTTTCGGCGTTCAGAATCATCATCTGTGTTGACTATCATGGAAGTATACCCCAAAGGCTCAAGAATACTTTCCGCACCTCTAACAATTGGGGCAAACAACGTATTGGTTATATCTGGCAATACAATCCCGACAGTCATTGTCCTTTGTGTCCTTAGACTTCGGGCCAATTGATTTTTTCGATACCCCATTCGTGTTGCAACATCCCGAATTCTTGCTACCACTTCAGGAGATAGCAAATCCTGCGTACCGGGATTCAAGGCTCTTGAAACTGTGGATTTGTCAACGCCAACCTTTATGGCAACATCCTTCAGGGTAATGACATTTCTCTTTTTATTGACCATCTTCCAACCCGTAATAACACCTAGAATTATACTATATAAGAATTTTGCAAACGATTGTAAAAAAATACTTGACAATATAAATTTCATTTTTTATCTATTGATTTTTAGTTATGCAATCGTTTGCATTAAATTGGAAATTATTTTAAACAAGGCGTAGTAAATTTAGCAATTTCGGGATTAGGAAACGTTCTGGCAGGAAATAAATAAACCAAAACTGTAGTCGTTCGAAAAAGAGAAAAAATTGAAAGGAATCTACAATGAGTGATCTAGTCATCGGATGGATAGGAATCGGGCGTATGGGTTATGCCATGGTCGAGCGTTTGTTGGATGCCGGGTATGAAGTAAAAGTCTGGAATCGCACCAAGTCAAAGGCTGAACCCCTGATCTCCAAGGGGGCCGTTCTGGTCGATAGCCCCAACCAACTGGCTTCGGTCGATGTCTTGGGCACAATGGTATCTACCGGCAAGGACCTTGAACAGGTCTATTTCGGTGAGAATGGGGTCCTTACTCGTGAAAAAACACCGGAAATCCTGCTTGACTGTTCTTCCATTGCCGTTGACCAGTCGGCCGATATTCGAAACCGGGTAACTGAAAAAGGGTGTATTTTCCTAGCGGCTCCCGTAAGCGGAACAGGCAAGTGTGTTACGGCCGGTAAGCTGAGTTCGGTTGTATCAGGACCACGAGAAGCATTCGAAAGGGTCAAACCGATTATCTCCACCTACGCTGTAAGAGGGGTTTCCTATGTGGGCGAAGGTGAACTTGCAAGGTTTTGCAAAATTGCCCATAACCTGTTCCTTGGAACCGTTATTACAAGCCTAATAGAAATGACATTGTTAACTAATAAGGCCGGTGTCCCTCGCCGTGATTTTCTGGATTTCATCAATAATTCGGTGATGGGCTCGATCTTTACGCGGTACAAATCAAATGCCTTGATAAATCTTGACTGGTCAACAACCTTTACACCGCATTTGCTAATGAAGGATTTGGATCTGGGGAGGATGGCAGCTAGTGAACTTAGAGTTAACATGCCAACTTCTGCCATAACACGTGAAATTCTGCAATCACATTTTGGTGCTGCACAACTCCAGGACGATCCAGCGGAATATCTGGAAATGGATTTTGCAGCCATTCTGGAAACGTTGGCCCTCGCATCAGGCATGAAACTTGAAAGTGAAAATTCTCCTTACCCCACGGGCTTGGAGATTTCGGATCAAGACAAACCTCAATAGGTAATTCCACTGCTATTCAATATTATGGAGGAAAAAATGAAAAAGCAGTTTATTGGTATCGTAGCTACCCTCACGGTATTGCTGGCGACACCCACCATAGCCGAAATCAAAATCGGCGCATCTCTGCCCCTCACCGGGGGTTTTTCAATCGCTGGTTCCAAGCATGAGCAGGGATATCAACTCTGTGTTGATTTGATCAATGAAAAAGGTGGAATAATGGGAGAACAGGTCAATCTCATTATGTCCGACAACCGATCTGACCCGGCCACCGCTATCAATCAATATGAGCGATTCATCAATGTCGATCAGGTTGATGCCGTATTCGGTACCTTCTCATCACGATTGAGTTTCCCTGTAGCCAACATACTGGAAAAGAATGGCTTTGTTCACCCACTACCAGCGGGTGGTGCATTACGAATCTACACCCAAGGACATCAAAAAGTATTCTACTTCCAGCCAAGTGCAGCAGAATATGTCGGTGCAACACTTCAGGGTATTTTGGAAGATCTGGTACCTGCCGATGACAAGCCCGCAACAGCTGCAGTTGTAGCTGCTGATGATTTCTTTGCCAATGCTGTTGAAGCAGGTCTTCTTGGCATGGAAGTCATGGACCCGGCCGATGGTAGTGTCGTTGAAAACCTCGCCCCTGGCTTCCTCGTGGATGCAGGCATCGAAATTGTCTACTCTGAAAAGTGGCCGGAAGAAGGATTCAATGACTGGTTGACCTTAGCCAATTCAATCAAGAGATCTGGTGCCGAACTCATAGTGGGTTTGACAGCCTCGGCCGAAGAAGCTGTGCAAATCACCCGGGCACTCAAGACTGTACAGGCTGAACCCAAAATGGTTTATTTCAGCCAGGGAACCCAGTCGGAATATCTTGAAGGAACAGGCGAATCCTCTAATTCGGTTCTGGTACATACCTCTTGGCATCCGGCAGTGCCATTTCAGGGACTCCTGGCTGGTGAACCCTTCTCCAATCAGGATTTTGTAAAGGCTTTTGAAGCTGCCTATGGCCAAGCTCCCGATGAAGACAGTGCCATACCCTTTGCGGTTTGCCAAGGTATAGAACAAGCCATTATGGGGGCAGGTTCGACAGACAATGATGCGATGTCAGCCTGGCTAAAGGCGCGAACGACCGATGATCCGGTGAGAACGATACTTGGTCGATTTGCCTGGGATGAGCGTGGACTTCCGAAGGATAAGCCGTTTCTCATGTCCCAATGGAATGATGGTGAACTCCAGTTTGTTTATCCAACTGATGAATTTGAAGGAGTTCAAAGCATGACCTATCCCAAACAGGGATTCTAGAGTAAAATAAGTTGAACCCGCCACCTAATTGCTGGTGGCGGGTACCGTAGATATACAAGTAGGGGGCAGAAACAATAATGCTTGAAGTTAAGGAACTTTCCAAGCATTTCGGTGGAATCAAGGCTGTTGATAATTGCAGTTTTGTTGCCGAAGAAGGCCGCATTACTGCCCTGATTGGACCCAATGGTGCCGGTAAGACCACGGCCTTCAACTGCATCAGCCGTACCATGACTCCAACAAGTGGTGAAATCTGGCTCGATGGTGAGCGCATTGATCAGTTTCGACCACATCAAATCACGGCCCGAGGACTTTCCAGAACATTTCAAATTTCTCGTAATCTGGCCGACATGACCGTACTGGAAAACATTATTTGCCAGTCGAAAACCCGCGGATGGAAGGACTTGCTCAAACCGGCAATGAGTCCTGATGAAATCGATAAGGCAATTGGTATACTGGATTTTCTGGGCATAACCAGAATTGCCCATGAAGACGGTTCCAATCTCAGTTATGGTCAAAAAAAGCTAATGGACCTTGCTGCACTATTGATGAGCGATCCGAAAATAATTCTTCTTGATGAACCTGCTGGCGGGGTTAACCCAACACTTCTAGACGAGATTGTCAATCATATCCGCCGCTTGAATGAACAGGGCCTTACGGTCCTTATTGTAGAACATAACATGGACCTTATCATGCAACTCTCCGACAAGGTTGTAGTGATGGCTCAGGGAAAGGTAATTGCCAATGGAACTCCCGATGAGGTTCAAAATGACCCTGAGGTTCTGGAAGCTTATCTGGGTGGAACATCAGAGAACACGGAATGAGTAAACTTTTGGAAGCAACTGGAGTTGTGGCTGGCTATGGTGATGGTCCGGCCATTCTCAATGGAGCCGATCTTTCGGTCCATCCAGGGAAAGTCCATTGTATTATAGGACCAAACGGAGCAGGTAAATCAACTCTGTTAAAGGCCATCGTGGGCATGTTGAAAGTACGGGAAGGTGATGTCCGATACAAGGGTGAAAGCCTAAAGGGACTTCGCCCGGATCAAATACTCAGAAAGGGAATCTGCTTTGTACCTCAGGAAAGAGCCTTGTTTCCCAAAATGACGGTTCGGGAAAATCTGCGAATGGGTGGTTATTCTATTACGGACGATTCCTACCTGAATAACAGAATTGGCGAAATAGAAGAGCAATTTCCAATCCTCAAGGAAAGGCACAGTCAACACGCTGGTACTTTATCTGGCGGTCAGCAGCAAATACTTTCCATGGCAAGGACAATGATTCTCAAGCCTGAAATCGTTATGCTGGATGAGCCCTCCCTTGGACTTGCTCCCAAAATAGTACGTGAGGTTTTTGAGGTCATGCAAATAATGGCCAAGGAAGGGATTACAATTATCCTTGTGGAGCAAAATGCACTTATGGGACTAAAATACTCAGATTGGGGTGTCGTCTTGGATTTGGGTCGCAGTTTATTCGATGGTCCAGCCCAGGAAATTCTTGAAGATCCCCGAATCCAGGAACTCTACCTGGGTGGTAGAAAGGATAAGCCATGACACTATTAATCCAAACCCTGATCCTGGGAATCGCCCTAGGTGGGGTCTACGCATTGATGGGTTCGGGCCTAAGTCTGATATTTGGGGTGATGCGTATCGTTAATCTTGCCCACCCCTCACTGATCATGATTGGTGCCTATGTGGCTTATTGGCCATTTCGCTTATCCAATATCGAACCCATGTTCATGTTGCCCGTGGCTGCAATCATTCTTGCATGCATAGGTGCAATCCTCTATCGGTTTGTTTTTGAAAGGGAAGCCCGTTCAGCCAAATATTCCGAGATGACCGTTCTCCTGACCTTCGCCCTGGCCATGATTGTAGAAGGTATGCTGGGTACGGCCTTTACCAATACTCAGCGTATAACCTCTCCTGACTATGCCACGGAGGCCTTCTTTTTGGCCGACATCTTTATTCCAAAGGGTCAACTTTATGCCTCGATCATATCGATAATCATAATTTCGGCATTAGCCTTGTTTCTAAAATATTCACGACTGGGCTATGCCATAAGGGCGACAACAGAAAACCGTGAAGCCGCCGAATTGCTGGGGGTTAACGTTAATCGTGTCGGTTTGATCAGTTTTGCAATTGGCCTTGCCCTTGCCGGAGCAGCCGGGGCATTGGTTTCATTTATTTTTTCCTTTTTTCCTTCCAAACATTGGGAATGGATCGTCATTCTGATGTCCCTTGTTGTCCTTGGTGGCATGGGTTCAATCCTGGGTACGGTTATCGGGGCATTCCTGCTCTCAGCAGTTGCCGCCCTGGTCGGCACCTATTTTGGTGCAACCTGGTCTACACTAACATTCTTCATAGCCTTGTTTGTCGTATTACTGGTACGACCGCAAGGGCTGTTTGGTGAAAAACCGGAGTTGGCATAATGGCAGAACTTGCAACTGACGAAATACTGGCTGCCCGTGAGCGGTATAACCAAAGCATTGCCATAGCCGTAAACAAGAAAAGAAGCCTGTGGTTTCCCTATCTGGTATTGGCCCTCCTGCTGGTTCTTCCGGCATTGCAATTAATTGGCAATTTCAACTATGTCATTCATCTGACTCTATTCACCGCTTGCTATGTGGTCATGGCCTCAGGCTGGAATATACTTGGTGGGTTTACCGGTTATATTTCGTTGGGTCACAATGTATTTTTTGCCATAGGCGGTTATTTCGCCGGCATGATCTTTGCCCGGTTGGACATTTCGACCATAATCATAGCTCCGCTGGCCGGTCTGGTGGCCGCTGTTATCGGTTATTGTATCGGTTTGGTAACACTCCGTGTACGAGGTCCATCCTTCATCATTTCTTCTCTTGCCCTGGTCATGATCTTTCGAATCGTCTTCGAAAACTGGGAGTTTATAGGAGGTGCTGCCGGTCTTGCCTTGCCCGTTAACGACCTCCCAGTCCAATGGGCCAAACTACCCTATTATTATGCATTTATCGTTATGGCGGCAATTGCGGTCTGGGTCAGTTATAAAATCAAGCATTCCAAGTTTGGCCTTGGCCTGCGAGCAATCTCGAAGGATGAAATAAAGGCTGAGAGTTCAGGCATCAACACACGTCTTTACAAGGTACTGGCCTTTGCAGTATCGGCCTTTTTTGTTGGTATGGCCGGCGCCGTTTGGGGTGAGTATCTAACCTAAATCCGGCCCAACATATTCCTTATCATACTTATTTCCGTTAACATGGTTCTGATGTGTGTTCTGGGAGGAAAAGGTACGATTGCAGGACCAGTTATTGGTGCCATACTAATTATTGCCTTCAATGAATTGTTCGTGGCAACTCTTGGTGCTTCCGAAATCAATGTTCTGGCTACCGGCCTGATCATGATGTTGACCTTGATATTTTTTCCTCTTGGAATTGTGGGAACACTTGCCAAACATGGAAAACTCCCGCAATTCCTGAATTGGGACTAGAAAATGTCTGAATTTATTCTTTTTAACGCTCCCCAATCAACTTGCAGCCAACGAGTCAGGTACTTGTTGCATGCCAAGGGTATCGCCTTTGAAGAGCATAAGCTGGATCTGTTTGCCGGAGATCAACTGAAAGCGGAATATCTTGCCATCAATCCCAATGGTGTTGTTCCCACATTGGTTCATGATGGGCAGGCTATCATTGACAGCGCCGTCATTCTAGAATATCTGGAGGACATCTTGCCGGAAAGCCCGTCATTTAGACCAGACGATCCGGTTGCCGTTGCTGAGATGCGTTCCCAGATGAGATTTATCGACGAGGTACCAACTCCCGCCATTCGTGTTCCATCCTATAATCTTGCCTTTCTCCCCCATTTTCAGGCAATGTCAGAAAAGGAGTTTCAGGATTTGTGCGACAGCAAACCCCTGAGGCGGGAATTCCTCATGAAAATGGGTCGAACAGGTTTCCCCGACAAGGACATGAATGAAGCACTTGGACGTCTTCAAAGGGGCATTGACAGGATGGCTCAATATATCAAGGAAAGTGGCGGACCCTGGCTGTATGGAGATACCATATCCCTCTCAGACCTAGCGATCATGCCTGTTGTTGTTCGCATGGATGATATCAATTTGGGCAACCTATGGGACAAGTATCCCGCAATCAACTTATGGCTTGAGCTGATTCAGGAGACCACACCTTACAAGGCTACCTATTACCAGGGTTCTCTACTTACGGAGAAATACCCTCATCTGGCCAAACTTAAACAGAAAACCAATTGAACCGTTTGATGTTTTGTTCAGATTGGACAAATTATTCACTGGATTTAACCCTAACCAAGCACACCTAACATTTATTGAACTATTTTAGTAAAGGATATTACCGATGAACCGAGCACTTACACCTAATGTGTTGGTACCTGCGGACCTGAAACCAAACTGGAACTGGCAAGACCGACTACCTGCCTGGGGACATACCAATACCGACTTTGAACGCCGTGTGGATTTTGACCGGCTGCGTCGCTATCGACTTTCTCGTGCAAGACAAGCCCTGGCAAACAGCAATTGCGGATCACTTTTGCTTTTTGATGTCAACAATATCCGCTATGTTTCGGCAACCAAGATTGGGGAATGGGAGCGTGACAAAATGTGTCGTTTCTGTCTGCTGACAGGTGACGAATCCCCCTATGTCTGGGACTTTGGATCAGCTGCCGTCCACCATCGGAAATATTCCGACTGGTTGCTTCCCGATCATTGCCGTGCTGGTGTCGTTGGCATGAGGGGAACGATCCCGCCAAGTTTTGGCTTGATGAAACACTATGCCGAAGAAATTGCCGGTCTAATCCGGGAAGCCGGCATGGCCGATATGCCGGTTGGTGTTGATTATGCTGAAACGGCAATGTTTCATGCCTTGCAGGAAGCCGGATTGAATTTGGTGGATGGCCAACAAGTCATGCTTTCGGCACGTGAAATCAAGAATTGGGACGAGATTCAACTTCTGACCCAGGCTGCAAGCATGGTTGACGGAACTTACCACATGATCTACGAGAACCTGAAACCCGGTGTCCGTGAAAACGATATCGTGGCTCTGGCCAACAAGATGCTCTATGAAATGGGCAGTGATGATGTTGAAGCCATCAATGCCATTTCGGGGGAAAGATGCAACCCGCATCCGCATAATTTCACGGATCGCTATTTCCGACCGGGTGACCAAGCCTTCTTTGACATTCTACAATCCTACCAGGGTTACCGTACTTGCTATTATCGAACCTTCAACATAGGACGGGCCACACCTTCTCAGAATGATGCCTATATCAAGGCACGTGAATGGCTTGATGCTGCTATCCAGGCCATAAGACCCGGGGTAACCACGGACGCTGTTGCCAAGCTTTGGCCAACAGCAGAATCCATTGGCTTTCCAAATGAACTTGCTGCCTTCGGTCTGCAATTTGGGCATGGTCTGGGTTTGGCTCTGCATGAACGACCGATCATAAGTCGTGCTGTGAGTCTTGATAATCCGATGGAGATTCAAACTGGCATGGTATTTGCCTTGGAGACCTATTGTCCGGCCGATGATGGGTATTCTGCGGCCAGAATCGAAGAGGAAGTCGTTGTGACGGATAAGGGTTGTGAGGTTATATCGCTTTTCCCGGCAGAGGAACTTCCCATTGCCAGTCGATATTGATCCATGATATTCGAGATCACCAGATGACCAAGTCAGTTCGAAAAAATACCGAACAATACCTGCATTTATACAAGCAGATGGTACGTATTCGTACCTTTGAGGAGAATGCCAACCAGTTGTACCTCAATGCCAAGATGCCGGGCCTGACCCATATGTATATCGGTCAGGAAGCTGTTGCCGTCGGTATTTGTGAAGCTTTAGACAGTACCGATAGAATTACTTCTACCCATCGTGGCCATGG
Organism: Paracoccaceae bacterium; assembly: GCA_009842205.1. Lineage (GTDB taxonomy): Bacteria > Pseudomonadota > Alphaproteobacteria > Rhodobacterales > Rhodobacteraceae > MPNP01. The sequence goes on along the minus strand of VYFX01000011.1, from coordinate 190,142 downwards.
TCATTGTCTTGCCAAGGGTGCTGAATTCAAGCAAATGTTTTGTGAGCTGCTTGGCAAGGCTGAGGGTTACTGCCGGGGTAAAGGCGGATCAATGCATATTGCCGATCAGGACAATGGTAATCTGGGTGCCAATGCCATCGTCGGTGGCTCTATGGGCATAGCAACCGGTGCGGCCCTTTCGGCTAAATTGCTTGGTACCAAGACTGTGGCGGTCTGCTTTTTTGGTGATGGGGCAACAGCCCAAGGCCTATGGTATGAAGTCATGAATATGGCTGCCCTTTGGCAATTACCCGTCATCTATGCCTGTGAGAACAATGGCTATTCCGAATATACCCCAACCAGCGAAATTGCAGCAGGCTCCCTGAAGGCAAGGGCCGAAGCCTTTGGTATTGAATCACACAAGGTTGACGGGCAGGATGTTCTGGCGGTTCATGCGCTCACCCAGGGTTTAGTGAACCGGTTGCGTAATGGCGAGGGACCCTTTTTCATTGAATTGGAGACCTACCGATATCATGGTCATCATGTCGGGGACATCAACCGCAGCTATTATCGCACCAAGGATGAAGAGACGGCCTGGCAGAAGGATCGCGATCCGATTACCAATTTTGGCAGATGGCTTGAAGAACAGGACATCGCGAGCTCTGAGGAACTGTCCGAAATTATAAGCGGCATTCATGCCGAAGCCGAGGAAGCAGTTCAATACGCAATTGATGCACCCTATCCGAATCATGATGAGGTTGATACCCATGTCTTTGCTGGCGTGAAGCATGCCCTGCCGTATATCAGTGGTGACAGTAATGGATCGTGAAATCACCCATTCACAGGCCGTGAATGAAGCCATTGCCGAGGAAATGCGCCGTGATTCAACAGTCATTCTGCTGGGTGAGGATGTAGCTGAAGCCGGTACCCCCTTTAAGGTCTTGTCCGGTCTAGTCGAGGAATTTGGAACTGAAAGGGTTATTGATACGCCGATAGCCGAACCTGGATTCATGGGAATTGCGGTTGGAGCAGCCATGACGGGCATGCGGCCAATCGTAGACATCATGTTTGGCGATTTTCTGTTTCTCATCATGGATCAATTGTGCAATCAGGCGGCCAAGACACACTACATGTCCGGTGGCAAACTGAATGTTCCACTGGTTGTCAGAACCAATCTTGGTGCAACGCGTCGTTCGGCAGCCCAGCATAGTCAATCGCTGCATGCCCTCGTAGCTCACATTCCGGGTTTGAAGGTTGCGCTACCAGCGACACCCTATGAAGCCAAGGGGCTGCTGAAGACAGCAATAAGGGATGACAATCCGGTCGTCATTTTTGAAGACAAACTGAGCTATCAAATGAAGGGTAATGTCCCTGAAGAGGAATACCTTATTGAGTTTGGCCAGGCCAATCTGCTTCGTGAAGGTAATGATGTGACCTTGATTGGTACTTCTTCCATGGTTCAGACATGTGTGGCGGCTTCCGATTTGCTGGCTGAAGAAGGCATGTCTGCCGAAGTTATGGATCCACGTACTATAGTACCATTGGATGAAAGGGCAATCCTTGAGAGTGTCAGGAAAACCTCGCGAGCAGTGGTTGTTGACGAGGGTCATCAAAATTATGGAATTACAGCCGAGATCGCTGCTCGAATTTCCGAGAAGGCCTTTTATCATTTGGATGCACCGATCATTCGACTTGGCGCCATGGATGTACCCGTTCCTTTCTCACCCGCACTGGAAGACTTGACAGTTCCAACCCCGGAACTTGTTGCCGAAAAGGCACTTTCCATCTGTCGTGGAGAATTGGTACATGATGCATGACATCATCATGCCTGCCTTGGGTATGACCCAGGATTCAGGACGCATTATCTCCTGGAAAAAACGGGTTGGTGATGACATTGCTATAGGTGATATCCTCATGGAAGTGGAAACCGACAAAACTACCATGGAGGTGGAAGCCCAGCATTCCGGCTTTCTTGCCAAGATATTCTCTGATGAGGGAACCGACGTTCCGGTTGGAGAGGTCATTGCGATAATTTCAGATGCTGAAACAGATGGTGAAATTCCCGCATCCTCAAGCTCATCCAAACTAGAACAGGAAACTAAATCTCCAGCAAGTCCACCAGTAAGTGTTCCAGTGCCTGAAGTACAAAGCCTCCCAAAAACACCTATCGTCGACAAGTACAATATGCATGGCAAGATTTTAGCATCTCCAAAGGCAAAGCAACTGGCCTGGGAACGTGGTTTTGATCTGGGTTATCTTGTCCAGTTGGGTCTACCACAACCTTATCATGTTTCGGATCTCAAGGAGTTTGAATCCATGCCATCTGCTCATGCACCGGGCATAGAAATATATGTTCGTGCTGAAGTGGATGGTACGGCATTCCGGAACTTTGGTGAATTGATAGATAACAGGGCAGATTTGCCGATTACGGTAGCAATGGCCGCCTTTGCCGCCCGGTCATATCAGGAAGTGCTTGGGGCAAGGGATGTTGTGGTACAGGTGGATACCATATCCGAGACAACTATTTCCTACACTGTACCCGAATTTGCCAGTCTGAGTAAAATTGTCCAGACCGATGAAGCGAGACTGCCAGATCTGATTATCACCGATCTCACCCACTCAAGATTTTCAAGCCTGAAGAGCGGTCCTGCATTGGTACCTACCTTTACCATCGGAGTGAAGGGAGACAGTATCGAAGTTATGCTGATATCACCTCAAGGTTCTTTGGATCAACTTCAGCTGGTCAATTGCATGGAAGGTTTTATCAACAGGTTGGAAGAACCCCTGATGTATTTGCTTTGAGAAGTGCTTTATGCGATGACTCGAAAATATGATTTGAGTGCGACCTCAAATACTGCAAAAAAGAGCAACTTACATTTTCCTCCTATGGTAAGCGATTTTGACGCCACTTGGTATCTTTGATTGAAACATTTATCAACTTTCGATGATATTTGATTCACAATTAACAGGATGTTGAATTTCAAAATAATTTGATAGAAGTTACAAAACAATGTAATTTGTTATCAGGTCGACATTGCATTGATTATATGCGGTCTGAATTAGACAGGCCATATTCATTAACTGGAGTAGGGATTTTTACAATTGACTAATGTTTCTTTGACAGGTCTGGCAAGGGATCTGAGAGTACGCCAGGAAGAAAACAACCCAGTCAGGATAGGATTGATTGGTTGTGGTGAAATGGGTACGGATATTGTTGTTCGTACCGCACACATGGATGGGGTGTCGGTGGTTGCCATAGCGGATCACAAAACAAGGGCCGGTGTGGCAGCATTGAACTATGCCTATAATTCCGAAGTACCCAGCAAAATTGCCACTTCTGCGTCCGAAATCAACCGGATTATCGAAAATGGTTCGGTTGCCATTACCGAAGATCCCCTGAATATAATCCAGAGTGATATGGTGGATGTCATCATTGAGGCAACTGGAATTCCCAATGTTGGAGCCGAGTTTGGTGTAAAGTCAATACAAGAGGGCAAGCATCTGGTCATGATGAATGTCGAGGCTGATGTTACCATTGGACCGATTTTGAAGAAACTCGCTGATGATCATGGCGTAATCTATTCACTGGGTGCGGGAGATGAACCCTCGGCTTGTATGGAACTCATTGAGTTTGTAACAGCCATGGGCCATAAGGTAGTAGCTGCAGGCAAGGGTAAAAACAATCCCCTGCGTTTTGATGCCATTCCTGATGATTACCAGGAAGAAGCTTTGGCCAGAAACATGAACCCGCGCATGTTGGTGGAGTTCGTCGAAGGGTCAAAAACCATGGTTGAAATGGCTGCGATTGCCAACGCCACAGGACTTGTTCCGGATATCCCTGGAATGCATGGACCGAACGTGGGACCTCATGAGTTGGCCAAGGTCTTGATTCCCAAGGAGCATGGAGGGGTATTGTCAGCTCCAGGACGAGTGGACTTTTCGGTAGGAAAGGGAATTGCACCAGGTGTTTTTGTCATAATTGAGGCCGAACATCCTCGTATTCATGAACGGATGAGTGATCTCAAAATGGGAGAGGGTCCTTATTTCTCCCTGCTAAGACCTTTTCATTTAACGTCCCTTGAGGTCCCGCTTACCTGTGCCAGAGCTGTACTTTACAACAAGGCAGACATGGTTCCCAACCCTGTTCCAAGTGCTGAAGTGTGTGCCGTTGCCAAAAAAGACCTCAATCCAGGTGAAATACTAGGTCAAATCGGTGAATACGACTATCGCGCCGTTACCTACAGGGCTGATGAAGCCAGACTTGAAAAAGCCGTACCTTGTGGTTTGCTGGAAAAGGCCATGGTCAAGCAACACATCAGAAAAGGGTCATTAATCACGACATACAATGTGGATTATGTTCAGGATAGTTATATCGCCAAACTTCGTGCGAAGCAGGACCGCTTGATTGGTCTTTAAGGCTTTTGTCTTAGATGATTTTCCAGCTTTCTCAACATCAATGACAAGGAAATGGTCATCACGAGGTATATCAAAGCCACAACATTATAGGTTTCAAAGTATCGAAAGTTGCCAGCTGCCGTAACCTTGCCAAGTTGGGTTATATCCAAAACCCCTAAAACAGAAACAAGTGAACTGTCCTTGACCATGGCAACAAAATCATTACCCAGAGGAGGCAGTATTGTTTTTATCGCCTGAGGGAAAACAATAAGCCTGAAGCGTTGCCAGGAATTGAGACCCAGCGAAAGCGAGGCTTCAATCTGACCCTGGGGAACTGACAACAGGCCTGCCCTGAATACTTCTGCTATAAAGGCTGAATAACCAATGGTAAGTGCTAGAATTGCCCTCCACAATAACGAAAAGTCTCTGGTTCTTGCAGGTTCCAGGCCCAAAAACTCCGCAATATGGTTCCAGCCCAACACCAGGGCAGGGGCAAATACAAAGGCCACATAAAGCAGCAAGACCAAAATCGGTACCCCTCTGACTACCTCTATATAAAGCCTCGCAAATTGCCTGAGTAAAAGATATTTGGATAAACTCGCCAAGGCCAAAAGCAAACCGATGACCGAGGCCATGAAAAAGGCCACCAGGGTCACGAAAATGGTGATGTATATCCCGGTAGATAGAGCAGTCAGTACCTTGGTATAAATCTCGTTAGAGAGTATCTGAAAGAAGGCAAAAATGCCAACTCCCCCGGTGATGACTAACCACCAGGGGAAATCTTCCTTTTGTCGGTCTCCGTGCCCCATTCAGTATTTCTGGGTGGGCTTCACCCCATCAAGGGCAAGCCTGATAGCAAAAGTGGGTTATTGTCCCAACTTGTAATCAAGAAACCATTTTTTGTTCAAGGCATCTATGGATCCGGAAGCCTGCATGGCCTTGATTGCCTCGTTCATGGGTTCAACCAAATCGGAGCCCTTGGGGAATATAAATCCAAAGTCCTCGGTTCCCAACGGACTTCCTATGATTTTCAGACCACCATCCGAGGCATCGACATAACCCGCACCAGCCGTTCCATCAGTCAGTACAAGGTCGACATCCCCTGTTTTCAAGGCCTGAACCCCCGCGCCAAAGGTTTCGAACAATACAATCCTAGGATTTTGTTCATTGCCATCGAGAACATCATAGACACCAACATAAAATGGCGTGGTACCCGGTTGAGCAGCCATCAGTAAATCGGGATCTGCAGCAAACTCCTCGGCATTGCTGAACCTATTTTCATCGCCCCTTACCATCATGACCATTTCCGAACGCATGTAAGCGATTGAAAAATCAACCTTTTCCATTCTGTCTTCCCGGATTGTGATACCCGTCATGCCCAAATCGAACTGGCCTTCACTTACTGCCGCGATCATGGCATCCCAACTGATATTCTCGTAGGTTATACTGGCATTCAACAGGGAAGCAATTTCCTCCATTGCATCATATTCCCAGCCGATTGCATCACCGGAATTGGGGTCGATAAACTGCAGGGGCGGGTAGGCATTCTCCGTAACAACCACAATTTCCCTACCCTCAAGGTCAGGAAGCCCCTGGCCAAACACTTGGGACACATACATGACCGAAACCATAACCAAGACTGAAAGTCTCTTAATCATCAATATCTCCTTTAATTCTTAATTTGGTTTAAATTCATTTACCAAATACTGAATCTCATAGCCTAAACATTATAATGGGATTTTCTAGAAAAACTTTGGGATGGCGTTATTCTGAAATCAGTTTCCAATGTCCATCCTAACGGTATCTTATTGCTAAAGGTTTTTTTTAAGGTCATTACTTAACCACAATGCATTTCTCCTAAATCAAGTGATTAATCGAAATACTATAGTGGGAATCAATAAGCATGACCCGTCTCATTTTCATTCCGGTATATAAATGATACGTTGTCGATATATGAAATGTAACTTAATGACATTTGCTGCAAAGCGGGTGTATCTGAATCTTCTAGCTAAATTCTTCTTGTTGCTTGTAGTCCTTGGGTTGGATTCTGGTCTATTGTTTGCCGAGGAGATGTGGCGAGGTTTAAGGGTTGCACCGGAAAACAGATGTGCCCCCTACGATCGAAATGATTACCGATATCCACAAAGTGTGGAACTGGAGATCATAAGGTCAATGGGTGGCAGGATTTATTCCCCTTACACGGGAAGATACTTTAAATTTCGTTCACAAACGGACATCGAGCACATGGTTGCTACCGTTGAAGCCCATGACAGCGGTCTCTGCGCCCGAAACAACAAGGTGAAACGCCAATTTGCCTCGGACTTGGATAACCTCACACTTGCCAGTCCGGAAGTCAATCGTCAACAAAAGAGCTATCTTGATGCAGCCGAATGGCTACCTCACTACAACAAATGCTGGTTTGTCCACCGTAATATTCAGATCAGGTTGGAATACCAACTGACCATTGATCGAAAGGAAGCCAATGCGATTGACAAGGTAATCGAGAACTGCGATTCCTTCCAAATGGTATTTTATGAAGGTACTCCCTATTCCCCCAAACCCACATCAGAATGGGACGAAAACGGTGATGGCAGGGTTACCTGCAAGGAAGCTCGAAAGGCAGGGATTGCACCCGTATACGTAACCCACCCTGCCTACAAATTTATGCGGGATGGGGATGGAGACGGCGTCGTCTGTGAGTAATATCAGGAAGGTGTATCCGGTTGTCCAACAACCACAAAGACCAGTTCTTCCGGACGAAACAGGTTTTTGGCTACCCTGTTGATGTCCTCCAGTTCGATTGCCTCAATCATATCATTCCTGTGCTTTACATAGGAGGCCGGTATATTGTCCAATTGCATTCCGGCCAAGATCCCCGCAATATCCTCATTGGTCTTGAACCTCAAGTGATAGGATCCCTTCAGGTACATTTTTATCGTATCCAACTCTTCCTGGGTTATACCTTCGTTGGCAATGTTGGCCCATTCCTGCCTGATGGCATCAATTGCCTCATTCACTGTTTGATTGGCAGTGGTCATGCTTCCTATAACCATTCCACCAGTTTGATATGTCGAGAGAAATGACCTTATGCCATAGGTCAATCCAAGGTCCACGCGTAATTTCTTTTGCAACCGTGAATTAAAGCCCGACCTGCCAAATACCTCATTCAAGACATAGGCCATCAGGAAATCAGGGTCATTACGGATCAATCCCCTATGGCCAAATACTATTGTTGATTGGGGTGTTGGAAAATCTATTATCTCGACATGACCCTCTTGTGGCAATGCAAGGGCGGGAACAACAGGTGGAGTTGTATCTGGCAACCCACCCAGTAGACCATCAAGGAGTTCACCTAACTGATCTGCTGTAATATCCCCGGCAGCACCCACGACAACTTTCCCCCTGACCAGCGCATTTTGGTAGGCGGCAATAATATCCTCACGGGTCAAATTGGTAATCGACGTTTTGTTACCTTCCCTTTTTCGGTTCAATGGGTGATCACCAAACATTATGTCAATGAAAGCATCAAAAGCAATTTCCTCGGGATCCTTTTCGTCGAAATCTATGTTCGTCAGGATTTGCCCTCTAACCCGCTCAATGGGTTCAGAATCAAAACTTGGCTGCTCCAAGGCCTTTCTTAACAAGTCCACCGAGGGTTCAAGGTTTTCGGTAATCATTTGCGCTGAAACCGCAACCGCTTCCTTGTAGGTATCGAAATCAAATATTGCACCCAGCTCCTCGACTTCAATCTGAAATCCTACAGCATCGAGGTCATCAGTACCCTCTTCAAGCAATCCCATCATCATGTATGTCGAACCTTCCTTTTCAACGGGATCATGGACACTTCCAGTCAAGAAAAACATCTGCAGAGCAAGGATTGGGTTGGAATGATCTTCAACCAGCCAGACCTCGATCCCATTTGGTGTTTCGAATTCCTGAATATCGACAGCGGCATTTAGACCTGGTATCAGCAATAGGAAGGAAGCAACAACAAAGGTTATCTTTTTGATCATTGTTCTGTAACCTCCTTAAGCAGCCACCCTGTCACTGAATTGTTTTTACTTAGCAGGATTTCGGCCGCTTCCTGGACACTTTCCTCATCCGTGTTGAGCAATTGGTCGGTCCATGCTGCAGTTTGTTCAACAGTCAAGCCATTTACAAATCCGTATCCATACTCCATGGCCGCATTCTTGGCATCATCCTGTGCATAGATCCTGGAATATTTTATCTGCTTTTTGATGCGGTCCAAATGATCCTTGTCAACACCCTCTTCAAGAAAACCGGCAATGACCTCATCCATCTTTGCCTCGGCTTCCTCAAGGCTAACTCCTTGTGCCGGGACCACATACATATTTATGACAACCGGTCGTGTAACATCACCAATAAGGCCAGCACCGGTATAAGTGGCAATTTTTTCCTCCACCGTTAGTTTTTCACCCAATACTGAAGTTTTGCCACTCCCCCCAAGCACCTCGACCATCAAGGCAAGGGCGGCAAGGTTTTCTTCATCAGAGGCAATTTTTGTTGGAACATGGTATTTTCGGAATACATATTCGGTTGAAACCCTGGGATCCTTAAACCAAACACGTCTTTCAGCCATGTGGGGTGGTTCAAGCAGTTTGGGACTTCTCTCAAAATCATCGGGTGACTCCAGATGACCGTAATACTTCTTGGCCAGTTCAAGGACCTGATCGGGATAAACATCTCCACTAATCACCAATGTTGCATTCTTGGGGTGATAATATTTTTTGTAAAATGATTTTGCATCCTCCAAGGTGAGGCTTCTCATTTCATGTTCCCATCCAATTGTCGGAATTCCATAAGGGTGATTTTGAAACAGCGTAGCGGACATTTGTTCACGCAAGAGACTGGAGGGGCTGGAATCAACTCTTTCCTTTCGTTCTTCCAGAATTACATCTCTTTCCCGCAAGACAAGTTCGGGTTTGAAGGTCAGATTTACCATGCGATCTGCTTCAAGTTCCATTACCTGTTCCAGGTACTCTGTTGATACTTCCACTGTATAAGCTGATCCCTCTTGGTTGGTAAAAGCATTGTTAAATCCACCCATGAGCTTGATTCGGTTGTCAAATTCACCCGCTTCAGTATTTTTCGTTCCCTCAAACATCAGGTGTTCCACGAAATGGGTAAGCCCGGATTTGCCTGGTGGATCATCCGATGCTCCGACATCATACCAGAGCGTATGATTAACAATCGGTGCCCGGTGATTTTCTATCACGATTATTTTCAATCCATTATCAAGCTCGAACTGGGACAAATTTTCTGGCACCTCCAGTGCACCAACATATGAGGTGGACCAAAATAAAGTACCAATTAGTGTGAATATTCTGAGTGTCATGTTTCCTTCACCTGATCAAAATTCAGATGCCATTAATATTAGTTCTACCGAGAAAATCGGGAAATCACAATTTGGTTAATGCAAAGTGCTGATTTAGGGAATTACACCCTCGGACTTAAGCCGCCGGTATTCTTCCCTGCTATCCAAAGACATAAAGGAATAGGCTGCAAAATAGACGTTGAGATTGGCCCATCTTTCCAGTGGTTTGGCTCGGTTTCTACGTCGAAATTCCAAATCTTCCGAGGCCAGAATTCCCCTGATATCAGCATCAGTACCCATCCTTTGAGTATAAAGCAACAAATCACTGTCCCGATCCGGAATTCGACCATCCACTTTTTCTTCACCACTGGAACCAAGCAGACGAATTATATCCTCCTTGGGTTGAGGATCAGCAGCATTTCGTGTGGTACCGGGTGGGGTCAAGTTTGTCACGCTTTCTGGTTTCTCAATGGGTTCATAGACGACCAGTGTCAATTCATCCGGTGCTCCCTTAGATTTATGGAATACCAATTCCGGATCAGAAGTATTTTCCGAACACCCAACCAGGGCGAACAGAATTACAACCAAAAACCACAACCCCTTGTTCATTTATTATCCCCAAACGAATTTACTCTTTATTGAGTTATTTAGATTTACTGTATTTGTTACCGAATAATAACATTAATGCTAAACCACAAAATATAGCAGTATCTGCAACATTAAAGGAATAAGGATTATTTATTCCGCAACAGGTGACATTCAGATAGTCCATTACAGCACCATAAATGACCCTGTCAAACGTGTTTCCCAAGGCACCACCGGTAATGAGTCCGATTGGGACAAGCAAATGCCAGGATTTATCCTGTTTAAAGGCATAAATGTAAAAACATACAACAATTACGAGTGCCAATGCTATCCAGATATATCGTGTCAGTTCACCGCCACCACCAAACAAACCGAAATTGATTCCCTCGTTCCAAGCCAAATGAAAATTCAGGATTGTAGGTATGACAACCATTCTGCGAACAGTTTCCAGGTCCAAAACATAGTAAATCAAATATTTTGTAAACTGATCAACACCTAAGGTAACCAGAGAAATTAAAAACAAACGCCTCATCAAGTTAATTTCTAGAAATGTATCTATAATTCAAAACCATCAGGACACATCTCCTGTTATAAGGCTTGGATCAGGGCTCGTATACCCGATCTTTTCCAATTTCCAGCGCTGGATTGACCTTTTTCCCTTGGTTGAACCAGAAATTTGTATCAGGTTGGTGGGAATTATTTTCGAATTTATGGTATCCAGGTAAATCCCTTCATTCCAAACCATGGTCCCTCTCCCCTCATACTGAAAATCCCAAACTTCTCCTTGCGGGAGAACAAACTGCAGGGACATGCTTTGTTCTGACCATTCCGGCATGACATCCGGATGCAGGTTAAAACTGATTGTATAGGAAGCATCATTGTTCAAACCCGTTTCATTCGGGATAAGCGTGTCAGTTCCAAAAACCACATTACCGAGGGAATCCATCCTGATTTCCCTTCGGTGATAATATCCAAACTCAATTGCAAAGACATCATGCTGGGAAGTCAAAATCTGATATCCCCTTTCACGTTTCAGTACATTGAAACTACTCCTCAAATCCTCTTCTTCATTCAGGTCCTGAGATGTGTTCCTATCGAGAATCTTTGAGTCTGTAATCTGAAGATTGCTATGAGAGTTTACGAATTGTGTTTGGTATTCGGCGGTTTTTTCCATATTCTCTTCAAACCCCACATTCACACAAAGGGGGGTAAAGTTGGAAGTGAGTTCAAAGGTATTTTGAGTTGATAAAACTGGTTGGGTAGTTTTGATTTGCGGGGGAGGAGCAACATCAATTATCAGACTGGTTGAACCCAACTGTAATTTCCTGTACCCAAGCCCCTTTGCTACAGTTGAATTATCCTTGCGGGTTAGAGCATTTATGGTCTGGCTGACGAGATGGGATGGTGTATCCTTACCTCCATGGAAGCGTGCCAACTGCCCATTATAGTGGCAAATAACACTTAAGGATTTACCAATTCTGGTGGATAATCTTTCCAATTCTTCTGGTATTGTTGTTTCACTTTCATCAGCAAGTTCAATAACCCAATTGAGTATTATCCCGTAGATAAGCAATTCCTGGGGATTACGGGTTAGAAAGTTGCCATCCTCGGGGAATTGTTTTTCGACCTCCTTGGACAGTCGCTGATAAAGTCGGTCCATTTCGCTCTGCTTTTTCCTGAGAAAGAAACCTGCATGGATCAACCCCATTAATGCTTCCACGCACAAAATAGGTTCCTTTACGGAACTCAGAAAATAATTCAGGTACGAGTACTGATGTTGAATGGAGCCCGTAAAACTCCTCTCAAAATCCTTATCTCCGTCAGTCAGGTATATCCAATGGTTTCTCAACAACCAGGTTAACCTCCTCCCGACAACTTCAGGAGCCCAACCCAAGCCCTTGCCACTACCAAATGTGATTAACCACTCTTGGATTAACTTCTGGGCCATGTTTTTGGCTTCGACAGTACCAACTGATGCCAAATCACCCAACCATTGGAAACTGTGCAACCTAACCTGCAACATGGGATTTTTTGCAGCAATAGACCAAAAAGTCGAGTCATTAAAGACAACCCTTTCTCCATCAAACAGGAATCTGTTTTGAAGTAGTGCCTGACCTGCTTTCTCCGACCCATGCAATCTGGCAAGGAACAAGTTTGGCTTGAAATCTTCCGGTAGTGATGAAACAACTAGGTTAGTTATTCGACCCAACCACCATTTTTTCCTATGGATAGTAGGCCAGAAGCCATCATGAGAAAAATCAAAATTGGTTAAATTGTTCATTACGAATTTTTGACTGTTTTAAATTCATGAAATGGAAACAAAATAAGATTTCAAATTTAGTTCATTCATAGTCTCAAGACACTAGCTACCGAGAGATGATCTAAAAGCTGCGGGTCATCTTTCCGACGTGTGGTTTCCAACTTCTCTTCCGTACTTCTTTATCGGGCAAATTCCTGCTTCTACCCTTCGTCAAATTACCTAAAAATTAAGGGAACTATATACAATGTTGCCAATCAATCCAAATCCATTGATTTGATAAGTGTTGTTGCCTTGTTCTCAAACATGATTTGCTTGGCGACCGCTACACTTGCCTTATGACTAAAACCAGTCATTTCGGTTGGAGGTTTGGGCAGGATTTCCACTTCAAACACATTGTTGGAATTCTGGCTTATTTCCCGTATGGCTTTACCCTTCAAGACAACACCATCACTAACTTGCTTGATGTATTCTTCTTCAACCATTTCTGGCGTTCCATAGACGATCCCCGTTCCCGAAATTATGAATAGGGTCGCAGTTTCCCAAAATCTTGTTCCACTGCCTAATTGGTTGACCAGTTTAACATCACCAATCTTGCCTGTGAATGTTCCCTTGACAGATAGTTTCTTGTCATTGGGAAGTATAATGTCTCCTGACTTGGCTTGACTGCCATAAAGGGAGCATTCAATACCAACAGATTTCAACAGAGCGTAGGTAAAAACCTCAACTGCTCCACCTACAATAAACCGATTTTCATAGATTGTCGTGTTGTAACGTTCAATCAGAATCGATAGAACATACTCGAATTCGTTTTTGGCTTCTTCAGAACAATCGGACTTCAAGCGGTCAAATACCCGTCTTTCCTGATTGAACTTACTCATGCAGCGACCTTGTCGTATTTGGGAAGCAAATTGTATTTCCTGTCTGGTGGTGGCACTGCAATTCTTTCCTGTGCCAATTTCAAATAACCTTCTTCCACATCAAAGCCGACACAAAGCCGATTGTGTTTCAACGCAACAAGGGCCGTTTGACCACTTCCCAAGAATGGATCCAAAACTTCATCCCCTTCTTGCGAATACAATAGCACCAATCTTCTAACCAATTCCTGCGGATAGGGGCAAGGGTGTTCAATCGTTCTTGGTGGAACTGGTGCAATATGCCAAACATTGTTCGCAATATCCCGTTTGAACAACTCATCTATGTCCAGGGTTTGCTTGACTCCCCTTCTTGGATCACCTGGCTTTCTGAATATCAGTATGTATTCAGTCATTATATTGGGATAGTAATAACCCGACTTGGGATTCTGAATGAATGAACCTGCCCTTTTCACACCGCCAGTGACCTTGTTCCAAATTATATCCTGATGAAACTCCCAACCCATTTCGGTAAGAATCTGGGTAATCATCATTGGAATTGGATAATGCTTTTTTTTGTATAGGATTGTTCCAATGACAATGCTGCAAAATCCACCATCCATTGTTGTTCTGAAAACACTTTTGAACACCTTTCCAATGTTCTTGAAGTAGTCATCAAGTGTTTCTCCAAATGCCGAATATTCCCTGTTTCGGTGCCAAGTTTCCTTTTCACTTGTGGAATGGATATCATAGTCAATCGCATTCCAATAAGGCGGTGATGTGATTGTAAGGGCAATGGAATCATCGGCACATTGAGACATGCCCTTCAATGCCGATTTATGGTAAAACCGGTAACCCTCGCCATCATAAATCCCCTTGCGTCTGACTCTGGGTTTCAGAATCTTCAAGGCGGTTTCCTCAAGTTTCTTTTCCTGTTTCTGACTAATCATTTGATCAACTCTTTGTAGGTCATGTTCTTGCCCTGCATTGCAGAAGCAACAACCATCATTGCTTCAATGGTGGGAAGATCACGAATAGAATAACGGGTTGCAAATTCTCCAGCATATCTATGCAGGTGCTTGATACTCCACCAGTGATGCGTTCCATGATAGCCACGCTTCAACAAAGCCCAAAATGACTCAATCCCATTGGTATGAGCCATCCCTTTTACATACTCCCCTGCGGTGTGGTTAACCGTGTAATGTTCATTCGGAATCCCCTTATATGAACCATGATCATCAGTGCATACGATTGTTTGTGGCAATGTGTTGTTTGCAATAAATCTGTGTAAATCCTCTTTCTTGGTTGATTTTGCAACCATAATGTTGACTTTCTTTGTTCCTCTTTGCTTTGCACCAACAAGGGGAGTTTTACCAGCAATCCCCCGACCTGATTTTTGTTTCTTGTTGGCGTGCTTGTTTTTCTCTTTACCTCCAAAATAGGTTTCGTCAACCTCAATCATGAATTCAAATTCGGGAAAATCGTTTTCCAATGCCTTCCTGATTCGTTGGGAAAGAAACCAAGCGGACTTTTGAGTTGAACCGATATCACTTGCCAACTTGGTTGAGGCGATACCCTTTACACCGATAACCATTTGAAAGATTGCCAACATCCAAGTTTGATAATCAAAGTTGCTGTTTGCCATTACTGTTCCAGTTTTAACACTGAATCGCTTATAACATTCTTGGCAGCGATAGGGCATTTTCTGATTTGGTGGTTCTGATGTTCGGGTAGAATCACAATGAGGACACCTTCTGGTTTCTCCCCATCGCCAGTTTTCAAAGGTTTTCATGGCTATTTCGTTATTGGGAAACAACTTGAAGAATTGGGGTAAGGTTATTTTTTCTGATTTCTTTTTCATGTCTAATCCTTTAATCTTATAATTAGAATATAGGATTAAATTTTAAAATATCAAGTATATTTTGGCAACATTGTATATAATTCCCAAAATTAACATACTACAATAATAATAAATTGTGGCTTTACTGCTCAGAATTATAGAGATGTTGTCAATTTTTTAAACTCCTGAAAAAGGTACTTATATATTATCTGTTACCTAGGTAATATTAACCTCTTTTTTCATAGTCAGATGATTTTGATACCGTGATTCCATGCGATTCCATATTTCTGTATCTATGCCGGTAGTTCTTTCAAATTGAATCGCGGTTTCAGTATCAATGGGAGCTTTACCAGCAATTATCTCATTAATTAGTTTGGGACTGATTCCGCATCTACTGGCAAATTCTGCTAGCGAGTAATTATTGTGCTCTAATGTAATCTCAAGTAACCACCCTGGCGGGACTGCATAATCTGGATTAAATTGATTCTTGGAAACTGACATTTTATGAAAAACTTATAATTTACGATTACTACTGGGAAATATAAATCTAACCTTTTCAATGCTAAATGAAAGGTCAACAGAATAACGAATATTCTGAGACTATGAGGGATAAATACCATTCCTCAATTGTTTGGTCTTATCTGGTTTGTTTTTTCATTCGTACCATGAGTCATTTTTATTGATAATTAGCATGGGATATCAGTTTGAATTTGCAATCAAGTCCAAAATGGCAATGACTCCCTCCTGGTCCCATTCTTCGTCACCGATCAAGCGACCTACTTCCCGACTTTCCTTATCCAGTATGATAGTGGTGGGCAGACCAAAGGCATTCATTGAGCCCGCAAAGGATAAGTTGGGATCGACATAGCTGTTAATATTCCTGATGTTTTCCTCTTGCCAGAATTCTTCTATTTCGTTGCCTCTGCTAGGACCTACATGTACGACAACGACCTCTACTTCACCGGACTTGTAAATACCCTGGAGATTATCAAGGGTTGGCATTTCCTTGCGACAAGGTGCACACCAGGTTGCCCAAAAATTCAGAACAACAACTTTCCCTTTAAAATCATCAAGGGAAACATCATTTTGCTCAAGATCCTGAAAACTATTTCCCGAGGTTTCAACCGGTTCCTTATGGATAATCAATCGCTCAAGGGAACCCTCCCTCATGTTTATCAGGGTCGCTGAATCGTACCCCAATGTTGCCATGGGGTTTGCTATCAACAAAATAAAGAGATAAATCAGGAAACGGGAATTATATTGATACATTTTGAATATCTTCCTTAAAGGAGCAAATCCGATGGTTGAAGTAAAAGACAAATATAACATTTGGGGCGGCCGTTTCAAAAACCAAACCGATGAAATTATGGAAAATCTCAATGCTTCAATATTTTTTGATTACAAATTGGCTAAATTCGACATTGAGGGATCAAAGGCTCACACCAAAATGTTGGCCAAACAACAAATACTTGAGGAAGATGAAGCCAAATCAATTCTAGATGGTCTGGATACCATCCTGTCGGAAATCGAAACAGGCAAGTTCGAACTGAA
Organism: Paracoccaceae bacterium; assembly: GCA_009842205.1. GTDB lineage: Bacteria > Pseudomonadota > Alphaproteobacteria > Rhodobacterales > Rhodobacteraceae > MPNP01. The sequence goes on along the minus strand of VYFX01000011.1, from coordinate 173,346 downwards.
GGTTTCCCTTGAAGATATTCACATGAATATAGAAGCCCGACTGGCCGAACTTATCGGTCCGGTTGCAGGAAAACTCCACACGGCAAGAAGCAGAAATGACCAGGTGGCAACTGATTTCCGCCTTTGGTTGAGAGACAGAATTGATGCCATTGTAGACCTGATTTATGAGCTGGAAGTGGCTTTGGTCATGAAGAGCAGTGAAAACATTCATACAGTAATGCCGGGCTTTACCCATTTACAATGCGCACAACCGATTACCTTTGCACATCATTTATTGGCCTATGTATCAATGCTTGACAGGGACCGGGAAAGGTATATGGACACCAGGAAAAGACTGAATGAATCGCCATTGGGTTCTGCAGCCCTGGCAGGAACGTCCTTTCCCATTGATCCTGACTTTACCGCCAGGGAACTGTCCTTTAGCCGGGCCATGATGAATTCACTAGATGGTGTCAGTTCACGTGACTTCGCCCTGGAGTTTCTTTCCTCTACGGCCATCTGTGCCACTCATTTATCCAGATTGTCGGAGGAAATCGTCATATGGACAACATCCCAATTCGATTTTGTCAAACTCAGTGACAAGTTTACAACCGGGTCTTCCATTATGCCACAAAAGAGAAATCCTGATGCGGCAGAACTGATAAGAGCCAAAACCGGTCGAGTCAATGGTGCATTGATAACTCTGCTTACAGTCGTCAAGGGACTCCCTCTTGCCTATTCAAAAGATCTTCAGGAGGACAAGGAACCGGTTTTTGATGCTGCTGAAACGATTGAAATTGTATTGAAAGTCATGACCGGCATGATTCAGAATTTGAAAGCCAATGTGGAAACCATGAAGAAAAGTTCCGAATTGGGATTTTCAACGGCAACAGATCTTGCTGATTTCCTTGTTAGGGAGTATAATCTCCCTTTCAGGGAAGCCCATAAAATTGTGGGTGAACTGGTTTTACTGGCAGAGGAAAAATCATGTGCCTTGAAGGACTTGTCGCTTGAGGACCTGAAGGGTGTTTACAGGGACCTTGAGATTGAGGCATTGAATGCCCTTTCGGTAGAGGGTTCGGTGCAGTCCCGAAATAGCAAGGGCGGGACTTCACCCGAAAGTGTCAAAAGGCAAATACAGTATTGGAGGGAAACTCTGAAATGCGCATAGTTCTCATTATTCTTTTACTTGGTTTGGGATTAAATGGTTGTGGTTACAAAGATCAACCGGTACCTGAGGCAGGACAAGAAACCACTTTCCCTGACAATCCCCATGAGGAAGTTCTATTCTAGCAGGTAAAATTTGAACGTCACCAGTTTCCGACTACTTCAAATGCCGTATTCAATTTCAGAACATTCAAGAAATTTCCATATATGACTCATATCAAATATATTAACGGGATACTTCATGTTGACGATGTAGATATCCCTTCCATCGCTCGTGAAGTGGGAACACCCTTTTATGTTTTCTCCGCAAGTCAAATTGAAGATAATTTTCTTGCAGTCAAGAATTCCGTAACCAGTTTTGGAGGCCATGTCTTTTATGCGATGAAGGCGAATTCAAATCAGGCAATACTGAAGCTTTTGTTTGAACTGGGTGCCGGATTTGATGTTGTATCCGGTGGTGAATACCAGCGGGCCAAAGCTGTTGGATGTCCTGCTGATAGAATTGTCTTCTCAGGTGTGGGTAAAACCAGTGATGAAATGGAACTCGCCTTGACTGGGGGGATAAGACAATTCAACGTCGAAAGCTTTTCAGAACTTCACCTGCTCGATTCAGTGGCTGGAAAGCTGGGGCTAATTGCTCCAATTGCAGTCAGGATGAACCCTGATGTTGATGCAGAAACACATGAGAAGATTTCTACAGGTAAAGCCCAAAACAAGTTTGGCGTTCCCATAACCAGGGTGGCAGAATTTTTTCAGGTTGCCTCTGGACTCTCAAACATCAACTTACTGGGTTTGGATATTCATATCGGGTCACAAATTACTTCCCTGAAGCCCTACGAAAAAGCCTTTGAAAAGGTTGCATCCCTCATACGGGAAAAGAACCTGCAAATATCTAGACTGGATTTGGGTGGTGGACTGGGTGTAACCTATCATCCCTTACATGACAACCCGCCTAAGGTTGATGATTATTCCCAGCTGGTAAGGCAAATATTTGGTGACATGAATTTGGAAATCGAAATTGAACCCGGTAGATTCATAGTTGCAGACTCGGGAATCTTGGTTGCCAAGGTACTTTATCGAAAGAAAGGTGAAAACAGGGATTTTCTTGTGATTGACGCTGCCATGAATGATCTCATTCGACCAGCAATGTACTCCTCATACCATGAGATAAAACCCATAAGGGAAACAATCGATAAGGGAAACAAAAAATTCGATGTGGTCGGTCCGATATGTGAGTCCAGTGACACCTTCACCGAGAACAGGAACCTACCTGAATTTGAACCAGATGACCTGATGGCTTTCATGACTGCCGGTGCCTATTCCACCGTTATGGTTTCGGAATACAATACCAGACCTGCTATTGCAGAAATATTGGTCAAGGGGGATAAATGGGCCTGTATAAAAAAATCTCCAACCGTCACGGATATGATTAACAGGGATATTATTCCTTCCTGGTTGTGACCAGTACTTAATGTGCAAACAAAATCACCAGATTCATTTGATCTTATTTTGAGGCTTGGAGTGTGATGTCCTGTGTTAATTTCCACTTTTATTGAAAGGATTGTTTTTCAACAGTAATCGCAGACATGCCAACAAAATTTCAGCATCATTTTGTCTCGTATTCAAAATGGGCTAACCTTGCTATTTCAAGAAAAATTTAAGGTGTATGAGTTCATTATGTCACAATTCCCTTTCAAACCTAAAACAATGACCACCTTACCAATCGTAGGTAAAAAAGCTAGATTCCCGGTAAATCGAGTCTACTGCGTTGGACGGAATTATGCCGACCATGCAATAGAAATGGGACATGATCCGAATCGGGAGGATCCATTTTTTTTCCAGAAAAATGCCAGCAATCTCGATATTTCGGGTGAGTTTCCATATCCTGAAAAAACTTCGGATGTTCATCATGAGGTGGAATTGGCAGTGCTTCTGAAATCAGGGGGTAAAAATATTCCTGTCGATCAGGCACTTGCACATGTTTATGGTTATGCCCCTTCACTGGATATGACCCGACGTGATATTCAGGCACAGCAAAAGAAACTTGGCAGGCCATGGGAGATTAGCAAAGCCTTTGAAAGATCGGCACCAATCGGGTCGGTTCATCCTGCAACAAATGTTGGCCATCTCTCGGAAGGCAGGATTTTCCTGAAGGTCAATGGTGTGGTACGTCAGGATGGTGATATAAACCAATTGATTTGGAAGGTTCCTGAATTGATTTCCTATCTTTCGGAATATTTTGAACTTGTGGGTGGTGATGTTATTCTCACCGGTACGCCCGCAGGTGTTTCTTCAGTTCAGAGGGGCGATGAATTAGAAGCAGGTATTGAAGGTTTGGATACCCTGATCACTAAAGTCATATAAAATATGTGATTGAGTATGCAGTTAAATATCGGTTGGAAACGTAGTAAGAATATTTACTTTCCGCCGCTATTAACTCGGAAATAGTCAAAACAGGGAGAAAACCCGTTGGGATCATCAGAAGAATTAAAGCTTATACCCATTTGATATATTTTGTTTGCTTGAATAATTTTTTTACCTATACTAAAAAAATTGGTAATTTTACCTCACAACGCAAATGTAAATTGAGGAATATTCAATTGTGGTCACTACCTGTAAAATTTGTATTTCTAGAGTTGGAAATTGACACAAATCCTTGACAATATCAGATCGGAACAACTTTCTGCCAAGGTAGGAGGAGAAAATCAATTACTGGATAATTTGATATCTGAGGCAGCAATTCCCCTCCAGACCAGGGAAAAGATTTGTCAGGATGCAGAAGGGTTGGTCCATGAAATCAAATCCTCTTCCAAAGTTGGTTTGCTGGACTCAATTTTGGCTCAGTATGGGTTGGCAACCAAGGGAGGTGTTGCGATCTTGCGCCTTGCCGAAGCCCTCATGAGGGTGCCCGATAGGCATAATATGGATGCCCTTATTGCGGACAAGCTGAATTCTGTCGATTGGAGTACCCAAAGGGGAACCTCCTCCACCTGGCTCGTAAATCTGCTGACAATTGGACTTCACTTTGCCAGCTTTTGTGTTCAAGGAACTACCAGGCAGGGAATTAGTGGATGGCCAAGAAGATTTCTCAAATGGAAAACGACTCCTTTCGTTCGTTTTGCAACAAGATTTACAGTCAAAAAGATGGCAGGGAGATTTGTTCTTGGCAAAACAATGGGTGAAGCAATCAACCGCTCAAGTGTGGCCGAAAAAATGGGTTACCTCTACTCCTATGATATGCTCGGCGAAGCAGCAGTAACTGCAAGGGATGCTGAATTTTTCTTTGAAGCATACAAGGAATCCATAACTTCCCTTGCTCCAAACTGTCTCTCATCGGATTTCAGGGACAACCATGGTGTTTCAATCAAACTTTCTGCCATTCATCCCAGATATGAATGGACCCAAAGAGATCGTGTATTGGTTGAGTTGGTTGACAAGGTCAAAACGCTTTCCCTAATGGCCAAGGATGCCAATATCGGAATTAGTATCGATGCGGAAGAGGCAGATCGACTTGAACTATCCCTGGAAGTGATAAAAAAGGTTCTTTCATCTCCGGAATTGGAGGGTTGGGACGGATTTGGGATTGTCGTACAGGCCTACGGAAAATCAGCGCCATTTGTCCTTGATTGGTTATACCAATTAGCTCGGGAATTGGATAGGAAAATTGCCGTGCGACTGGTCAAGGGAGCCTATTGGGATTACGAGATCAAGAAAGCCCAACTGGATGGGCTGGAGGATTTTCCAGTTTATACAAACAAGGCTGGAACTGACGTATCCTACCTTTGTTGTGCACGAAAATTACTTAACATGACAGACCGGATTTACCCACAATTTGCCGGACACAATGCTCACACCGTTTCCAGTATTCTGGAATTTGCCAAGGAAGATCAACCCTTTGAATTTCAACGTCTGCATGGTATGGGGGAGGCCCTTCACGAGATCATTAGATCAAGACATAATACCAAATGCAGAATTTATGCCCCAGTTGGTGAACACAAGGAACTTCTGCCGTATCTTGCCCGAAGAATGCTGGAAAATGGGGCAAACAGTTCTTTTCTCAATCAACTCGCCGATCCCAAACTACAAGCCAGTGATATTGTTTCTGATCCATTCGACTTACTGAAAAAAGCTGGAGAAAAAAACTTGCAGATGGTTAGGCCGCCAGAAGGTTTGTTTGAACCCGAACGTAAAAACTCCAAGGGTTGGGATATTCACAATCCAAGAGTCCTTGAGGAAATTGAAACCTCAAGGAAACCGTACCAAGCACACCAATGGAATCAATCAGCAACAAAATCTGCTGATGAAAACAATTCCCTGATCCAGACCATATCAAATCCCTCTAACCCAAAGGATATCGTCGGTTATTGTAAATTTTCTTCCAAAACGGAAGTATCGAATGTATTGGAAAACACTTCCCCCTGGTTTCAATCCAATGGCTGGGAGAGAGCCGATGTGTTAACCAAGGCATCAAATCTATACGAAGATAATGCACCTGAAATTTTTGCCTTGCTTTGCAGGGAGGCCGGAAAAACTATCAATGATGCCGTTGGTGAATTGAGGGAGGCTATGGATTTCCTGCGATATTATGCTTATCAGGCAACAACAATGGATACCTGTGAACCTGCCGGTATAATCAGTTGCATCTCTCCCTGGAACTTTCCTCTTGCCATTTTTACCGGTCAAATTGCAGGTGCCTTGGCTGGTGGCAATGGTGTTATTGCCAAACCCTCCGAACAAACTCCCCTAATCGCTGAATTGGCTGTGAACCTCTTGCATGAAGCCGGAGTACCAAAAAATGTATTGCAACTTACCCCTGGTGAGGGGCCTGTAGTCGGAACCCAGATTGTTTCTGACTCCAGAATATCAGGTGTGGCATTTACAGGGTCAACAGAAACGGCACAAATAATACAGAAGAACATGACCACGCACCTTCATCCATCAGCCCGTTTTGTTGCCGAAACCGGAGGGTTGAATGCCATGATAGTGGATAGCACTGCACTACCCGAGCAGGTCGTGAGAGATATTATCATTTCCTCTTTTCAATCTGCTGGACAAAGATGCTCAGCCTTGAGAATTCTATATCTACAAAAGGATATTGAAGATACCTTTCTTACCATGCTTTTTGGTGCCATGGATCAATTAAGGATTGGTGATCCCTGGAGTACAAATACGGATATAGGACCATTGATTGATGAAGCCTCATACACTAAAATCACAAAGTACATTAAGGATGCGGGAAATAATGGGCGAATACTCAAACAGTGTTCAACCCCTTCCCAAGGATATTTTGTAGGCCCAACAGTTATTAGGGTTAAGGGAATTGAAGATCTGAAGGAAGAAATTTTTGGTCCTGTTCTACACGTATGCACCTTTGAAATTTCAAATCTTGAAAAGATCATCAAGGAGATAAATTCCCGAGGATTCGGTTTGACTTTTGGTTTGCACTCACGGATTGACCGTCGAGTCAAGGCAATTACCGATAAACTCAAAATTGGCAATATGTATGTAAACAGAAATCAAATTGGTGCTGTCGTTGGTTCTCAGCCCTTCGGCGGAGAGGGACTCTCCGGTACTGGTCCCAAGGCCGGCGGACCAAGCCTAGTCAAAAGTTTTACGAAAAAGGATTTGCCTCTACATCCATCAGATCATGCAGATGCATCCTTGGTTGATCCAGCTGATGTACAGAAACTCATTGGCAGTGTAAAAAGGGAAATCCCGAAATCAAAAACCGAGAATTTTCCGGGACCCACCGGTGAGACAAACCAAATGAACCATTTTCCAAGAGGTATCGTACTTTGTTTGGGACCAACCTCGCAAGATTGTGAAAACCAGGCAAAAATTGCTTCTGCTGCTGGATGTATCGCAGTCGAGATTTGTCCTGATGCCAGAGGCAAATATGCTATTCCGGGTTTCCTTGACCGAGGACATTTGGCAACTTTAAATGGCTTCGAGGTTGTTGCTTTATGGAGTGATGAGGAAGATCTAAGGCTGGCAAGAGCTACCCTGGCAGAACAATCTGATAAATTCATCCCTCTGGTTGCAACTACTGAAATGGAGGAGTTTTTGTTTCATGAACGTCTTGTCTGTACAGATACAACCGCAGCAGGAGGAAATGCCACCCTGTTTGCCATGATGGGAAAAAATCAGGCATAATGAAAAAACTTATTGCCGTTTAGGCCCATAAGAATTCCCCAAATTATTGTTTCCAGCCGTAATCATGCTGGCCCATTATCGGTTTCATTGGCTGAAAATCGGCATCAAATGAAATTAATTGACAATCAATATAACCATCAGATATAGCAAGATATATTTTCACCGACCGGATTAGGTTGGTTACGTCTAGCAGGAGAAATTCATGAAAGCAAAATACTTTAAACATGCCATTGCCGGCTGTCTTTCAATGATTCTGGTCAGCGAAGCCATGGCTACCGAATGGAACGTGTCCCTTTGGGGTACACGCCGGGCATTTACCGAACATGTCGAAAAACTGGCTGAACTTGTCAGTGAAAAGACGGGTGGTGAATTTACCCTCAACCTGTCTTATGGCGGATTGTCCAACAACCGTGAAAACCTGGATGGGATTTCAATTGGTGCATTCGAGATGGCACAGTTCTGCGCTGGATATCATTACGACAAAAATCCTTCTATTACTGTCCTTGAACTTCCGTTTCTCGGTGTCTCATCGCTTGAGCAGGAAGTGGAAATTTCCCAGGCTGTTTACCAGCATCCAGCAGCCATTGAAGATCTTGCCAGGTGGAATGCTACCCTGTTGATGCCTTCTCCCTTGCCGCAGTACAATATTGCAGGTGTTGGCGATGGTCCCGGAACACTTGCTGAATTTGAAGGGCTGGCCGTCAGGGCAACAGGTGGTATCGGAAAGGCCATGAAAGCCATCGGCGCGGTTCCGACCTCAATGTCAGCAACCGAAGTCCGTCAGGCACTTGACAGTGGTGTTGTTTCGGCGGTGGCCTTTGCTCCGCATGCCCACATGTCTTTTGGTACGGTCGAAAGTGCCAAATGGTGGACCACGAATCTCAATCCGGGTACGGTCAATTGTCCCGTCGTTGTGAATACGGATGCCCTGAATTCCCTTAGTGATGCTGAACGGGACGCTCTTCTTGGTTCCGTTGATGAAGCAATAGCTCATTACATCACCAATTACAACGAAAAGACCATGGTACAATGGGGACCACTGCTTGACGAAAAAGGTATCGAGCGCATTACCTATTCCGATGAAGAGCTCGCCGCCTTTCGTGAAGCTGTTGCAGCACCTTCAGCCCAAGCATGGATTGAAGAAAACACCGCTCGGGGTCTACCGGCACAGGAACTTTATGACCTGGTTGCAGGCATGATCGCAGGAAACTGATTAAACAATTATTCCCCGCCGATAAAATATTACCGGCGGGGAACTAGTGGGTGATGGTTAATTGGCTGGCTCATCCTCAGTTCTGACAGACGGATCATTACTCAGCAGAATTGATCGTCGTCTGTTGCAGATCGAATCCTTTTTGGCCCTTTTGGGAGGACTTGCAGTATTTTCGTTGATGCTGCTTGCCGTCACCAGTGTGGGGGGACGCAATTTCTTCAATCATCCCATTCCAGGATATGTCGACTGGATTGAACAGGCCATGCCACTGATAGCATTCATAGGTATCTCATATTGCCAGCGACTCGGTGGACACATCCGCATGGATATCCTTATAGGTTTGCTGAAAGGCCGCTCGCTGTGGATTGCCGAATTCATCGGTACCCTATTGATAATGGTTTTGATTCTACTGCTGGTGTGGGGGAGTTGGGCACATTTTGAGCGATCATTTGACTGGTCGGCACCCTATTGGAGTCGTGACTCCAGCCTTGATATCCGATTGCCTCTCTGGCCAGCCAAACTGCTTGTTCCAATGGCCTTTTCCGTATTGTTTCTGCGTTTGGCCCTACAGGTATGGGGTTATGCCCGGGCAATGATCTCAGGTACTCTTCAACCTGTTGCCGTACCCCTAATTGAAGATGCTTCAAAGATCGCCAAACAGGAGGCCGAAGCCGTTTCCGGGTTCGAACACGAAAACGGAACATCGGTCTAGGGGAGAAGGCTACGATGGACTCCATCGAAATTGGCCTCATAGTCTCGGGTTTTCTTCTTTTGCTGGTAATCCTCGGCGTGAGGGTAGCATTCGCAGCAGCCATTGCCGGGATGTTTGGCCTGATCTGGATATTCTGGGACAAGCGTGCCTATGATCCGGACCAATTTGTCTGGGCCTTGACCGTAGCAGTCAAGACGGCAGGACAAGTTCCCCACTCCAAGATTTCGACACAGGCTCTCTCACTCATTCCCACTTTCATACTGATTGGTTATCTTGCCTACTATGCCGGATTGACCAAGGCCCTTTTTGAAGCTGCCAAAAGATGGGTTGGCTGGGTTCCAGGTGGATTGGCGGTTTCCACAGTTTTCGCCACGGCTGGATTTGCAGCCGTATCCGGTGCATCAGTTGCCACTTCGGCAGTCTTTGCCCGTATCGCCATTCCGGAAATGATCGCCATCGGATACGACAAACGCTTTGCAGCAGGGGTCGTAGCTGCTGCCGGGACACTTGCTTCCCTAATTCCACCTTCGGCAATACTTGTCATTTATGCGATCATCGTGGAACAGGATGTCGGCGCATTGTTGTTGGCAGGATTTCTTCCAGGTGCTTTTTCTGCGGTGGTTTATGCCGTCCTGATTGTTGGCATGGCTATCAGTGTCAAAAATTTTGGACCGCCGGTAAGTGGATTTACCTGGGTTGAAAGGTTTCGTTCACTTCCGCCGGTATTTCCGATTTTTTTCGTTATTTCGATCATCATTTTGTTCATTTACAATCCTTTCGGGGGTGATGCCTGGGGAACACCGACCGAAGGTGGTGCGCTCGGAGCCTTTGTTGTGTTCATTATGGCCGTCTACCGAGGAATGCGGTGGACTCAGCTCAAAAGTGCACTCATGGAAACGGCCAAACTTTCTGTCATGATCTTCACCATTATCTGGGGTGTATTGATCTTTGTCCGTTTTCTGGGATTTGCCGACCTCCCTGGTGTTTTTTCGGATTGGATTACCTCCCTGGACCAAAGCCCTTTGCTTACACTTGTTCTGATCCTTTTGGCCTATGCCGTACTTGGCATGTTCATGGATGCAATTGGGATGCTTATTCTGACCCTCCCGGTGGTCTTTCCAGCTGTCATAGCTTTGAATGGCGGTGTCGATGTAACGGCTGCCGATAGTGCCTTTGGCATGACTGCCATCGGTTGCGGAATCTGGTTTGGCATCATTGTCGTGAAAATGGCCGAACTTTGCCTGATCACGCCACCGATTGGACTTAACTGTTTCGTTGTGGCCGGTGTACGTCCGGAACTCTCGGTCCAGGATGTCTTCAAGGGCGTTGCACCCTTTTTCATAGCTGATGCGCTGACTATTACAGGGCTTGTGCTTTTGCCGGGAATCGTTCTGTATCTGCCAAACCTACTGCTTGGTGGGTAAGAAGTCTTTTTTACTTGGGAACGAGTACGGTTTCTTCAGACATAGGCCAAAACAAGCATACGGGTTTTTTCCGGTAAATCTTTCTTTTGTAATTCAACGGTAGAACTACTGGCGAAATCAACAATATCCTCAGGAAAATACTTCAGGCACTCGGTAATGAAATACATGTTCTTTGGTTTGTAGCACAAGGTTCTGAAGTGCATTGGAATGACCAGCTTGGGCTTGGTAATCCCGACAATTCGTGACAATTCATCTAGCGATATGACCGGAAAACCACCGGCATGGCTGAACAGGATGTCAATATCCATGAAGAAATCCAATTGATCATCCGAAAAATCATTGCCCATATCACCCATATGCCCAATTGATATGCCATCAACGCTGAATTTGTACATGGCATTCTGATCAGGATGGCCACTTGGATGGAGACTATGCTCCATGGCTTCTATAGTGTCGAATGTAATACCATGGGACTCAAATGATCCCCCCTGCAGAGAAACCTCCAGGGCATCAATAACCGTTGCATTTGTCTTTTTCGGTACGAGATGATCATTGTCATGAAAATCATCATTGCTACTTGACTTGATCACTATGTCCGATTGTGAAGTGAAGGGTTTGAAACCTGCCTTGGCTGGGTCGTAAGGGTCTGTATAGATTATAGTACCCTGACTGCTTACAATCTCGAAACAAGCCTGACCATACCAGGTAATTTTCATTTTAAATCCTATTCATATTCCTGCTAACCAATACAGCGAAACATATCTTGTGAATTAAATACCAATCAAGTGCAACAGAATTTTGACAACTTACTGACAAACATTAATGGGAGAAATACAGTAAAAATAAATCTCAATAAAGTCATATATTCGAACCATGTATTGGTACTAACTCTATGAACCAGAATTTATTTCTTCTTCGATAAGTTTAATGATTCCCATCAAATCATCGAAATCTGGAATGGGAGATTTTAATATCATACCTGCTTCACACATTTTCCGGTAATCCTCTTCAAGTTCTTTTCTAAGTCGTTCATTGGGAACGAGTTTAAAATTGCCATTTAGACAATCATCAAAATGATTATACTTGGCACTGAAGAAAACTTTCTTGTATTTTATGACATCCTTTAACAACTCTCGATTTTTTAGTGCTCTTTCTCCTGAATCATGTGTTTTGAATTGGACCAAATCATACCAATGACGAGATAGGCGGTTAATATCTGTTATATCTCTATCCCGGTTACATTCAGCATGGATCAAGGTTGCTTTTTCCCAAAAAGTACGAGATGGAGAAAGAACTTTTACTCTGGCCTTAGGGAAACTTAGATGTGGGATTTCCTTAGCTATATCTGGGGTAATACACCTATCTTCATTTGGTATTATGGAATTTCTTCCTCCAAATTCTAATAAAACTTCTGGCTTAAGATATCCAGATTCTTCACTAAATATTCTAGGATAATGGAAATATAATTTATCTTTCTCTCTTTTTGTACTAAAGCAACCTTCTTGATTAGAGATATTTAATTTCTTTGCCTCATTTTCTAGAAAAGGCCGTATAGTATTTTCAATGTACTCTTCGACTTGGGCTTTTATTGCATTACTTTTCTTATTTATTTGGGTCTTGGTTTCATTGAAAGGATTAAAATCCTTTTGAAACCCTTTGTAGTCTAATGTAATATCTACATCTTCTGAAAACCTGTTGATTATTCCATAACACTTTGAAAGTGAAGTTCCACCCTTAAACACCATAGAATGTAATTTCGGATTCGAAAACAAGATCTGTAATACCCAACAAATCCAAATATCCTTTTCAAGGATATCAGGCTGCTTTCCCATGTTTGCTGAATATGTGTTTAATATTTCCCTTTTCTGATTAAGGTTAAGGGAAAAGTAGTGAACATTCATAATTTTTTTCCTAAGCCGAAGACTCAATCAATCCAGCCATCCAAAGAGGTAAATTGGCTGAACGAAGTTTATTAAACTCCTTTGAACCAATTTTGCTCTTGATCATGGCAACCATTTCGGTTGTAACTTTTTTTCTTCCGATATACCACAGCGCAGATATAGCCAGACCAGAGGGTTCTCCAGAAAATTGAAGGAGTCTTGGATTGGAAGTATGAATCATCTTTACAGTTAAGTTTACGATACGGTATGTACGACTTGATGCATTGGTATAATAGACAGGGATTAACGGAACTTGGGTGCTGAGGCCAAGTCTTCGGGCTGCTTCAGCCCCATGAACCTGAATTCTCTCGCCATTATTTTGTGCCTTTTTTTGAATGATTTCAGTGATTTCAGGGAGAACAGTACCGATATAGGAATTCTTTTTGGGGCGAACGAAAATACCTCTAGAAAGCCGAATGATTTTCCCTTCTTGCGTAAGACGTGATAACACTTTGTCTATTGCACCACGAGAACCGCAAGGCATCAATTCAAAAGTTGTAAATGGTTGACCCTTGGGAATTTGGTTGATTTTCAATTGAATGGTTTTTGAAATAATCATTGGTACACCTGTTTTGTCAGAAAATATAGTAGTTTTTCTACTTTTTCAATTGGTTTGGCGCAATTTATTTTCCCTTCATCCCATAGCTATGGAAGTTTTTCATTTCTGTTATCCAATCTTCTGGCAAGTAGAAGTTTGATATTTCTTACAATCCTCTCTGCATGACAACTGGACAAATACTATTTGCAATGATAAAAGCATTGTATTACCAATCAACTAAAAAATAATAATCAATAGGTTGCTTGGAAAATTTAGATCCGGTGAACCGGATAAAGCAGTTGTCCAGCCCTAAGGCTGGATTGGTACAGACAAGAGGAAGAGCGGTTCTCATGGTAGCAGTAGCAGTGGATACCCCTGTGGTATCACAATATCGTCCAGAAAAAATAAAAGAAAAGATTTCCGACAAATCCGTGTTTTCGACGGTCAGGGACATCACCTCACCACATGTACAGATTCCCCAATCCATCAAGGTTAATACACGATTGAAATCAGATGGCTTGGTCATGATGAGAAAACTTCCCTCCAATGGTTTCCCCATTGTTTTCTTTGATCCGCAATATCGAGGGGTTCTCGATCGGCTGAAATATGGCAATGAGGGCAATGCAAGAACAAAAGCGAGATCTCAACTTCAGCAAATGTCGGAGGAGACAATCATTTCCTTCATCAACGAAATAGACCGAATATTGGCACCAAGTGGCCATATGTTTTTGTGGCTGGACAAGTTTCATTTTTGCTCGGGTTTTCAGGACTGGATCAATGGTACCTCACTCGATGTTGTCGATTTTCTTACTTGGAACAAGGGAAGGATCGGCCTGGGCTACAGAACCAGAAGAATGAGTGAATACCTGATTGTTGCCCAAAAACATCCAAATCGGGCCAAGGGTATCTGGAAACTCAGAAATATCCCTGATGTTTGGGAGGAAAAGGTACCCCGGAAAGGTGTACATATTCACAAAAAACCCGTCAAACTACAGGAAAACCTGATCAGAGCCGTATCCAATCCGGATGATTATATCGTGGATCCTGCTGCAGGCAGTTTTTCCGTGCTCGAAGCATGTCAGGGAACCAACAGGAATTTTATCGGTTGTGATATTGAAGGTTGACAGGTTCAACCACCATTTGAAAGCCTTCACGATTAACGTATCTGACTTGCAAGGACAGTAAGCATGCCTTCCCAAGGTATATCCGGAAACAATTTACCTCACGGCGGAATCATTCTTGTCAATCAATTGATCCGGGAAAATGTAACCCGAGTATTTTCGGTACCTGGTGAGAGTTTCCTGAATGTCCTTGACGGGTTGCATGATTCTTCAATCCAGAATATTGTTTGCCGCAATGAGAGTGGTGCCTGCTTCATGGCTGAAGCCTTTGGTAAAATAACCGGTCAACCTGGTGTTGCATTTGTTACACGAGGTCCGGGGGCTTCCAATGCATCGGGAGGAATACACACGGCCAAGCAGGATTCAACACCAATGGTGTTGTTCATTGGGCAGGTCAAATCGATCCATCGGGAGAAGGAAGCCTTTCAGGAAATAGATTACACTAAATTTTTCGGGAACCAGTGCAAATGGGTTCATGAACTCAGGAGTGCGGATGAGATACCCGAGGTTGTGGCCAAGGCCTTTGCCATTGCCAATGAAGGCCGACCAGGTCCCGTGGCCATCTCCCTTCCTGAAGATATACTGGATCAAAGATCCGATGTTGAAATCCAAAATTCCTTCCAACCCCGCAACTCCAGACCAGATCGGGATCATGTCAAGCAACTGATCACTTATCTTGAAGTCTCTAACCAACCACTGATTGTGGCAGGTGGATCCGTTTGGTCGCAGAGATGCAACGATTTACTGGAAGATCTGTCTGCCAAAACCGGCATACCGGTTGCAACCACGTTTCGCAGACAGGACAGGATAAATAATCGGCATCCCAATTATGCGGGTGACTTAACGGTTGGAGCAAATCCAAAACTGGTTGAAATCGTGGAGGAAACTGATCTGTTGTTATTGTTGGGAACCAGATTTGGAGATATTCCATCACAGGGATACAGCATTCCTTCCCGGCACAACGGTCAGAGAAAAATAATTCATGTATACCCGTCAAGTGAGGAATTTGGCAAAAATTTGCCCACTGACCTCGGTATTTGTTCGAAACCAGAGGAACTCCTTGCAGAATTGTCCAACTTGCAAATTGAATTGAAGGCAGAATTGTCCGGCTGGACTAAAAAATGCCGATCCTCATACAGGGAATGGATTACAGTGAGGGATGTACCTGGAAAGGTCAAATTCCCCGAAATCATTGCGTGGCTTTCGACCAATCTGTCAGAGGAAACAATTGTTACCAATGGTGCCGGGAATTACGCAGCCTTTTTACACCGTTTTTATCAACCCAAGAAATTTGGAACACAGATAGGCTCAACATCCGGAAGCATGGGATATGGATTGCCTGCAGCTATTTCTGCTAAGTTAGAATTTCCAGATCGCACAGTGGTGTGTTTGGCCGGGGACGGGTGTTTGCAGATGACCATCAACGAAATGTCTACAATTTCCCAGTATGGCATCAAATTGATAGTGCTGGTAGCCAATAATGGCTTGTTTGGAACAATCCGAATGCATCAGGAACGACACTTTCCCTACCGGGTTTCCGGAACCGATTTATTCAACCCTGATTACCGATTGTTGGCCAAGGCTTATGGCTGGCATGGCGAATTGGTGACCGAAACTAAACAATTCCCGGATGCCTTTGAACGTTCCCTGAAGGCAGACAAGCCTTCACTCATTGAACTTAAACTGGATCCGGAGGCAATTTCACCAAGTGAAACCATTTCAAGCTTGCGGAGTTGATGATTTCACGATCAAAAAAATTGAGGATTAAATTATGTTGACATTGAGAGTTTTTGCCATTTTCCTACTGATTTCCCTTGTACCAATTGCCGGAAAATCATCCATTGTCCCCTGCGGTGGCACTTTTGAAGAATTTATTGAAGTAGTAAAACAGGAAGCACTGGACCGGGGTACGGATCAGGAAACAATAGATGGCTTTCTGGCAAGTGTTGAACATGATCCTGATGTCATCAGAAGGGACAGATCTCAGGGGATATTCAAAAAGTCCTTCATCGAATTTTCAAAACTCGTGATGACAAACCACCGTATCGTCAAGGGCAGTGAATTTGAGGAAAAACATGGTGCCGTCCTGGATGCAGTAAAAGAGAGATATGGTGTCCCAAGGGGTGTATTGCTTTCCTTTCTGGCACTTGAAACCGACTATGGGGTGGTTCAGGGTGACCATAATACCTTGAATTCCATAGCTACACTTTCGCATGATTGTCGTCGACCGGAACTCTTCCAACCGCATTTCTTTGCGGCCCTCGAGTTATACAAGCTGGATAATTTTGATCCAGTGAATACCGTTGGAGCCTGGGCTGGCGAAATTGGCATGATCCAAATGCTTCCGGAAGATATTCTCAAATATGGAATTGATGCCGATGGTGATGGCAAGGTTAATCTCAAGGAGTCTGTTGCCGATGCCCTGATGACTGCAGGGAATGTATTGAATGTCACTGGATGGAGACCCAACCAGCCCTGGTTGGTTGAAGTGATAGTTCCAGAGCAACTTGATTGGCAATTGGCCCAACCAACCCATTTTCAGTCTCTCGACGAATGGAAGGAAATGGGTATTGTACCAAGGGATGGGATCTGGCCGGATTTGACCTATGAAGCGGCTTTGTTACTTCCCCACGGGCGACTTGGACCTGCCTTTTTCGCTTTCCCCAATTACAGCGTTTATCTCGAATGGAACAAATCGTTTGTCTATTCAACAACTTCGGCCTTTTTTGCCACTCTTCTATCCGGCAAACCCATCTATCTTGATGGTACCCCACCTCCACCACTTCCGGACGAGGATGTGATCAAATTGCAAACCATTCTGGCCAATCGTGGACATGACGTAGGGAAAGTTGATGGTATTGTGGGAGCAAGAACACGGGCAGCCGTCCGGCAGGAACAGTTGAACTTTGGTCTACCAGCAGATGCATGGCCTACCAAGGAACTGCTTGAACTGCTTGAAAAAAGCTGAGATCAAAAAGGGGGCACTAACTGCATTTGGTTAGAACCTGGACATAATCCGAAGCGGATACAAGGTCAATTACATCTGACTTTCCATCTTCATCACCATCGTGGGAGATAATTGCCTTAAGACCAACCTCCCACGAATTGATCTCTTCGGAAGCCAAGCCCCTTATACCGACAAGGGAATGTCCCGAACCAATTGCAAATGCAGCCGGGGTTACAAAGATTTGCGGTTCACTACCTGTATCCAGGCAATCGGGTTTGGCAATTGTGGTATCTCCATCCATGCGGATCAATTCGGCATGATATATTCCCTTGGTCAGGTCTTGGTCATTGAGTGCGCCAGCCAAGAATCTTTGACTTCGGGTATCCCCCTCAACCGTTAGTTGATTTCCTACAATAAGATCCCTTTCGATTTTGGCATCGCCAGTCAGTTTTACCTCGGGGCAATCAAGGGTTAGTTCATCAGTAGTGGTATTTGGGTTGTTTGATCGACAGCCTATACCGTGTAGATTGTTTATGACAGAAAAAATATCTGGAATGTTGTCCCCATCAGAATCAACCGGGGAACCCATCTCCAATTGATAAAGATTACGGATTGACCCGAAACTGTCGTTGAAACCATCTCCATCCCTGTCAAAACTGTTGAATACAACTTCTGTGAACAACTCGTTGTTGGATTCACATACTGCCCGTACGGAGCCCAAGGTGTTTA
The DNA here is from genome assembly GCA_009842205.1 of Paracoccaceae bacterium. Lineage (GTDB taxonomy): Bacteria > Pseudomonadota > Alphaproteobacteria > Rhodobacterales > Rhodobacteraceae > MPNP01. The sequence continues at coordinate 155,423 of VYFX01000011.1, read as the reverse complement.
TACATCTGTCCAGGTACGTATTCGTTTCCACTTCCTTGTCATCATCTGTATCAGGATAACCGAACACGCCATTCCCTGAGAGTGCAATCAGTGAAACAAATTGTTTTTCCCCAGGATAGTGAGTCAAATCCCTGTAGGAACTAATATCCATTTCCCAGACCCCATATGGTCCTCTGGCAGTATTCTTGTCTTGGACATATCCTGCTGAAAACAATTTTGAAGCAACCACAGCCGGACTTCCCATGTGTGGCTCCACCTCCTTGCCTTCGGAAGATACCAGAATGGCTTCAAGTTCGTATTCTCCATTTGCAATTACTCCATCCAGAAGATGTTCCTCCACCCTTCCATCATTATCAGGGTCAACATCTGCAATACTCAGTGTTGCTTGTGGGGATGTAACGTCATTGCCGTTTACTCCACGCAGAAACAAGGTGAATCTGTTCCCGAACGAATTTCTGAACGTTCCGCCTTCAAGAACAGCATGAGGTAGGTAACCGGCTTCGTTGATAGTATCCATTCCTATCGACATCAGCAGCTGATTGCTAGAGGACGCCACCAACTCATCCCTCAACCGATCATATTCAAACCCGACATATTTCTGCACAGACCTGGTGATGAACGCCGTTTCCTTGCCCAATGAAATCGCTTTCTGCCTTTGGTCATTCGAGGAAACCATAATATTGACGAGGCTGATAAACATACCGAACAGGGCAAGAGAGAGCGAAGCTTCGAACAGGGTCAAACCCTTTTCCTGATGCTTTAATCCCGTATCTTGATACCCGGAATTGGTAATCCAGTTATTCAATCGCTTAAAAATAACCATCATACCAAACTGCCCAAAAGATAAAGCCGAGAATCAAGGGAAATACCACTGCCAGAAAGGGAATTGATGTTTGTTCCTTCCCCATGGGCATTCTGAGCGAGCGATTGTAACGAAACCAGATCCAAAAACAACATAAGACGACAACCAGAATGGCATAAAGCATGAGAGTTTTTTCTGTTCCACCGAAGAGCACGATGGGGACAAGTGCAGCCAATATGTCCATTGGTGGAAGTATGCCCATGTTGAACCTGAACTGTATTAACCAAAGGAAATGAACCACTCCCAACATAACAAGTCCCAAGGTACCATTCACCATGATCTCACCAAAGGTTGGATTGGTACAACTCCAACCCAGTATGCCCAAGCAAAAGGAAGTCGGGATTTGTAGTTCCAACGGAGCCCAATGTGTCCAGTAATCAAGTATTGCACCAGCAGTCAACAAACCAAAAAACAAGATCAGGACTAAATGTATTAGTCCTGAATGGTATAAATCCCCGATTACCAACAGACCGAATATTCCACCGACTGTACACCCCACCAATGTTATTGCGAACATCACAGGAAGGTTTACAATCTCGGCCCCCTCTAGCCTTTTTGCCCCCGAAACAGCCAATCTGGATACGGCAATTGAGAAAAGAAGAATGGAGATCCCGGTTAGATACAGAGTGCCTGTCATAGTTTTTCCCCAAGGATGAAAATATTCTCATCAATCATCTGTTTGGGTTGGGGTACAACAGTTTTACCTATCCGGATAGAATCTGCTCCCATCACGGAATACTTGCCCCAAAATGAATCTGGTCTCCGGGTGTAGTTCCTTAACTCGTGCAAGCCCATAAAATTGCCATTTGTGATTTGATCGTACTTCAAGTCATCAAGCCAGGTCAAAACATGGCGGCCTTCCTTACCTTGAACGATTTCCGAGTGCCAGTTCAGCGGAGTTTTATGGTGGATTTCATTTTTTGTAAGTGGTCCAGCAAAATTCCGGTTTTTTTCGCCATAGGCTACAGCTTCCTTCTGAATGCCAACCAGAACATTGGCAACTACACGGCTTTTGTAATTTTCATCATCTTCCCTTTCCAAATCAGGAACAAGTTGCATGATGAACAGAGTTGCAAAAGACAGGGGAACAAACATCCACATGGTCAAATTCCCGAACTAAATCGACGATTGGGAAGTTTCGGTGTATTCCCTGAGTTTGTTGCCAATGGGACGAACCAGATTATATTGCAATTTTCTTCTGGCAAGTTGATCCTGTTTCATACCTAGATAATCTTCAAGGAGAGACCGGGAAGCTTGAAACACATTTTTTCTCAACAAGGGTATATTGCTTTGGATTTCAGCCCGAAAATGCGCATGCACACCTGCCGATTCTATTGATGAAACGGCATTGCCGGCATTATTAAGGGTGTACCAGAGTGTCCTGTCAATCAATTTCAGCCAGAGAAAGTTGGCAGTCGGAAGAACCCCACCCTCCAGTCTTGCCCGTCGAAGAATGGTAACCAAGGCAGTACTTTTCCAACCATGTATGAGTGCTTTATTCTCCAGTTTCCTGCCTGCTTCCGAATTGAATGCCTCCTGTATCTTGTCTTGCAGCCACCTATCCCCACCCAACATATGCTCAAACCTGTCTTTATCCGGGTAACTGACATCAAAGGTGGCATTCAGGAACAACAGTATCTTCCGACCCAACCCCTGTTGGAAGTCGTAGTGCAGAATCAGTGCTGCAACCAGCCCCTTTTCATAATTGTTCAAGGATTCGAAACCATTCCAGATAGATCCCATATTGTCTTCCAAAACCTCATTGATTCCGTCAATTGTGATATCCTGAAATAGATCGTCTGCATTTTTTTGATCAAAAGGAACAATCTTGTTGGTTAGTTTTTCGGCTCTATCCTTGCCTGGTATCAACCCTTCACTAATCAACCACTCTTCTGGACTGAGCGCAGGTTCCAAATGATCGGATTTGCTTCCAGAATGTATGGTATTTATCAGATGCCCCACATTTTCAGTGGCGGTTGACCCGATTTGGAACCAACTATCAAAAGCAGGTGGTAAACGATCAAGAAATCCGACCTTTGTTCCCTTGACTGGCTGGGTTTCCCACAAACTGTCAAGTGAATACCTGTTTCTGAATATCAAATCCGGGCGTCTTCCAAAGGAAAGCCAAATAACCAGCATTGTTGGTAACAAGTAGATTACTAGGAAGGCAACACTGGCCTCCTGAAGGATTTTCCACCATAATTCCGGGTCAACACCAAAATCATTGGATGGATTCAGGTAAGGTTCAATATCAAGCAATGAGTCTGTAAAAAAGGGTATTGAATTATCAATATCCCCATTGAAAGGGATTAAATCCGAAAACCACAAAACAATTTTTACATGGTACCATGCGATCGTCGAGATAAATTCCATGGCCTTGTCCCTGGCCAAATGGATTAACGATCCGGTACCAAGAAACGCCAATGATATCAAAATGGTTGTTCTGAGGTGCTCATCGCTGTTGGATTGCTTTTCACTGTTCATTTTCACCACGATCTCTCAAAATAACTTTTCTTGGGTTTCAACTAACCCCGATTGGTGAAACCTCAAAGAAAACATCTACCCAGATCGGTTTGGTGTGAATTTTATTGTGGATAAATAAATAAAGTTACTTGGCTTTGTTTCGGCATGGCAGACTGCCTTAGGGAGTAATTGTACGTAAAATCATGACATTCTTGATCAACTTTTGATGGAATGCTTATGGTTTACAACTAATCGGGATTAAGAGATCAAGATTTTTGAAATGCTAGTTTGAATAATCCAGGAATAGGCTTAAAACATCTTTGAATTAAATTCTTCTTCCCGTTAAATTCATTGGCCTGGATTTATCAGGACTGCAGCAGATCAATTTTATTGTCAGGTTTTATGGAAACTCATTCAACATTGCTGGAGCGCAGAACAAACCTGCTTGGACCGAGCGTTCCAACCTTCTATGAAGACCCAGTTCATATTGTAAGAGGTAAAGGGGTTTGGCTCTGGGACAATTCCGGTAGGAAATATCTGGATTGCTACAACAATGTTCCACATGTTGGGCATTGTCATCCCAAAGTTGTAGAAGCCATTTATAATCAAAGCTCGACTCTCAATACCCACACCAGATACTTGCACGAGGGTATTCTGGATTATGTTGATCATCTGACTTCCAAGTTCAGTGAAAAATTTACTTCTGCAATCATCGCATGTAGTGGTTCGGAAGCCAATGATGTTGCATTGAGAATGGCTCAGGTTATTTCCGGAAACAAAGGGATAATTTGCACCGACAACACCTACCATGGCAATACCTCACTGGTAAGTCAAATCGGATCAAGAACTGTACCCATCGGGGGTTATAGTAATATTATAAGCCAGATACCCAGCCCGATCGGAACTAAAACACGTTATGACAAAATTGACGAAAACGAAAATGAAAAACTTGCCAACATCGTGCAGGAAAAAATTGATGAGTTTCAGGAATCAGGTGTAGGGCTGGCCTGTCTGATCATTTGTCCCTTTTTTGCCAATGAAGGTTTTCCAACGCTTCGCAAGGGATTTCTGGAACCAATAATCTCCAAGGTTAGAGCGGCTGGTGGTCTTGTTATTGCCGATGAAGTACAGCCTGGTTTTGGGAGGGTTGGCAATAACTGGTGGGGACACCAATCGATTGGCTTTGAACCGGACATAGTAACCCTCGGCAAGCCTATGGGTAACGGTTATCCGGTTGCAGCAATTGTTTCAAGCAATGAAAACATTGGGATTTTCCGAAAAAGGTTCCGTTATTTCAATACCTTCGGAGGAAATCCCGTAGCCATGGCCGCAGCCCAGTCAACCCTGAAGGTGATTGAAGAGGAAAACCTGGTTCAACATGCCTACACGGTTGGTCAAAGAGCCCTCCACAAACTCAATAATCTGGTAGCTAAATATGATTGCCTGGGTGTTGCCCGTGGATCAGGTTTGTTTTTCGGTGCAGAAGTATGTGACGGGGAAGGAAATCCCGATGCTCACATGACCAAGCTGATAGTTAATTCCATGCGTGAAAAAGGTGTTTTGATTAATTCATTGGGACGCCACAAATCCATTCTGAAGATCAGGCCTCCCCTGCCCATAGAAAATCAGGAGATTGATTTCCTGATCAATACCCTAGATGAGGTGTTGGATAGCCTTGCCAGAAGTCACAATTGATACCGAAACTGCCATTGGGGCAGCTGCCGAAGCTATTTCAGAATATCCGGGCTATACAATCAATAATTTATTGAATGAAAGTGAAAATATTATTTTCAAAGTTGCTGATAACTCTGGAAAAAAGGCCGTTCTACGTATTCATCGACCGAATTATCAGACCAGTTTGGGAATTTTGTCTGAACTCAAGTGGATGGCTTTTCTTTTTGCGAAGGGAATACAGACTCCTGAACCCATAAAAAACAGGAGTGGTCACTATATTACGCCAACAACAAACAATCTTCATGCAACCATGATCACCTGGATAGCGGGTGAATCCCTGCATGCATTACATGAAAAATACCCTGAGGATTCACCAGCAATAGATAAAATCTACTGCCGACTTGGAGAAGTGATTGCTGATATCCATAATGCAACAGATTCCTTTGAAATTCCTGCAGAATTTAAACGAAGCAGTTGGGATATCAAAGGATTTTTGGGCACAAACCCGCTTTGGGGAAGGTTTTGGGAAAATCCGGTGCTAACCAAGGTCGAAAAAAATTTCTTGCTGGATTTGAAATCCAAACTCTTCATGCGATTGGAACAATTTTTGGATGATGGAGCAGATTACGGCCTGATCCATGCTGATGTGATTTCAGAAAATGTAATTGTCGCCGATGGCTACCCGATCATTATCGATTATGATGACTCTGGATATGGTTTTCGAATGTATGATTTGGCTGTACCTCTTTATAGGTTTTATCCTTCTCCATCATACACGAGATTGGCTGGCTTGCTTAAAATTGGTTATCAGAAAAATCGTTCCTTCTCCGAAAAATCCTGGGATTTATTAAATGTTTTTGTCCTCTTGCGAAGATTGGCCATGCTCGGTTGGGTTGTACCCCGCAAATCCCCGGAGGAAATTGCAACCAAAACAAGGGACAACTTACGTGTAATCGAAACCCTTGTTGAGGAAATTGATTTGGATTAGTAAATAGGCAAAATGCCGAAGGTGAATTCCTGCCCGTTTTACCAGGAATCCAATATTTTTTCTCTGTTATAGCGTTTTTGAAACTCTTCCCGAATATTGTTCCATCTGAACCTGACCGAATTCAAAACTATTTCCCTATCGAGTTCCTGAAACTCTTCGGTAACCGGAGAGGAATTGGCCAGTGTTTCGGGACTCAGCGAAAAGGCATTCTCTCCAATGGCAGCATTCGCCCAGATGGTTATTTGACTTCTGTTCATAAAACTGTTCTTCGCCTGGGTCATGATTACCGGGGGGCAATTGTCATCAAGGGTTCTTGCCACACATGCATCAAAAATGAATTTTGCCTTGTTGGAAATTTCTTCATCAGTGAGGTTGGATTTGGTGACGATATTGGAAATGGCATAAACCGTCAAATCGGAAAGACAGGCAAAATACAATTCCCATTTTGCCTTGTTCAGGGAAGGTGCAAAAAATTCGTCCTTGAATATGTCAACATATTGCCTGCCCATTCTTGTTTTCAAATATCCATATAGGGAAGTCTGGGCTACATAAGCCGCCCTTGAATGAATAAATTCAATGAGATTTTCGGTTCCTTCCAGCTTTGAATTATCCAATCGGGCATGAATAATTCTAATTAAATCTCGGTACAGGTCTAGAAAAAAATCTTTCATACAATAGTTAAGGGGTTCAAAATTTGTAACCAGGTATTTAATAAGCCGTTTGCAATATCTGAAAGTTTGGGGTAAAAACCAATTGGGTTTTTAACCCAAACCTTTGTTTTTAATTTGGCTCTTAGGAGTTGTAATTCAAGGAGGCTTTATGGCCGATAACACTTCAAAATCACCTGCTGTACAGCAGGCGAGAGAGGCGCATTGGTCCAGAACTCGCAATCTTTCGATTGTAGTTTTGGTTATATGGGCTATTTTTGCGTTGATAGTTCATCTGTTTGCAGGTGGGCTCAACCAAATCTCGTTTATTGGTTTTCCGCTCGGGTATTACCTTGCTGTACAAGGTTCCCTGGCTATTTTTGTAATTCTCATTTTCGTTCATAACAAGATGCAAGACCGCATTGATGACGAAGCTGGGTTAGAAGGTTAAGGGGGATAGAATAATGGCAGAAGATAAACCAAGAGATTTTATCAACAATCTACCTAAAATTTACGGAATGTACACGGGTGGTTTCATCGTGTTCATTATCATCATGGCCATACTGGAACAGATGGGTGTAGGTGCTGATACCATCGGCATCCTTTTCGTTGCCTTTACAGTCTTCATTTATGCAGCAATCGGATGGCTCTCAAGAACCATGAACGTTGGTGCTTATTATGTGGCAGGGCGAGAAGTGCCTCCGGTGTTCAATGGTATGGCTACCGCAGCCGACTGGATGTCGGGAGCGTCTTTTGTGGCCTTGGCCGGAGGAATTTACTTCGGAGGTCATGGCTATCTGGCATTCGTTGTAGGTTGGACAGGTGGTTACGTTCTCGTCAACTCACTGATGGCTCCTTACCTACGGAAATTTGGTTGTTATACCGTACCTGACTTCATTGGAACCAGATACGGAGGTAACCTGGCCAGATTTGTAGCCGTCATCATTCTGTTTGTAGCATCATTTACCTATGTGACTGCACAGATCAATGCTTCAGGAACCATCGCTGCCCGAGCTCTTCACATTCCCTTCGAGTTTGGTGTTTGGTTTGGTTTGCTGGGTATTCTTCTCTGCTCGATGCTAGGTGGTATGAGAGCTGTAACATGGACCCAGGTCGCGCAGTACATCGTTTTGATCATTGCCTACCTGGTACCTGTTATCTGGATGTCCAACGTCCAGGGCTTTGGTATCATACCCCACTTCGGCTATGGTGAAGCTGTTCAAAGAATTGCCGAACTGGAAGCCCAATGGAATGTCGGTGTGGCTGCTACTGCTGATCCAGGCGTTGGCGGGGTTAGGGTTTTGACAACCCTGCACAATGATCCGGCTGGCGGTATGGCAAGTTGGAAGTTCTTCACCCTGGCACTCTGTATGATGACAGGTACTGCATCGCTTCCACACATTCTGATGAGATATTTTACAACTCCATCAGTGCGTGATGCCAGAAAATCAGTTTCCTGGTCGCTATTCTTCATTTTCCTTCTCTACTTCACTGCACCCGCTTTGGCAACACTGACCAAGTTGCAGATTCTTGATCCGAATCTTGCAACTGGCATCATAGGTGACTCCATTGCCGAGGTTCAGAGTCTTGCATGGGTCCAGAACTGGGCTGATGTCGGGTTCCTTGCAGTAGCTGATGGTAATGGAGATGGCATTCTACAGGTCAATGAGTTCTTCATGCGACCTGACATCGTCGTGTTGGCCACTCCAGAGATCGCAGGGCTTCCCTATGTTATTTCCGGATTGGTTGCAGCCGGTGGTATGGCGGCAGCAATGTCAACCGCCGATGGTCTGCTCTTGGCCATTGCCAACGCACTCAGCCATGACCTTTACTACAAGATCATCGATCCGAATGCTGATACAAGAAAGCGTTTGATCGTTGCTCGTGTTCTCTTGATCGGTATCGGTATTTTAGCTGCACTTGTTGCCAGTTTGCGTTTAACAGGTATTCTGGGTGCTGTTGCCTGGGCCTTTGACTTTGCAGCTTCAGGACTGTTCTTCCCGCTTGTACTTGGTGTCTGGTGGAAACGAGCCAACAGGGCTGGTGCGATCGCCGGCATGATCTGTGGCTTCCTTGCCGGTTCGCTCTATCTGTATTACATCAGGTTTGCAGGTGGTACCGAATGGTTGGGTATCGACCATCTGAGGTTTGCTATCATCGGTATGCCCGTCAGTCTGGTTGCAATGGTTGTTGTCAGCCTTGCTACCGAGCCACCACCCCAGGAAATTCAGGATATGGTTGATGAGGTTCGTGACCCAACCGGTCGTGCAATTCTCGATAAAACCCACTAAACTGAATTTTACAGAAAATCATTTTGGGCAGGATATTTATCCTGCCCAATTTATATTGGATGAGATATGACAGGTACTCTAAGTGCATTTCCAGCCTGGGTTTTAATTTTTGATTATATAATGGGTATGATCATGTGGACCTTGATTGGTCGCTTTGGCATGAACCTGTTCCTTCCCCTAGACAGTCCTTTTTTCTTCATGAAGGCTTTTGTAAAGCTGACCGATCCCATCCTCAAGGTATTCAAACCCGTTACCCCTTCATTTTTGATCCCGCCCTTAGTTCCATTGTTTGTTGCCTGGTTTTTCTTCATGATCAGATTTTATCTGATGCCCTGGCTTCTAGGATATTCGGTAATGGGGATGCTCTCCTTTCCGTTGGAAAGTGAGATTGCAGCCGGGATTTACCAGATTTTTGGTTAATATACCTGCAATATAAAAGTTCTTTTCCCTATTTTGTGGTTTATCTCAGGCCTTGGTGTAATTCGGCAGGCCGAATTCCTATATCAACAGCAAAACGGGGATGATGTATGAACGAAACAGTTGAATCAAAGGAATTACAAGCCAGAAAAAGTGGGATGAGGATCCTGCGCAGGGTTACACCCTTTCTTTGGCCTAAGAATAACCCGGGCTTTCGTTTGCGTGTCGTGCTGGCCCTCCTTGCTCTGTTGACAGCGGAAATGATCACCGTAGGAGTGCCTTTTATTTACAAAGGTGCCGTTGATTCCCTAACCGGTGGTGACGCGATTGATATAGCAGAAGTATTTGCCATCGGGGCAGTCACCCTAACCATAGCTTACGGTGTGGCCCGGGTAATGAGTGTCTTGTTTCATGAACTACGTGATGTTATCTTCGCCAGGGTTGGTCAAAGGGCATTGAGAACGATTGCCCTGGAAACGTTCAAGCATATTCATAACCTTTCGCTCCGATATCACATCACCCGCAAGACGGGTGGACTCTCCAGAATAGTCGAAAGAGGTGTCAAGGGGGTGGATTGGCTACTCCGTTTCGTTTTATTTTCAATCGGGCCTTTGCTCATACAACTGTTGATGGTGTGTACGGTTTTGTGGATAGTTTTGGGATTTTGGTACTTTGCCACGATTCTGATAGCAATTTCCCTTTATGTGGTGTTTACGTTCAAGGTGACGGAATGGCGAGTGCAAATTCGCAAGGAAATGAACAAGCAGGATACCGACGCCAACCAGAAAGCCATCGATAGTCTGTTGAACTATGAAACAGTCAAGTATTTCAGTGCCGAGGAGCGGGAAGCACAGAGATATGACAGTTCAATGGAGAAATTCGAATCCGCTTCCCTGAAAACAACCTATTCCCTGGCGGCCCTAAACCTTGGCCAATCCATAATCATTATGACTGGAACCGTAATTGTCATGCTGATGGCGGCCATTGGGGTCAAGAATGGAGAGTTGTCAGTTGGTGATTTTGTATTGGTCAACTCCTATATGATTCAGGTGGCCATGCCATTGAACTGGCTGGGAACGGTTTATCGGGAAATAAGGCAAGCCCTTGTTGACATGGGCGAAATGTTTGATCTCCTTGATGTCCCCTATGAGGTCTCCGACCGTCCTGATGCCAAGCCCCTGGAGGTAAGCGGCGGCAAGATTGAATTCCAGAATGTTTCCTTTTCCTACTATGCCAATCGCCCTATTTTGAAAGGGGTGAACCTGACCATCAATCCGGGTGAGACAGTGGCCATTGTCGGTCCTTCGGGTTCAGGCAAATCAACGATTGGAAGACTATTGTTCCGTTTCTATGACGTAACTGAAGGGGCGCTGAAAATCGACGATCAAGATATAAGGATGGTTACCCAAAGAAGTTTGCACAAGCAGATCGGTATCGTACCCCAAGACACAGTCCTCTTTAACGAAACCATATTTTATAACATTGCCTATGGACTTCCCGATCCCAATCCCAGGCAAGTCGAGGAGGCTGCGCGATCAGCCCGATTGCATGATTTCATTGCAGAATTGCCGGAGGGTTATGAAACCCAGGTGGGTGAAAGGGGTTTGAAACTGTCAGGTGGAGAAAAACAGAGGGTTGGTATTGCCCGTACCCTATTGAAGAACCCACCAATAGTCCTGTTGGATGAAGCAACATCTTCCCTTGACACGGAAACCGAAAAGGAAATCCAAGACAGTTTCAATGAAATGTCTTTTGGTCGAACGGTTATCGCCATAGCTCACAGACTCTCCACCATTGTTCATTCAGACAAGATCATCGTACTTGAACATGGTGAAATTGTTGAACAGGGTACCCATGAGGAATTGTTGGAACTAGAAGGCAAATATTATGCCATGTGGCATAGACAATTGGCTGATGAGGAAGATCAGGCAGAATTAAGAGCCTGAGGATTTTAAAGCCCTGATTTCAAATCTCCACCACAAGTTTGTACAACGGATGAAAATTTTACAACTCGTACAGATGGTTGTGAATACCTGTACAGGTCAGATTATCCCGACTTCCAGCCTGTCAAGTAGTTTGGCCAGCATCTGATCACACCTTGAAATCTGTTCACGGGTGATAAATTCGTCAGCCTTGTGCCCCTGTTCCATTGATCCCGGACCGCAAACGACTGTGGGAACCCCCAATCTATCCTGAAACAATCCCCCTTCCGTACCGAAAGCAACCTTGAAGGTATCATTCGTTCCTGTCAGGGATTTGACAAAATCCACCACCGGAGCCTGCTTAGGAGTTGCCAAACCCGGATAGCTGGATATTTGTTCGATAGCAATGCATGCTTCCGAAAAATGTTCCCTGTGAGATTCTGCAATCTTATCTGCGTTCTCCTGCAATTCCTCAAGGATTAACGATGGATTATCCTCTGGCAAGTGCCTCATCTCAAAATCTACAGAGCTTGTTGCCGGGACGATATTCAGGGCTACGCCCCCTTCAATTTTGGCCGTGTGGATAGTAGTATAGGGAATTTCATAACTATCGTCCTGCTTTCCCGAGTTTGCAAGTTCTTGCTGTTTTACCCTTAATCTATCAATAAAATCACAAGCCAGATGTAATGCATTCAGGGCCTTTGGTGCCAAGGCGGAATGACCACCCCTGCCATGACAATTGGCCCGTAGAAAGACCTTGCCCTTGTGCCCATTGGCCACCTTCAGCATGGTTGGTTCTCCCACAATACAAAAAAGGGGTTTTATGGTGGAACCTGCCATCATATCCAGCAATCTTCGAACACCTATACATCCAACTTCTTCATCATAGGAAATTGCCAGCCACAGGGGAGTACGCAAGGACCTGTCCCTGGCCTTCATGATGGTTGCAAGGGCACAGGCAACAAATCCTTTCATGTCCGTTGTACCACGACCGTAGAGTCTATCCTGAGTGGATGTCAATTCAAAGGGGGGTACCGACCAATTCTGATCTTCAACCGGCACTACATCGGAATGTCCCGATAGCAGGACTCCTGGCAATTCTGGTGGTCCAACCTTGATAAGCAGGTTGGTTTTTGTTCTGTCCTGATTGTAGACCCTGGCTGTTTTTATGCCTTGTGTGCCAAGGAGCTGTTCCACATACTCTATCAGTTCCAGGTTTGAATCCTTGCTGACAGTAGGGAACCCTACCAACTTCTCCAATATCTCAATACTGTCCATTATTCCTATGGATGAAAGAAAAAGCCATCCCTCAATCAATTCTCAAGATCAAATTCGAGGGGCCGAACAATATAAAACATTTCGGAATTCCTCAATTCCTCCAATACATCCTTTCCAGCGGGTGTATCCAGCGAGAGCAATGCAATAGCATCTTCATTTGCTGCCGATCGTCCTAGGTTGAAACTGGCTATATTCACGTTGTACTTGCCCAGAATTGTACCCATGCCACCAATTATTCCCGGCCTGTCCTTGTTGGTCGAATAAAGCATGTATCGGGAAATGTCGGCATCAATGTAAATGCCCTTGATTTGGATAATTCTGGGCTTGCCATCGGAGAAGACCGTACCGACAATTGACCGTGACATGCTCTCGGTTTCAACGGTCAGTTTCAGATAGGATTCGAATACACCTGATTTTGTCTGGCTTGTGTTGGAAATCACCAGACCCAATTCCCTGGCACACTCTTCGGCCGATACCATGTTGACTTCAGGATTGTTTACTTTCAACAAACCGGCAATCGCAACTGAAGAAAGTGCCTTTGTATTCATTTCCGTAATATTGCCGTCAAACAGAACTTCCAGACGGGTAATCGGCTCATCCGTCATCTGACCGACAAAGGCTCCCAAATGATTGGCCAGATGAATCCAGGGTTTCATGCGCTTTGCTTCCTTGGCCGAAATCGAAGGCATGTTCAGGGAGTTGTTTACCGCACCGTTAACAAGATAATCCGACATCTGTTCGGCAATTTGAAGGGCAACTTTCTCCTGTGCCTCTGATGTTGAAGCACCCAAATGTGGGGTCGCAACGACGTTCGGAAGTTCCAGCAGGGGATTTCCTGCCGGTGGTTCAACTTCGAAAACATCCAGTGCTGCTGCAGAAACCCTTCCATCCTGCAAGGCATCATGAAGTGCCTTTTCATCAATAATACCACCTCTGGCACAGTTAATGATTCCGACCCCCTGTCTGGTTTTTTGCAAAGCCTTGGCATCAATCAGATTGCGGGTTTTATCCGTCAGTGGTACGTGCAGTGTTATAAAATCGGATTTGCCCAACAAGACATCCAATTCCACCTTTTCCACACCGATTTTTTGTGCCCTGTCCTCGGTCAGGTATGGATCGTAGCCAACAACTCTCATGCCAAGCCCCAAAGCCCTTCTGCAAACTCCGGCACCGATATTGCCGCATCCAATTACACCCAGGGTTTTACCTATTAGTTCACTACCCATAAATCTTGACTTTTCCCATCGACCCATTTTGGTTGAGGAACTTGCTTCAGGGATTTGTCGGGCGATGGAAAAAAGCATGGCAATGGCATGTTCGGCCGTTGTTTCGGAATTACCATGCGGTGTATTCATAACAACCACACCCAATTTTGTGGCTTCCCTGAGATCGATGTTATCCACACCGATTCCGGCACGGCCTATGACCTTCAGATTTTCTGCCTTGGAAAGTAACTCCGATGTCACCTTGGTAGCCGACCTTACAGCCAAACCATCATACTTGTGTATGACCGAATGCAACTCATCGATATTCTTCCCCAAACCAGGCTGATAATCAACATCAACTCCCCTTTCCTCAAAAATCTTGAGGGAAACCTCGGAAAGCTTGTCGGATACTAGGACTCTGGGTTTTTGGTTCATGATTTCATTCCTGCTAACTGACCTTGTTCAAGTAACCCTATCTCTGTTTCGAAAGCCCATTTGAGCCAGGGCATCAACAGTTCAAGATCTTCTTTTTCAACTGTTGCCCCACACCAAATTCTCAAACCGGGAGGGGCCTTTTTATAATTCTTTATATCAAAAGCAACTTCCTCATTCTCCAGTCTTGCGACAACCCTTTTGGAAAAATCCGTCATGTTGTCGGCATTGAGCAGGCTATGAGTGAATTTGAGACATACACTTGTGGTTGATCTGATTTCTGGTAAGGATGGTAAATAATCCAGCCAATCGTTTTCTACCACAAATCTTTCAATGACCTCGGCGTTCGCTTTGGTCTTGGCCACCAATCCTTGCAAACCTCCCTGGGATTTACCCCATGACAGGGAATACAAAAAATCCTCTACACAAAGCATGGACGGTGTGTTTATTGTTGCTCCCTCAAAAATTCCCTCGATGAGTTTGCCATCCTTGGTCATTCTAAAGATCTTGGGCAAGGGCCATTTCGGTTGCCAGGATTCCAATCTGTCAACAGCCCTTGGAGACAGAATGATCATCCCATGCCCTGCTTCACCCCCCATTACCTTTTGCCAGGAGAACGTTGTTACATCCAACTTTTTCCATGGCAAATCCATGGCAAAAACAGCCGAGGTTGCATCACAAAGTGTTAATCCACCTCTCAATTCAGGTATAAAGTCACCGTTGGGTACACAAACCCCACTGGTTGTGCCATTCCAGGTAAAAACAACATCATTGTCGAAATTCACCCTGGACAAATCCGGCATCTGGCCAAAATCGGCTATATGCTTGTTGGAGGGAATTTCCAGTTGCTCCAGGACATCCGTTTTCCAATCCAACCCAAATGCCTCCCAAGCAATCAGTTCAACCGGACGGCTGCCGAACAGGGACCACATGGCCATCTCCACGGCACCAGTATCGGATGCGGGTACAATACCCACCCTATAGTCATCGGGTATTTCCAGAACTTCCTTTGTTGTCTGGATTAATGTGGATAACCTTTCTTTTCCCGATTGGGATCGGTGAGACCTGCCAAGGAGCGCTTCCTGCAGTATATTCAAGGTCCAGTCGGGAGGTTTTTTGCATGGACCCGATGAAAAATTGGGACAATTGGGTTTATATACTGGCTTGGTAGGTATCATTTCTCTCTTTCAATTAGATACAAGTGCCTGAGGGAGTTAAAAGCGTTAGACAATGCTTAGACATTTGAATATACAACCAACATAAAATCTAGGATGGATGAGTGAAGTATATAATTTCCCTTATTGCCAACCCCAATAGGGCAAATCTTGAATCGTCCCAAGTCAGGGAGTTAGGTTCCAAGTGGGCTGGGTATGATATCAGATGCCTCTGTGAGGGTGTTGCGGCTGAATTCTTGGTGGACTCATTTCCTTCCGATTTTGACATTACCTGGTCTACCCTTAATGATTTAGGTATTGATCTGGTAATACAACCCAACGGTGTCCGGAAAAAGAAACTTTTGGTGGCTGACATGGACTCCACCATTATCGAGCAGGAATGTCTGGATGAATTGGCAGACATATCGGGAAATGGGAACAGGGTCAAGAAGATCACCAAAAGAGCGATGAATGGCGAATTGCCTTTTGAAGATGCCTTGAGGGAAAGGGTAGCACTTTTAAGGGATGAAAGTGCCGACTTGCTTGACCAAACCTGGCATACCCGCATCACGTTTACTCCCGGCGCAAGGGAACTTGTTGGTACCATGCGTGCAAATGGTGCGTACTGTGCCTTGGTCTCGGGTGGTTTTACCCATTTTACCGAGAGGGTTTCTGCTGCTCTTGGTTTCCACGAAGCCCATGCCAACTCACTGATCATTCAAAACAATGTACTGACCGGCGATATAGGTTTGCCCATTCTGGGCAAGTCTACCAAATTGGATTTACTGACCAAACTTGTCAACGGACTTGGTCTGAAGTTTGCCGATGCTCTTGCCGTAGGAGATGGTGCAAATGATCTGGATATGCTTCTTGCTTCAGGTATGGGAGTAGCCTTCAGGTCTTATCCCATTGTTGCCAGCCAAAGCAAGATAAGGATAAACCATGGTGATCTGACTTCGCTGCTCTACCTTCAGGGATACATGTTTAAAGAATTGGTGAAGTTTTAAGTACATTTGAAAGTGAACAGACAATACCTTTGACCTTATTTGACTTGGTGTCATTGACCCCCGCCCGTACAAATACCCAAATTATTGAGAACAAATTGTCGTGCTCTAAAAAGGAATAATTTAATTTATTCATGCATGATACCCTAAACTGTGAATGGCTGTAATGTGATTTAGACCCAGAACTAAAGTCAAAAGGTTTTTGTAACCTTTTCCAATCCTGTTGGTAAATCTGGATTGAAACCAAATCTACGCGCCAGTTTCTCCACAAATACGTAAAAGGAAATTATCTGAACAATAGGAGAGATGAGCTCAATTCGACAATGGGAGTTTGATGGGTTTGTCAGTTTAGGTATCGATTCCAGGGTAATTACTGTGGCACCTCTGGATTTCATATTTTGCCGTGCAGCTTCCATTGATGCCGATTCTATTCCAGATGATTCAATAAACAGAGTTACAAATTTTTCATGGGCAATTGTTGCTGGACCATGTAATACTTCAGCTGCCGAATAGGCTTCAGCATGCAAATGACATAGCTCTTTGAACTTCAAGGCAATTTCACAAGCTAGGGCATAGTTCAGCCCACGACCGATACAGTATAAAGAGCTGGCTTTTGAAATCTGACCCATGGGTAATTCCTTTTCAGAGTTTATAACTTCTTGGGCAAGGTCAGGTAAAAGTTGCAGGGTTGATATTATGGAACGGTCCTTTAGATATCCGGCTAGCATCCCAAGGGAAGCGATCAGCATGCCAACAAATGATTTTGTTGCTGCTACAGCCATTTCTGGGCCAGCATGAATTGGCAATATGGTCTCTGCTATTTTCCCCAAAGGACTGTCGGTGACATTCAAAACTGAAAAAGTTTTTGCTCCGCCTCTCCCGGCTGCATCAAGCAAGGCTAAAATATCAGGACTTGAACCTGACTGGGAGAAAGCTATTGCTGCAAATCCATCAAGTTTCAAATTAGCCTTGTATAATGTAGCTACTGAAGGACCTATTGATGCAACCGGCAGACCAGTATGTGTTTCAAAGAGGTATTTGAAAAATGTGGCCGCATGATCAGAGGAACCGCGAGCACAGGTAATATATCCTTGGACATCAATATCGCGTAATTCATTACCAACTGCCCAATAGGTCTCTATTCCCATCTCCAACTGATGCTTGATCGTAGAAGGAATTTCACTAATTTCAGCAGCTGTCTGAGTCTGTTTGGGGGACATCATGATCAATCTACCCCTGTTATCATTGATATGATTTCGTTCTTGTTGGTTTTGCACGTTTCTCGAATTCCAATTTGCTCTCCTCTACGTAACACACATATTTGGTCTGCCAAGCGAAAGACCTGATCAAGACTGTGACTGATGAGAAGGATAGCAAGTTTACGTTCCCTCAGTGATGAAACGAGTTCTTCTACCTTGGCCGTTTCTGCGACACCAAGTGCTGCTGTGGGTTCATCAAGAAGAATGAGTTTACTTGCCCAGTGAACAGCACGCGCTATGGCGATTCCCTGCCTTTGACCACCGCTGAGATTTCGTATGGCCAGATTGGTAGAAGGTATACGAACATCAAGCCCATCTACCAGATTTTGACTTTCCTGCCGCATTCGTGCCTTGTCAAGCAAGCCAAAGGGCGTTTTGGTTAGCTCCTTTCCCAAAAACATGTTCATGTACACCGGCTGTTCATCAACCAACGCCAAGTCCTGATGAACCACCTCGATTCCCCTGCTGCGAGAGGAACTTGCATTCGAAAAGTTAACCATTTCACCCTCAAGCAGAATTTCACCTGAGGTTGGTGGGTAGATACCTGATATAACCTTGATTATTGTTGATTTGCCAGCGCCATTATCACCAACAAGAGCTACAATCTTGCTGGAAAAGAGATCCAATGAAAAATTTTGAATAGCGACAAGACCATCAAATGCTTTATGAATACCTCTGAGAGACAAAACCGGTTGAAATTCTGTCATGGTTTAAACACTCCTGGCCAAAATGATTTTTCTCCAAAGCCATTCTCAATGGTGGTTACTTCAGGTTTACCACTTGATAAACCCTTTAGGCCGGTTACATGCGCCCGGGTGACAAAAGCCTGCCCACGAAAACCAAATATCACGGTATCCCCTGGCCGTGGATTCTTTCCGGCACCAGAATCAATCATCGCATAGTAATCAATGGCCGAATAATCCGGCATTTCGACATCATGTAAATCATCGTATCGGGATCTTGGTTCTGAAGTTACCAGAGCTTGTACCTGATATTTCGGAAATACAGGATCAATATACAGTCCACCACCAAAACAGTATGCTTTACCACCGTGGTTATGCGAGACTTCCGACAAATAAAGTACCGCCGGATCTTCTGGCAAGTCTTCAACTGCATGAAGTGGTGTCGTACCATGAAGCCCATTACCGGGTTCGCATTGTGTTGCTCCGGCTTCTGCCAGGGCAGAAAGTACGACAGAAGATGTTGTTCCTGGAGCATTGATTTCAATTTCCGTCCGTCCAGCAACTCTCAGTTTTTCAGCGGCAAGTTCAAGGGTTTTCAGATTGGGAGTCGGTTTAACCTTACCAGTTGATGGATCAAAGAGCAGGGCCGGAAAAGTTGTTATTCCAGCAAAATATCCACCTTCAAGTTTGTCAATACCATCAGCTGTTTCGATAATATCTTCGGCATCAAATCCACCTTCATGACCACGGTAGAAAGTATCCCCGGCAGATTGGATACGGGCAAGAATCTTCTGTTTCCGACCTGCCCGAGTGGACGCAGTTGCAGCCTCCCTTGATTTCCCTTCTGAAAATACCGTCCAAAATTCCGGTTTCAGTTTTCTGGCTACAAAATCTGCCTCGGTAAGTGGTACTTGAACAAGATGCCCAATATGTCCTGTTTTTAAGCCGGCTTTGTCACAGGCCACTGCACAAGCGACATCAACAGCGACTGATTGATTTATCCCTCCTCTGATGACTGCTTGGCAAAAACCGGAATGTCGTCCAACCTGCTTGGTCATGGCAAATGTTGTGAGCCCAAATTTTCTGGCCTCGGTTTGAAACAGTTTTGAATTACGTTCTACCTTATCTAGATCAATCACATATGAATTTGCCGGCAACTTGCCTTGTTGATGTAATGCAATGACAGCCTCAATGAAAGTTGGGTTTCTACGGATAAGCAAGTCTAAAAACATGATAATTCCTAAATCCGATTGAAATTTCTCAGGGACAAGGCGACAGCGAGAAGAATGATTACACCTCGTACAATCATTTGATCAGATACATCGAGGCCCATGAGAATAAGCCCGTTATTGAGCATTCCCATCATCAGGGAACCAAACAGGGCTCCAATAATAGATCCCTTGCCACCATAAAGGGCTGTACCTCCTACAATGACAGCAGCTATAACGGTCATCAAGTCACTTTCACCTAGTGTATATTTGGCAGCTTGCAGCCGTCCGGCATAAAGCATACCTGCCAAACCTGCCAGACCTCCACAAAGAGTCAAGGCATAAAGCCGAACCCTCGCTACGCTAATACCAGAAACCTGTGCTGCGCGGGCATTGTCTCCAACTGCAAGTATATGTGCTCCAAAGCGCGTATGTCGATAAACAATATGCCCAATTAATACAGCTAGAATTGTCCAAATAACCAGTGAAGGAATTGAAAACAGTTTTCCTGAACCGAAAATACCAGTGAACGTATCGTTAAGTACAGGAATGGAACGCAAATTTGTCATGGATCTGGCAATTCCTGCAAACAGTCCCATTGTAGCCAATGTTACAAGAAACGAGGGTAAGCGAAGATATGCAACAAGGATTCCATTGAAAAACCCAATTGCAAGGCCAGCTCCGAGGCCTGCCATTATACCCATGATCAGCGGAGCACTCTGCAAAACAAGTGCGGTCGTCAGGGCAGAAACAGCAACGATAGAGCCAAAACTGAGATCAATCTCGCCTGATGAAAGCACGAACACCAATCCAATAGCCATAATCGTGGCAGGTGCTGTCTGCAAAACGATATTTGTCAGGTTGCGGGTTGTCAGGAAGCCGTCATTATAAAGTGTAATTGCAAAAAAGAGGAATATCCCAAGAAAACCAAAATAAATTAGATTCTTTTGTAGATTCAGCCGTTTTGAAAACAAATAACTCCCCTCCATCAGTCACCCAACCTGAAAAAACAATTCGCGGATTGCCCAAGGCAATCCGCTGGTAATTTTAGTTTTGTGCAGCAGAAACCACACTAGAGGGTGGGTCAATATTGAGCGACTGATTCCAACCTTCCAATATATTGTCAGCATTGACAGTAATCGCCGGTGCCACAATGAATGGAGGAACAACTTCTCCCATAAGATCTAGGGCTGCCGATGCCGCCATTGCCCTACCAAGCTCATATGCCTCATCAGCAATAATTGCCACAACGTTACCACCACGTACCATATCAAGAGCAATAGGCTCTGAAAGGTCCAATGTAACAATCTTTGTTGTATCATTGCCATTGGCTCGTAAAACTGCAAGCACACCTTCGGCTGGACCTGCCCAGGTTACATAGATTCCACCGATATCAGGGTTTTTGAGCAGCATTGCATTGGCTATTTCTTCTGCACGTGCTGGATCACTTATTCCCTGCTCTGCAACAATAGTTATATCAGGATAATCGTTCTCTATCGTTGTTTTGAAGGCATTGTCACGCTGATTTGTTACATAATAGGCGGCATCATGATAAATCCAACCGACTGTACCACTATTATCCATGGAAGCAGCGAGTGCATCAGCTGCCTGCTTTCCCATTTCAAATAGGTCATCAGTTACAATTGCAGCATAATCGTCCGGATGCTTATAACCAGACGGCAGGTTTGATAAGAAAGTTAGTGCCACACCAGCATCCTTTGCCTCTTCAAATGCCGCAGCAGATGTGACAGGATCAAGTGGCAATGAGAGTATAATGCTTGGATTCCTAGCCAAGGATGTTTCAATATCATTCCGCTGCTTGGCAGCATCGAAACCCGCACTGGTTACAGCAACAACTTCTATTCCCAACCGTGTAAATTCATCTCTTGCACCTGCAGTAACCGCGTTGACAAAATCCGATTGGTCATGCCACAGCAGAGCTGCAGTATAATTACCTGCCTGAATTGATGCAACAAGGTCATTACCAACCACAATTTCAGAACTTGGAGTAGCAGACTCCCCTCCAGGGCCAATTGTTTCGGCACTGACCCAAGATCCAAGAAATATTATCAGTATTGTGCTGATAAATATTTTTGCCAGTTTAGTCATAATGGTCTCCTTTCACTGGATTGAATTGTTTGACAAAGGTTTAACTCCACAATATTGTGCGATAAACAGGGCAAAACTCCGTATTGACGCAAGGTATTCATCTTTACAGATTCGTTCTTCAAAAGTGTGAGCAACGGAAATGTCTCCAGGAGCACAATAGACTGCTGGGCAGCCAAAATCGTTCACAAGAAAAGACTTTTCCGACCAAAAGGGTGCACCTTTAATCTCTCCCTTTTTCAATGAGGTTTGACGAATACAATCCTGCAAGAGCAGGACTTGTTCAGTATCCTGCGGTATTTCAGATGCCGAACCCCCTTTCGGATGATCCCGTCCTGCCGGATAGTCAACCTGTACCGAAATCCCTTCACTGGAAAAAATGCAGGCTTCAAACTTTTCTATCGCCTCATCCATATCTTCATCGGGATGAAGTGTTCTGATTAACGAAAACCTGCATAATTCAGGAACGGCAATAAAACCACCTCCTTCAATGCTGGTCACAAGAAGGGATGATGGGCCAACAAGGTCGTGGGAAAAACCCGAACGTAGTTCTGTTTCATGTGACCAAATCCTGGCTAATAGTTCGTGAGTATATTTAAGTGCGTCAACTCCTTGTTCAGGCTTGCCAAAATACGCAGTTTTTCCTTTTACTGTCAGATCAGCAATAAAAAATCCAATTTGTGCAGTAAAGATATTCAAAGTTGTCGGTTCAAGGTAGATGGCAAAATCTGGAGCTGGCAACTTTTCAGTTTCAAATTGTTGTACAAAGGCTTTTATTCCTGCACTGACACCCGTACCAGTTTCCCCACTTTCTTCATCACCAACAAAAGCAAAAGTTATACTACCCTCCAATTCACAACCAATGCTTTGAAGTAACCGAAGGCTCGCTAAAGCTGCACATATTCCACCCTTTAGGTCGCAAGCACCGCGCCCCCAAATTGCCTCTTCAAATTCAACACCAGCGAATGGATCAGCTCGTGGGTCAGATTGCCAGTAATTTTCCCAACCTCGAACGTGGACAGTATCAGTATGACCTACAAACATCAAATGGGGACGACCTTCCTTACCCGCCAGGTGCCCCCAAACATTTTTGCGACCCTCAAGAAAATCACCGAAACCAGTTTTCAATCCAAATTTCTCAAGCTCAGTGAGTAGAAACGAAGCAAACGGTGTTTCATTTCCAGTAATACTTTCCAAAGCGATTGAACTACGCAAGAGGTCTAAATCGGCATTCTCATCCTGTGCTTGTGAAAGAGTCTGCATGAATTCAATCATTGCGCACCCCACAAGTGTTGAAGTTCTCAATGGTTGGGGCAGGCGGTACCGAAATTGTCCCTATATCTTGGCCTTCTGCAAATAGGGACAAGTGCAAATGATAGAGTGCCGTCGCAACACCCCCAGCAAGGCTAGCCTGATTACCAAGCATTGTTTTTTCAATCTTGATTTGTCTTGGAATACAATGTGAGGCGTATTTGGTAATCCTTTCGAGCAACTCCGGACGCGAACCGATAGAGCCCCCCACAATTATTTTGGATGGATCAATGATGGCAACGACAGCTGCTATAGCAAAAGCCAAATTCCTGGCGACATTATCTAAAACCTCAATTGCATTTTTATCACCTGAAGCAGCAGCTTCAAAAACTTCTGGAACAGTTTTATCAATTCCGGATCGCTCTTTGTAATTGTTTATTATTGCCCACGTTGCAGTCGCCCTTTCCAACGCTCCTGAATTGAGACTTTCTGGTTCATTTGGATCAGTACCAATAGGCAAAAATCCAACTTCTCCTGCAGCTCCGAAACTTCCCCTTAACAGGTTGCCGCCAAGAACTATTCCAGCACCAACACCAGTTCCAATAGATAGAAATACAAGGCTATCATGCTCTCCTTGATCACCATGCCAGTGTTCACCAAGGGCTGATAAATTGACATCATTTTCGACGATAATCTCAATACCCAGTTCTTTTCTTAGGCATTCAGCAAAGTTTATTTTATCAATTCCAGTTATATTTGGTGCAAGATGGATTTCTCCCGTTTCATTATCCTCAACACCTGGTACGCCAATCACCACAGTATGCAAACCCTTGTAAGAGTTGCCTGAATTGGAAACCAGGCTACGTACCATTCGGGTGATTTGATGAACAATATTTATTCCACCCTTCGGATCGGTTGATTCAAGCAGCTCATACAAAATCCTGCCATTTAGGTCACAAAGAGCAGCCCTTACCTTGGTTCCGCCCAGGTCCACGCTTGCTACCAATGCTGCAGTGGGGGAAAGTTCGTAAACCACAGCCCTTCTGCCGATATGACCCTCTGTCTGCCCCACGGCACGAACCCATCCCTTGGCCTCAAGTTTTGCAACAATTTCAGATACTGTCTGCTTGGACAATCCCGTTATTTTCGCAACACTAGCACGAGAAACTGGCCCATAATTCACAATTGCCTGGACAACAGAACTTTGCGATATCTTTCGGCTTATTTTAGTATAGGATGACATTTCAAATTAATTATTTCGTTCACTTACCGAACTTATTATGAAACATTCTTTCTGTCAACATTTTTTTTGGCCTTTCCCCTTATCGATTCCAGAATAACTGCCCAGCCAAAACCAAGGTGACCTGACAAGAAAAATGCCGATTTGTTGATTTCGCTTTTCAACATAGCGACATTGGACAACTATGAGAAAATATTCACTTATGTGATGAACTCTTGGGGTGGAAATCATCCGCAGGCTTTTCACCTTGTCTTAATTCCCCAACAGAAAGGCCTAAACATTACCAAAAAATACTTGTTTGGTACCAAGTCCTGCCTTCAAGTTCAGATTCTAAAAGAACTTCAGATCAAAGTGTTGTAAATCCTTACACCAGTTTTTTAGCAAACCCACTTTCATGCCCGAACTGTCGGAATGTCCTTCCAACGTGTTGTGTAACTTGGACTAAGAAACTCCCGGGACATCATCCACGGGCGTTCGGTCCCACTGGATGCAATACGTATCGTTTCTGATCCGTAGCGTTGATTCATGCGGTCCACCACCCGCATCAATTCCCCGGTGGCTTTGCGAGGGGCTTTCTCAAACAAAGGGATTATCCTTTGTTGTTCAGTGGACAGGTCGGTCAGTAAAACACCTGCTTTCTGATAAGCATACCCTTCTTTCCAAATAGTATCCAAACATCTTGTGGCAGCCTTAACTAGGGACAGATTATCATTCCGTGGATCCCGAAAAGTCCAAGATGCATTGTTTACATAGCGTGGACCCTTTGAAAATGGTGATGTTCGAATGAATAGTTGTATGGTTCCTGCGTAAACCCCCTTGGCTCTGGCTTTCTCAGCTACTCTAGATGTATAGGTTGCTACCGCTTCCCGAAGTTGATGCTTGGTTGTAACCCTTCCCTTGAAGCCCCGTGAAACCATCAGATGCAGTGGGTCAGGTGACAATTCTTCAATCTCTATGCAGGATTCTCCACGAAGTTCCCGTACAGTCCTTTCCAAAACGACACTGAACTTCTTTCTGGCAATCATGCAGTCAAGGTCAGCAAGATCCTGAGCTGTCCCAATACCCACCAGGCGTAAACGTAATGACAGGCGACGGCCAACTCCCCAGACATTCTCAATTGCTATCTGATCAAGGAGATAGGGAGGTTCCATGATATGAACATTATTTGAACCCGTTGATTTTTTGCCAAGATGATTGGCCAATTTTGCCAGGGTTTTTGTTGGCGCAATACCAACCGAAACGGGAATGGATGTCCATCGTTTGACAGTTCGGGCAATTTTCTGACCGAAGGCTGGTAAATCCTGAATACCATGCAGGTCCAGAAAAGCCTCATCAATGCTGCAAACCTCAACTCTTGGTACCAGATCCTCCAGACATTCCATGACCCTCTGTGAAAGATCACCATAAAGGGCATAATTGCTGCTCCGGACAATCACCCCATCCCGCTGCAGTTGCTTCCTGAGTTTGAAATATGAGTCGCCCAATTTGTAACCGAGTTCCTTCACTTCATCCGACCGGGCAATGAGACACGCATCATTATTGGATAGTACCGCTATGGGAACCTTTCTCCACTCCGGTCGGAAGACCCGCTCACAACTGGCGTAAAAGTTGTTGCAATCAACCAAGGCAAACATCAGAAACTGCTCCCAAACTTCTGAATGCTGGCGGTAATGACACCACGTATTTCAGTATTCTTCGTTACCTTGATTGCCGAATAATCTGGATTTTCAGGTTGCAGAGTCCATGTCTTCCTGACCTTGACCAATCGCTTTACGGTAAACTCATTATCAACAATGGCGAGAACAATCATGCCGCTTTGCGGTTCGATACTTGAATCGACAACCAAGATTGAACCATCCAATATACCAGCATCCTTCATGCTGTCGCCCTGTACCCTAACCAAAAAGGTGGCGGCCGGTCGCTGTACAAGAAATTCATTCAGGTCCAGAACGGTTTCAAGGTAATCGTTGGCTGGTGAAGGGAAACCGGCTTCGACCGGTGATGCATAAAGTGGCAGGTCACCTTCTGACCGCTTCACGACACGGCCAAGATCAAACCCCAACAATTCTTTCACAACACCTCCAACAAACCGAAGCCATCACCTCAGTATCTCACATTTAAATTTATAAGCGATTTAATTCTAGCACAAGTCAGACGATGAACAAACTTCAAATCAAAAAGGCAATACACCGTTGTGCTCACTCCAATTTTTTAAGCCCGTATAAATATCAACCGTAGAACAAGGAGAGGCATTTAAAACCTGTCCCAAGACCAGACTTCCCAATAGATGGTATGAAAAATACATTAATAGGGAATTACTTTTGCACGCAGTAATACTCGACAAAATGATAATAATCATTATCTTTTGCCCTGTCGGGAGTGCGTTAAATTGCATGGTGAGGCTGAGGCCTCGCCCGACGTCTAATTAAAGACTGGACTAGACCAGTCACTCTTTGGAAAGTGTACAACGCCGTATCCTTTTATTGCCTTTAATATCAGTCCCAAAAGCTCCCCTGATGCTGTATTGCAGGCACTGTGTTAAGACCCAATTATGCTTTCAGGAAATCGTAGTATTCCCTAATAAGGTACTACATAATCCTAAAATAAGACTTTGATGAACTGCTGGACCGGTCCAAAGCACAACGTCAGAATCTGGTAAAATAAATTTGTTTCTTGATTGCAGTAAAACCTTGGGAATGGGTATGAAACTTACCGTGAATGGTAAAATTCAAAAACCGACTTAAGGATATCTCGTTTAATTGATAAACAGGATAATTCATTTTGATAACTTCTTACGAATTGATGATTCCAGCCTAAGTCTTGAATGAGGTAATTTGGGAAGGCCGGAATGAGGATGAAAGCCTTTTTTCAGAAAATGACCCGTTATCTGTAAGCCATCAAGTATTTCTTCTTGTTCTTTAACCTTTCCCGACAACATGCATTGGGGCAAGGGAAAGAGTTTTGAAGCCCATTCTCCTGCCCCCTCCTTGCTTACGGCACAACCTGACTTAGGAGAAATATATGCCAAGTTTTTTTCTGAATTGGTAACGGCACATTTCTCCAAATCAAGACCAAACCCTATTTCCTTCAGTAATAAGATTTCCCATTCAAGGTAATCAATTAACCAGTTTTGAGTGGAATTGATCTTATCCAAGAGACGAACGGTTTCAGTGTAAAGTTTTCGATGTGGATCGAATTGAGGCAGGAGGCTGTCAAGTAATGTACAGATTGAGTTAAGGGCATTCAGGGCTATTGGTCCGGAAAACACAATCTCTGTTCGCTGTTTCTCCAATTCAACCTTGAAAGTTCCCAATAATTCATGGAGACGGGCACGCCATACAATAGATAATTGATTGCCTTCGGTAAGAATTGAGGCCATTTTCTTAGACTTGGCGTTCCAGATCATTCCCGACCTTTTGCCATGATGTTTGGTCATGACACTTGCAATGGCAGCATGTTCGCCATACGGTTTGGCCGAAAGAAAAAAACCCGTGTCTTGCCAATCCATTTAAAACAATTCAATTCGTGATGTTAAAAAGGTTCATTCTGCAAAGAAGATCAAATTAGGGCTGTCCCAAGCCCATTTCCCTCAGCCTTTTTTCGTCATCCATCCATTTCTTGCGGACAGTTACACGCAGAAAGAGATGAACTTTTTGACCAAGCAACTTGGAAATATCCTTTCTGGCTTCAATGCCAACCTGTTTGATACAGGACCCCGAAGCCCCAATGACCATCGCCTTATGTCCATCTCTGGCAACGACTATGTTTTGATCAATCCTGACTTCATTGTTTTTCATTTCCTTCCATTGATCAGTCTCGACACCCAGATTGTAGGGTATTTCCTGATGCAAACGCAACAGGAGCTTTTCACGGGTAATGTCACAGGCCAGGCTTTGAACGGACTGTGAGGATATCTGATCAGGGGGAAAGAGCCACGGTCCCTTGGGAAGATTGTCCGAATACCATTTGATCAGGTCCTCTATGCCATCACCCTTTTTGGCCGAAATCAAGAACACCTTGGCAAAGTCCATCCGATTTGAAAAAGCATCCACCAGCTTGAGTAACTCACTTGGATTAACCAGATCGATCTTGTTGACAATCAGAATTATTTTTGCCTGATCTTTCTCAAGTTGCTTCAGCCTTTTGATGATACCTTCATTCTCTTCCAACTTGCCCGACTTTGGCTGGACCATAAGGGAGATAATATCTGCATATTTGATACTCCCCCAGGCAGACTTGACCATAGCCTGATCCAACTTGGTCTTGGGGTTGAAGATACCCGGTGTATCAACAAAGGCAATTTGGGTACCTTCCCTGTTCTGTATACCGATCAGGTTTGTGCGAGTGGTTTGGGCTTTATGGGTTACAATTGCCAATTTGGTTCCCACCAATCGGTTAAGTAAGGTGGATTTCCCGACATTGGGTTCGCCCATCAAGGCAACATAGCCAAAATTGGTGTTAATCACTGGCTTCTTTCCATTTGTCTAATATGAGCTGGGCAGCTTTTCTTTCAGCTTCCTTCTTGGTCATCCCTTGTGAAACCGCCTTCTCACCTGATGAAAGACTGACCTCCACCTGGAATTTAGGTGCGTGACTAGGACCCTCCTTCTTCAATACCCGGTATGTAGGTATTTCCTTACCCATTATTTGCAAGCGTTCCTGAAGTTCACTCTTTGGATCAATGGCATCAGTTACTTCAAAAGACAGGTGGGATTGCCAAAGTTTCAGCACCAGTTTCCTTGCTTCCTCCAATCCGCCATCATGATATACGGCACCAATCACTGCCTCAATTGCACCGCCGAGCACCGATGCCCTGGTACGGGTACCGGAATGTTTGGCATCATGTCCGAGGATCAGATATTTCCCAAGATCAATGGATTTGGCAATTTCTGAACATGTTTTTCTGGATACCACCTTGTTGAGTCTGATGGCCAGTTCACCAACCCCTGCCGTGGGATATTCATTAAACATGTAATCCACAACAATGAGTGCCAAAACCCTGTCACCATGAAATTCCAGCCTCTCGTTATTGGCTGTTTCATCATGTAGATGTGAGCTGTGAATCAAGGCGTTCTTCAGCAATAGTTTGTTCTTGAAAACATACCCCAGTCTTTGTTCCAGTTGGGAAAATGCCTTGTTGCTGTTCACCTTATAGCCTTGAGAAATCTGTCACTACGCCAGGTCCAGAAGAAAAAGAGGGAGGAACCCGCTGAAGAAAAAACGACCAAATTCGCCCTTCCAACCAGATTTTCGAAGGGTACGTAACCCACCCCCCTTCGTTCCTGGGGGACCCGGCTATCCAGACTGTTGTCCCGATTGTCACCCATGAAAAAGAAATGGCCTTCAGGCACCTTGTAAACCAACTCGTTGCCGGAGGTTGTTGGAGGTCCGATTTCCAGGGTGGTATAGGTTCTTCCGTCAGAATTGGTCTCCTCAAACCGGCTTTTCTTGCAGACACCATCGGCAACCTGCTGATTGCTGCAACGGGGCAAGGCTCTTGCCCCTCCCTGTGGCACGAATGGCTCCTCAAAATCCTCGATTTGCTCCCTAGGAAACTCAAACCAACTGTTTCGGTCGGGATTTTCTCTCGTCTTTATTGCAACCGAGTCACCAACAATCCTTATCTCGTCACCCGGCAGGCCAATCAACCGCTTGATGTAATCTTCCTTTCTGGTGGGATGCCTGAATACCACCACATCACCTCTTTTGGGCTCCTTTCCCAAAATCCTGCCCTCAAACGGGCACATTGCCCAAGGGCAGGAATATTGTGAATAACCGTAAGCCATCTTGTTCACGAAAAGAAAATCACCCACCAGCAGGTTATCTTTCATTGAACCCGAGGGAATAAAGAATGGTTGAAAGAAAATGGTTCTGAACAGGCCGGCTATCAGAAGAGCCAAAATCAGGGTGATAACGTTTTCTTTTATTGTGTCTATCATAACTTTGTCTAAGGAGAAGGATCAGGTTAAATCTTTTTCAACACAAATACCGCTGAGGTCGTGTTTAATTTCTCTAAATGGGGTCCAGTACTTCTAGATACCAGATCACAAACTCCCTTATCTATACTTTCTTCGATTGCTCCAGCGAAAGCAGGATCCTTGAGTGTGTGTTCATTGAGTGAAAATACGAACAGGGTATCTGGCGAAATGGCACCCAATATCTCCTTGAGCAGTTCGACAGGTGCAGCACCCGAACCAATTACGCCTATTGCCGAAATCACTGAATAGGAGGAGATGTTTTCGGGGAGCGGCTTTTCAATAGTTCCCAGATATACATTGTTATAAATATTCCTAAACCGAGCCATTTCGAGCATGGCGGGATTAATGTCGGTGCCGTCAATATTGGTAAATCCTGCCTTTTGAAGGGCCAAACCCGAGTATCCGGTACCACAACCCATATCAAGAATTGACAGGTTTCGATCGGTGGTCACATTTGCCAGATCACTCGCACATCTCTCCGGTGTCCTGTATCCATTCTTGATTACGTCTTGTTCATAAGATTTCGCCCATTCAGTATACAGGTCGAAAATATCCCGATCCGTCTCCAACTCGTATACCTTGGATAAAAAGTCCACCTCGGACATAAATTTTTCTCCCCACACTACTTGTACATTAGGGTTTTATTTTTTGTTGCCCGATGTTGCAAGAGCAGGCTCAACACACTTTCTTGCCTGAATGACAACCTTGGCAATGGCCCAAGGGTAATCATCGGACATGGTCAGAAATATTTCCGGCTCCCAGCCCTGTGGTACAAGTTCATCCAACCGGTTCTTGGCCTTGCCATGGATATTCATAGACGGAAAACCATTGTTTAGATTACTAACCTCCAAATCCTGCCATCTGACCCCTTGTCTCATTCCGGTACCCAAGGCTTTTGAGCACGCCTCCTTGGCTGCCCATCTTTTGGCCAATACTCCCGACTGGTTGGGAAAGCGCTGGGCAAACTGTCTTTCATGAGGTGTAAATATCCTTTCCAGAAATCGATCACCATGACGGGAAAGTGCTCCTTCCAGACGTAATATATTCACGATATCAATGCCGATACCAATAATCACCGCTATCTATGCCCATTGCCATGCCAAATTGGTTCTTATTGGCCATTTCTGGCTTCATCCATGGCCCGACGCATGGCTTGCACTGCTTCCTTGAGGCCGGAAAAAATGGCTTCGCCAATCAGAAAATGACCAATGTTGAGTTCCCTTATTATTCCGATGGATGCTATTTCCCTAACGGATTGAAAGGTCAAGCCATGTCCTGCATGAACCTCCAGTCCCAACTCATGGGCCACTTGTGCTGCCGTTTTGATTTTGTCTAATTCCCTTGATATGGCCTGGTCCAGACCATCGTATTGCGCCTCACAATAGGGTCCCGTGTGTATTTCAACAACCTGGGCACCGATTTCTGATGCTGCTCTGATCTGTTTGAGATCCGTTCCGATAAACAACGAAATCCGGCAACCGGCACTTTGCAATGGCTTGATATACTTACCCAAGGCTTCCTTTTGTCCAAATACATCCAAACCCGCTTCGGTCGTCCGCTCCTGGCGTCGTTCGGGAACAAGGCAAATGGCATGGGGTTTGTGCTTGAGGGCAATCTGTTGCATTTCTTCGGTTGCCGCCATCTCAAGATTGAGGGGAACTTTCAAGGTATCCTTCAACCTTGCAATGTCACGGTCCCTGATGTGCCTTCGGTCTTCCCTGAGATGGGCAGTAATACCATCGGCACCGGCCTCCTCTGCAAGTATGGCAGCATCTACCGGATCGGGATAATCACTTCCCCGGGCATTTCTAACTGTAGCAACATGGTCAATATTCACACCAAGACGCAAATAGTTGGACATAACCATAAAATCTCCAAAACAATCCTATGCTGATATTGATAAGTTAATTCAAAGGGCTGTTTCAAGGGTTTGATCAGGGTATACCGAAGAAATTGAGGTCGCCTGATATCTTGAAATGCTCCTCACACATTGCTTGGACCCTACAAATCCGATCAAATCATAAAGGTGCTTGAGGTGATTGACCTCGACCTCCAATAGAAAATGGAAACTTTCAAGGGTTCTCGACTCTACTACGACATTACGGATATTTGCCTGCATCGTACCGATTGCCGTACAAACTTCACCCAAAGCTCCCGGCCGGTTTGACATGATAATATCCAGTTTTGCGGGATGGTCTATACCATAGGGCCCGGGGTGCCATTCAAGATCAATCCATCTATCGTACAGTTTGTTCTCTTCCAGTACCTGGCAATCAAACACATGAACCGTAATGGTATTGTCATCATTTTGGAATCCGATAATTCGATCTCCGGGAAGGGGATAACAACAGGTTGCCATCTCGGGGAGGGTATCCTTGTCTATTCCCAGAATCAATTGTTCGGGTCTTTCATTGGTTGGTGCTGATAGTGAGGTGTCAGGGTAAAGCACGACCAACACATCCCTGGAATTGATTTCCAGATTCCCAATTCTTCTGAGAAGTTCATCACCACTCTTGATTTTGAGTATTTCAGCTGCTGTCCGTACCGCTTTTTCAGAAAATACCTTCCCATTATCCTCAAGATAATGACGAAGGGTATTTCTGCCGTACTGAATGGCCTCATCAATCTTCAGCTCAGCTTCAAGCTCCTCAATATACCGTTGGCTTTTCTTGGTTGAGGCACAGAGTTTCTTTTTTTCATCAATGTAATTGTCGGGAGCCGTAATGATGTTGATAACCTGGCCATTAACCACCTGATTGTCCAGTTGAACTACTTCACCATCAATGGTGGCGCTGATGGCCCTGTTGCCCAGATCCCTGTTCAACTCATAGGCGTAATCCAGTATTGTTGCATTCTTGGAAAGCCAGACAACCTCAAAAGAGGGTGTATAACAGAATACACTACGGGCGTTGATCTCTTCCCTGAGGTGATCCAAAAAGTCCAGCTTGTCGGAACTTTCCGTCAAAACATTGTCCAGTTTCTGTTTCCAAACCGATGAATTGATCATGTAGGGGTTGGCCATTTGAACCCCTTCCTTGTACTGCCAATGGTTGGCAATGCCTGTCTCGGCAACCTCATGCATCAACCTTGTCCTGATTTGAAACTCAACACGGTGTTCCGTATCATAGGCCACTGTCGTATGGACTGACCTATAACCATTCGGCTTGGGATGACTGATGTAATCCTTGAACCTGTTGGGCAGGGCTTGCCATTTATTGTGAATGGCACCAAGGGCAACATAGACATCATCCTCGATTCTGGTAATTATCCTGATGCCATAGAGATCGAATATGGAAGATATTTTCTTGCGCCCCGTTCTCATTTTTCGCCACACGGAATAGGGCAGTTTTTCCCTGCTTTCGATTCTGACTCCCGTCAAACCCTTTTGGAGTAACATTCGTTCCAGCTGCTTGGTGATTTGATCCATCAATGGTTCCGTGGAAACATTTTTTTGTTCTGCCGTCCACCTCAATTCCTCAATATATTTCACTACCGATTGACGGGCCCTTGGATACAGGATTTCAAAAGCTAGGTCCTCTAATTCATCATGCCATGCCCTAAGTCCCAGTAATTCGGCAATCGGGGCATAAAATTCCATGGTTTCCTTGGCTTTGAAACGCTGTTTGGCCGGGGAAAGATGTTCAATGGTCTGAAGGTTGTGAAGGCGGTCGGCAAGTTTTACCAGGATAACCCGATCATCCTTGGCCACAGCCACTATGAGTTTTTGAACATTGGCAGCCTGTTTTTGTACGGTTGGATCCAGGTTCAACTCGGTTATTTTGGTTACACCATCTACGATACCGGCTATCTCATGCCCGAATTTCTTCTGGATGCTTTTATAGACGATCCCTTCTGTATCCTCGATTGAATCATGCAGCAAGGCCGCAATTATGATGTCTGAATGAAGCTGTTTGTCAGCAAGAATATTGGCTACGGCAACCAGGTGTGTAAAATAGGGTTCACCGGATTTCCTTTTCTGGTCCTTATGACATTCAAAGGCGAAATAATAGGCTTCCCTGACCTTCTCGGTGTCAGGATGGGCTTCATATGAGGATATTTTCGCTAATAATTCCTCTAGGACTTTATCCCAGTCATACTCAACGGTGTTATCACCATTGGTAATTTTATTTTTCTCCGTCCTCGTCATTAAGACTGCCCATATCGTCTTCAAATGGGGTAAAGGAAAAATCCCTGGTTCCCTTTATGCCGCCATAGTCGGAGGAATCCAATCCCAATTGGAAGTTGAACTCCTCTTCATCAAGAGGTGGTGTTTCAGCATGTTTCTGATGCTTGTATACAGCTCTTTGGTGAAGAGAATCTACCGGTTGTGTTCCCTCGGCGATTTCCCTCAGGGCAACAACCGTATGTTTGTCATTATCCAGTTCAACGGTTGGATAATCGCCATTCGACAATTCCTTTGCCCTCTGGGCTGCCAGCATAACCAGCTTGAACCTGTTTGGTTCCTTTTCAATACAATCCTCTGTGGTGACACGAGCCATCTGGAAACTCCAAATTATTCCTTAGAAACTTTTGCCTCTGATATATGTGAAAAACCTTTGTTTTCAACCTGCCTAAGGGCATGTCAATTATTTTTTGTTATAGTCAATACACGATCAAGCAAGTCCAAGAAACAACATTTCCAAAAAGATTGTTACCTGGGTTGGCAGAAATCGTTCCTGATGGTTTGAACCAATTTTGTAGCCTGAAAAAGAACCTGAACAATTTTTTTCTTTTATTTTGAAATATATCAACTAACCTATAAATAACCGTTTATACTGATGTAGAGATAGACAAATCTGATGATTACACCTTCTGAAAAACAAGATCTGGATCTTTACCTGATTTCCCCGAGAGGGTTTTGTGCAGGTGTGGAGAGGGCGGTCGAAATTGTTGAACAATCCCTCGTCAAATGGGGCCCACCCGTTTATGTCAGGCACGAAATCGTCCACAACAAGTTTGTTGTGGATACCCTTAGGGCAAAAGGTGTTGTCTTTGTCAAATCACTGGACGAGTGTCCTGATGATCGTCCGGTTGTTCTATCAGCCCATGGTGTGGCCCAATCGGTAATCAAGAAGGCAAAAAACCGCAATCTCAAGTTTTTTGATGCCATTTGCCCACTGGTTTCAAAGGTGCATGTTGAAATCCAGAGAAATCACAAGGAAGGATTACAGAATGTGATGATAGGTCATGCCGGCCACCCGGAAACCTTGGGCACCCTGGGACAATTGCAATCTGGTGAAATTCACCTCGTTGAAACGGTTGACGATGTTGCCAAGCTCAATCCGAGTAATCCTGACAAAATGGCTTATGTAACCCAGACGACCCTTTCAGTTGATGATATAGCTCCTATCATCGTTGCCCTCAAAGAAAGATTTCCAAATATCAAGGGGCCACATAAGTCCGACATTTGTTATGCCACTACCAACCGTCAGGAAGCTGTAAAGAAGGCTGCTCCATTTATTGAATGTCTATTTGTCATAGGTAGCCCTAATTCCTCCAACACCAAGCGTCTGGTAGAAGTTGGTATTCAATACGGTTGTGCCTTTTCCCTTCTTATTTCAGGTCCCGATCAAATGGATTTGAATTTTATCAAGAGATTTAAAACCATCGGGCTTACATCAGGTGCCAGCGCACCGGAAATTCTCGTTGAACGATGCCAGGATTTCCTTAACAAGAATTTCAATCTGAATTTTGTTTCACTTGAAACGATCAAAGAGAATGTAACCTTCAATTTGCCCAAGGAATTGCGAGCATAATCATACCCTCGATCAAATTTCCATGCACCACCAATGACAAGAGCCCTGATTTCAGTCAAGTACCATGCAGGCAAGGGGATAGGTCACTGGTCAGTTCGGATCAATTCACCATCCAATAATTCCATACAATCAACCAAGGAACTCACTGGGTCATTTGAAACTTCCTCCCTGCGAGAGGTTTACTTGTTGGCAGCCATTACAACCCTGTCCACATTACCCGAAGGAAATGAAGCGATTGCGGTATCCATTAACAGTTCGTATATTTTGGATGGTCTTGAAAGTAATGCAAATGATCAGATTAATGAAAATTCACTGCCTTTATTCAAAGACCAGAGTCCCATCACTCAACTTTGGAATACCTTGTACTATCTGAATTCAAGGAGAAACATCTCCTGGCAACTTTCAAATACCAAGGGTGATGAAACCAAAAGAGAGGCTTTTACTAAGCCAAAGGTAACAAAGATATTACCAAGCAACAACACTACATATACTGCATTTACAGATGGTTCCTGTCTTGGTAATCCTGGTAAAGGTGGTTGGGGTATTGTTGTGGAAGCCTGGTCTGACGGGCAATTGAAGCAAACCTACGAAATGTCGGGTTTTGAAGAACATACGACAAACAATCGCATGGAAATAACCAGCGCCATTAAAGTCTTGGAAAGTCTCCCTGAAAATTCTGAGGTTACTATTTTTTCGGATAGCAAATACCTGATTGAAGGTATTACAAAATGGCTGAGCAAGTGGAAGTCCAATAACTGGAAATTGACCTCTCGCAGACCAGTACAGAACAAGGAATTATGGCAAAAACTTGATGAGAATTCGTCAAGGCACTGTGTTAAATGGCAATGGGTCAAGGGGCACGATAAAAATGAAGGTAATAACCGGGCAGACAAATTGGCAAATACTGCTGCAAAAGGAAATCAGGATATTTGAAAACCCATCTCCTGAACATTCAGATAATCCTCAGATCGACCTTGATTTTGGTTTCCCTTGTGCTACAAAACAGCATTCATTTATGTATGTAAATCGCATACTAGACATTTTGGAAGGCAAAATTAAATTCTTCCCGTTATATTGAAACAAAAATAATTAACCAATTTTTCAAAATTTGGACTTGAGCAGTTGTTGTCGTTGGTCAGATCATATTTCACCAGATGTTTTAAATTTTCTTATGTGAGGATTAGCATTGATTATTGCTGCTGCAAATACCCAAGCAAATGAACATTTATAGCCTATCTACAACTGGTGCGATAATCTTGGAAATTTAAAACACTAACTATGATCTCTGTGAAAAATTCTACGAAATACCCATTTTGCATTAGTCTTCACTGTCGGAATACGAAATTTTCTGATGCCAAAAAAATTGTAAGTAGGTTGGGTGTATTTCTTACAACACTTGTTAGCTTTTGGGTAGCCTCAACCGATAGTTTAATTGCCGAAGGTCATTACTACCGAGCAGGAATAGGGCTTGAAAGACTATCCAAAACTGAGTTCACTGACGTTAATTGCAGAGATAATAATTTTGCTCAACTCTATGGTTGTGGTTCAAGCACCAATGATGGTCATCCATATAGGCGTTCGTATGGTGATTTCGGAACAACGAATGTACTTGAATTTGGTTTGGGATTTGAAACAGATACATCTCTTCGCTATGAATTTCTTCTTGAATATCGACCAAGTTATACTTTCAAAGGTGAAGCCAATTTCGAAAGAACTTCACTTGAAAAACAAACTGTTACCGCGAACCTATCGTCAATTTCAGGAACATTAGCTTTTTTTATTGATTTCAATAGACCGGGAAAAAACAGGTTTGTGCCGTATATTGGCGCGGGTATCGGATTGGTTCGACACAAAATTGGAACAACTACACTGAATTTTCCCCCTTCTCACGATACATTCATGCCTGGTAATAAAAATTCAGATCAAATATGGATGATAACTTCAGGAATCGGTATCGCTTTGAATGAACAAATGATTCTTGACCTTGGTTGGCGTTATACTGACCTTGGTATAATAGAGACAGGTACTGGTGGAGGTAATATAGTCTGGCGAGATGAAAACCGTGAAGATACCCCCCTCCCCACACTTGCTCCTGCACATGCCAAAATAAGAGGGCATGGAATTAGAATTTCCCTACGACATATGTTTTGACAGTAG
The DNA here is from genome assembly GCA_009842205.1 of Paracoccaceae bacterium. Taxonomy (GTDB): domain Bacteria; phylum Pseudomonadota; class Alphaproteobacteria; order Rhodobacterales; family Rhodobacteraceae; genus MPNP01. The sequence continues at coordinate 117,448 of VYFX01000011.1, read as the reverse complement.
TTTTCACAACAAGTTGAACTGGTTTTTTCTGGATGAGTTGTTGGAACACAATGGTTTGGAATGTGTTGTCCTAAGGTAAAGTTGGTTTTGATCTTGTTTTAAGATTATCGGTATTGGCTTCCAATATAACTCATCTGGATTAATTGATCTGGAACCGTCGGTAGTTGTTACTAAAACGATGGTGAAAGCAATTGCTTTTGGCAGCCTAACTACCATTTCATGTTCAGGTAGAAATCACTAGTATTAATCGGACAGGAGAGGTTTATCTAGTGTGTTTGGGAAAGACAAAACGTGTGATCTGTAGTAACTGGTTTAAGAAAATTTGTTGGTCTTGCGTGAAAATCACCCATTTTCTGAGTTGATACTGATTACTATAAGTACAAGCTAAAATGATGATGAATGATGTTACGGATATGGAATGTGTTTACAAAAACACAGATAAACTAGGAATGATAATTGAGAAGAATTGGGCAGTAGTCAATAATACCGTTCTGTATAGCTCGAACAGATTCACAACTGGTATGGTGATGCTGGTGATTACCACGATCTTAATTGCCCTCACATCCGTTGCCAAGTCTGAAGAATTGATAGGTGAAAGAATTGCAGTCGTGTCAGCGTTTGTACCAGAGCTTGAAATACTTAAATCTGAGATTGAAGACGGATCAGTTCACCACATAAACGGAATTGAGTTCACAACAGGGGTTCTTGAAGGACAGAATGTGGTGCTTTTCCTGAGCGGCATCAGCATGGTGAACGCAGCCATGACCGTACAACTTGCCTTAGATCAATTCAACATTCGTAGCATTGTATTCTCAGGAATCGCCGGGGGAGTGGATCCACAATTCGACATCGGCGATGTCGTCATTGCCGAAAAATGGGGGCAGTATTTGGAGATGGTCTTTGCCCGCCAGATCGAAGAAGGTTGGGAGACCATACCTTTTTTTGAGCATCCGTATGGAAACTTCGGGATGATGTTCCCGAGGTCTGTCACTGTGGTTCGGGAAGGATTGGATGCACCCGAAACAAGATTCTGGTTTCCTGTCGACCAAGAACTACTTGAAAGCGCTCTTCAAGCGGCTGGAAGCGTAGTTCTGGAGCGATGTACTGATGGAGGCCTATGCCTACCTGAAACTCCGAAGATTTCAGTGGGAGGTTCCGGCGTTTCGGGTGGGGCTTTTATCGATAACGCCGAGTTCCGCAGATACATTCACGAGACGTTTGGCGCACAGGTGCTCGACATGGAGAGTGCTGCCGTTGCACATGTGGCATGGGCCAACGATGTTCCGTTCCTTGCTGTCCGAAGTCTGGCAGATCTTGCTGGCGGCAGCGACAAGGCCAACCAAATGGAAGTGTTCATTCAATTGGCAGCGGCCAACGCAGCCAAAGTTGTTAAGGCTCTCCTGAGGGAAATGTAAATGGAATTTGTATATTAATTCTTCGAATCCTGACAATCAGGACAGTTTTTCACCAATTTCCAATTTATACCCTCGCAGGAAATCCTTAAGGTTCATGGGAGTTTTTCCCTGACGCTGGATCAAAGTCGGTCTAATCGAACCCTTTAAACAAGACAAGGTCATATCCTGATCCAAAACCTGACCAGGTTTGCCATTCCTTGCAATTAATTCGCATTTTAGAATTTTTATTCGAACTCCCCTATGTTCAAACCAGGCTCCCGGTTGGTAGGATAATCCATGAATTTTGTTATAGACTTCCTCGGCAGGTAAATTCCAATCTATTCTGGTTTCTGTCTTGTCAATTTTTTTGGCATAACTGATTCCTGTATGGCTTTGTTCGGCTGGATTAATGGTCTCCAGATTGTCCATAACCCTACACAATAGGTCAGCACCCTTTACTGCGAGTTCATCCGACAATTCACTCGCTGTTATCCCCTGATCGATTTCCATTTCCTCCTTGAGGAAAATCGGTCCGGCATCTAGTTTCTCGGTAACCTTGATAATTGATAAACCTGTTTTGTTATCACCCTCAATCAATGCCCTTTGTATTGGGGCTGCACCACGCCATCGAGGTAGAAGTGAAGGATGAATATTCAGAAAACCAAAGCGGGGAATGTCCAGTAGACTGCCTGGTAATATCAATCCGTAAGAAACCACAACGGCTACATCCGGTTCCAAACTCTCAAATTGCCTGATTGAATCTTCATCACTAAAATCCAAGGGTGTAAACACCTTGAGATCATTCTTCACAGCTACCTCATGAATCGGTGTTGGAGTGATTTTCTTTCCCCTGTTCGCGCTTCGTGGTGGTTGTGTATAAACAGCAATGATCTCGTAACCCCTTTGAAGCAATAATTCCAGGGTCGGAATAGCAAATTGAGAAGACCCCATCATCACAATTCGTTTGCTTTTATTCACGGTTCAATATTCCAGATTTCTTAAATCAGTGGTGCTTTCCCGGGTACTAAATCTGGGTAAAGTTGTAAACGAATTAAGTTAGGGTTAAAACTTTCAACTTCTTTGAAACTTTGGTCCCCTTACTTGCCTTTCTGCCAATAACTTTTTCAGGTTATGAAGCAGTATGTTTCTTTGCAAGATGGATACATGGTCAATGAATAACTTGCCCTTTAAGTGATCGATTTCGTGCTGAACACATCGGGCTTCAAGCCCCTCAAAACTTTCCTTGACAATTTTTCCCACAAGATTTCTGTATCTGACACTACAATGAAAAGGTCTCTCAATATCAACATATTGCTCGGGAAATGACAGGCATCCCTCCTGGGCTGTTTCAGTTTCCTCGGAAGAATCGATAATTGTTGGGTTGATGAACACTCTGGCCGGTTCATCTTCATTGCCACAATCCATGGTAAACATTTGAAGGTTGACACCGATTTGTGGAGCAGCCAATCCAATGCCCCCCGCATCATACATGGTATCAAGCATATCTCGTGCCAAATGACGTGTTTCTCTGGTGATCTTGCTTATCAGCTTTGCTTCCTTCCTGAGGGCAGGATTGGGATAGTATAATATTCTTCTTACAGTCATTTCAGATCTAAATTCGGATACCAGTCACTAATTCTTTGGGCTAAAAATAGGTATCACCCCATACTATTTCCATTAGAATTATTCGTGTCAGAGATTAAATGTATTCTGGATGGAATACCTATTTCTGGTGGATAGTTTTCTTTCCACACAATAACTGCTACTTGTTTGCACACATCAATAATGAATTTCTTTGGGAGAACCTCCTTGAATTTTGACGAAGTAATCGAACGCCGGAATACCCATAGTGCCAAGTGGGACTTGATTGACAAGATTTATGGCGTTCCAAAAGATGACGGAATTGCAATGTGGGTTGCTGACATGGATTTCCGACCACCACAAGTTGCCTATGACGCAATCAATAAAATGCAGGAATACGGAATTTTCGGCTATTATGGCGACGAAGACTCATATAAACAGGCAATAATCTGGTGGATGCAAAATCGCCATTCATGGACGGTTGAACCCGATTGGATTTTTTCAACTCATGGGCTGGTTAACGGTACTGCACTTTGTGTTGATGCCTTCTCATCTGTTGGTGATGGAGTCGTTCTATTCACACCCGTTTATCATGCTTTTTACAGGATAATCAAGGCCGCCGAACGAAAGGTTATCGAATGTCCCTTGAAATTGGAAAACAATTCCTATCAGTTCGATTTTGATAATTATGACCATCTTCTCAACGGAAATGAAAAAATTGCCTTGCTCTGTTCACCGCAAAATCCCGGAGGTAGGGTTTGGTCAAATGATGAATTACGTTCTGTAGCAGCATTTTGTCGCAAACATGATTTGATTTTGGTTTCTGATGAAATCCATCACGACCTTGTTTTTCCCGGACAAAATCACATCGTTGCACCCAACTCGATCCCCGAAGTTACCGATCGAATGGTTATGCTGACCGCAACCACAAAAACATTCAATATTGCAGGCTCCCATACCGGCAACGTGATTATTGAAGATGAGTATCTACGTGGCAAGTTTCAAAAACGCATGAATGCCCTTGGCATGTCACCAAACTCTTTCGGGCTTTTTCTTGCTGAGGCCGTTTATTCCCCGGAAGGCGCCGAATGGGTGGACAACTTGATGAATTATCTTGATGAAAATCGAAGGCTGTTTGATGCAGCCATTGCCACAATACCCGGTTTGGTTTCCATGCCTCTTGAAGCAACATACCTGGCCTGGGTTGATTTCCGGGCACTGGGCCTTTCCAATCAGGAAATAACTGATCGCATCCATAAATCTGCCAAATTGGCAACCAACCTTGGCCAGACCTTTGGACTGGGGGGAGATGGCTTCCATCGTTTCAATCTGGCTACTCCCAGAACAATTCTCATGGAAGCTATCGAGAGACTTAAGACGGCTTTTGAAGACCTAGTGTAATGGACTGTAGTTCTAAGTAGAGAAAAGTTGCAATTCGAATTGGCTCCCTGTTTATATTTGAAGGTTTTCCATCAACAAATCGATTCCAGATCCTTGTTGCAAGGGATCAAACACTGTTTATATATTTTTCGGGCAGACACTATCTACGGATCTATTCTATTATAATTTTTTATAGCCTACCTGGATGACATCTATAGAATTCGCCCTGAAACCGGCAGCACTTGCAGCGAGATAATAATTCCACATTCGTTTAAATCGTTTATCAAAACCCAACTTGGAAATCTCATTCCAACGTTTATTAAACTGGCTTCTCCACAATCTTAATGTTTTAGAGTAACACCCCCCAAAATTATGCAAATATACTGGCTTCAGATTGGCTGATTGTCCTTGTTTTACCATGACATTTTTACTTGGAAGCATTCCTCCCGGAAAAATATGTTTTTGCATAAAATCAACGCCTTTCCGGTAATTCGGGAATAAGCTATCGGAAATCGTAATGGCTTGTATTGCGGCAACACCGCCGGGCCGAAGTCGATCATAAAGGGTTTTGAAGTACACCGGCCAATACTTCTCCCCCACCGCTTCTATCATTTCAATAGAAGCAATGCCATCATAGGTTCCCTGTTCGTCCCTGTAATCACGTAAATGAATGGATACACGCTCTGCCAACCCCGCTTCAAAGACACGTTTCTTGGCATGCTCTTGTTGTTCTTTGGAAATTGTTAGTCCAGTGACCTTTATTCCTCTTTCCTTGGCTGCGAACTCTGCAAATCCGCCCCACCCACAACCAATTTCCAATACCTGATCGTCTCGATTTAATTCAAGCCGGTCGCAAATAGCGGCGTACTTGTTGTTTTGTGCCTGAGAAAGTGTTTCCTCCTCATGTTTAAATAAAGCAGAGGAATAGGTAAGAGTGTCGTCAAGCCACAAGCGATAAAACTCATTTCCAAGATCATAATGGTATGCAATATTTCGACTAGAGCCCTTTCGACTGTTCGCATTTAGCAAATGCACAAACCTTTTCCTTATTCGAAACAATCCACTACCAGGGAAACCATGTACCAAGATATCATTATTCAATACAATTATATCCAACAAGTTCTCCAGATTGGGTGTAGACCACCATCCATCCATGTACATTTCGCCAAAACCAACATTCCCATCACTTAGTAATCGGTTGAAAAATTTCGGGTGATGAACACGAATTTCTCCTATGAAACCAGAATTGCAACCTTCTACTTCAATTCTATTCCCATCATGTAGTTCAGCTTGTATCGTTCCATATTCCATTTTACTCAGAATGGATTGAATCAAGCGTAGCTTGTGATTTGTTGCAAACTGGTTCAGTGTTCCCATTCTTTTTTTGATTGGTCTAGTCATGAATTTCTATCTGATTTATTGCCCATAAGGGAAATTACGGTGAAGTAAAGTGGTCTTGGCAAAAGGGCCAAAAATTTAAGCGCTAATACCATAATCAATGGAAAGGCTATTTCGAAGCGCTTGGACTTCATCCCCTTGACTATGCGTTGGGCCGCTGATTTGGTATCCATGATAAAAGGCATCTTGAAATTGTTCTTATCTGTCAATCGTGTTTCCACAAATCCTAGATTGCAAATTTGAATTCGTACACCAGATCCCATGAGATCACATTTCAGGTTTTCAGCCAGGTGCATGAGAGCAGCTTTTGTTGCACCGTATCCCCAAGCATTTGGAAGACCCCGGTATCCTGAAATAGAACCGATCAAGAGTATGTACCCGCTTTTTCGTTGAACAAACCTTGGAACGATTTCTGCAAGAACCCGAAACGCTCCGCAGTAATTGATTTCTACCATCTCCTCTAATGCAACCAGATTTGGTTTATGAGCTGTCATGGGTTCATACGCACCTGCACAATATATTATACCGTCTAATTCCCCAGCAGCTTCGAAAGCACCTTTTGCCATATCCATTTTTTTGACATCATAAACAACCAAACTGTGGCTCCCTAATTCAGTTTCCACAGGTTTCATCTCTTGAATGAGAGATTGCAGGGCCCCTTCGTTTCGAGCGGAAATAACGACTGCAACACCTTCTTTGGCAAGAAGCAGAGCAAGGTCACGACCAATACCGGTGCTTGCACCAATCAACCACAATCGTTTTCCCTGCAGATTATTCATGACAGTGGAACTTGTGACTTTAACCTGATCCTTGGGTAATTTTTCGAAAGGAGGCAATGATCTCGCCAACCTTTAAACCAAATTTGGTCATTCGTGCACGATTAATGAGGATTCCATCTTCCATCAAGAAGAACCAATCTTCCATGCTGACAATGATTTCACCTTGGCCTCTTGGGATTATTATTTTATACCGCATCAAGGATGAGTTTCCGCACTGGAGACCATTTGCCTGATCCACTACATCATCGGCTGTTGCGGTGAAAGAGCCAGCGGTACCAAAGTTCATGTTCCAGCAACGATTGCCCTTTTCTCCATCGTGGTAGCAAAATTCTTCTTCGATTTTCCCGACATTGCCAGACCAGGAACCATTCATGGTAATAGTAAACCGTCGAACCTGTTTGGCACCAAAACCAAAAAATGCTCCTGAACCGCTAATGGGACCATTCAAGAACTCTCGGAGATCCAAGGAAGGTTTTTCGTCTGCGTAGTCTTTAACGGATTGTGTTCCAATATCAAAAAGAAGATTGGTTCCTGGGAAGTGTCTTAGTTTCACTCTGAGTACCTCTTATCATCTATAAATACCAATAGAAATGGGATGGCAATCAATTTAAGTATGCACGGTACAAGCGCGTAAGCTGTTGCTAGGGCAGATCGGCTTGACTCCAAGACCGTATTTGGTTCGTACCCCACAAATGCCAAAAAGGGTAGGGATACACCTGCTGCTAGGGCTAAAGCAGACTTTTGCAAAAATGTCCAAAGGGAAAATACCTGTCCACCTCCTCCTCTGATTCTGGCAGCCAACATTGCTGGAACCAAAATGGTATCGGCACCGAGTGCAGCACCAGAGGCTGCTACAATAAAATAAAATGGTAAAACATCTCCCGGTCCTAAAATCCAAGTCCAAACAAACACTGGTACGGACAAAAACATTCCTGTTGCTAGGGCTGGTTTTCTGCCGATACGATCTGCAAGTCTTGCCCAAAAAGGTGCTGCGATTGCTGCGGAAACAAAAAATAAAATCAGTAATGGTCCAGCATGGATTTCTGCATCCAGAACATCGGCAACAAAAAAGAGAAATAAAGTAGATGTTAGTGCCGTGGGGAGTGCGTTAACAAAGCCAAAAACCAATATTTGCCAAACTCCCTCAACTCCAAGGGCTCTTCTGAAACTAATGTTCAGGAAGGATTTTCCAGAAGCCAGCCATCTACCTTTCATCCGCCATAATGCCATTACCCCCAGCAAACCAAGAATAATCACATAACCACTATAGGCAATGGAGGATCCTATTAAAAAGGTAAGAATAATCGGAGCACCCGCAGCTAAACATACCCCAATAATTCCAATTGCCTCTCTCCAAAGGGCTATACGTGTGTAGCCTCCACCGGATTGTTCTGCTTGTGCAAGCCCATGATCATACAGTGCAATCTGCATGGCACTGAAACCAGTAAATGCTGCAAGCAACCCCAGGACTAATCGCCAAATCGGGTCGAACCAACTGGTTGGAGAAAACAGTAATGAAATTCCAACCAAAAGCAAAACACTAGCGATGATAATCCAAAACTCTCGATATGCTTTCCAACGGTCTGCCAAAAAACCAATGATTGGATCCTGAAAACTATCTACTGCACGAGCAAGAAGTAAAACCGAACCCAAAATGGCAAGATTAACCCCCATTTCTTCTGCATAAAATCGGGGAACATGTATGTACAAGGGTAAACCAGCAAAGGCCAGCATTCCGGCAATCGTGGATGCCCGGATCAAATCGTCCCTTCGTAGTTCCATTACCTTAAGCTCTTTACCGAGTAATGTCATTGGAGGGAGGCTCTGGACGTGGTCGGTATCGAACCCCTTTTCTCCATAGCTTTATTGCCTGCCAACGAATTAAACCATTCATTCTAATTGCTCCAAACGGATGTCTGAACAATGCCTTTACCAACTCTGTATCACTAAACGTTTTGCGATCACCTACAATTGAAGTTGCGAGTCCACCGCTGTTGTTATCCTTATAAAGGATTTTTATTGCGATACGATACTTGGTAACTAAAAAATGAAATCTGTAGTTTCCTTCTATGTCGAAAAAAGGGGAAACATGAAAATCCTTTCTCGAAGACGTACAAGTTTCTGACTCAATATCAGCACCATTGGGACCAGTACATAAATAAGTGTGGCGATCTCCAAAGGTGTTGTGAACTTCTGCAAATACAGCCCTTAAACCACCATGGTAATTGAATACCAACCAGAAACTAACCGGATTGAACGTATATCCCCAATACCTTGGATGGGTTAGTAGGAGAATGCGTTCACAACCTTTGATGCCCATTTCACGGGCTAGTTGGAAAATTTCATCTATTCCACCCTCCCTTACCAAGGAATGATCGGAAGGATAAAGAGAAATCAGGTTCGGTTTTCCGAAAGAAAATAATCGTGTTTCATGAATATTTTTCAGGGCTGGTTCATCAAGCAAGAGGTAGTCAACATCATAGGTGAAACTATTCTCAACCGGAACTTTACGGATATGGCAAACCTTACATCGAACCACAGATGGACTCATTAGTTCCATGGTGGATTAACCCCCATCATCCTTGCAACCTTTATCGCACTTAGGAAGCCATCCTCATGAAATCCCATTCCTGCCCAAGCACCGCAGAACCATGTATTGGCCTGACCCTGGATTTTAGGGAGATTTTCATGAGCTTGAACTGCTCTATAATCATATTGTGGATGTTCAAAAATGTGCTCAACAAAAATAGATTCTTCTGGTATGGTTTTGTTAGGATTAAGGGTAGCAAACAATGGTGTTTTCATTGGTATCGCTTGAAGAGAGTTCATCCAATAAGTTACGGAAGCTTGTTCTTCATCACCCTTGGTATTTGCCAGATACACCCAACTTGACCAACATGCTTTTCGTTTTGGCATGAGACTTGCGTCCTGATGAAGAATAATCCGGTTGGAACGATACGGTATGGAACTCAGTATTGAATGCTCTTCAGAATTGGAATCCTTTAGGATTTCCAAAGTAGTATTGGAATGACACGCAAAAATTATATGATCAAAGGTCTCAATTTCTTGACCTTTTGTTTTCACTGAAATCCCCTCTGAACTTCTTTGTACAGCTTCCACAGGAGCATTTAACCGTATATTGGCTTTTATTTGAGCCATAAGTTTTTGTACATAATTTTTAGATCCCCCCGAGACCGTCCACCATTGATATTGACCGGTAAGCGATAACAAACCATGGTGTTCAAAAAACTTAACCAATAAGTTTGCTGGAAATTTCAACATCTCTGATCTTGGTGTAGACCAAATTGCTCCGCTCATCGGGAGCAGGTAATATTTTTCAAACCATTTCCCAAAGTTCCGGCGGTGAATAAGTTCCTCCACACTCATGTTCGGATCTGAGGCTGTATCCTTCACTGCAGTTTTGCAGAAGGTGAAAATGTCTAGAAACAACTCCCAGAAGGCTGGTTTCAAGAGATTGGTAGGGTAGGAAAAAAAAGCACCAATATTACCAGAACGATATTCAAACTCACCTTCATTGACGGTAACAGCAAAGGACATGTTACTTTTCTGAATGGGTACTTCCAACAAATCGAACAGTTTTGTCAAATTGGGATAATTGACTTTGTTAAAAACAATGAACCCAATGTCCACGGGAATTTCCATATCGTTTCTGTTCACTGAAACGGTTAATGCATGGCCACCAATTCGTCCCGTCGCTTCAAAGAGGGTAACCTCAAAATGAGGTGAAAGGAGCCAGGTAGCACCCAACCCTGAAATTCCAGAGCCTATTACGGCTACCTTTTGACCTCGTTTTGGAAGGCTGGTTCTTTGTACCATTCAATTACTAACAGTGAAGTTCATTGGAGGTTCTCGAATTGATATAAACTTGGACCCTGAAAAGGCGTCCGGATTGGAAGGAGGTTGCCCCGTAGAATTTAAAGTCCGTTATTTTACACCCTGAAATGCAAATCAGACATAGCAGATCTTGCTATACTCAAGATTCAAATACCAATATCCTTAATTGAGTATAGTGTCCAGTCTCCTCAAGTTCCTGATTGCCTCTTCACCGATTTGTGTTTCAACGGACAATAGTACTATTGCATCCTCACTTAACCCGGGGCTATCACACTTGACTTTTTCAGGGCCGTCCGCCGCACCATGGCCACGGTATCAAAGTAGGAATATTGGTCTCGCTAGAAAAAGAAAGTCAAAGTTGGCAGAGCACCAGTTCGGAAACGCGTTCTAACCAACCTGAAGATAAACTTGGTGGTTTTGACCAAAGCATATGGAAAGTTGGTATCAATCAACCATTAAAATTGAAAAGCCCTTATTGAAAACCATAAACTCTGAAAAAACATGATACCCTTAAATTGGCGTTTTGATTGAATACCATTAAATTATTGCTAAATTTTTCAACCAAACGATTCACAATGCGTGAACTGAATTACAAACATGAAACACTATTTGGATTTTGAAAAGCCCATTGCCGATCTGGATGTCCAGATTTCCGAATTGATGGCAACACCCGATTTTGACAAAAACAAGGGGCTCCAGGCCTCAAGGAAGCGCTTGTCCGACAGGGTCGACAAGCAGTTGAAGGAAATTTACAAGAAACTGACTCCCTGGCAAAAATGCCAGGTAGCCCGGCACCCCGATCGACCCCACTACAAGGATTATATCAACGCCCTGTTCACGGAATGCACCTTGTTGGCAGGTGATCGTAATTTTTCTGATGATCAGGCAGTTCTGGGTTACCTGGCTCGATTTGATGACAAACCTGTCATCGTCATTGGTCAGGAAAAAGGTCATGATACCAAATCCAGACTGGTCCATAACTTTGGCATGGCAAGACCCGAAGGGTACCGAAAAGCAATTCGATTGATGGAGATGGCTGACAAGTTCAAAATACCGGTAATCTCCGTGGTGGATACACCAGGAGCCTATCCGGGACTGGGTGCTGAGGAGCGGGGTCAATCCGAAGCCATTGCCCGAACAATCGAAAAAAGTTTTGAAATCGGCGTACCAGTAATTTCGATAATCATCGGTGAAGGAGGTTCAGGTGGTGCGGTTGCACTTGCTACTGCCGATCGCAACCTGATGTTGGAAAATGCCATTTACTCGGTTATTAGTCCCGAAGGTTGTGCTTCAATACTCTGGAAAAATGCCGAGATGATGGGTACGGCAGCCAATGCCCTCAAACTGACCGCGAACGACATGAAGAAATTCGGCGTTGTGGACAAGGTGGTGTCAGAACCGATCGGAGGAGCTCATCGTGATCCTCATCAGATGTATAATTCACTTAGAACGGCCTTGAGATCAACGCTTAAGGAAATTGGCCAGAAAAGACCCGATACCCTCCGCCGGGACAGAATTGAAAAATTCAAGAACATGGGGAATTTGGAAGAAAAGAAACCCTCGAAACGGCGAGTGAAAATACTCTAAACCTTCACCTTCCTCCCGCGACAAGCAGGCAGGCCCCCAATATCTTCCTAGTATCATCGAAAATAGGATATTTCTCACCCTTCCATCGACTGAACAAACGATGGGAAATCTCCTGTTCACGTGCGAAACAGCCAAGGCATTGTCCGGTTTCTTCGGCAAATTTTTGCAATCTGGATGTTACATTTTGACGATATTGCTCCCAATGCAATGCTTCCATCCGTACATGGAACAGGGAACTTCGACCCCGAGGTTTGATTTCCAAATCCTTATGATCAAATTTACCAAGCTCTTTCCACCTGTTCTCAAGTCTTCGGTAATTTCGGCAAGCCATCTTCCTGTAGCCCAATCGATTCAGAATAAACGTGATATTTGACTGGCTGGTAAGAAATCTCAAATCCGTACTTTGAAAGAACATTCCTGCGAGGATGCGGGCCATCAGGAAATTTACTGTAGCACTCGCAAACCTGTCCTCCTCCAATCTCATATTACCCTTTTCCTGAAATCTCTCCCATCTCAGATCATAGGGCTTCCACCCACTTTGGATTGCTGCCTGTAATTCCTGATCCTGTTTAAATGCCAAGGTAGGCTGTCCTGACCTGTTCATTGTCATGAAGTTCCTCGGCCGGACCTTCAAGAGCAATCTTGCCGTTCTCAAGTACATAGGCATAATTGGCCAGATTCAGAGCGAGTTCGGCATTTTGCTCAACGAGGAGAATGGTTACCCCGTTTTCTTTTATTTGTTCGATTATCTTTCTTATTTCATCAACGATAACGGGAGCAAGCCCCATTGAGGGTTCGTCCATCAGCAACACTCTCGGTCTGGCCATCAGGGCCCGACCGATTGCCAACATTTGCTGTTCGCCCCCAGAAAGTGTCTTGGCATTTTTTGTTCGTCTGCTTTTGAGAATGGGAAACTGTAAATAAATGCCTTCCAGATCGTCTTCGACTTCACTTCGGGATTTTCTCAGGAAGGCGCCGGTCCGAAGGTTTTCCTCAACCGTCATGTCCGGGAATATTCTTCGGCCTTCTGGCACATGGCTTATACCCATGGCCACGATTTTGTTGGCAGGTAATGTGTCGATACGATGACCGTCAAAAGTGATTGAGCCTGATTTCAGTTTGGCCAAGCCCGAGATTGTACGCAAGGTGGTTGATTTGCCTGCACCGTTGGCACCAATTATAGTTACCACCTGGGCCTTATCGACCTCCATTGAGATGTCTTTCAGAACCTGAACTGAACCGTAGGAAAGAACCAAGTTATTTAACTCAAGTAGCATTTTTCTGTTTTCCCAGATAGGCCTCTATAACATCAGGATGGTTGCGAATTTCCAAAGGCTTACCTTCGGTAAGGAGTTTGCCGAAATTCATTACGGTTATCCGGTCGCATAGCCCCATAATGGCAGTCATGTCATGTTCAACCAGCAAAAGTGTTATGCCGGTGTCTCGCAATTTGCCCATCAAACCCATCATGGTTTGGGTTTCCTCGGGGTTCATTCCAGTGAATGGTTCATCCAATAGAAGGATTTTTGGCTGAGAAGCCATGGCGACAGCCATCCCCAAAGCCCTTTGGTGACCATGGGACAATTCACCAGCGAGTTGGTCGACAAATGCTTGCAAACCAAAAAATTCGAGTACTTCATTGGCACGGCCAATTGCCTTTGCCCTCGATTGCCTCTCCCGACCCAGGAACGCTGCCGTCAAACTCGGTTTGAACATCATGTGGGTTCCAACAAGAACATTGTCTAAAACAGTCAATTCGGCAAAGAGGGTAGAGTGCTGAAAAGTACGAATTACACCTTTCTTGGCTACATGGTGCATTCTCAATCCGGAAATTTCTTCGTCAAAAAGCTTCACGGAACCATGGGTTGGTTTGTAAAATCCTGATACAAGGTTGAAGGTCGTGGTTTTGCCAGCACCATTTGGTCCAATCAATCCATGGATATCACCTTCCCTGACTGCAAAGGATAGTCCATCAACAGCCTTGATACCTCCAAACTGCTTGCCGAGATTCGAGACAATCAGGATATCAGACATTTTTGATCCTGCCCGTGAGAACATGTAGTTTTATCCAATCAATTACCTTTTTTACAACATCCTCCAGACCCTTTGGCATAAACAAAACGGAAGCAATCAATATAAGGCCGTAAACAAGGGGGCGGCCCTGTTCCAATCCCATTTCACGTAGCACAATTTCGTTTAATGCAGTCAGTATTATACACCCGATTATGGGACCATAAATGGTTGTGGTTCCTCCCACAATTGCCCAGGTCAGTACAAAAACCATTTGTTCTATGTCAAAAACGTTGGGATTGACGGTACCAATGTAATGCGCCAATAAGGTACCTGCCAATCCTGCAAAGGTTGCTGAAATCACCAGAGCAAGAGTACGATATGCTCGAACATTTACACCCGTTGACTCAGCCAGTTTATCCTGCCAGTGAACAGCATGGAAGGTTAGGCCAATCATCGATTTTTCGATTCGCCACAGGATAACAAGACACAGAACCACTATGATCAGGGCAAAATAGTAGTAGTTCACCGGGTCAAAAAAATCGATACGTACAAAGCCAAGATCAATATCGGGAAAGGGGTCGATTCGTTTAATTCCCTTGGGGCCACCGAAAGGGTCACGAAACCTTTTCCAGAGAAGACGGATGATTTCACCAGCTGCAAATGACCCGATCAGAAAATAGAACCCTTTCATCCTGAACAGCGGGAAACTCAATCCCCAAGCTATAATACCGGCAGTCAGTGCACCTAGAACCATGGAGATGGGTACGGGCACTCCCAGTTCCTTGGTATAGAGGGCTGAACCATAGGCACCGACGCCCATCATGACAATATGTCCCAAGGACCATTCACCGGTCAATGTCAACAATCTGTAGGAAGAAACGACAAGGATGTTAATGGTTAAAAATACAAGTATTTCCCGTTGTGAATAGCTCAGTCCATGGGGTAGGACAATGAGAATCACTGCCAAAAGCAGGAAAGAGAACAAGATCAATAGTTTGGGTTTAGACACGATCCTGAGTACCGAACATTCCCGTGGGTTTGATGATCAAAACCATGAGCATAAGGGACAAACCCACAATATCGGCAATCACCCCGTCAACAAAAGTGGTAATTACTGTGTGGATAAAGGCATAAGTAGCCGATGCCAGAACTGCACCTTCGAGTGAACCGATCCCACCTACTATGATGACTATAAAGGCCGAGACAATAACCGAATGCCCAATTACCGGGCTAATGGATATAACCGGAGCAGCAACACTTCCTGCTACACCTGCCAGTGCCGCACCAATAAACAGGGCAATTATGGATACAGTTCGGGTTGATATACCCTGAAGCATTGCAGCCTCTGGGTCCTGTGCACTTGCTCTCAGGGCCCAGCCAAATTTGGTTCGCTTCAGAAATAGCCAGAGTGCAGACAGACAGACCAGTGCCGAAAGTATGACAAAAAGTCTTTGTACAGGAAGGCGGACCTTTTCAGAAATGACAATCACATCCTGGGTAACCGGAGGTACATGTTCCATCCTGACACCAAAGCCAAGAATTATCAGGGCCTGAATTACCATCAGGAAACCAATGGATGCCACCAAGCCACCCAATGGATTGTCCTTCAACGGGTGAAACATCGTCATTTCCATGAGTATGCCGACCAGACCAACAAAAATCAGCCCAATCGCCACAACCAGAAAGAAAGGCATCTGCAAATTGGTATAGAGTGCCACAACAACATAGGCCCCAAGCATGAACAGCTCACCATGGGCGAAGTTGATTACTCCCATCACACCGAATATCAGAACAAGCCCGACAGCGACAAGGGAAAGATATGCAGCAGCAAACAGGGCATTCAGCCCTGTTTGCAATAAAAGCTCAATCATTTGGGTGGATAACCAAACTTAACGTGTTTGGGGACTGTATTATCGCTGATCCCACATGATATTGTATTCGGTAAAATACTTCTTCAGGATTTCACCATGCTCTTCATACCAGCCGGGAATCCATTTGTATTCCTGAATACGGGCCTTGCCATCATTGACGACGACAACCGGCCAGTTTCCAACCAGTGCCTGATCGATACCGAACAAATCCTTGCCCCACCAGTCGGCAGTACCAAAGGCATGCTCACCCATACCAGATTCCAGCATTGATGTCAAAACATCACCAGGTTCTATAGAATTTGCCTTTTCAGCAGCCCACTTCCAGAGATCCATGATAGATGCGTATTCCCAACTGACGGCACCCCATTCTCCCGGATGCCTGTTGTTGTATTCGGCAAAGAATCCACCCGGATCTTCAAAATTGATGAAGTCCTGCTCAAGAGCGGGATCATCAAAATCCGGGAATTGGAAGATGAACCCTTCCATGAATTCGGCTGAAGTCTTCTCAATCATCTGTTGATAGAAATCAGCCGTACATGAAATTACCGTGCCCTCATATCCCTGTTGAAAGAGTTGCTCCACAAGCGGATGGACAAACTCGGTGTAACACGTATCAAGGCAGATGATATCTGTATTGAGTGAAATCATCCGTGAGACAATTGGCGCAAAGTCCGTCGTCGCAGCATCAAAAAGGATTGGATCCTCATTGGCTATGCCGGCAGCCTCGAATGCGGCCAAGTAAGTTGCAACCGAGGGAATTCCCAAGGCGTCATCCTGTGCACAAATGACCGCGGATTTCAGATCCGGATGATTTTCGGCCAACCACTGTACACCAGTCACATTATAGATGGGATGTACTTCCGCAGGTGCGATCAAGGTTGATGTATCAGGACCGAGATCCGATGGCAATAGGGTGGAAAACAGCATGCCGGTACGATCGGCAACTGGTTGTGCCCCTGGCCAAGTGTCACCACCCAGCATCATGACGAATTTGACTCCATCCTCTATAACCAATTTACTTGCACCAGCCCTTGCCTTGGCTGGGTCGTATTCATTGTCATATCCAATGAACTCAACAGGATGGCTTTCACCATTAATCTGAATACCACCTGCTGCATTGATTCTTTCAGCCCAAATTTGACAACCGTCCAAGCCGGGTTTGCCCCAAGCAGCAACGGGTCCTGTCAAAGGTGCCAGAAATCCTATTTTGATAGTCTCTCCCGCGGCTAAAGTCATCTTTGGTAAACCCATAACCATGCCCGCTGAAATTGTAGCGGCCATACGTTTCAGGAACTCACGTTTGGTCTGGCTTGAAAAGTTTTTCATTTTTCATTCCTCCTTTTTGCCAATAAACCTTAACTTGAAAACCTAATTTATTTATAATGCAAAAATGACCGGAATCACTAATAAATAATTTATTTCATGAATATTAATTTTGTTTGAGGAAAGAAAAATGGGGAAGCGAATAGCAATAATTGGCGCTGGGCCTTCGGGATTGGCTCAGCTTAGGGCCTTCCAATCGGCCAAGAACAAGGGAACTGAAATCCCTGAAATTGTTTGTTTTGAGAAACAAAATGATTGGGGTGGGCTTTGGAACTATTCATGGCGTACGGGAACTGATGAATATGGTGAACCAATTCACAATTCCATGTACCGCTATCTATGGTCAAATGGACCCAAGGAAGGGTTGGAGTTTGCAGATTATACCTTTGAGGAACACTTCGGAACAAATATAGCATCCTATCCGCCCAGGGCCGTTCTGTTTGATTACATCAAGGGTCGGGTTGAAAAGGCTGGTGTCAGGGATTTGATACGTTTTCGAACTCCTGTCAGGAGGGTTGAATACTCGGAAGAAGGGGGAAACTTCAGGGTCGTTTCGGAAGATCTTGTTAAAGGTACTGAAACGGATGAGACTTTCGACCATGTAATAGTTGCCAATGGGCACTTCTCGACACCCAACGTACCGGAGTTCGAAGGTTTTGAAACTTTCAACGGTCGTATTTTACATGCTCATGATTTCCGTGATGCACGAGAATTCGTTGATCAGGATATTCTGATCATTGGAACCAGCTATTCTGCCGAGGATATTGGCTCGCAATGCTGGAAGTATGGTTGCAAGTCAGTGACCGTCAGCCATCGAACGGCACCCATAGGTTTTGACTGGCCGGATAATTGGGAGGAAGTTCCCTTGCTGTCCAAGGTGGAAAAGAAGACCGCAACGTTCAAGGATGGTTCAAGCAAGAAAATTGATTCCATCATTTTGTGTACTGGCTATCTTCATCACTTTCCCTTTATGGAAGAGGGTTTGCGACTGAAAACGGCGAACCGTCTGGCTACTGCCGACCTTTACAAGGGGGTTGTCTGGGCACATAATCCGAAATTGTTCTATCTTGGCATGCAGGATCAATGGTATACCTTCAACATGTTTGATGCCCAAGCCTGGTATGTCAGGGATATTATTTTGGGTCGCATTGAAGTCCCTGGAAGAGATCAAATGCTGGCCGATGTGGATGCAAGGGTTGCCGAAGAGGATGCGATTGATGATCCCTACGGCCCAATTGTATACCAAGGGAATTATGTCCGGGAACTGATTGCAGAAACCGATTATCCAAGTTTTGATGTGGATGCTTCCGACCAAGCATTTATCAAGTGGAAAAAGCACAAGAAACAGGATATTATGGCCTTCAGGGATAATGGTTACGTATCTCCAATGACCGGAGTACTGGCACCTCCCCACCATACCAAATGGGTTGAAGCGATGGACGATTCCCTTGAAAGTTATCTTCAAATATAAAGCTTTACCCGAGTAGTATTTCGAACAACGAACATGATTTTGGGGGTTCAAAACCAGCTCAGGATGAAATCAGTCAGGACAAGGTTTCCCCAATCAGGTTGTTGGTGTTTTCTTCAATCACGGTTTCGATTGTCTGCATAAAATCTCTCTGGGACAAACCCTGTTCAATTGGTGGAAGAAACTCCAGAACTGCAACACCGGGCTTTCGTAATATTGCCCTTCTGGGCCAGAAGCATCCAACATTGGTTGCAACTGGAATACAGGGTTTATCCAGCATTTCGTATATGACATAAGCGCCTATCTTGTAAGGCATTTTCTTGTTGGGTGCCACTCTGGTCCCTTGTGGGAATATGACCAATTGACTATCCTCAGAACGGGAAGTGTTTACCCCCTGTTTCAACTGATTGATGGCCAGCTTCTTCTTTCCCCTGTCAACAACAACACAACCAATTTTTCTGGCAAAATAACCCACGATAGGTGCGTTTCTGAGTTGTTTCTTCATGACAAAACGGGGTCTGGGCAAGAGGCTGCATAAAATCAGGATATCAAAAAAAGACTGGTGTTTTGAACAAACCAGCACTTCGTCTTGAGGAGGCATACCCCTGATTTCCGTTTTCAGACCAACAAGATAATGGGCAGAAAACCTTATCCAAAAGCAATAGTTTCTAATACCCCTGAAAGCCCACTCCTGGCTGATCAGGGACATTGGAATGTACAACAGCGACATTACAGCCATTACCAAGTACATCTGGAAAATAAATACTAATGATTTAAGCCATTGCATGATATTATCTGATGATAATGTAATGGGATAATCTTCTTATATTCCAAGAACATCAAATATGTCATACAAACCCGGAGATTGATCCAAGCCCCAAAGCGCCGCTTTCAAAGCACCAGATGAATAGATCGACCGATCGGTGGCAATATGGGAAAGTACTATTTTTTCACCGTTGCCTGCAAAAATGACATCATGTTCACCCACGATATTACCACCCCTGATTGCAGAAAAACCGATGTTACCTCTTTTTCTAGCCCCAACAGCACCGTATCTGGGTTTGTCCATGTGATCCGACAGGTCCACTTTTCTTCCACTGGCTGCAGCTTCCCCAAGCATCAGAGCGGTTCCTGACGGTGCATCCACCTTGTGGTGGTGATGGGCTTCAACAATTTCAATATCAAAATCCGCATCAAGGGATGCAGCTACCATTTCTGTTATTTTAACCAGAAGATTGACACCCATGGACATATTGCCGGCCTTGATAATCACAGCCGATTTTGATGATCTCACGATGCTTGCTTCCTGCTCCCGATCAATTCCTGTCGTACCGACAACATGAACAAAATTCAATCTGGATGCCAAATCTGCAATATTTGTACTCGAATTCGGTGAACTGAAATCGATAACTGCATCAACATCCCCAAAAGCCTCTTCCGGATTATCAAGAACCATAATCTCATGGGGGGTTTCAGGATTAATTTCAATTAGTGATTTACCTACCCAGGTATGACCAGCCATTTCCGTAACTGCGGATAATTCCATCTTTTCCGAATCAGCAATTGCCTTGATCAGCATTTGTCCCATTCGCCCTGAGGCTCCAACAATTCCAATTTTGGGTAACGAACTCAACTTCAATCCTCCCACAAATACTTTATTTTCACTATTCTAAACTATATACCATTTTTGTTTTCCTTGGTTTAAAGGTAAATGGGGTGAACTATGGCTAAATCAACAAAGGGATTGGGTGGACTAACACAACGTCAGTTGCGAGTTGGTGAATTGGTGCGTCGGGGATTGGCGGAAATTCTCTTCCAGTGGGACTCCTATGGTGAAAACGTAGCGGGTGTTTCCATCACGGTTGGGGAGGTCAGAATGTCTCCGGATCTAAAAAAGGCAACTGTCTTTGTATCGCCTCTTGGAGGACAATTCATGGAGGAAACGGTTACTACCCTTAATGAAAACAGGCGGGAAATCAGGCACCAGCTGAATAAAAAACTAACCCTGAAGTTTTCACCCAGTTTGCACTTTGTACCCGATCCGCTTTATGATCAGATGGACAATACACGAAGGTTGTTTAATCTCGAAGAAGTTAAACGGGATCTTTGATTGCGATAGGTTCCGACTTCATGCCAGCAAGTCAACATTCCAACAAAAAGATTTCCGGATGGCTTGCCGTAAACAAACCTCCCGGAATCTCTTCAACCAGCGTGGTCAATCTTGCCAAGCGGGTCTTTAAATCCAAAAAAGCGGGCCATGCAGGTACTCTGGACAAACCGGCAAGTGGTTTACTTGCAATTGCCTTTGGTGAAGCTACCAAAACCATTCCATTTATTACAGATTCATTCAAGGGGTATCGATTTGTGGTTAACCTTGGAGCCTCTACGGATACCGATGATGCAACTGGAACCATCATTGATCAAACAGGCATAATCCCATCCGAACAGCAAATTCTTGAGGGATTGAAAGAATTTAAAGGTGTTATCCTGCAAACTCCTCCCCGATATTCCTCGGTCAAGATAGATGGCCAGCGAGCTTACCAATTGGCAGTCAAGGGTAAGGAGGTCGAGATCAAACCACGGCCACTTACGGTCCGAAGGCTTGAATTCAAGGGCTGGATTTCCGATAACCAGATTGAACTTGAAATGGACTGCAGCAAGGGTGGTTATGTCCGTGCAATCGCCCGTGATCTGGGTGCAAACCTGGGTTGTTTTGCTCATGTGGATAACCTGACCAGACTTTGGTCTGGACCATTTGACATTTCAGACTCCCTACCTTTTACCAAACTGACCGAAGCAACTCCCGATACCCAGCCGCTTGATTGGCTACTTCCCCTGGAATTGGGTTTCCATGCCTTGCCGGAAATACCCTGCAGCCTTTCACAAGCGAATGGTATCAGAAATGGATTGCCGGCCTCATTTCCTGACTCACTAATTAAAAATAACTCTGAGGTTTGGGTTTCTTGGAACAACAGCGCCATTGCCTGGGGCTATATTGTTGATCATGTATTTTACCCCAAGAGAATTATTCTCCAGGACTGATCAGAAGGTACTAAGTCAATTTTCCAAAAAAATGGAACATTTGACTTTCGGTTGTGCTGTTGGCCTTCTTCCGGCTTTGCATGTTTGGTGGTAATGCCATTTACATGAAATTGGTACCGCCGATATCATTGATATCGTTATGAATTGGAATTTACTGGGAGCATTTTATGATGCGATTGGAAATCTGACAACAATTTCGACCTTGAATTGGGCCATGTCAGCTCTGGCAACCCTTTTGTTAGCAACCTAGTTCATTACTTCATCAGATTCTGGAACACTGGTTATTACCACGATGCTGTCCACAAAGGTTTAGGATCGTCTGGGATCTTAGTGAGGGCTTTGTGGCAGCATTCCTCTTTTTGGCAGGTGGATTGGGCGTGTTACAAACTACATCCATCGTTGCAGTTTTGCCCAATTCGGTAATCATGATCTTCATGGCTTGGGGGCTTGTGAAATCGTTGTCCGAGGATTCAAGTGCCTTCAGCAGTATGCCAATGGCGAAGCCTGAAACATCATAGCAGACACAGGGTTGACAAAAACAAATTGAACCGAAAGGACTTGAATGGATCCTTTCTGTTCGGACTGGCAGAAAAACTGTTTTGTTGGGCTGAGAAGTCTATTCGTTTGTATGTAAAACAGTATTGATTATTGCATAGCAATCAAATTTTCCATAATTTTAGGTAGGGAAATCATCCATACATTTTTGCCAACGGGGAATTCACGATCCCCACCATAGACAACAAATTTATGAGTTGCACCCACATCATCACAGGTAGTGCTAAAATGCTTGCCAAGATTCGGTGCGACACCATGTTTGATTTTCAAAGCCCAGATTTCTGCATTCGGCAATTTGATTACCAGGTCTATCTCAGCTCCTGCAGCAGTACGGTAGAAATAGGTTTCTGCCAAACGAGGCAAGACAGAGTGGATGTTTTCGACGACGAATCCTTCCCAACTTTTACCCAGTATAGGGTTTGACAACAGCATTCTGTGATCGCCAATACCTAGTAAACGATGTAATATACCGCTATCCCGAATATAATATCGCGGTGATTTTACTAATCGTTTTTTTACATTTACATGCCATGGCTCAATGCGCCGAACTAGTAACAAACCAGTAAGTATATCAATATAATGATTAATTTTTGAGCGGCTTACCTCTAGATTTGTGGCCAGCTTATTAACATTTATTGTTTCACCTTGTAGATGGGCCAACATTGTCCAAAGGCGGCGTAAGTTCTGAGCTGATACATCAAAGCCCATCAGTGGAACATCCCGCTCTAAATAGGTACATATCAGATCTTCAACCCATTCCATGGACATCTCATCATCTTTTGCCAAATAGCTTTTGGGGAATCCCCCACGGAGCCAGAGATTCGTTATGTTTTGTTTCTCATCTCCCAACTCAAATATGTTTAGGCCAGTCATTTCGATATAACTAATGCGACCAGCCAGGCTTTCTGAAGACTGTCGGAGTAGAGCCATTGTCGCTGAACCTAGTAGAAGAAACTGTGCAGCATCTCGACCATTTTGACGATTTTCATCAATCAATCCCCTTAACGTCAAAAACAAGTCAGGCTTACGCTGAATCTCATCAAGTATTACCAACTTATCACTTTGTGATACCAGAAAAGTCTTGGGGTCTCGTAA
Source organism: Paracoccaceae bacterium (assembly GCA_009842205.1). Lineage (GTDB taxonomy): Bacteria > Pseudomonadota > Alphaproteobacteria > Rhodobacterales > Rhodobacteraceae > MPNP01. Next base: position 94,107 of record VYFX01000011.1, on the reverse strand, counting down.
AAGTAACAAATCTTCGGTATCTTCCAGATCCAGATAAATTGAATCCAAATTTCTTGCTAAATACTTGGAGAGGGTTGTTTTACCCACTTGACGAGCACCCAGAAGCACCACAGCCGGATTTCGACTGATGCTTTTTTTCAATCTATTTATAATCCATCGATTTAACATACCTTGTATTTTGCTAAAAAATTAGACAAAATGCAAGGTGTAAATTATCCCATTCAACTTGAAGCAAGTTTAATAAGCTCAGCAATATCAACGAATTTATTCAGGTGTCCTATATGGGTTGCTTTTTTTTGGTCCTTAAAATCCCCTTCAAAAAGTGAATAAAACGCAATACTAAATTCACCTGATGAACTGTGTGATCTATCTATAGATGGTGAAATCAAGATGGGCGAAATTCAAACCAGTTTCAACATTTAGCAGGTTGGTATTGCACAGTATATTCAATTGGAAAATAGTGTTTCGGTTTGTGTCCTAAACCACGAGTTTATAGAGCAAGCCCCTCGGCATCAAATTGGTGAAGGCGGTGACTGGGGATATGCAATCCCACTTGGTCTCCAATATTTGTCATATCGTCACCACTTACACTAACGACAATATCGGATATAATTTCGGTGTCTTCAACTGTCGCAAGGTATAGCAGACTTTCACCCCCCAACTGTTCCTTTACACGCACTACAGCATCAATATTACCTTCTCCTTGAGGAAGCAGCTCAAAATCTTCAGGACGACAACCGATGAATTTAGTTGATTCATTCAATTGTAGTTCTCGAATGCTGTGTCCAGGTGCAAACACATTCATCGCTGGTGAACCAATGAATTCGGCCACAAAGCGCGATTTCGGCTTGTGATAAATTTCCATTGGTGTGCCAACCTGTTCAATCCAGCCATCGTTAAGTACAACAATTTTGTCAGCCATTGTCATGGCTTCAACCTGATCATGTGTAACATAGACCATCGTTGCAGCAAGTTGCTTGTGCAAACTTTCCAGTTCCACTCGCATCTGAACCCGAAGCTTGGCATCAAGATTTGAGAGGGGTTCATCAAAAAGGAAGACCTTCGGGTTCTTCACAATAGCCCTACCAATGGCAACCCGTTGACGCTGCCCGCCAGACAATTGGTTGGGTTTGCGATCAAGATAATCCTCAAGTTGCAATATACGGGCAGCTTCAGCTATTCTTTCATTGCGCAGTTTTGGATCGAAACCGTTAACCTTCATGCCGAATTCCATGTTTGAGCGGACAGACATGTGAGGGTAGAGGGCATAGGATTGAAACACCATTGCCAAATCTCGATCAGCCGGTTCAGAGTCAGTAACATCCCGACCATCAATCTCAATCCTTCCAGAACTAACCCCTTCTAACCCAGCAAGGCATCTGAGAAGTGTCGACTTGCCACAACCCGAAGGACCAACAAAAATAACAAACTCACCATCTTGAATTTCCAAGCTAATGCCAAACAATACTTGTATATCGCTATAAAACTTGTTGAGCCCTTCGATCTTAATACTGGCCACGTCAACTCCTCCAAAACTAATCCTTCATCGAGCGTAACATCCGGTTTCCCTTATCACGATCAAAAAAACCGTTAGATTAATGTAACAACGGCATCATGCTGTTGCCACAACATCCTTTCCACTAACCTAACGGGTGGAAATTATGGTAGTCAAAAAGCCCTTTCCAGTCAAGATCAAATTATAAACTCATCAGTGATTGACTCAAATACCAAAAAGGGTATAGAATCATAAATTCTCGAACCATAAATCTGTAATGCTGTTCAAATCAGTATGCATTAACAAGACGTAGAAGGATTTTTCTTATGAAAATGTTACGAAACCTAAGTTGCTTAACTGTACTACTCAGTTTTTTTGGGACCATTGCGTTTGCTTCTGGTCATGGTTGGAGTCTTAAGGACGCTGCCAAACCGTATGAAGGTACGACCGTAGATGTCGTTTTTCTACTTCGGCCCGGATACGAGGCTATTGAGGCCATGTTGCCAGCCTTTGAGGAAGAAACAGGAATCTCAATCAATATTATCAAGCACCCTTATGAAAACGCTTTGGGTGAACAGGTTCGAGATTTTGTTGCTGGAGGAGATCTGGACATAGCTCTTATCGATCTCGTATGGATAGGTAATTTTGCCGAAAACGAATGGATTGTACCACTGGCAGACGTTCAGGCAAAGTTTCCCGATATTGTTGATCCTGATCTTGATATTGACGACTTCTTCCCACTGGTTCTCAACGCATTCGGCGGTTGGGACGATATCGTTTATGGATTACCCTTTGACAATTATTCAGGTCTTCTGTTCTACAACCGCTGCACCTTGGAAGAAGCAGGCTTTGACGCACCTCCCGAGACTTGGGGAGATCTCAAGGATGTCTACGGCCCTGCCCTTACCGGAGATGGTAAATATGCTTTTGCACTCCAGTCAAAGAGAAATGAGACCCAGTCGGCGGACAGTTTCGCAAGAGTGCTCTGGCCATTTGGTGGTTCGTTCTTGGATGCTGATTTCAGATCAAACCTGAATAGTGCCGAGAGTCAGACAGGACTGAAGTTTCGTCAGGATTTGATGCAGTATATGCCCGATGGTATCGTAGCCTATGATCACGCTGAAACAGTCAACGCGTTCAGCCAGGGTGATGTGGCAATGATTACCGAATGGTCGGCATTCTACTCAACGGTTGTTTCACCTGATACATCTAAAGTAGCTGATTGTGTCGAGATTGCACCTGAACCCAAGGGTCCAGCCGGTCGAAAGCCTGCCTTGGGAGGTTTTTCGCTCGCGGTTGCCAGCCAGGCAGATGAAGCCGAGCAGGCAGCGGCCTACCTGTTTATCCAATGGGCCACATCCAAAGCCAATGCTCGCGAATATCTGGAGCGTGGTGGTGTACCGGCACGTCAATCAGTCTATATGCAGGACGGTCTTGAGAACTTCAAGTTCGTACCGGCACTGGTCGAGTCTTGGCAGGACGGTGTTCCCGAGTTCCGCCCTCGCTTTGCAGAATGGCCAGAGATCACCGAGATTGTGCAGGAGTGGGGAACAAAAATAATGCTCGGAGAAGTTACCACCGAAGAAGGAGCACAGGAGATCGGGACTCGCATGGAAGATGTGCTTGAAGCCGCTGGATATTATTCGGGCGACAAGCCATTAGCACAATAAACTAAAGGGGTATCCACAGGGTTGAGGGCGTCCTGAGGACGCCCTTTGCCTTCCCTTGCAGAGTGGATCATTGAAAGAATAACATGCACAGGCAAGTATCCCGCAAAACTATTTTTGCCTTTATCGGCCCGGCTGTGATTGGATTGGCAATGGTTGGTATAGCCCCGTTGCTATATGCCGTTTGGACTTCCTTGCATTTCTACAATTTAACTAAACTGAAACGTGTTGAGTTTATCGGGCTGGAAAATTACTGGACGGTCTTGACAGATGAGGTTTTCTGGCAAGCAATGGGGCGAACCTTTTTCCTTTTGGGAACAGCCTTACCCTTGCAAATTGCCTTGGGACTCATCATCGCCCTGGTATTGCACCAGCCTGGATTAACGCTGTTAAAAACACTTGGTCGCCTTAGTCTCGTGTTACCCATGGCCACAACCTATGCCGTTGTCGGCCTATTGGGGCAGGTCATGTTCAACCAGAAATTCGGTGTTGTGAACCAGCTTTTGGGTGGTGCCAATATAAATTGGATTGGCGATCCCAACAACGCTTTCTTCATGATTATTTTCTGGGATGTCTGGCAGTGGACACCTTTTGTGGCTCTTGTCCTGCTAGCTGGTCTGACAATGGTTCCAATTGAGATTGAAGAGGCTGCCAGATTGGAAACCAAGTCCAATTGGATATTGCTTCGATTCGTCCAGTTGCCATTTCTGGTTCCGGGATTGGTAGCTGTACTGATTCTGCGTACGGCAGACACACTCAAGCTATTTGATATGGTTTTCACCCTTACAAGAGGTGGGCCTGGGTCCTCCACCGAGTTTATATCGCTGATGATTCAACGCGTGGGTTTCCGGGGTTTTGATCAGGGGTTGGCTTCGGCCCAAGCCATTATTCTGCTTATTATTACCATCGTCCTGGCACAATTATACATTCGTGTCTTCTACAAGGAGGTCTGAGCCATGAATTCCGCACGTGCTCTCTGGCCTCAAATTATTCTTCTTGTAGTGATAATCACAGTTTGCGTATTTCCCTTTTATTGGATGGTGACGACATCCCTAAAAACGCAAATCGTGGCTCTTGAAGCCCCGCCTGTCTGGCTCTTTGAACCTACACTAACCAACTACTTCGAAGCACTATTTGAAGATGGTGTCTTGCAAACCCTGATTAACTCGTTGATCATCGCCATTTGCACTACAATATTGTCACTTATTCTTGGTGTACCTGCTGCCTTTGCTTTGGCACGGTTTGAATTCCGAGGTAAGAAGGACTTATGGTTCTGGTTTATCACCAACCGCATGGTCTCTCCCATCGTACTTGCATTACCCTTTTTTCTAATAGCCCGTAACCTCGGGTTGCTGGACAAGCATGTCACACTTGTACTGATATATTTGACATTCAACCTGCCAATCGTGATCTGGATTGTGACCGACCAATTTCGTGGCATTCCTTATGACCTAGATGAGGCTGCACGTCTGGAAGGAGCCTCCCAGATTACGATAATGCTCAAGATATGTCTCCCACTTGCGATGCCGGGTGTTGCAGTCTCGGCCATATTTTCTTTCATCTTTTCGTGGAACGAACTGATGTATGGCTTGATCTTGACCCGGACCGATGCCAAAACAGCACCCGCAATGGCTGTTAGTTTCATGGAAGGATATAATCTTCCCTATGGCAAAATCATGGCAACCTCAACATTGATCGTAATCCCGGTGCTGATTTTTGCCCTAATCGCGTCCAAGCAATTGGTACGAGGCCTTACCATGGGGGCTGTCAAATGAACATCGTATTGTTCATGCCTATTTCGAAAATCAACTTTTAGAATACCAAATGGGATATGCAATGTGTAATTTATCAACCTTTAGAAGGTAACTACTTAGCGCATTTTCTAATCCCGATTGACAGAGATGGAAACGAACAAATAATCTGATTTAGGAAGCCAAGACATGGTGGAAAGGAGTGAAACATGATGGCCAAGGCATTGGTTTTGGAGGAAAAGCAAAAACTTGCACTGAGGGAAATTGATCTCCCCGACGAACTTGGACCGACGGATGTACGCATTGCCATAGCCACTGTAGGTATCTGCGGTAGTGACGTACATTATTTAGTCCACGGCAAGATTGGTCCTTTTGTACTTAAGGAACCCATGGTTTTGGGGCACGAGGCCTCTGGCGTCGTGACCGCGATAGGAAGCGGAGTGACCAACCTTGCTGTTGGTGATCGTGTATGCATGGAACCCGGTATTCCAAATTTATCATCAAAAGCTTCTAAACTGGGTGTTTACAATGTAGACCCCGAGGTGCGCTTTTGGGCTACTCCACCGGATCACGGTTGTTTGACCCCCACTGTCATCCATCCTGCAGCTTATACTTACCGCCTTCCAAAGAATGTGAGTCTTGCCGAAGGTGCTATGGTCGAACCATTTGCCGTAGGTATGCAAGCTGTAGCGCGCGCCAAAATCAAGCCAGGAGATGTGGCATTGGTCACAGGCGCAGGCCCCATCGGTATTATGTGTGCCCTCGCTGCTCTTGCCGGGGGGTGTGCTAAGGTCTTCATCACTGATCTCGTACAGGAAAAACTCGACATTGCAGCGCAGTACGATAATATTGAACCAATCCTGATCCCTGGTACAAACCCTGCCCAAGTCCTGCGAGAGGCTACTGAAGGCTGGGGGGCTGATGTGGCCTTTGAATGTGCTGGGGCTGCTGCTTCCGTACAGAGTGTTTTGGAAGCAATTGCACCTTCGGGTTGCGTAGTCTTGGTCGGTATGCATGTGGCACCAGTACCGGTAGATCTTGCATTGGCGCTATCAAAGGAAATAAGGATGGAAACTGTTTTTCGTTATGCAAACATGTATGACCGGGCAATTGCGCTCATAGGCTCTGGAAAAGTGGACCTAAAGCCTTTGATCTGTGCAACATATTCCTTCGAGGATAGTATTCCAGCCTTCAATCGTGCAGTGGAAGCTCGCCCAACAGATGTCAAAATTCAGATCAAGGTAGGAGAGGCATGAATCGAACCGAGCAAATTCTTGACGAGTTACGTTCTGCCCTTTCCCCGGATGTTCTTGCACAAATACCCGGATTTGCACGAGAGATTAGTCAATCCGGACAAATTTGTTGTTACGGTGTTGGTCGTGAGGGATTGATAATCAAGGCTCTTGTAATGCGACTTTACCACCTGGGCTTTGCAGCTCATGTTGTGGGAGACATGACCACGCCCCGATTAGGCATAAACGACATGCTCATAGTCAGTGCAGGTCCGGGAAATTTCTCTACCGTGGCTGCTTTGGTTGACGTTGCACGCAAAGCAGGTTCAAAAGTAGTCTGCATTACTTCTGAACCTGATGGCCTGGTACCGCTTTCGGCAGATATGGTGGTTAACCTTCCCGCACAAACCATGGCCACTACAAAGAAAGGAAACGTGGTCACATCAATCCTACCAATGGGATCGCTTTACGAGGTGATTATGTTCCTGTTTTTTGAATTATTGGTACTCGAAATACGGGATGTTCTTGGCATTTCATACGATGACATGTCTGCCATGCATACAAATCTGGAATGATTGATGGGGTGGGTCGACAGGTTCTCATTGGCAGGAAAGACCGCTCTGGTAACTGGTGCTTCGTCTGGTATCGGAGCAGAGATAGCAAGGGTATTTACCGAGGCTGATGCAAAAGTCATCGCAACCGGTCAATCGATAGAACGGTTGGATAGTCTGAAAGTAGAGATTGGATGCGAGATTATCACGGCCGATATCGCCAGCATTGAGGGTTGTGAACAACTCATATCAAGGGTGTACACAACAACCCGACAGATTGACATCCTGGTAAATTCTGCCGGGGTGGCTTTGGTCGGTCCGGTACTTGATTATTCTGCCGAGGATTGGGACCGTACAATGGCTATCAACTTACGCGCCCCTTTTCTTTTGGCCAAGGGTCTAGCCCCAGGGATGATTGCGGCCAAGGCTGGTAAAATCATCAATATCTCCTCCCAAACGGGTGTAATTGCACTGGCAGAACATGTTGCCTATGCCACCTCAAAAGGGGGGCTAAACGCCCTCACCAAATCTCTGATGGTTGAACTTGCGCCTCATAATATTCAGGTAAACGCGATTTGTCCCACAGTGGTGATGACCGAGATGGGTAAAAAGGTTTGGAGTCCTGTGGAAAAATCAGCTCCCATGATCGCTGCTACCCCATTGGGCCGTTTTGGCGAACCAGTTGAGGTTGCTGATATGGCACTTTATCTCGCATCACCTGCATCGGATCTGGTTAACGGTGCAATAATGATGATTGAAGGAGGTTATTCGAGCGTATAGCGGTTCTGGTATTCAAGTATCATTATGAGCAAATGTATACTTTTTACAGTAGTCATACTCCCGGATTTCGAGGTTAAGGTTCTAAAGTAGAACTATTTGGGCTTTCTCTGGATTGCACTAATTTCTGATGCTATATCCTTGGTCTCCTCGTAGAGCTTGATAAAATGTGGGTACATTTCATCATAAACTTCCTTCCGATTCGGGTAAATTGTTTTGTCAAAGGGATTCCAATCAAAGATATCCTCCTTTTTGACGTTACCAAGGGCAAGAGCAGCAAGGAAGGCATCCCCGTAAGAAGCTCCAAGGGAATGCTTGCAAATGTGTTGCTCAATGTTACTCATATCAGAATTAGACTGAAGCCAAATTTTGTTTTTTGTTCCTCCTCCGACGGCAAGAACCTTTTTTGGGAAAGCGTCAACTTCTCTGTAAGTATCCAGAATGCGCCGTGTACCAGCAGAAATTCCTTCCAGCAAAGCCCTGAACAGGTCTCCCCGAGTGTGCGTTAGATTGAGGCCAAAATAGATCCCTCGTGCATCCGGATTGTGAATTGGAGTTAGACCTCCGGAGAAATAGGGAATGAATACCAAGCCATTTGCTCCAACTGGAGAGTTCGAAGCTTCCGCCGTCAATTGCTGAAAAATGTTATCTGAAGATAAATCCTTGGCAAAATTATCCTTGAACCAATGCGTGAGTGTCCCAGCCGTTGAGACGGCAGCCATTATCGCAAATTGATTGGCGAATAACCAAGGAGCATACCATAGCCTGGGGTCAGATTTTTGATGCTGATCAAGCTCAATTATAAAAATGGTCGAGCCATACATCATCATCATGTCTCCATTATCCTTAACTCCAATACTTACTGCTTCAGCCGCAGCATCTATTGTTCCACAGGTAACAGGTGTGCCAACACTTAATCCGGTTTCCTCGGCCGCTTTTGAAGTAATCGTACCAACGAAATCAGTCGACCAAGCCAATTTGGGAAGCAACTCCATCGGAAGTTCTGAGGAGAGCTTATCTGTCCAATTCAATTGATTTATATCGTACCAAGGGGCAAAGTTTACGGCTGTAAAGTGATCTATGACATATTCTCCAGTGAGCTGGTAGACAATGTAACTGGTAGATGTAAGAATTTGGGAAGTGAGGCTCCAAAGTTCTGGACTTGTTTGCTTGAACCATAGGATTTTTGGTCCCACTGACTGTGATGTAAGTGCATTGCCACAAAGTTCGAAAATATTACCTTTGCCAATTTTTTGGTTCAGTTCTTCAATCTGTAAAGCAGCCCGAGTATCAACTCCATATAGAATTCCATTCATCAGGGGATGGCCTTCTTTATCTACGGGAAGCATACAAGGTCCTATGGCTGAAGTCGCCACAGCTTTTATGTCTTTTGGAGATATCTTGGATTCCCTGATCAGGGTGTTTGAAACGTAGACAAAGTCCTCCCACCAATCTTCTTGTGGCCTGTGCTCAGCCCAGCCTGGTTTTGGAGCAATGAGTTTGTGGGGTTTTGATGAAGATGCAACAACCCTGCCGCTGGAATCGGCAATGACGCCCTTGGTTTCGTACGTTCCGATATCAATTCCTAGTGTGTAATTCATAAAGTTAACTCAACAGAAAAAATTCAACCCAATCAAGATTTGCTTTAGGGGCGATTGTAAGGAATCTTGAATTAATTCCAAACATCTAATTTGGTGAATGTATGGAAGGTACATCAACCTGCAAAATTTCGTAGGAGATATCTTGACTCTCAATGAGAGTATCCGTATATGGTCTTACTCTGTTTTTTTATTGATCTTTCGGCTGTTTTTAGTCGAATGGGCTTGTTTTTTTGCAAGTTTTCCCAATATAAACCAATCCACCTTTACCAACTGATATTGGTACGGGATGGCATCATATTAATTCTAGGGGTTAGAATGGCACGTATAGCGGGTGTAAACATACCAGCAAGGAAAAGGGTTCCTGTTGCATTGACCAGTATCTACGGGATTGGTTACCAAACGGCACAAAACATATGTGAGTCCGTCGGAATCGAGCAATCTGTCAGGGTCAATGAACTTACCGATCTCAATGTCAAGGAACTTCGAGAGCATATAGATCAAAACTATATGGTAGAAGGCGATCTGCGCAGGGATGTCCAAATGAACATCAAGCGGATGATGGATCTTGGATGTTACCGGGGTCTCAGACATCGTAGGGGACTACCTGTAAGGGGGCAAAGAACCCATACGAATGCCAGAACCAGAAAAGGTCCGGCCAGACCCATAGCCGGCAAGAAAAAATAAAGGAGATGTGCCTTGGCTCGTGAAAAGCCCCGTCTAAAGAGAAAAGAACGCAAGAATATTGCGGTTGGAGTAGCTCATGTGAGTTCCTCCTTCAACAATACAAAAATATTGATTTCAGATGTACAGGGTAATGCGATTGCCTGGTCTTCGGCAGGTACTGTCGGTTTCAAGGGCTCACGGAAATCTACCCCTTACGCAGCACAACTTGCAGCAGAAGATGCCGGGAAAAAGGCTCAGGAACATGGTGTCAAGTCACTTGAGATCAAGGTTCAAGGACCGGGTTCGGGACGGGAAAGTGCCCTACGTTCCCTAGCGGCCGTAGGTTTTGAAATCACATCTATCAGGGATGTTTCACCCATTGCCCACAATGGTTGTCGTCCACCAAAAAGAAGAAGAGTCTAATCACTCTAACAATTTAGTTTTAATTTAGTTTTTCGAGACATTCCCGGTGCGGAACCACTGGGAAAAAGGATGGAGGCTAATCAATGTTCCAAGATAACTGGGAAAAACTTATCTCCCCTTCACTGGAGGAGAAATCAGGTAGCAATCCAAATCAGATGACCCTGGAAATCGGACCACTCGAAAGAGGGTTCGGTTTGACGATCGGCAACGCACTGCGGAGGGTTCTTCTTTCTTCTATAAGGGGAAGTGCCATTATCGGAGTTGAAATCGACAATGTGGTACAGGAATTTTCACCAATTCCCGGTGTTCGGGAGGACGTCATTGACATCCTTCTCAACCTCAAGGGAGTCGTTGTAAAATCTGATGACCGCAAACCACGCAAACTCCTGCTGAAATCATCACAGCCAGGCGAAGTTACTGCCGGTATGATCAACCAGGTAACCGGTGTCGAAATCCTCAATCCACGCCATGTCATTTGTCATTTGGACAGGGATGCTTCTATTCAAATGGAAATCACCGTTGGGGTTGGTAAGGGATATGTTCCCGCCGAATTGAACAAACCGGCAGACGCAGCAATTAATTTTATTCCAATTGATGCCATATTTTCACCGGTAAAATCGGTTTCCTATAAAGTTCAGCCCGCAAGGGAAGGAAAGATTCTTGACTACGACAAGTTAATCCTGAACGTTGAAACAGACGGATCCATAACACCCAAGGACGCCATAGCCTATGCGTCAAGAATCGTTCAGGAATATTTCCAGATCTTCATTAATTTTGATGAACCTGTCAAATCCAAACAGGAAGATGAAACTCCGGAAGCCGAGGTTGATAGCAATCTCTACCTGAAAGTTACACAGCTTGAACTTTCAGTCAGATCGGCTAATTGCCTGAAAAATGACAATATCATTTATGTTGGTGATCTGGTCCAGAAATCGGAACAGGAAATGTTGAAGACTCCAAACTTTGGAAGAAAATCACTGAATGAGATAAAGGAAGTCCTATCGGGAATGAATTTGTCACTTGGCATGGAAATTGCTGATTGGCCTCCTGAAAATATTGAAATACTATCAAAAGAAATGGAAGAGAAGGATATAACCTTCCCTTGATCACATTCCTATTGGACAGAAAATAAGGTAAATAATTATGCGACACAGTGGCGGATACAGGTATCTTAACAGAACCGGTGAGCATAGGAAAGCCATGTTCGCCAATATGGCCGGATCCCTGATTGAACATGAACAAATCAAAACCACCGTACCAAAAGCCAAGGAATTGAAGAGGATTGTGGAGAAACTGATTACCCTAGGCAAGAAGGGTGATCTGCATTCCCGAAGAATGGCCAATTCCAAACTCAAGCAAGCCAAGCACACAAAGAAACTTTTTGATGTTCTCGGCCCTCGTTATCAAGATCGCAATGGCGGATATACAAGAGTCATCAGGGCTGGATACCGTTATGGCGATCGAGCACCAATGGCAATCATAGAACTGGTTGACAGGGATACTGCGGAAAAGGGCAAGGCTGATCGAGATAGATTGGCAGCACAGGAATCTGAAGAATCAAGCTGATTTACTTCTCCGCGGAATACATCATCATATTTTGTGGAAAAACCATACCAAGGTAGGGCTTTAACCAACTTTTTGAATTTTGTTTCTTTATTTGTTGGTGTAAATATATCGAACATGATCAATGGATCTTTTGTTCCAATCGTTTAATCCTTAAGCCTTAGGGGAAGGTTTTAATTCCCCCAATATATATCGTGACCAGTCTTCTTGACCAGATAGAAAACCAAAGTGATTTGTCATCAGCATTACGACCTCTGGCAGATCGCATTCGTCCCGAAAGCCTGGAAGAGGTTATCGGTCATGAAGATCTCATTGGTAAGGACAAACCCCTGAACAATCTACTGGCTTCGGCCAATCTACCCTCCATTATATTCTGGGGCCCACCAGGGGTTGGTAAAACAACCATTGCACGATTAATTGCACAAAAAAAGGAATACAACTTTGTTCAGATCAGTGCCGTATTTTCCAACACCGCTGAACTGAGAAAAATTTTTTCCACTGCCAGAAATCAATGGCTGGGAGGCAAGGGAACAATCCTGTTTGTGGACGAAATCCATCGTTTTAACAAGAGCCAGCAGGATGGTTTTTTACCCTATGTCGAGGATGGAACGATAAAACTGATCGGTTCGACAACAGAAAATGTCTCCTTTGAAATCAATCCTGCCCTGCTGTCACGCGTAAGGGTGTTTTGTTTATCCAGACTTTCGATGTCCGACTTGGAAAAACTGGCACAAAGAGCAGAAAAGTATCATGGTTCTCCCCTACCCCTTACTGATGAAGCAAGAAACTGGTTGTGCGGGATGGCCGATGGTGACGGCAGGAGTCTGTTGAATAATATTGAACAGATTTGTGCTTTGGGCCTGGAACGTAAACTGGATACGGATGAATTATCCCTGCATCTATCGCAGAAGGCCGCCTCGTATGATAGAGCCAGTGATTGGCACTATAACCTGATTTCAGCCCTGCATAAATCTGTACGGGGATCTGACCCTGATGCCGCTCTCTATTGGCTGGCCAGAATGTTGGATGCCGGTGAGGATCCAAACTACCTGCTAAGAAGAATTACACGCATGGCCGTAGAGGATATAGGTCTGGCCGACCCAGATGCGTTGGATATGGCAATCAACTCCTGGATAGCTTATGAACGGCTTGGTAGTCCAGAAGGTGAACTGGCCATAGCACAAGCCATCATTTACATGGCTTTGGCTCCAAAATCCAACGCAAGTTACAAGGCTTATAAATCGGCCACCAAAGATGCAAGAGTTTCAGGATCCCTGGTACCTCCCAAGCATATACTCAATGCACCAACAAAGCTGATGAAACAACTCGGATATGGCAAGGGTTATCAGTATGATCATGATGTTCCCTACGGATTTTCCGGACAAAACTATTTTCCCGAGGGTTTCAATAGAGCAAAATACTACAACCCGCCAAAGAAAGGTTTTGAACAAACCCTGGGCAAGAGATTGGAGTATTTCGAGAATCTTCGGGTTAAGCTCAACACGGAAAAGGATGGCGAGCATTCACCATGATCGGGACTTTGCTTCAGATTGCCCTTGGAGGTGCATTGGGTGCTATTTCAAGATACCTGTTAACTACTGGTATATCGACCGTCATGGGTAAGCAGTTTCCTTATGGAACATTGTTTGTCAATGTTTTTGGGTCTTTGCTGATGGGTTTCCTAATTGCCTTGATGATTGAAAACCTGACTTTACCGGAACGCTACACGCCATTGATCATTACAGGGTTTCTGGGAGGGTTTACGACTTTTTCAGCATTTTCAAATGACTTTTGGCAACTTTCCACTAATGGAAAATTGGATATGGCACTTGTTTATGCCCTTGTTTCAGTCGTATTGGCTGTTTTGGCTCTCTATCTGGGCTTGTTTCTGGCCAGGATATGGTTTCATTGAACAATATAACCAGCAAAATTGTCGGCGTTGATGATGCTGATCAGCGTCTGGACAGGTGGTTAAGGAGAAAATATGGACATCTCCCCCAGTCGCATATTGAAAAAATGTGCCGGAGGGGCGCGGTAAGGGTCAACAAGAAAAAAGTCAAACCCTCATTTAGATTGGTTCCAGATCAGATAATTACCCTACCAAAATCAATTGGTCCCACAACCAAAAAAGCAGTCAAGTCCAATACCCTGAGTAGCTACGATCAATCTATCATTCATCAACTCAACAACAGTATAATCTATGAAGATGATTATTTTGTTGCCCTCAACAAGCCGCCAGGTCTGGCAACTCAAGGAGGTACAAAACAAAGGGGATATATTGATAAATACCTCAACCATTTAACTTTGGCCAATAGTACAGATCAGCTACGCTTGATTCACAGGCTTGACAAGGAAACTTCCGGTGTCTTGCTGACGGGTAAAACCCTGACCGCTACCAGAGAAATGATGGAACTGTTCAAGACCAAAAATGTGTATAAATATTATTGGGCTGTAACTCTAGGTGTTCCAAATCCCAAAACCGGTGAAATCAAATCTGCCCTGGAAAAGGACAAAACACAGGCTAATCGCAGGATGAAGAGTGTGAGCAAAAAGAATGGGCATACATCAAATACAGCCAAATTGGCTTATACGAAATATTCTGTTCAACTTACCTTTGGCAAATTGTTGGCTTTCGTAGTGTTGTCTCCGCAAACAGGTCGAACACATCAGCTGAGGGTACATTTATCTTCCATCAATCATCCCATTCTGGGAGATGAAAAATATTCATCGGATTTTTCTGAAACTTCCCTTCCGGTAAAGTTCGAGGAGCTTAACCTGGTATCCCGGATGTTCTTACATGCCAGTAGCTTGCGTTTCCATCATCCGTTTTTAAATAGGGAAATAACGATCAAGGCAGAAGCACCGGGACACTTTCAGGAATTGGCAAACTACCTTGAATGGGATTTGAACAATATCTCGGAAACAACTTTCCAATGAATGAATGGGCTGCCAGAAAATTCTGGGAAGACGTCAGAATAACCGAGTTGTCAGAAGGCTTTGGTATCACGCTGGATGGGAAATATGCCATGACACCGGGCAAGAACCCCCTTATAGTTCCCCACTTTTCGCTGGCTGAAAAGATATGTGTGGAATTTCAAGATCAAGGGCACAAAATTGACCCCACGGCTATGCCCTTTACCCGGAGAACGAATACCACAATAGATCGTATCGGTGATACCAGAGGAGAAATAGTCAATTCCCTTTTGAATTATGGACATACTGATCTTGTTTCCTATCGAGCGACTTCTCCATCTGATCTTGTCAAATGGCAATCTGATCATTGGGACCCAGTAATTGCCTGGCTAGAAAAACAATTATCCATCAGGATGAAAATCAACCATGGCATCATCCCTTTTGATCAGGAATCCCAAACAATTGATGTGTTTGCTGAAAAAATTGAGGCTTTAGACAACTTTTCCCTTTGTGGCTTCAGCGAATTGGTACCCTTACTAGGTTCATTGGTTCTGAGTTTCGCTTACCTCTATGGTTTTGGCAACAAGGATCAGATTTGGAGACTATCCCGCATTGATGAAGAGTGGCAAGAGAAAAAATGGGGTAAAGACGAACAAGCACAGCAAGTTGCCCAAAGCCATTACGAGGAATATCTCGTGGCATGCTTTTTTGT
The DNA here is from genome assembly GCA_009842205.1 of Paracoccaceae bacterium. Classification (GTDB taxonomy): domain Bacteria; phylum Pseudomonadota; class Alphaproteobacteria; order Rhodobacterales; family Rhodobacteraceae; genus MPNP01. Next base: position 78,759 of record VYFX01000011.1, on the reverse strand, counting down.
TGATTTACCCGGCAAGATTAAGCCGGAATGAGTAGCTGGATAAAAGACCCGAACCAACTTTTCTTAATTGCTCTGTTCTAATGCAATTTCATCAACATTCATACTCCATGATTGATACATGAAGTATATTGATAAGGAAATTAATGCTGTATAATTACATCATAATCTATAGATTTATAATTGATGCATTATAGTGAATACTCAACTGCTTCCTGTGAAGCAATTACCACGGAACTTGGCCAACGCCTAGACAGGATCCGTCTTAGCCGAAACGTATCACAAAAAGATCTTGCAAGAGAAGCTGGAATATCAAGAAGCACATTAACACGGCTGGCTTGTGGCAAGCCAGTTTCTCTGGATTCATTTGTACGAATCATACAGGCATTGAAATTGACAGATCAACTTGCTGCTTTACTTCCAGATCCTAGTATACGACCGGTAGATCGTGCTCGTTTTGCAGGTAAGGAAAGAAGGCGAGCAAGAAAAAAGCAGGTTGTTCAGTCGGAATGGCGTTGGGGAGACAAAAGAACCAAATAAATGAGTGAAACTGATACTTTTATCAATGCTTTTGTGGAAAGGTAATACAGAAAATACAAACCTCAGTTGAGGACATAATCTTCACTGACAGCCGAACCTCTGTAGAGTGACAGGAAATCGATGGGATCAAGATTGACTGGTGGGAAACCAGCATCTTGAGTCAGGTTTGAAGCAATTCTCCTCACAAAAGGAAACAACAAGCGGGGGCACTCAACCATCAATACCATTTTTAGGGTTTCTTCATCGGTTTCAGGCACATTGAACATGCCTACATAATCCAATTCCAAAATAAAGAGGGCTTCATTTTCCTTTTTTGTGACTGCCGACAATTTGAGCCTGATGACTACATGGTAAATCTGGTCAATCGTTTTTTTGACATCGACTCCAACCTGAACCTCAATTTCCGATTCAACAGTCTGGTTCATTCTTCCCTGCTGAAAGGCAATGTTCTCAAAGGATAGATCATCTATGAATTGCCCCAGGACATTTATCTTTATATCTGGAAAAGCATTATCTGTCGGAGGTTTGGAACCGTTGGAACTAGCCATTTGAATAAATTAACCCCCTTGATCAAAAATAACTCAATTATTTAGTCTAACATTTATTGAATTGAATGAAAAATTTAATGTAATCAATAAGGAACAAACTAAATACTGAATCCTAAAGTAATATTTCGCACACGATTATAATTAAGTGTGTTTGTTGAAAGGAACAAACTCATGAAGATGACAACTGAAGAAGCCTTTATCAAAGTACTTCAGATGCATGGAATAGAACATGCTTTCGGAATAATCGGATCTGCCATGATGCCCGTTTCAGATCTGTTTCCGGCAGCAGGTATCACTTTCTGGGATGCCGCCCACGAATGCAATGCTGGTATGACTGCTGATGGATATACCCGTGCTACGGGTAAAATGTCAATGATGATTGCCCAAAATGGACCCGGTATTACAAATTTTGTAACCCCCGTGAAAACCGCTTACTGGAATCACTCTCCAATCCTGCTCGTAACTCCGCAAGCTGCCAATAAGACCATGGGTCAGGGTGGCTTTCAGGAAATTGAGCAAATGAAACTTTTCGAAGATATGGTTTGTTATCAGGAAGAAGTCAGGGACCCCAGCAGGATGGCAGAAGTTTTGAACCGGGTTATCGAAAAGGCCTGGCGAGGATGTGCACCTGCCCAAATAAATGTTCCCAGAGACTTCTGGACCCAGGTAATCGATATAGAATTGCCTCAAACGGTCAGGCTTGAAAAACCAAGAGGTGGAAAAAACGCCATCGAGGAAGCGGCAAGACTTTTGTCGAATGCCAAATTCCCGGTTATCCTCAACGGGGCAGGTGTTGTAATCGGTGATGCCATAGGTGCTTCCGCAAGGTTGGCAGAAAAACTTCTGGCACCGGTTTGTTGCGGGTATCAACACAATGATGCATTCCCCGGGGATCATCCCCTTTCCGTAGGTCCATTGGGCTATAACGGTTCCAAGGCTGCTATGGAACTCATTTCCAATGCAGATGTGGTTTTGGCCCTCGGTACAAGGCTGAATCCCTTTTCAACCCTTCCGGGTTATGGATTGAATTACTGGCCGGAAAAGGCTAAGATCATACAGGTTGACATTAATTCTGACCGCATCGGACTGACCAAAAAGGTAACTGTAGGTATTCAGGGAGATGCCAAACAGGTGGCAGAACAACTGTTGGACAACTTGTCCGATTTTGCCGGCCAGGAGAACAGGGAAGAGCGAAGGCAAAAGATTTCTCATACCAAGTCCCGGTGGCTTCAGGAACTTACCTCAATGGATCATGAAGATGATGATGAGGGAACAACCTGGAACGAAAGAGCCAGGAACAAGGATCCCGAATTGATGAGTCCGCGGATGGCCTGGCGTGCCATTCAGAAGGTACTGCCGACCGAAGCGATTATATCCTCCGATATTGGCAACAACTGTGCGATTGGCAATGCTTACCCAACCTTTGAAAAAGGAAGGAAATACCTTGCACCAGGGTTGTTCGGCCCTTGTGGATACGGCTTTCCGGCAATTATTGGTGCCAAGATCGGATGTCCTGATACTCCGGTGGTTGGATTTGCCGGTGATGGAGCCTTCGGAATTTCCATGAATGAAATGACTTCCTGTGGGCGTGGTGATTGGCCTCCCATTACCATGGTAATTTTCAGGAATTACCAGTGGGGTGCTGAAAAGCGGAATACAACCTTGTGGTTTGATGACAATTTTGTCGGTACAGAATTGGATCTCAGGGTCAGTTATGCCAAAATTGCCGAAGGTTGTGGTTTGAAAGGAGTTCAGGTTAAGACCATGGAAGATCTTTCACAAGCATTGGATCAAGCAATCAAGGTACAATTGGAAGATAAGGAAACAACCTTTATCGAGGTAATCCTGAACCAGGAATTGGGAGAACCATTCAGACGGGATGCCATGAAGAAACCAACCACGGTTGCCGGTATATCCATTGACGATATGCGTTCGCAGGTATCTGTATAATCATCAGCAGGGAATGGTGACAACCCGTGGTTGCCGATTCTCCTTTTCTGGAAGAGGTTTTTGCCAAGGCAAGGGCCAAACGGTGCCATATCGTACTCCCTGAAGGGGAAGATCAACGCATAATTCAGGCGGCAATACTCGCAGCAGAACAGAGTATTGCCGATATCACGCTTCTTGGATCTGCCGATCGGATTCATTCCAAAATGGCAGATTCAAAACCTTCCCTCTCGAATATTTTGATTGTTGATCCGGCATCATCTCCTCTGGTCGGGGGATATATTGATGAGTTGATCAGAATCCGTTCGCATAAGGGAATAACCGAGGAAGAAGCAAGAAACACCATCCTTCAACCGCTCGGATTTGCTGCCATGATGGTCAGGCAGAATCATGCTGATGGGACCATCGGTGGAGCCGTCAATACCACAGCTGATACACTTCGTGCAGCTCTTCAGATCATTGGTAGGTCGCCAAATGTAGATACCGTTTCTTCTTTTTTCATCATGATTGCAGATAAACCCCACCACCCTTTCCAAGGCCCAGTGATTTTTGCTGATTGTGCAATGGTAATCGACCCGACGGCCTTGCAATTGGCTCAAATTGGAGAAACTGCTGCCCTTTCTGCTTCAACAATCCTGGGGATTAAACCAAAGGTTGCCTTTCTCACATTCTCAACTGCAGGAAGTGGATCCCACGAAAGAGTTCAAAGAGTACGTGAAGCCATCCAGATTGCCAAAGCCAACTATCCTGATTGGATAATCGAGGAAGAACTTCAGTTTGATGCTGCGCTGGACCCGGCGCTGAGAAAAAGAAAAGCACCCGGTCTCAATCTGGATGTTCCTCCCAACGTGTTTGTATTTCCCAATTTGGAAGCAGGAAACATAGGTTATAAAATTGCTGAAAGAATTGGTGGAATGAAGGCGGTTGGTCCGGTGCTTCAAGGTTTGGCCAAGCCTGCCAATGATCTATCACGAGGAAGCAAGGTTGAGGATATCCTATCGCTGATCGCCATTACAGGGCTTCAGGCATCCTGATTCAGACAAATACTTCCATTGGCTTTCAAAAATAATTGATTCTGCAGCCAGTTTCAGTTTTTTTCGGATTCAACCTCGGTTGAATTCCCTTCAATAATATCCTCATCCAAATTTGCCTTGAACGAGTGCTCTGCATGAGATGAAAAGTTACCCGCAAAGTGGGTTATGAAGAAATTCACAAGAAATTCCCGAGTTTGAGGAATAAGCAGTAGAAACCCTATTGTATCGGTGAAAAAGCCTGGTGTCAGGAGCAACAATCCCCCTGCAAATATGGCAATCGCCTGTAATATGGGATTCATTGGATCCTTGATGTGACTTACTGTATCCCTGATCTTGTCAATGACAAGGGGAAACTGGGTTCGAGCCAAACCGGCACCAAGCAATGCAGTAATGATGATTATTGCCAAGGTGGGAAACAGGCCGATCAAACCGCCAACTTGAATGAACAATGCTATTTCAATCAAGGGAACGAATAAAAACAGCAAAAATAATTTCATGGAATATACCAAAACATATTGAAAAGCCTGTATAATATGGACATAAGCCTTGCTTCAACCTAAATACCTATAGACAACAAATGTATTGTCCGAAACAAAATTAAAGGTCGTTATCAAAATGTCACCAATGTTGCAGCTTCTAATTCTCGCGGGAATTGCACTGTTTTTAATTTTCAAGTTACGTGGAATACTTGGTACTAGAACAGGATTCGAACAAAGACCTCCGGTCCATCCATCCGTCACCATAGACCAATCCTCCAAAGTGGTGCCTGATGATGAAGAAGAGATTGATGAGGAAATTGCCAAGCTTGTCGGCTCAAATACGGAATGTGCAAAAACATTGGGTAACATGAAAGCCTATGAACGGAATTTTAGTGTGCAGGAATTCGTCGAAGGAGCAGGGAAGGCTTATGAATGGATCCTGACCTCATTCGGTGAAGGCAAGATAGACGATTTGAAACCTTTTCTGTCTCTTGAAGTATTCAATTCCTTCAAGGAAGGTGTTGATCAAAGAGACCCCGATAATATGGTCAAGGTACAATTCGTAAGAACAAGTGGAAAACACATCAAGGATGCCAAGTTCGAACCGGCAAGCGGTCGCGGTGAAATCACCGTAGAATTTTCCAGCGAACTCATATCCTATGTCGAGGACCCCAAAGGCAATATAGTAGAAGGTGACAAGTCAAATCCTGTTCACCAAAACGATGAGTGGACCTTTTCAAGAATCATGGGCAAGAATGACCCAAACTGGATACTTGTTGCGACCGGTTAGGTTTTAGCCTTAACAATACCCTGGTGATGTCCAAAAATGCACAACAAAATCAACACCATGGGTCTTACAGATCAGGACTTGGCACTTTGGGAAGAGTATTGTCAAACAAACGAATTTTCCAGTAAGGATAATCCCCAGACAAATCAGGGTTCTCGTAAGGTCAAAAGACAAAAACCCAGGAAAGAAACTCCTGTGGAAAATCTTGACAATAGTGATTTAAGCGATTGGAATCTTTTCTGTAAAGAAAATGACTTGCCTTTGAGCACCATCAAGGCAAATACGGAACAACAGAACGAGGAAATGGCATGCCCCAAGCCTGTACAGCAGAAAAGAATTCTGGTAGAACCAAGACTTACAGAGCTGAAAATTAATGTTCCTGGTCCAAATAATATCGACAAGAAAATACTGAGGAAACTGAATTCGGGACATATCAATCCCGAAATGAAACTGGACCTTCATGGCATGCTGAAGGAAGAGGCGTCCCGGCAGGTCAAACGGTTTGTGGCCGAGGCCTTTAATTCAGGCAAGCGCCTGATTTTGGTTATACCCGGAAAAGGTAAGGATATGGATGGTCGCCGAGGTTTCGGTCCCCTCAATCAATTGATCAAACACCTTTTATCCAAACCGCCCACAGCCGAACATATTCTTCATTTTCAGGAAGCCCACCGATGTCATGGAGGTAGTGGTGCATACTACATTTACCTTAAAAGAAACAGGTCACGCAGGTAACTTACCTTCAATTTCAGTGTAATCACTGATTCCTTGGTTACTCAGAAACGATAAATATCCTGTATTTTTCCTTGGCAAATTGGGCACCGGCAATTTTACCGGTATTGTAACTGCCACCATCCAGATTTATTTTGCCCTCATGAAACTTGAACAGTGATGCTTCAAATCCGGTTGAATTGTATCTGCCTGGATAGGTATGTCCATGTACGGCTATCAGGTCAGAACGTTTAAACGGAGAAAAAAGGAACTCACCCCTGATCCAGGACCAATGATTGTCATACAAACAGTCCCAGGGCTCTGCCAAAGCCTCTTCAATACTGCGGTTGGGATCAATGCCGGCATGTACAAACAGGAGGGAACCTACCAACTTGTGACTCAATAATGATTCCAGGAACGCCACTCTTTCAGGCCCTAGTCCTTCATTCAAGGTATGGGCAAAATCCTTGATACTCCCATAAAACATGTCTTCTGGGTTCAGACCCAATTCCCGAAGCGTCTTTCCAGCTCCGTTCCATGACCAGATTTCATGAGCTGGCGTGTGGGCATTGGCAGGTATATACCTTGTGAACTCGGTCATTTTCTTGCCCGAGAGGGAAAGTCTCATCAATTGCTCATGATTCCCCATCAGTGTATGTGTTTCCGTGAATCCAAAATCCTTGGATTTCCGCATGAGATCCAAGGCCCTTATGGACTCCGGCCCTCGATCAATCAAATCACCAAGTGAAATCAGTATTGACTGCTTTTGCGAATCCCTTGCTTCGGAAAACACTTCAAGCATCGTTTGAAGATGAGAGCAATAACCGTGTACATCCCCGACGGCAAAGATTTCCACTCCATCCTCAAGGCCTGTCGGCAAGGGGAGCCACTCTGATTTACAATGTAACGCTGGCATCAAGCCATTCCTTGTAGTAAGTGTGAATGAATTGGTACCCGAGAGGGTACACGATAAATGGAAGCTGCTTTGTCAGAGCGTTTGCTGGATTTCTTCCTGCTCAAAAACTTCTATGTAATCGCCCTGTTTGAGGTTGGAATAATTCTCGAATGCCATACCACATTCCAGACCGGTTTGAACCTCGTCAACCTCGTTTTGGAACCGTTTGAGGGTTTTGAGCTTACCTTCATGGATAACCACATTGTCCCTGAGCAAACGAACCCCGGAAGACCTTCTGACAATACCTTCAGTTACCTTGCATCCTGCAACCATGCCAACTCCGGTGATCTTGAATGTCTCAAGAATTTCCGCGTTGCCAAGAAAATTCTCCTTGATATGTACATCAAGCAGACCGGAGGCTAGAGCCTTGACATCATCAACCAGACGATAAATTATCGAATAGTACCGCAATTCAATACCCTTCTGGGCAGCCATGCTGCGTGCCGAAGGTGTGGCTCGGACATTAAATCCTATAATGTGGGCACCTGAAGAACTGGCCAGGGACACATCCGTTTCCGTTATCGCGCCAACCCCGAAGTGCAGAACCCTAATCTGAACCTCTTCGTTTCCGATCTTGGTGACTGCCTGATTTATGGCCTCCGCTGAACCTTGCACATCAGCCTTCACAACAAGTTGCAAATCCTTGGTGGGTTTGTTTTCACCCAGATTCATCAGGCTTTCCAAGCTAAGTACTGCACCTGCTGAGGAAATAATGTTGCGGCTCGTACTTCTTCGGTATTCAGAAATTTCTCTCGCTTGTGACTCGTTTTCAACAACATTGAGTGTATCACCGGCTTGTGGGGTTCCATTCAGACCCAACACTTCCACAGGTACGGATGGACCTGCCGAATTGATCCTTTTGTCCTGGTCGCTTATCAGGGCCCTGACTTTACCCCATTGTTCACCAACGACAAAAATATCACCCCTTTGCAGGGTTCCCTTTTGAATCAGTACTGTGGCAACCGGCCCTCTCCCAACATCAAGTTTGGCTTCAATTACCGTACCTGAAGCGGGTCGATTGGGATTGGCCTGTAATTCCATGAGTTCGGCCTGAAGAGAAATCGCCTTGAGAAGATCGTTGATGCCATCACCTTTGGTGGCTGAAATCTCTACGTCCAAAACTTCCCCCGAATGGCTTTCGACCACGACCCCATGTTGCAGGAGCTCATTCCGAACATTATCGGGATTGGCATTGGGCAGATCACACTTGTTGATTGCTACGATCAAAGGGGCATCAGCTGCCTTGGCGTGATTGATTGCTTCAATTGTTTGCGGCATGACAGAATCATCGGCAGCCACAACCAGAACCACGATATCAGTTACATTTGCTCCCCTTTCACGCATGGAGGTGAAGGCGGCATGACCTGGTGTATCCAGGAAGGTAATTGTTTCGCCATCATCGGTTTTGACTTGATAGGCTCCAATATGCTGGGTAATGCCTCCATCCTCTCCCGAAGCCACACTAGCCTTTCTAATGGTATCCAGAAGTGTGGTCTTGCCATGGTCAACATGCCCCATAATCGTAACCACAGGATTTCTTGATTGAAGATCCTTTGGATCATCCTCGATGGCATCAATTGCATCCTCAACATCAGCATCGGAGACCCGAACCACCTTGTGTCCAAATTCCTCGATAATCAACTCGGCAGTATCAGCATCAATGGTCTGGTTTTGAGTTGCCATAACACCTAGTTTCATAAGTGACTTGATGACATCCGAAACCCTTTGTGTCATTCGGTTGGCAAGTTCCTGAACCATTATGTTTTCAGGTAATTGAACCTCCCTGACTATTTTCTCCCGGACAATTTCAACAGGTTGGGCCTTGCGTTTCCTTCTTTCCTCCCTGCGTCTGAACTGTGCCTCGGAACGTAATTGATCCTCCTCAATATCAAGTGCAGTTTTAACAGTTACCTTGGTCGCTCGTCTTTTTTCAGAACTTCGGCCCCTTTCTTCCTCGGGGCCTTTTTCCTTGACCTTTCGTCTCTTTCTTGCTTCCGGAACCTGCTTTGGTTCTTCATCAATCGTTTTTCCCTGTTGAGCCTTTTTCTTTTCTTCCAATAACCTCTCTTCTTCGAGTTTGCGCTGTAACTCTAACTCTTCCTGGCGATCCTTTTCCCTTTGCCGATGTTCACGAAGAGCCTGTGCCCTTCTTTCTCTTTCTTCTTCAAGCTGCTGTTGCTGTTTGGCCTTGGATTCTTTTTCAGCTTCATCTTTAACTCGTGCCTTCTGGATAGCTTCGGCACGACGTCTTAGATCCTCTTCATCGGTAATCACTTTCGAAACAGAGGGTGATTGGGTTTCCTTTGTCTGGGTAGGCCCCCTACGTTGGGGAGGTGGCTGTACGGCTGCGGGTTTTCTTGCTATACCACCTTGCGAGGGTACAACCACGACTTCCTGTTGTTTTTTACCACCACGGGTGAAAACAATGTCCTTGTTTACCGTCCTGGTGGAGGCCCCTGATCGGGGAGTGGATTTTAACGAAAGAGTATTAGTGCCCATTAATTCCCTGTACTTTCAAAATTATGATGCCAAATCTGGCAAAGTCGTTTGAAATCCTTCCATCCCACGGATACGTTCAAGTTTTTGCGCGGTAATTGCAATCCTATGGGCCATGGGCCCATCTTTCACTCCCACATAAATAACTGATTCCCTTCCGAAAGCCTCGCCGAGTTCTGTTGAAGACAAACATCGGTAGCGTTTACATGAAACACCCCTTGGAATCAACTTCCGGCCCTGTCGGTCCGAACCGTCAGAGGCCTGAACCAAAACCGTTATTTTATTTTCACTTATTCCCAGTCGAACCTTTTCAAACCCGGCTACAACAACACCAGATTTGCGTCCCAAAGAAAGTATTCCGGTCAGATAATCAACTAATTTCCTATCTATCGTATATAAAAAATCTGTTGGAATTTCAACATATCTTCGGGCAACTCGTGAAAAGTGATTACCATTGGCGGCTTTTTCAAGCGTATGCCGGTCCGGAAATACCCACATACCACGACCCGGAAGTTTTCGATTAATGTCTAGAACAGCAACCCCCTTCGGATTCAAGGTGAATTTCAATAACTCATCCTGATCATACTTTTTCCCGGTAACCACGCACCTTCTGATACAAAGGTCATGTTTCTTCGGTTGCCCCCTGGTCACTTTCCGCCTCCGTATCTTCTTCACCGTAAATGGCCTGAATATCCTCTGGTTTCATCCATCCGATACTTACCCTGGCAGATGCGATCAGGTACAAGGCGTCTTCGGCATTGATGTTGAAATCCTCCAAAAGACCTTTTTCCCATACCTGCTTGCCACCTATTTCATTGTATCCTCCCGATAACTCCCAATCAGCCAGGGTTGCGAAATCTTCAAGAGTTGTAATTTCATTCTTCGCCAGTTCGAGCAACATTTTCGGAGTTAGCCCTTCAAACTCCGCAAGGTCGTCCTTCAGGCCATACCTTCTGGCTTCGGCAAGAATTTCCTCATTTTCCTTGGCAACATAATTTTGAGCCCTGTTCTGCAATTCTTCGGCTATGGCTTCGTCAATTCCATTGAGGGTAAGAAGTTCATCAATGGTACATTCGGCAAGATAACCTATCGAGTCAAATCCTTCGGTTACCAACAGGTGTGCAAAGGTCTCATCAACATCAATGGCTTCCATGAACAGTTTCTGTCTCTGGTTCATGATTTCCTGTCTTTGTTCCCGTTCGTAGGTTTCAGTTACAATTTCTATGTCCAATCCGGTTAGACTTCTTGCCAGCCGGACATTTTGACCCCTTCTACCGATGGCAAGTGAAAGTTGGTCATCAGGAACAACAATTGTCGTGGGATTGCCCTGCTCATCAAGTATCCCTTTTGAAACCTTGGCAGGCTGCAAGGCATAGGTTACGAACTCAAAGGCATTTTCGGTCCATGGAATGACATCAACCCTTTCACCCTGCAGCTCATTGACCACGGTTTGGACCCGTGAACCCCTCATACCGACACAGGCACCGACCGGATCAATACTGGCATCATAGGATACAACAGCAATTTTGGCACGAGAACCCGGATCCCTGGCAATGCATTTGATATCTATGGTTCCATCGTAAAACTCAGGAACCTCACTTCGAAAGAGTTCTCGCATGAACTCATTTGCAGTCCTCGACAATTTAACCTGTGGACCTCGTGTTTCTTGGGAAACATCGGTAACATAAGCTCGAATCCTGGTACCTTTCTCGGGATTTTCATGGCTAATTTTCTGGGTACGATGTATCATCGTCTCCCCGATGCTTAATTCAACGATTATATTGCCCTGCTCGACACCCTTGACGGTCCCGACAATAATCTGGCCTTTCTTGTCCTTGAATTCCTCATACTGTTTTTCCATTTCGGCTTCTCGAACCTTGCGGTGGATTACCTGTTTGGCAACTTGAATATTTATCCTATCCAGCTGATCTACTCCAACTGGTGGCAATTCTTCGATATGCTCGCTTCCTAGTTGGTATTCCGGATTGATTTTCCGGGCATCCTCCAGGGTCATTTCCGTTGACAGGTTTTCGACTTCTTCAACCACGGTCCGAACTCTTTGCATGGTCAAATCACCTGTTTCCTTGTTATATTTGGCCCTGATGTCAAGTTCCTGACCATATCTCATCCTTGCGGCCTTGGCCATTGACTCTTCCATGGCTTCCAGAACAATACCACGATCAATATTCTTTTCCTGGGCTACAGACTCGGCCATTTGAAGCAATTCAAACCTATTTGCACTAGTAAGACTCATATGTTTTCTCCAGAATCCTTCGGAATAATTTAACTTATATTTGGTTTGCTAATCGGATAATATTCGTTGTTCCTGATGTCGGTTCAATAGTTTTTCTGACATGACAAGGCTGGCTTTGGCAATTTGGGAAAATTGTACATTTAGCAGTTCCGGAATCATATCCAAAATGACAGTTGAGCCTTTGGTGGAATGGATGATGCCCTTAAATCTCCGTTGCCCATCCATGGGCTGGTTCAATTCTACCTTGGCCTTGTACCCAACCCATTGTTCAAAATGCTCCAGCTTGGTGAGTGGTCGATCAATACCCGGTGATGATATTTCAAGCGAATATTCCTCACTGATCGTATCCTCAACATCCAATAGCGGGGATAAGGCATGGGATAAATCCGTACAGTCTCCAACGGTCATGGTCCCATCTGGTCGTTCAGCCATTATTTGGAGTGTTTTCTTTGCATTGCCACTAAAGCGCAATCTGATCAACTCGAATCCCATAAGGGAAATTTCAGGTTCAAGCAATTTCTGAAGCTGTTTTTCCTTGAATGTCAGAGCAACCAGGTCTCGCATCGAATTATTCCAAATAAAAAAAACAGGCCAGCGGCCTGCCTTGTAGTCATGATAAGTGATTCAGTTGTCGGAACCACCGCTGTGATTTCCAATCTAACACTTTTTCGGGTATTTTCAAGACTGAAGAGTCCGTTCAGGGTAAAATCTTGTAAGTACATCCTTTTACGGGTTAAATTAGAAAATATAATATTTGACCTCGTTTCGTTTATGATTGGACAAACTGATGAGTACGATGAAAACTGTTGTAAATGATGGCAATGTGGATGAGTTTCTGAACTCTGTCACGAATACCAAACGGAGGGAGGATTCCATGCTCATTTTGGCCATGATGAAACGAATCACTGGTGAACAGCCACGCATGTGGGGTACAAGCATTGTGGGCTTCGGGCAATATACCTATCAACGTGCAGATAAATCAAAACATCAATGGATGTTAACTGGCTTCTCACCCAGAAAGCAATCGCTCACGATTTATATCATGCCAGGGTTTTCTGCCTACCCCGATCTGATGGCCAAATTGGGCAAGTACAAAAATTCGATTAGCTGTCTTTATATAACCCGCTTGGAAAATATAGATCTGAAGGTTTTGGAGGAACTTATCAAAAGGTCTGTTAACGATATGCTCGCTCGTTATGGCAATTGATTGGGCCTTTTCCCGATTTTTCTATTGATACCTGTATTTCAATTTCCTCATCAACTCTTCCAGATTACCCCCACTTTGTTCAAGAAGTGCACCGATTACTTTCTTTTCCAGAACCAGCAAATTTAAGTCATCTACTGTAATATTTCTTATTCTTGGTTCATCATCAAGACTCACGAGATCCCAATATACCGGAAAAGGTGGTTCATTGGGCAAATACATTGTGGTTACAATTTCGAAAGTCCGGTCATTTCTTGTTGTCCTTGCCCGGATTACCTCGTATTCGGCACCAATGAATCTGGGGAAATAGATGGAGTATTTTTCGGCAAGATACCTTTGGAATATTTTCAGAAACAAATTTCTTCGTGGTTCCGAAATTTCCAACCACTGTCTCCCCAAGGCAACCTGACCAATATATTGCGTGTCTGCCTTGTTGATGAACATTTCTTCAATGCCAGCATAAATTTTCGCCTTTGGGAAATTGTTGTGAAGCATGTGATTCACTGTGTGAATAACTTCTTCAACCACCTCGGTTGCCTTTTCCGGTGTGGCCGAATAACTGCCGCTAATTACTAGGGACCAGAGCATTAGGCTGGTGATAAAGAACCTGATCAATCTGGGGATGTTGGGAATTCGGCAAACCATAAACATTATTCTTAATTTTTATCAGTATTGACTGTTTTATGCATAACCTGAGGTAAAACCAAAATTATGTGAACAAATTTGCTCATAATCTACTGAAAATTCTGCAAAATCAAAACCTCGACCCTACGATTGGAATTTCTTCCTTCCGGCGTTAGATTTGTTTCATGTGGTGAAAGAAAACCCACACCATGTGCCGAAATTTGATCGGGATTTGAATCATATACACTGATAAGGGTGTTTCGAACCGAGCGTGCCCTTTCAGATGATAGGTTTATGTTATTTTCCAATTCCCCTTCCAGGTCGGTATGTCCTACCAAAATTACTTTCTTGTCCGGATTTTCCTTGAGAAAAACAGCCAGGTCCTTCAGCTGAGAGATACTGTTTTCATTGATGTCGCTTGAGCCAGAATCAAATTCAACTCCCGTGAGGACGGTGAATCCCTTGGTTGAAAAATCATATTCCAATTGTGTTTCAATTTCCAAAACTTTGGAAGTGAAATTAAAATCCAAGGTTTCTACCTTCTCTTCATCCTGGGGGTTTATAAATACAAACTGGATAAATCCCGTATTGTTGCTTTTACTGACAAGGACCGTTACAAATTGTTTTCCAACCTCGTTGTTCCTGGATGCCGAAACGAATTGAAAATCCCCGAGATTGACAAACATGTGGGGGCTCTCGACGACATCAATGACTTCACGGAATTCAAACCCTCCGCAGTTCCAGGTTTCACACTTAAACAGGATTTCGAAATCAAGTGTACTTAGTGCTTCCCAGCTATTTTCAAGGAGTGTCTGGGTAGATGAATCCCCCTTGATCTGATAAACAAGCTTGTTTGTGGAACCTTCGGTTTCCAGCATTTCAACCATGTTGTCCTTGAATGGACCAACAGGTATCAAATACCTGCCAAAGGAAAAACTTCTGTCAAATACAAGTTGACCGGTATTTATTGTCGATTGGCCCATTACTTGAGCTGGTAAAAGGCAGAACAAGAGCAAGATTAATGTCGGTTTGGCCTTCATCGGTCTGAAAAATAATATTCCAAATTGGGATTCATAGCTGTTGCAGAAGCCAGTCTGTTGGTCATGTTGTAAAACGCTGCCACAGCACTGATATCCCATATATCGGCATCACTGAAACCCAGTTTTCTCAAACCTTCTCGATCCTTTTCCTCGACCTTGAAGCTATTTTCTGTCACCTTTTCTGCAAATTCGAGCATTCCCCTTTGTCTTTCATCCAGTTTGCAGTGTCTGAAATTAATTGCTAGCGTATCACTGAATTCAGGGTCTTTTGACAATTTGCGAACTGTGGCACCATGAGCAATAATACAATAATGGCATCGGTTTACCGAAGAAACAACAACTGCAATCATTTCTCTTTCCAACTTTGACAATCCGCTCGGAGCCAGCATAAGATTGTTGTACATTGCGGTAAATGCATTTAATTTCTCGATATCAAAGGCATAGGCTTTAAGCACATTGGGGATGATGCCGAGTTTTTCCTCACAAATCTGGAAGTATTTTTGTGTTCCCTCGGGCAGTGGATCAACCATCGGAAGATTCAGTGCTGTCGCATTTGAAGCTTTTTTATTCATAAGATACCCTTGAATTGTCGTTCCTGCTTTTTGTTCTGACCAGGGAAAGAGAATAATTCAGAATTGCATATTACAAATAAATACATCAGAAAGGTAACACAACAATTCACCTGCAATCCCCGCTAAGATTTGGTTCTTTGTCCTTGATTAAATTGACCATTTATTCTTTCTCAGGATAATAGCTTGGAAATGATCTGATTCAGGACCATCCTTCCATTGGTGGTAACTTTAAGTTGCCCATCGGTAATTTCGACCCAATTATCCTGAACAAGCTCGCTTATTGTATTATTATCTAGTTTGCTTCCTGAAATTCGCTCAAACCTGTCAATATTCATACCATCATTGAGTCGGAGAGAAGTGAGCAAATACTCGGAACCTCTTTCCTTTAGATCGATCAATTCTCTTTGGTTTTCACCTGTTCCCAATTTAAAAATACCATCAAGCCAACTTTCCGGACTAAGGATTGTATTTGTTCGAAAGTATTGGTTGTTGATACTTATTCTTCCATGGGCACCTGGTCCTATGCCCAAGAAGTCATGATACTCCCAGTAAACCAGATTGTGTCTTCCCTTGTATCCGGGTTTGGAGTAGTTTGAAATTTCATATTGTTTGAACCCATTCCGTTCGCAAATTTCCATTGTGGCAAGATACATATCGGCAAGGATATCTTCATCGGGTATACCTTCCAGACGGTTGGCAACATATCTTTTGCCGAAGGGTGTATTGGGCTCGATGGTCAGTTGATAAATCGAAAGATGGTTTGGATTCAACGCTACGATTTCATGAAGTTCTCCTATCCATGATTCTCTCGATTGAAATTGCCGGCCAAACATGAAATCAAGACTGATGTTGTTGAAAACGCGATCTGCTGTTTCGTAGGCCTTGATTGCTTCCTTGACGCCATGTTTCCTACCCAGGGCTTTCAAGTCCGAGTCCTTGAGTGCTTGCACTCCCAATGATAGTCTGTTTATTCCTTCACTCCGGAAACACAAAAATCTATCTTGTTCGACAGTGGTGGGGTTGGCCTCAAGTGTAATTTCCAGCTGGTCGGAAAATCCCCAATGTAAGGAGATTCTATCCAAAATTTTACCTACTGTTCGAGACTCCATGAGGCTGGGAGTACCACCGCCAAAATAAACAGATGTACATGGGTTGGCTTCCAATTCTTTTGCAGAATGATCAAGTTGCCGTAAATAGGCTTCACACCATTGCTCATGATCAATCTGGTTTGAACAATAGGTATTGAAATCGCAATAGGGACACAGGGACTCACAAAATGGCCAATGGATATAGATTCCGAATGGTTCTATTGTTTGCTGATCAGGCATCAAGACAGTTTTCAGCAAAAGCCTTAAGTGACAAGGCCCTGTGACTGATAAGGTTCTTGTCCGCTTTGGACATTTCACCAAATGTAATCTCGTAGCCATCGGGCATGAATATGGGGTCAAATCCGAAACCGATTTCCCCTCGCATCGGCCAGACAATTTGTCCATTTACAAAACCTTCGAAAATTTCATCATGGCCATCGGGCCAGGCAACACAGATTGTCGAGCAGAATTTGGCCTTTCTGGGCAAGGGCGACTGTTTTTCCTCAAGTAATTTCCAAACTTTGGTCATGGCTTTCTTGTAGTCCCTTCCATTAGGTGTTTCAGCCCAATCGGCAGTCTTAACCCCTGGTTGGTTATCAAGATCTGATACCATTATCCCACTATCGTCTGCAATTGCAGGAAGTTGCGTTTCTCGAGCGACAAAATGAGCCTTGATCCGGGCATTCCCGGCAAAGGTTTCTTCGGTTTCGGGTGGAAATTCCAAATTGAAGTCTCCGGCAAATTTTGTTTTCACCCCATGAGGGTGTAATATCGCTTCGAATTCACTCAATTTATCCTTGTTATGCGTGGCTATCACCAACACTTTGGAATCCATCTTACGCATTTTTCTTGGCCAGGGCTTCATTTTGAATTCGAACCAATTCGCTGGCACCCTTGCTCGAAAGTTCAATAAACTCCAGGATTGATGCCGTGGGAAAGGATTTGTCTTCAGCTGTACATTGCACTTCAATCAGCTCTCCCGAAGAGGTAAATACAAAATTTCCGTCAACTTCAGCATTGGAATCTTCGTTATAGTCCAGATCCAGTATATGCGAACCTGCATGAATGCCACAGGAAATGGCGATGACCTGCTGGTGCAGGGGATCCCTGACAATATACCTATCTTGCAACAGTTTATTGACTGCCAGTCTAAGAGCAACCCAACCACCAGTGATCGAGGCACACCTGGTCCCACCATCAGCCTGTAGGACATCACAATCGATCATGATTTGTCTCTCACCCAAACTTGCAAAATTTACACCGGCACGGAGAGACCTTCCGATCAATCTCTGAATTTCCAGGGTTCTTCCCGAAACAGATGAACCACGTCCGTCACGCCGGTTTCTTTCATGGGTAGCCCTGGGCAATAATGAATATTCGGCCGAAATCCATCCCAAACCTGTTCTTCGTCGAAAAAACGGGACATGCTCCTCAACCGAAGCCGTACACAAAACCTTAGTATGCCCACAGGAAATCAGGCATGACCCTTCGGCATAACGGTTGACATCAATTTCAATTGATACCGGTCGTAACTCATCAGATTTTCTCTTTGATAAACGCATAATTCAAATCTTTAATTTTTTGGTAAACAGGATTAGCCATATAATTGGTAATTAATACTATGAAAGTATGAAGAGTTTTCGTTCTATGAAGCACATGGATCATTGAATACAGGTTGATATTGGCAAACAGGTTGAATTTTTTGCTAAATTGATTCTGGTGTAAAAAATAGAATTTTCCTTAAATTTAATTCGAGAAGGCTGGAGAGTGAGCAAGGAAGAGATTCTGGAAATTTTGGATCAACGCAATACCGAAATTTTTTCCCGGTTGGTAGAATCCTATTTATACTCGGGTTCCCCAGTAGGATCAAGAGCAATTTCCCGCAATTTGTCCTCCAAGATTTCACCTGCCACAGTCAGAAATGTCATGCAGGACCTAGAGCGGTTGGGACTTTTGGAAAGTCCTCACGTTTCGGCAGGCAGGATTCCCACTCTCATGGGTCTGCGATTGTTTGTGGATGAGTTTCTGGAAATCGGCGAAATTGAACCCGAAGACAAAAAGCAATTTTCGAGAATTGGTTCCACAGAAGATGAAAATCTGAATAATTCCTTGGATCGAATTGGTTCTTTGCTGTCCAGGTTGACCCAGAGTGCCAGTCTGGTGTTGATGCCGAAAAAGGAATCCACCATCAAGCATGTTCAGTTTCTCAAGTTGACAAATGAAAGTGCCCTGGTTGTACTGGTCATGGCTGACGGAGCGGTAGAAAATCGGGTTTTCTCTACCCCGATGGGTTTGACTGCTTCAACCTTGACGGAAGCAGCAAACTATGTCAATTCCGTTTTGGATGGTAAGAGCATTACCGAAATCAAGGGATTGATCAGCAAGGATATCCTGAAGCAAAAGAGCAAATTGGATGAGTTGACCACTGAACTGGTTGAACGTGGACTGGCCTTCTGGGACAAGCCTGGAGAACAGCAGGAACGATTGATCGTGAGAGGCCGGTCAAATTTGCTTGAGAATGATGAAGGAACCGTAGATTTTGAACAAGTCAGGCATTTGTTTGACGATCTGGAAAGGAAAAAGGAAATTTCCAATATACTTGAATTGATTGAGGAGGGGCAGGGCGTCAAGATATTTATTGGATCCGAAAACAAACTATTTTCCCTATCAGGTTCAACTTTGGTTGCCGCTCCCTATATTAATTCCGAAGGTAATATTGTTGGAGCATTAGGCGTAATCGGGCCTACTCGGTTGAATTACGGCAGGATCGTACCAATCGTGGATTATACAGCTCAACTTGTTGGTAAACTCATTGCCGAAAAATCATAATTTTGAAGGATTATTTGAGAGCTATGCAGACAGACGAGGATAAAAATTCAGAAGAAAACATCGAACGGGAAGAAGATACGGTTGTAGAGGATATTCAGGCACAGCCAGAGAATGCCACGCTCAACGGTGGCAATCATGATGCCGAGGTTCAAAATTCCAAAATACCGGATCATGAAAATGAAAACGGTGAAAAGCCGACTTCCTTTATCGAAAACGCCAAGAAAATGATTGATCTCCTGACCAGTGAAAAGAAAAATCTGCGAGAGGAAAACGATCAATTGAAGCGAAATCTGGCCAACGAGCGCGATAAATTCAGACGTCTTGAGAAAGTGGTTGAGGAAAATAAAAAGTTTGATGGAATCAGGCTGGCCAGGGAAATTCTGTCAACCCACGAAAACCTCAAGAGGGCCATCAAAGCAGGCGAGGAAAGCAAATCAGATAACCTTGCTGCCTGGGTTGAGGGAATAAAGGTTGTTCAAAAGGAATTGAATTCCTCCTTGAGCAGAAACAATATCGAAGAGATCATCCCGGAAGTTGGGGATACTTTTGATCATAACAGTCACAATGCACTTTATTATGCACCTGTACCGGGATTTGAGGATGGACAAATCACTGAAGTGCAGCAAACCGGTTTCAAGTACCATAATCGCCTGTTGCGCCCAGCCCAGGTTGGTGTCGCCGAAAACTATCCCATGGAAGAAGAACCGGAACAGGAATAAGATTTAGAGGTATTTGATTCCTTGAGGCTTTTGTCTGGCTTATTCAATTGGTTTGTAAAGAACCAGTGTACACCCACTGCTGTCAGTTAGGTCGTGATAACGATAGCAATCCATGAATAACACGCTCTATTATGAACTGTTCGGTATTCATGCAGGAAAAAAGACACCTTTTCTCATACGACCGGACGGAACAATCATCACCTATGAAAAATTCCTTCGATCGGGAATCCAATTTGCCCATGCCTTGACCAACTTGGGTGTTTCTTCCGGCGACCGACTGCTGGTTCATGTTGAAAAATCTCCGGAAGTGTTGGCACTATACGCTGCCTGTATTCAAACGGGAATTGTTTTCGTACCCCTTAACCCAGCTTACACCATTGACGAGCTCTCCTATTTCATTGCGGATAGCCAACCTTCATTGGTGGTTTGTGATGCAAGTAACCTATGCTTGATATCGCCCCTTGCGGTCGCAAGGGGAATCAAGCTTGAAACCTTGAATCAGGACGGTACTGGTTCACTTGCTGAAAAGGGACATGACAAACCTCATGACTTCCCTACGGTCAGTCGTGCCAGGGACGATCTTGCCACAATCCTGTATACTTCAGGAACAACAGGTCAACCCAAAGGTGCAATGCTGACCCAGGAAAACCTGCTATCCAACGGACGGGTCCTCAGGGATCTATGGCAATTTGATACCAGCGATGTGCTACTGCATGCCTTGCCCATCTTCCATTCACATGGTTTATTCGTTGCCACCAATGTATCCCTGCTTGCGGGGGGATCAATGATCTTACTTCCCAAGTTTGATATCGGTGAAATAATCAGGTTAATCCCCCAGTCCACGGTTATGATGGGTGTCCCAACCTTTTATACTCGGTTATTGAATTCACCCAGGTTTACAAGAGACCTCACCAAGGAAATGAGGCTGTTCGTTTCAGGGAGTGCCCCATTGCTGGCAGAAACACATGTCCAGTTCGAAAAGCGAACCGGACATCGCATTCTGGAACGGTATGGCTTGACTGAAACCAGCATGAATACATCGAATCCCTATGAGGGCGAACGACGACCGGGTACCGTTGGTTTCCCTCTGCCGGGAATCGAGGTTAAAATTACCGATTCAACATCTGGTAAACCCATCCCTGCAGGAGAAATTGGACAGATTGAAGTTAGGGGCCCAAACGTTTGCAAGGGGTATTGGCAAAAACCAACTCAAACAGCTACAGAGTTTCGTCCTGACGGTTTTTTCATCACCGGTGATCTCGGCAAGTTTGACAGTCGGGGATACATCCATATTGAAGGTCGTAACAAGGATCTCATCATTTCCGGTGGATTCAATGTCTACCCCAAGGAGATCGAACTTCTACTTGATGGTCAACCAGGTGTTCTTGAAAGTACCGTAATTGGGGTCCCCCATGATGATTTCGGTGAAGCTGTAGTGGGATTGATCGTTCCATCCAATGAAACCAATCCGGACATTGATCAAATTCTTTCTGTGGCATCAACTTCCCTAGCTCGTTACAAACTTCCCAAGAAAATCCTGATTGTGGATAAACTACCCCGCAACACAATGGGAAAAGTCCAGAAAAATCTGCTGAGGGATAAATTCAGGAATCTATTTCAAAACAATTGATTTGCCTGCTCAAACATGAGATGGCAAGAATCTCAAATATCGTCTTCTGAACCATTCATGAATTAAGGAATCTTGAGGTAAGGTATCGGTATAGTTTCAGGGCCAGGTCCGGGTCCTGTTTTTCCATAAGCCCAAGGGTTGAGGAAGACAATTCCATTACTTGGCAAGACTTGTCCGCAAAAATACTTGAAGAAGGAATACCATAACCCTGCAAGGTTGTAATTACATCACCTGGAACAAGCTGGGATAACCTTTTCCTTGCCCTATCCTGAACGGAAGCCCCTCCTGCAAATAGCAGTTTTATTTCTCCTTCGGAAGAACCTTCTGAGATTATTTCTCCTTCCTGATAATCCCTTGCTGTAAGCCATCCTTCCAATTCATCAATCAGGCGTTCAAATTCAACTTGTCGGTCAAGATGTCTTTCCAAATCGGAGGAAGCCCTTTCAAGCAGTTTGGACTTTCCGTCTCGCATACCTTCGGTTGTCTTTTTCCAGTTGGATATTAATAAATCCTCACAGTATTCGAGTGCCTGATCCAGATTTTCCTTAAATTCCAGGTTTGAAAATTCCTTGGAAGTAAGATTCCTTTCCAGACTGTAATTCAATCTTGCCGGAGCAGCACTTAACACAATGGTTACACCTTTCCTGCTTGCCAATCGAAAAAAAAGAGACAGGGAATTAACCGCCGAATAATCATAACCTGTGATAGCAGAGCAATCGAGCAATAGACAATCTGGTGTCTGTAAACCTGCCAGGGAATCTTTCAATTGATCAATAAGGGAAGTAATATTGCCAAAAAAGATATATCCACGCAATTGATAGACAACTCCTCGACCGCCAACCTCCTGAAGTATGGCCAAGTCAGATACCGAATAGGATCTGTTGCTTCTTTTATCTCGCAGGTTAAATTGAGTTTCAATCAGTTTAATCCTACTGAGCTTTATCCCGAATAACACAAAAGCTACAAGAAGTCCGATAATCACGCCTTCAATAAGACCGATAAACAAAATTGCCAGAAAAATGCCAATGCCAATTCCCAATTCTGACCATGGCAATCCCTTGCGAATATCCTGTAGTCCCTGTTCCAAAAGACCCAATCCGGCAAAAATGAGGATCCCGCCAATAAGCGCAGTTGGAAAATACGCCAACAGGCTACCACCATAAAGTATTGCAATTAACACGACACATGCAGCAATTAAGCCGGTCAATCGAGTGGTTGCACCAAGTATTTTACTTCGTAATGTCGGGGGAATATATATTGTTGAACATGTTCCACCTGACAGACCGGAAACAACCGTGGAAATCCCGGTGGCATTGAACTCCTTGTTCCAATCAAGCTCCTGATTCACAGCAAGTTCTAGACCCGAAAAATTCAATATTATATATATGAAGGCGATCATTATAAGCGTCAGAATATTGTGAATTTGGCTGAATAGAATTGACCAGTCTATCCTGAGGAAATCCTCCGGAGTAAATGGTGGCCACAACCTACCCTGTACTGTACTTTCCAGCAGAAAACCTCTATCCCCCGCTTCCACGATGGAGATATCCAATAAATAAAGGATTAGATTGTAACCAACAATCAGTAGCAGGACGCTTGTTGTAAGGATGTGTGGATTTCGCCATTTCCTGATTGCAAGGTATAATCCCGTTCCATACGCCAATCCAGGGAACCATATCCAGAACCCGGTGGTACTCATCAGGGCAATCTCCCCAATTCTGGTCAGGTCCACTCCCATCAAGGACACGGCAGCTATGCACACCGTTGCACCAAGACCTGATACAAAACCTGAAGCTACCGGATAGGGGATAAAACGAATATAAGCAGCCAGACGGTAGTGTCCGATCAACAAGCAACAAACACCTATGATAACAGCAGAAAAGGCCAGTACAGCATATACCGTCACAAACAACGCTTCATCAGTTGTGTTTACCGAGTTGGCGATGGTGGCCATGAAAATTACTAGGACCGGAGATAAACCAACAATCACCCCGCGAAAACTACTGATTAAGGCCATTATCAAGAGTGCGATAAAATTCCCAAACAGAATAAGCCCGACACCCTGAGACGTATACTGAGCCAACGCATCAGAAAAAATCAGTGTACCAAATGCAGTTTGTGCGATAATTAGGGTTACTGCCGAAACGATGCCATTGGAAACGGCTGGTAAAGCCTTCTTGCCCCTAGCATCGATATACATCTCCTTACAAAGGGACTTAATAGCGGTAATCATGTCTCGAACAGTCAATGGCAATCACTTGATATGACGGATTAAGGAATTAAACGAAAATTTCAAATTTATAATTCACCTTCTGATTTGACTTGAGTCTCCTTGAGTTCATAAAGGAGGGAAAGGGCATCCAGTGGTGTCAGCTCATCGGGGTTGATATTCATGACTTTCTTCTCGACTGGTGAAGGTTCGACTTCAATGGGTTGTTGGTCAACCAAGGAGGAAGCCGCGAAAAGGGGGAGTTCCTGATACATGGAGAGAATGTTGTCTTTTCCCTTGCCCCTGGGTTGTTCCAGTTTTTTCAGGATGGCATCTGCCCGTCTTACCACGGACCGGGGCAAACCAGCCAATTTGGCAACCTGGACACCATATGATCGATCCGCAAACCCTTCAACAACCTCGTGGAGAAAAACCACATCTCCCTGCCATTCCTTTACCTTGATCGTCAAATTGAACAAATTCGGCAAACGGTTCGAGAGTTCGGTCAACTCATGGAAATGAGTGGCAAAGAGAGTTCTGCACTTGATTTTGTCATGAATGTACTCCAGAGTTGCCCAAGCTATGGATAGTCCATCAAAGGTTGCTGTACCTCTCCCGATTTCATCCAGTATTACCAATGTTCTATGGTCGGCCTGATTTAAAATCGCGGCTGTTTCAACCATTTCAACCATGAAGGTTGAACGTCCCTTGGCCAGATCGTCGGCAGCTCCAACACGGGAAAATAGTTGCGAAATGATACCTATTCTGGCCTTCTTGGCAGGTACGTATGACCCAATTTGAGCCAAAAGGGCCAGCAGGGCATTTTGACGAAGAAAGGTGGACTTACCTGCCATATTCGGTCCGGTCAACAGTATGATTCTTCCTTCGTCGCTGATATTACAATCATTTGTAACAAAGGGTGTCTGGTTGTTTTTGCGGAGTGATTCTTCAACAACCGGATGCCTACCCGCCACGATCTCAAGATCACAACTTTCGTCCAGAACCGGTTTGCACCAATTATTGGTATGGGCAATTTCCGCAAGAGTTGCAATAACATCCATTTCCGAGAGGGTTTGGGCAATAAAGAAGATATCATTCGCCTGGGCCAAAATTGCTTCCCGAAATTGCTCAAAGAGCTTTACTTCTATCTCGACCGTTTTTTGTTGGGCATTGACAATCCGCGACTCCAGATCGGAAAGCTCCTTGCTTGTGAAGCGGCAGGCCGTGGAAATCGATTGACGGTGAATGAAGGTATCCGACAAGGGTTGTGATACCATTTTAGAGTAAAATGAAGATGGCGTTTCAACATAATACCCCAGCAGTTTATTGAAACGAACCTTGAGTCTGGGAATGTCTGCCAATTGGGCATACTTTTTTTCCAATTCGGCAATCACAACCCTGGTTTCATCACGGAGTTTTCTGGTTTCATCCAACTCCTCGTCAAAACCCTTGGCTATAAAATCTCCATCCCTTGTGCCAAGGGGAACATTTGGCATCAGGGCTTGAGATAGATCCTGTGCTAGCCCTTCCAGATTGGCAAGCAATTCCAGCGAAGCT
This sequence comes from Paracoccaceae bacterium, assembly GCA_009842205.1. GTDB lineage: Bacteria > Pseudomonadota > Alphaproteobacteria > Rhodobacterales > Rhodobacteraceae > MPNP01. The sequence continues at coordinate 53,542 of VYFX01000011.1, read as the reverse complement.
TTCAGTTGCTCGGAAATCCCGTCAATTACACTCACTTCCTGATTGATGAGAAAGGCCTGTTTTATACCTGTCTTGATGACATTGAGGTCTCTTGGACCTCCCCTTTCCAATGCCAATCTCGACAGTGACCGCTGAAGGTCTGGAACCATTTTGAGTTTGTCTCGAATTTCCCTGCGGGAATCAGATTGCAAATAAAAGGTTTCAACTTCGTTTTGTCTCTTGGCAATGAGACCGATATTAGTAGATGGATTTGCCAGCCATCTCTCAAGCATTCTTGCCCCACTTGCCGTTCTTGTTTTGTCCAGTACCGACAACAGTGTGTTGTTTTTGCCTCCGGAAAGGTTTCTGGTGATTTCAAGGTTTTTTCTGGTTGCAGCATCAATCTGAAGGGTATCCTCTGATTTTTCCCTGCTCGGGAATTGCAACTTGGGAATTTTACCTTGCTGCGTAATTTCCAGATAGGCAACAATTGCTCCGAGACACGCCAGTTCCGACCTGTTGAACTGGCCAAACGAATCCAGGGTTGCAACCTCATACATTTCTGACAAATTTCGTTTTGCCATCCTGCTATCGAAGTGAACATCGGCCAAGGGAGTCAGTGAATCGGTGGTTTCCCTGACGATACCCAATATCTGTGCGGAATAAGTCTCGGGGTAAATCACTTCCCTGGAGGAAATTCGGGACAGTTGTGAAGCAAGATTGACCAACGGAAAGCTCGTAACATGAAAACTGCCCGATGAAATATCTGCCCAAGCCATGGCTACGGATTTGCGAATTTGGTGAATTGCGGCGATGTAATTGTTTTGATCGGCAGTGAGGAGGGAATCTTCCGTAAGGGTTCCTGGTGTGATGACCCTGATGACCTCCCGCTTGACAATAGCCTTGTTTCCTCTCTTTCTTGCTTCTGAAGGGTCTTCGGTTTGTTCACAAACCGCAACCCTGAAACCCTTGCGGATCAACAATTGAAGATACTGATCAGCGGCATGAACCGGAACACCACACATGGGTATGTCCATGTTGTTGGTCTTGCCCCTTTTTGTAAGGGCAATGTCCAGTGCTTCGGAAGCATCGACCGCATCATCAAAAAACATCTCATAGAAATCACCCATTCGGTAGAACAGGAGAGCGTCCTGATGTTGGCTCTTGATCTCCATGTATTGAGCCATCATTGGAGTAAGATTTTGATTGCTTTGATTCATCCTTTTACATGAACTCAAATTTTTGTTTGGGTAATTATACGGATAGAGAATGCTTTACATCAAAATATGCGGAAACTTTACTGATGGGAATCCGCAATTAGGGAAATTATTTCAAACATTATACTAGTTGCCACCATGGCGGTAATTTTGTTAGGATTATCCGCCGTTGGCATCAGACAGACCACATCTCCGCCAATTATGTTCAACCCGCGGACCGACCTGAGGATACCGATGGCCTGTTTCAAGTTGAAGCCCGGTTCTCCCGGTTCCAGATTTGCAACCCCTGGGGCGATTGATACGTCCAGACTATCTAAATCAAAAGTAATATAAACTGGTTTATCGCCTATCCTTTTTCTTATTATCTCGTTTACCGAGTCCTCTCCTAGCAAATCATATTGCTTTTTGGTGATCAACTCATAACCCAGTTGAAGGCTTGGCTCATACCAATCCAGTGCCCTTGGATTGCCTCTTATACCAATTTGAGTTGAGCTGTGGGCATCGACATGCCCTTCCGTAACCAGTTGGGCACCCCAATGGGCAGCGGATTTTCTGGCTCCCAGAAAATGATCAAGATGGAGAAACGTATCGGTGTGGGCATCAATGTGAAGAAGAGCGACAGCCTCACCTCCGGATAACATGGAATCCTTCCCTCCCAAAGCCCTGACCGTTCCTCCGGTAATCGAGTGGTCTCCACCAATGGAAACCGGCTTGGCCCCGGCCTTGTCTATGATCCTGAAGAATTCAGTTATATGGTCGATTGAAGCCTCATTGTTGTTCCCTTCGAGCAAAGGAACATCCCCAATATCAGCAATCCTGCATTTTTCCCAAGGATCAAGCTGAAAGTCAAGATGAACCCTGCGACCAAGACCTGATACATCCCTAACTGCCCTTGGTCCCATATGCTGATCCCGAAGTGTCGTTCCATTCCCGGTCGAATGTGGAATGCCAACAAGGGCTATATCACAGTTTTCAGGAGTCTCTTGGTAATCACATTTGAATAGGGTAGGTATACCTGCCCAGTACAAACCTTGGACAAACTTTTTTTGTGCTTCTTTCTTATTCTGCGTACTCAAATTCATCTTTACTCCAATCAGGTACAAACGCCATACTTGGCAAGGTATTAACTATAATACAAACATAACAGAACATGGTTTTTAGACCACCGAAAAGTGCTTTCAACTAATTGCTTGACAAGCATATGTTTTATTGCATTCTTTAATCACTTCGTATTAATACGAAGGTTATATTAATTTCGACATTTTTTTGGAGGAAACAATGAGAAAAATTTTAGCTGCGTCAGTGGCCATTTCCATGGGTATGGGAGTTGCCGGCGCATCAAAGGCTGCCGATATTGTTATCGGTACACCGAACTGGCCCTCGGTCCAGATTACTGGAGAAATCCTCAAAGTGATAATTGAAGACAATATTGGCCTTGAGGTTGAAATTCAAACAGGAACAAACCCAATCGTTTTTGAAGCAATGGATAAGGGTGCCATGCATGCTCATCCTGAAGTTTGGATTCCCAACCAAAACAATCTCCATAACACATTTGTTAATGAAAAGGGTACGGTTACCCGAAATGAGCACGGTGTTAAGGGATTCCAGGCAATGTGCGTACATCAATCGGTTGCTGATGAATATGGTATTACCCATATTGAAGATCTGACCGATCCATCAAATGCTGATCTCTTTGATACCAATGGTGACGGCCGTGGTGAAATCTGGATTGGTGCGCCGGGTTGGGCTTCAACAAACATCGAAAGAATCAAAGCCAAGTCTTATGGCTATGACCAAACGTTGGATCTGGTTGAAATGGATGAGACTTTGGCCTATGCCAATTTTCAAACTGCAATTGAACAAGACCAGCCTTGGGTAGGATTCTGTTATGGTCCACATTACCTGTTTGCGATCCATGATTTGCATGTTTTGGAAGAACCCCCTTACGATGAGGCACAGTGGAATATTATCCAGCCCACTGATGATCCGGCTTGGCTTGAAAAATCAAGTGCACCGGTAGCTTGGGAGGATGCTTCTCTCCATCTTTATTATCCGGTATCATTGGAAGCCGATTATCCGGATGTTGCTTCCCTATTTGCCAATATGAAGCTTGATAGTGATTCAGTTGCCGAAATGATCAAGGTCGTGGTAATTGATGGGGTTGAAATGTCCGACTTTGCAAGCCAATGGGTTGCTAACAACCAAGACAGAGTTCTTGATTGGTTAAGTAACTGAGTCGGATTATCTTGACTATAACCAAGTCAATTGTAGGGTAAAAAGATTATGAACGAATGCGTGATCAAACTGGACAATGTCTGGAAAATCTTTGGTGAACAATCCATGACCGCCATGGAGGCAATCAAGGAGAGGGGAATTTCCAAGCCGGAAGTCCTGTCGGAATTTGGTTGCGTTGTTGGTGTTCAAAAAGCCACTTTTGAAGTATCAAAAGGGGAAATCTTTTGTATCATGGGCCTTTCTGGTTCCGGTAAATCCACACTGGTTCGCCATGTAAATCGGCTCATTGAACCTACAACTGGAAAAATTGAAGTGTTGGGCAGGGAAATTGGTTCCCTGTCCAATACCGAACTCAGAGAAATGCGAGCCATGCAAATGGGCATGGTATTCCAGCACATGGCACTGCTTCCACATAGATCTGTCCGGGATAATGTAGCCTATCCCCTTGAGATCCGGAATATACCCAAATCCAAGAGATGGGCCATATCGGATCATGCTCTCGCATTGGTTGATCTGGTTGGCTATGAAGACCGATTGCCCCGTGAACTTTCTGGAGGAATGCAGCAGCGTGTGGGTATTGCCCGAGCTCTCGCCTCAGATCCTGAAATTTTGTTGATGGACGAACCGTTTTCTGCTTTGGATCCACTCATCAGGCTACAATTGCAAGACCAATTCAAGGCTTTGGTAGCTGAACTTCAAAAGACCACCTTGTTCATTACCCACGACTTGGATGAAGCCATCCGAATTGGACATAGAATTGCCATCATGAAGGATGGTGCCATAGTACAAATCGGTACAGCTGAAGAAATTGTGATGAACCCGGCAGATGAATATGTCCGGGAATTCGTGCAGGGAATCTCGAAATTAAAACTTGTTAAAGCTCATTCCATCATGGAACCCATCGAAAGTTATCAGGGAAATTTGGAAGGTGCGCCTGTGGCTGATCATAAGGCTGACCTTGATCAAATTATTGATCTCGCCGTGAATACTGACTTGCCAGTCATTATTACAGATGGTGGCGACAGGGTGGGCTTGATAACCAAACCTCGCCTATTACGAGGAATTCAAGGAGGAAAAGAATGACGCCTTCGGCTGACGAACAGAATACTGGAATAAATGTCAAGGCTGCCTCTGATATAGAGATCGATCACGAACAGCTTGATAAATCCATTGCCGATTTTGTTGAAAACAACCCGGGATATTACCAAACGGCCTTTCACAAAGTCCACGCTGCAACGACATCCCTACCGAATACCTTTAACTGGGCAGCTGCAATATTAGGGCCCATATGGGGTGGATTCCGAGGAGTCTGGGGCTTTTTCTGGGGATTCCTTATTCTGGAAATGATTGTCTGGGTACAAATGGGTCGGGGAATCTGGGGAAGCCCAGGGGCACGATTTGAAGAACGTGCAGAAGCTCAGCTTGCCAGGGCTGATGGTTTCAGGACGCAAGCGGAAGAAGCTCTGGCAGCAGGGGAAGATGCAAGCCGCTATGAAAAACTGGTAGAAAACATGACTGTCGCCGCCGAACGGAGCATGGCCGAAGCTCAGGCTTTGAATGATGGCAAAATCATTGTCCTTTTAACGGGATTGGCTTTTTTCCTTTTGGTTAAGCTTGTGCAGGGTTTTTATGCGGATAGGGTATATGAAAGACAGTATTCCAAATGGCGAATAGATCCCGAAGGTACTGAGTCAGGGGTCAAGGCTAGAAACCTGGTATTGTCTTTGGCTCTGGTTGTCCTTATAGCCCCCTTAACCATTTACAAGTTCACCGTGGAAAGCCCTTTCGAACTGCTTAATGAATTCCCGGAAAAAGAAATCAGCACCTATTTTCTGGAAGGAGATAATGAAACTTTCTATACAAAGACAGCCACTTGGCTAGAGGACAGAATTGATGCTACTGCCGTGGCAGGGCAAGGGGTATTTGATGGGTTGACTGCCGGGGTGAGATCCATTCTTGAAGCCATGACACTGGCCCTGATTGTTACTCCCTGGCCGGTCGTAATGGTGGTTGTCTGTGTGATTGCATGGCGAGCGGCTGGACCAAGAACCTCCATTTTTACCGGTGCTGCCCTGGCGTATGTGGCCCTTTTGGGTTACTGGGAAGTTTCCATGGAAACGGTCGCCTTGGTTGGTGCTGCCGTGTTTTTGTGTGTTATCATTGGGATACCCCTGGGAATTTGGTTTGGAAAATCCCAACGGGCGTATAAGATTGCCGAGCCGGTTCTCGACTTAATGCAGACCCTACCTGCCTTTGTATATTTGATACCCATTATTGCCTTTTTCGGGACTGGAAACCCACCTGGTATTCTGGCAACCATTATCTTTGGCATGCCCCCGGTCATCAGATTGACTGCCTTGGGAATGAAGGGTGTACCGAAAACAATTATTGAGGCTGCTGAAGCCTTTGGTGCATCCAAGGGGCAATTGTTGCGTGATGTCGAAATTCCCCTTGCCTTACCTTCAATAATGACCGGGGTAAATCAGACCATTCTCATGTGCCTTTCAATGGTGGTCATAATATCACTGATTGGCGGTGGTGGTCTCGGACAGGAAATACTTCTTGCCCTGCAATATGCAGCCAAGGGGCCTGGATTGCTTGGTGGATTTGCCATCTTGCTGTGTGCAATGGTTATTGACAGGATAGTTCAGGGAGCATTTCGCAGGGATGCCTGATTGGGGATAATTTGTTACAGTTAGGTAGGTCAATTTTCTTCATCGAGTAGCAATCTGAGTTCGGGGTTCTGCTAAACAACGATCCGCTGGATATGGTTGCCGCTTTTACTTGCCGTTATTTCTAGATCCCTGATCAGCCTCTTTTCTTCCATTTTCTTAGAGCCTGAATCATAAGCCACAAAAGTAATATAAATCAAGTTGTATAACCTAAAATTAAAAATGGTATTTCTGTCTGGAATTTGCTAGATTTTTGGACCTAATGGAACAGTTTCTTAGACAATTTAGCGATTCTTAAATCTATTATTTGACATACACACTCTATTTATCAGATTTTTTGCGGTTGCATTTTTCATTTAACAACTGACAATTTTTAGGAATGGTCAGAGATCAATATGATCTCCCTCCATTTCTGATATGTCATACGGCTTCATAGCATCAGAGAATTTGCGAATGCTGAGATGCTTTTCTTCCCTGGTTAGGATGTAGGGATAAATCCCTACTTTTTCATGACATCATCCAAGAGTAACTTCACCATCAAAGACATAGACCTCTAGACCCATCCTTGCGGTGGAGACTCTTCTTTGACCAGATCAACCCCAAGGATTCAGCATCATTCCCAAAATTCTGCCATCATGTACCGGGATATGAGCGTGCTTAAAGCTTGCCGTTGGGATTATCATCTTGATAGACTTATTTTTCTAATTCTAATCAATTCCCTAAAACATTCACGAACCTTATTCTTCTGTCTCAAAGTCAATCGAGGCCTGTCATGTAACGATCTAGCATAGACAAGGAGTAGACGGTCGTATTTCCAAGGGATGTATTCATTTTCAAGATTTAAATCCTTAATCTCATCATCTGACATCTCTGATATTAAATGTTCTGCAGCCCTTTCTAGAAATTGTGATTCTTGGGGAACTTTGTGTTGGTTTGCGGTTACAGCCTTCCTGAAAAAATCAATAAGTTCTTTTTTCTGATCATCGCTTAATAAACTGCCCAACTCATCCCTTGCCATGGCCATGAGAGGCCGATGGTAAATTGGAGAAAGCGAAGCATTCTTATTGCCTCGAATATCTTCAGTACTAATATTTAGAGTGCGGGCGGCATTAGTTGCAACTTTTTTGAGCGTAACTCTAACTTTCCCTTTGTGGTAGAGTTGGTATCGAGGGAGATTTTCCTTTGGATCCAAATGTATATTATCTTTACTAACCATTTCCTTACCAGTAGCATCTAATTGATCTGCCAAGTCACGAAGATACTCAACGAACTCTGACCCTCGTACACTAGTTTCTTTCTCCAGAATTTTTTCATAAAAATTCTGAGATACGGAGTTCTCTAATCCTTCAAGTTCCTTACGACTATCCTTGAATTTCTGTTCCGCAATCAAGGCCAATAACAAAGGTGCCATCCGAACCAAATCGCTAGGATTTACATCGTACAAGTCTTGGATCAAATTGTAGGATTCTTGGACCTCCCTTGAGACTTTTACACCACTCATTAAGACTTCTTTAGACATGACCATATCCCCTTTTCATTATTTCCATTCGCAGAGCCAAATACCAGTTAAAGACATACTTAATACTTATTTTGCATATATATAATATATATTAGATTATTTTGATTCAACCTACTTATCTTTTCAGCAATAGCCGTTAATTCTTTTGCTAGCTTTTATTCGGTCATAAAATAGATTGACAAACAGTACTATTCTTCCGGTAATCGGCAATGGCCTTGTAACTCGGATAGGTAATGGCACTTACCTGATCATTTCAATATTTCGTCAGCTTGCTGCTTCCAACTCTCAAAATTTTAGGATATTGGCATAGGAATCAATTGCCCGTACCGGATTGTCGGGCCCAACAAATCGTCCAAGCAATGTGGTAACAATTGCACCATGGTGCAGGATTGTATCTATTGGTAGCGTCAATTCGACATTGTGAATCTTTTTTTTGAAAATATTGAAATCATTTCTTTCCAAGGAAAATAAAGGACAAATTTGACCAAAGTGGATACACACAATGCAAGACCTGGAAGGAAAAATGAGGATGTGCGGCAGAATGCACTTGACATTTCTTTAATCTGCATATATTTTACCCATTCGAATTAAGTATATTATATAAGTATATGGGAGAACGCCGATGGAATAAAACAAACAGTGGTAATTGTCCTTCCGCATGCATACGGCAAATAGGGCCCTATAATAAATATAAGGAGATTAAACAAAATGAAAAATTTGATTATTTTCATCAAGGCAGTGCCTTGGAAAAGAATCGTCACCTTGTTGGTAGAGAGAATCACCATTGTAACAAGATGGGGAACCTTTAATTGGTCAGCAGCATAAGTTGCTGATAACGGGGTTGCAGCCAACAACCTGTCAAGGCTGCAGACAGGTTGTTAACCCCTTCCAATAACCTTTATTCCGAAATCGACCTCCTCATGGTCCAAAATATTGCAATATCCCGACATCATTAACATATTCCGTGGATGACAGTGTCTGTTCTCGATCAAACTTAAGGATTTACTGTATGGATATCAATTTAAACTTAAACGTTCCGGCAATAGAAAAACTTATTGACTATTCAGCAAGTGGTATCGGTTCTGTTGCGGGCTCCATGCTTGCTCCCTGGAAAGCAAGTAGGGATGGAAAGGCAAGAATTGAATCAACCAAAGCTGATATCTAGATTACAGAACTTCATGAAACTGCCTTTTTGGAAACCCGCAAGAGAATAAAAAATTACGGTCCTGTAGGACAGAGCGATAATCTCGATAACCATGTTTTTGAGCGAATCCAGTTTCAAGAACAAAAAAGGCTTGCCAACACCAAGTCAGTGATCTACAAGGTTACCCAAGAACTTGGTGACAAGGAAGTCCCAGACCAGGAACCGGATCATGATTGGACAGCCCGATTTTTCAGTTCTGTTCAGGATGTATCGTCGGAAGAAATGCAGATTCTCTGGGCAAAGATACTGGCCGGCCAGGTCGAAAGGCCTGATAGCACGTCCCTACGTACCTTGAGTGTTCTTCAGGAAATGGATCGAAATACGGCAGAACTTTTCAAAAAATTCTGTTCAATGTGCATATATATGGAAACTCGTGATGGTGTATATGATGGGAGGGTTTGTTCACTTGGAAAAAAGGCTGGCGTAAATTCGCTTCAATCTTATGGCTTGAATTTTATGGACCTGAACCGATTGCATGAATACGGATTAGTAATTTCCGATTACGATTCCGCGATGGATTATTCTATTTCACAACAATTAAAAATAAAACTAAGCATGCCTCCTTCCTCCTCTCTGCCATTCCGTTTTCAGGATATCTGGTGGTACTTAATGCCGTTCAATAACAAAAATCAAGTACCAGATTTTAAAATCATTGGCCCGTCCCTCAGTATTTCAGGCATGGAACTCTCAAGAGTAGTTGAATGCAAACAAGTACCTGAATTTAAGGAAAAACTGTGGAATTTTTTTCAAACCAAGAATCTTCGTATGATGGAATCAAACATAACCACAATTGGGTAAAAGATAAAATAACATTTCCTAGTGCCAGTTAATTTCTACTGTAGGCATATCCCGGATATTTCCGCCTTTTGGGAATTTGGGTCAATGCGTCATTGCCAAGGGCATTGACCCTGCAAGAAAATGTTCATGTCCTTGACAGGATGATCAAGGTTGAATCAACTCCTGGATTCCCTGATAATCGATACCAATGTCAGGTTAGCTGTTGAGTTCCCTGATCTGGTTTGAAAACCTGTTGGCTATGTTTACTGGATCATCATCAATAACCGAAACATTGACATTTCCAGGCTGACACTTGCTGATGATTATCGTCATTTTTCCTGATGATATAGCCCTCTCAAGCTCAGCTGCTGTCTCCTCGGCAGAACATTCAACCACATTGCGGCACCCACACGCCTTGGCCACCTCGGTCAGGGATGTTGCCATACCGGCATAGGTGGGCTGATCTCCAGTTGATCCATAACTTCCGTTATCAACAATCAACAGAACAAAATTATCGGCTGGATTGTTGGCTATTGTCGACAGAGTGGCCAAATTGGTCAGTACCGAACCATCCCCATCAATTGCAATGACCGGTTGATCCTGAACCAGTGCCACACCCAAACCAATGGATGAGCACAACCCCATCGTACCCAACATGTAGAAATTGGAAGGTTGGTCAAGTAACTGGTAAAGTTCCTGGGAGGGTGAACCAATGTTGCAAACGACCAGCCTGTCCTTCAGGATCGGTGCTATTGTTTTTAATATATCGTACCTAATCATGATGCTGAACTCCAAAAAGATGCATCTGCAAGAATTGCCACCGGTTTTTTACACATCTGGGAATGTTGCAGGATACCATCAAGACTATTTACCTGTTCAGCCTTGGTGAAATGGTAATGGGGAATGTTTAATTGTTGAAGCAACGGTTTTGTATGGATGGCCATTTCAACCTGGCAGGCCACCTTTTCACCCACTTCACCTCGATAACTGATGAGCATGGGCAACGGTATGTGGTAGTATTGTATCAAGGTCACCAGGGAATTTATGGCAACTCCCAAGGCCGTATTCTGCATGATTATCGCTGATCTGGTTCCGCCAAGATATGCTCCCGCACACAGCCCCATACCTTCATCCTCCTTGTTGGAGGGAATATGATAAATTTCCTCGTGGCTATCCACCAGTTCAATAACCCCGGCAAGTTGCTTGCATGGGACCGAGGTAATGAAACCTATTTTATTTCTTACAAGGCTATCCAGTATGGCCTTATCTGTTGTTGTGGGCATATAATCCGTTCCTTTTTTCGGATGAATTCAGAATTTAGTGATCAAGACAACCAAGAACCCTTTCGGCTATCATTTTACTTACCCGGTAATTGGATTCTTTTGTTACACCAGCAATATGTGGTGTCAGGATCAGGTTGTTCAATCCTAAAAACTTTTTTCCCTCATCTTTATCCAAGGGTTCTTTCTCAAAAACATCAAGTGCAGCACCTCCCAATTTACCAGTCTTCAGTGCCTCGATCAGGGCGTCCTCTGCAACTACCCCTCCCCGGGATGTGTTGATGATTATGGAACCAACTTTACACTTGTTTATAAATACCCGGTCAATCAGGTGAAATGTCGTCTCAACCAAAGGAACATGAATGCTTATAACATCAGAGGTTCTGGCAAGTTCATCCATTTCGACGGGTTTCACACTGGTCCATAAATCATCATCGGGACTCACAAAGGGATCATAAGCCTGGACATCCATGCCCAAGCCCAGGGCTTTTGCTGCTGTCTTGCGACCGATTGCCCCCAATCCTAAAAGGCCAAGTCGCTTGTTGGAGATTTCCGAACCAATACATTCGGTTCTGTTCCAACTTCCTGCAATCATTGAGGCCTTTTCCCCATAGGCACCTCTCAATAGAATCATGGCCGTACCAATTACATACTCGGCAACGCTTTCGATGTTGGCTCCTATAGCCGGAAAAACAGGAATATTTCTGGCTTCACATGATGTCACATCTATATTGTCCAGGCCTACTCCCAAACGACCAATGCATTTCAGATTGGGTCCATGCGACAGCAATTCTGCATCAACGATTGTCTTGTTTCGAACGATCAATGCCTCAACGGGTTCAATCGCTTCCAATAACCTTGCCTTGTCTTCAGCCAGCGTGATGTCATAAACTGTAGAATGTTGCTCGGAAAGGGAATCAACAACAGATTCATCCATAAATTCGGTAATCAGAATCATAATATATTCAGGGAATTAGGTCAGGGGTGGTTGGGTTTTCCGAGAATCAACCCCAAAACTCTTTGATATTCTTGAACAGCCCCTTGTTGTCACTGTCGGACTGTTGTTCGCTGATTTCACCAAACTCCTTCAGCAATTCTTTTTGTCTAGACGTCAGTTTGACCGGAGTTTGAACAAAAAGATCAATCAGCAAGTCACCATAGGAGCTTTTGGACCTGAGTTTTGGCATCCCTTTCCCTGGTAATCTCAAACGCTTGCCTGTCTGGCTTTCGGGCGGTATCTTTACCTTTGTTCTCCCGCCATCAATGGTTTTGATTTCGACCTCGCCTCCCAATGTTGCCGTTACCATTGGAATATGAACATTACACCGGAGATTGTTGACAGAACGTTCAAACACGTTATGGTCCTTGACCTCTATGAGGATGTAAAGATCTCCAGCCTGTCCTGGACTGCTTCCTTCCTCTCCTCTCCCGGCCAATCGGATTCTTTGACCGGAATCTATCCCTGCAGGAATTTCCACTTCAATGGTTTTGTTTTTGTAAACCCTTCCCTCACCCGAGCAGGTTTTACAAGGGTTCATGATGACCCGTCCCATCCCGCGACATGATGGGCAGGTTGTTTCCACCCTGAAGAAGTCTCGTTGAATCCTGGTTTTGCCGCTCCCCCCACAAGTTGAACAAGTGACTGGTTCAGCCCCACCCTCTGACCCTGTACCAGTACAGGAATCACACGCAACCTGGGTTGGTACAACAATTCTTTTCTGCAAACCCTTATAGGCTTCTTCGAGTGTTATGTTAAGTTCGTATTGTAAATCCGAACCACGGTAGGAACGCTGGGAAGTTCTTCCACCGGGATCCATGAAATCCCTGAAGATATCCTGAAAAATATCGGAAAAAGCACCATGTCCACCAAAGCCATTATGAGCTGCCCCATTGCCACCTTGAAACGCATCATGACCGAAACGGTCATACATTTCCTTCTTGCGGGGATCCTTCAGGACATCATAAGCTTCATTGACTTCCTTGAAGCCAGCTTCGGCATTTGGATTATCCTTGTTTTGATCGGGATGGAGTTCCTTGGCCTTCTTTCGAAAGGCCTTTTTTATTTCAGGTCCTGAGGCTCCACGGGTTACGCCCAGTACGTTGTAGTAATCCGGTTTGCTCATTGCCATCTCTGGTTAACTTGAGCACCATAACCCGTAGGATGTTTTCTCCCCAAAACTTCCACTCCTTGGAACTTATTTCTGGTTATCTTCCTCGACATCATCATATTCGGCATCAACAACTTCTATATCATCTTCCGAATTTTCTTCGGGTTGAGCTGCTGATTCCTCGGCATTTTCTGCCTGGCTTTCATAAAGAACTTGTCCCAGTTTCATTGCCGCTTCGGAAAGATTCTGAATACCCGACTGGATTTTGGCGGTATCTTCTTCCTTCATGTTTTCCTCAAGGGCATTGATGGCCAACTCGATTGCTTCAATAGTTGCCGGATCAAGTTTGTCCTTGTGTTCATTAAGCGATTTATTGGTTTGATAGATCAGTGATTCAGCCGAATTTTTTGCTTCAACCAAATCCTTCTTGTTCTTGTCAGCTTCGGCATATTCCTTGGCTTCATCCACCATCTTCTCGATTTCATCCTCGGACAGTCCTCCGGAGGACTGGATGGTTATCGACTGTGACTTGTTCGTTGCCTTGTCCAGAGCCGTTACTGATGTTATCCCATTGGCATCAATATCGAAGGTTACCTCGATTTGAGGTATTCCCCGGGCCGCATTTGGAATACCTTCCAAATTGAATCTGCCAAGCAGTTTGTTGTGCTGGGCAATTTCCCGTTCACCCTGATAGACCTGAATGGTAACCGTAGTCTGATTGTCTTCCGCAGTGGAAAAGACCTGTGATTTCTTGGTCGGAATGGTCGTGTTTCTTTCAATCAACCGGGTGAATACGCCACCGAGGGTCTCAATACCCAGTGAGAGAGGTGTTACATCCAGAAGTACTACATCCTTGACAGTGCCACTGAGAACACCGGCCTGAATGGCTGCACCCAATGCAACTACTTCATCAGGGTTTACTCCCTTGCTAGGTGGCTTTCCAAAAAAGTTGGTTACTTCTTCAACCACCTTGGGCATACGGGTCATTCCACCAGCAAGAACGATTTCGTCAATTTCACCCAATTTGAGGCCCGCATCCTTCAATGCAGCTTCACAAGGCTTCAGCGTCTTCTTGATCAGACTGCCAACCAGATTTTCCAATTTTGCTCTGGTCAGTTTGGAGATAAGATGCAAGGGCTGCTTGGTGTCTGTATCAATTGATATAAACGGTTGATTGATTTCCGTTTCCATACTGGAAGAAAGTTCAACCTTGGCTTTTTCGGCAGCTTCTTTCAACCTCTGCAGGGCTATCTTGTCCTTGGTCAGATCTACCCCGTTCTCTTTTTTGAATTCATCGGCCAGATGATTGACGATTACAAGGTCAAAATCTTCCCCGCCCAGGAAAGTATCACCATTGGTGGATTTGACCTCGAACAGACCGTCATCAATTTCAATGATCGTTATGTCGAAAGTACCCCCTCCAAGGTCATATACTGCAATTGTCTTGGCTTCTTTCTTGTCAAGACCATAGGCAAGGGCAGCAGCTGTAGGTTCATTGATGATCCTGAGTACTTCCAGGCCTGCAATCTTACCGGCATCCTTGGTTGCCTGTCTTTGAGCATCGTTAAAATAGGCCGGTACGGTAATGACTGCCTTGGTAACTTCCTGACCCAGATAATCCTCGGCCGAGGATTTCATCTTCTTGAGGATAACCGCAGAAATCTGTTCCGGGGAATATTTCTTGCCCCTTATTTCCACCCATGCATCACCATTGCCACCATCAATGATCTGATATGGGAGAGAACTTTTGTTTTTCGTAAGGTAGGAATCGTTAAATCGTCGGCCAATTAACCGCTTTATGGCAAAAACGGTATTTTTTGCATTGGTTACTGCCTGGCGTTTGGCAGCTTGGCCGACAAGTTCCTCTTTATCTGTATAAGCAACTATTGACGGTGTGGTTCTTGATCCTTCAGAGTTCTCAACAACCTTGGAATCGGTACCTTCCATTATGGCTACGCATGAATTGGTAGTGCCTAAGTCAATTCCGATTACTGTGCTCATATATAACCTTCCTGTATGTTAAAATCTGTTGTCGAACTTACTTCAAAGTTCTTCGGGTTTTGAATTTGTAATAGTTTCCGATATAGGAATTGTTGGTCTTTCCTTCAAGAAACCAGACTCAAATTTCTATTGACAGAGGTGCAGCAAAAAAAGGTTACCTATAACTCTAAATCCTATTTTACAGTTTGATACTGAGTGGCTAAACCGGCAACTCCAACCTCTGGCAACTCGGCCATGCAAGTAAGCAAATACTCCTTTCAATTCCTTCGGATCAAATGTGATTACTGTGTATCTTGGAATTGTAAAAATTTATTAATTACGAGAAGATGACATGTATATCGCAGAAGCAAGTGGCTCGCGACAAACCGCAACCATTCTCGACAGTACTTCCAATATCTGATGATATTCTGTCAACCCAAACCGAAAAAAATTATACCAAGTGGTTGAATATTATTTGAAAGCTGTTATATTCAACTGCATGGTTGAACATGATCTGAACCGCATCTTTCATGCACTTAGCGATCCTACCCGACGCGCCATCCTTGATCGTCTGGCAGCGGGGGAGGCGACAATAAGCCATCTTTCCCAACCCTTTCCACTCTCATTCGCCGCTGTATCAAAGCATTTGGGCGTACTTGAACACGCTGGTCTTGTGATGCGTGAAAAGCGAGGACGGGAACGAGTATGCCGGATTAATCCGGCGGCTCTTGAAGACGCCCACACATGGCTCGAATTCCACGAACACTTCTGGACCAGTCGACTTGAAGCACTTGATGCGCTTGTCGGGGCCTCACCAGACAATCTGGATGAATAGAGATGACTAGACTCAAACCATTGGCGGATAAGAGTGAATCGGAAATCTACCTGACTTTACACCGCGTGATCAACGCGCCGGTGGAAAAAGTCTATGCCGCATGGACGGAATCAGAGATGTTACGTCGTTGGATGGCTCCTGGCAACGCCTCGGTCGTACGAGCGGTCACCGATGTCGTTGTCGGTGGTACATTTCTGGTCGAGATTCTTGGAGAGGACGGGCGGAGATGGGTCACCTGCGGCACATACTTGGAAATCATACCCTTCCGCCGTCTGGTTCACACTTGGCAGTGGGAAGGCAGCGATGTCGAGACGTTGGTCACGATCGAATTTAAACAGGTACCAAGTGGGACACGCCTGACCTTGACGCATTCTCGATTTGCCAAGGCCGAAGCCCGCGATGAGCATGTGGCTGGCTGGAATAAATGTCTCACAAAGCTGAAGGATTTGTGGCGCGAATGAACATAGATGAGTCTATAAGTCGCCCGGATTGGGTTTCTGATGAACTTTATCCGTTTGAAAGCCAGTTTTTTACCGCTTCTCCCGATCACCAGATGCACTATATCGACGAGGGTGAAGGTGAGCCTCTTGTTTTCGTGCATGGCAACCCGACCTGGTCGTTCGAATTCCGTCATCTTATCCGGGAACTTCGGCCGGATTTCCGCTGCCTCGCCCATGACCATATAGGCTTCGGCCTGTCATCGCGCAGTGCCCAGCGCGAAGATCATCATCCCAAAAGTCACGCGCACCGTTTCG
The DNA here is from genome assembly GCA_009842205.1 of Paracoccaceae bacterium. Lineage (GTDB taxonomy): Bacteria > Pseudomonadota > Alphaproteobacteria > Rhodobacterales > Rhodobacteraceae > MPNP01. The sequence goes on along the minus strand of VYFX01000011.1, from coordinate 36,981 downwards.
AAGCCTTGCTTAACCATCTCGATCTTAGTGACATCACGCTCTTCATGAACGACTGGGGTGGGCCAATCGGCCTCGACTTCACACGCAGACATCCAGAACGGGTCCGCCAACTTGTGATTGCCAACAGCTGGTGCTGGCCAGTCAGCGATGACTTCCACTTCAAGTCCTTCAGCTTTTTGATGTCGAGCTGGATCGGTCAGTATCTGATTCGCCATCACAACATATTCGTGAACAAGGTCATGCCAAAAGCAGTCGGCAACCGTAACATACTGACGCCGGAAATCATGACCCATTACCGCAATGCCCAACCATCACCCGCCGCACGTGCTGCCAACGCCGCGCTGCCGGGCTACATAACCGATGCCAGCGACTGGTTGCATTCCATCTGGGACGACCGTGCGGCCTTTGTGGACAAACCGGCTCTTCTGCTCTGGGGCTTGAAGGACATTGCGTTCCGAAGGAAGGAACTGGAACAGTGGAAGTCCGAACTGCCGAACCATAAGTTGCATATTTTCGAGGATTGTGGGCATTTTCTGGCGGAAGAAGCACCAGACAGGGTCATATCTGCACTCTGGGACTTTATGGAGCAGGCGAAACTTTGACCTATTGAATAAAAAGACTGATTTGCGAATGTTTAGTGAGCGGAAGCACCACCATTGTTGTTTTTGACATTAAATAATCAATTTCAATTTACTGAATTATATCGGTAGTGGTGAGACAAATTTTGTCACATTATTCCAGATTCCCAACCATTGGAATAATTATCCTTGTTTACAGGATGGATTTGGGTATCTTCACCTTGAGGGTGTCGGTGGCACTAAAGTTTTGTTAATTCGTGATCGGTAGAGATGAAATTAGATGTGACTTTGGTACAGATGTGTTCCACTGACAACCATCAGGGAAATATCGAGTTGGTCAAACGGATTGTACAAAAGTCTGGTAATTCGGATCTCATTGCCCTGCCTGAAGTATCGGGGCTGATGAACAAAAACTTTTCAAAAGCCCGGAAATCGATAACCACTATTGAAAATGATCCTTTTATCATAACCTGCCAAGATCTTGCCAGGGAAGCCGGCAAGTGGATCCATATCGGTTCCACACCTGTAAGAGAGGGAGACAAATACTACAATTGTTCGGTACTGATTACACCACAGGGTATAATCCTGGCCTCTTACAACAAGATCCATTTGTTTGACGTCTTACTTGAGGGAAGGAAGGCTATTGGTGAATCCCAGCGTTATACGGCAGGTGACGTTGCCGTATTGGTAGACACTCCCTGGGGATTCTGGGGTATGAGTATCTGTTATGATTTGAGATTTCCGGGAATTTATCGCGAGTATTGTCAAAAGGGAGCTTCTGTCATATTCATACCATCGGCTTTTACTGTCCCAACAGGCAAGGCTCATTGGGAAGTACTATTAAGGGCCCGTGCCATAGAAAACGGTACATGGGTCATCGCTGCTGCTCAGGTTGGTGACCATGATGATGGCCGAACATCGTATGGTCATTCCATGATAGTGAATCCATGGGGGGAGGTGATAGCGGATTTGGGTGGCAAGGAGCCTTGCCAGGCAAATTATACCCTAGATCTTACTCTTGTCGACTCGTCCCGCAAGCAAATACCCTCTCTGGTAGGGAGTAAGGATTATACATTTAGGCATGTGTCCCAAAAAGCGAATGAGGATTAGAAATAATATCAAGGCCGTATGTAATATAGTTATTTGACCACCACTATGATTATCCGTTGAAGATGATGGCCGGAACTAAGAAATGCCTTACTGTGGGTAATTTGTGTGCAGTAACGGGTACTGTAAATGGAATATCAGGCAGTGCCGACAAATTCTGACGGCGGCTTCTTGGCACCGGTCATGAAGGCAACTGCGTCCGACATAGAAAAATCATCTGGTTTGATAACACATAATCGCCGGCCAAGCCGGTGGATATGAATTCGGTCGGAAACCTCGAAGACATGAGGCATGTTGTGAGAAATCAATATGATTGGAATTCCCCGGGACTTGACATCCAGTATCAGGTCAAGGACACGTCTGCTTTCCCTCACACCCAGAGCGGCCGTAGGCTCATCCATGATAATCACCTTTGAACCAAAGGCAGCAGCCCTAGCCACGGCGACACCCTGCCTTTGCCCCCCTGAAAGGGTTTCAACAGCCTGGTTGATGTTCTGGATGGTCATTATTCCCAGATCGGTGAGTTTTTGATGGGCGATTTTCTGCATCTTGGAATGATCAAGTTTTCGAAACAATTGTCCCATCAGTCCCTTCTTGCGAATTTCCCTACCCATGAACATGTTGTCGGCAATTGCCAGGGCAGGTGACATGGCCAAAGTCTGGTAAACCGTTTCTATCCCGGCCTTTCGAGCATCAATGGGCGATGAGAAATTTACCGCTTCACCCTCAAGAAAAACCTCTCCCTCATCAGGGATTTCAGCACCCGACAGGGATTTGATAAGGGTTGACTTGCCAGCACCATTGTCCCCGATGACACCAAGTATTTCACCTGGATACAGTTCAAAATCACAATTGTCCAGAGCAGTCACCCGACCAAATCTCTTGACCAATCCCCGAGCCGCTAGTATGGGTTCCATCAGGATGCCACCTTTCGAATCCACTGGTCCAGTGCCACGGCAACAATTATCAACGTACCAATCAACAAATAGGTCCATTGGGCATCTGCACCCATCAGTCTGAGGCCCAAGGAAAACACTCCAACGATAAGCGCTCCAAAAAACATACCTAAAATCGAACCCCTTCCACCAAAAAGGGATATCCCTCCAATCACCACGGCAGTGATGCTCTCAATATTGGCCAACTGTCCCGAAGTAGGTGATACCGAACCGATCCTTCCGATCAGGGTCCAACCTGCAAAGGCACAGATCAAGCCTGCTATTGTATATACCGAAATAAGTGTGAAATTCACATTAACCCCGGACAATCCGGCTGCTTCGCGATCGTCTCCTACCGCATATACATGCCTGCCCCAGGCGGTATGTTTCAGAACATAGGCCAGAAAGAGAACCAGAAAGACCATGAAAATGACACCGTAGGTAAAGACCGCTCCCCCTATATTGAACTTGGTACCGAAGATCTGTAACAAGGGTGCATCTGCTGCGATATCCTGACTACGTATCGTTTCATTCGCAGAATATAGAAAGTTCGCCGCCAAGGCAATTTGCCACATGCCAAGTGTAACGATGAATGGCGGTAGTTTCATTTTGGCCACCAACCAGCCATTGATGCAGCCAATCAAGGAACCGCAAAGTAATCCACAAGCCACGGCTACAGTGGGTGGAAGGCCATATCGAAAGGTAAATTGCCCCATGATGACGGAACTGAATACCATGATAGCCCCAACACTCAAATCAATCCCCGCCGTAAGAATGACCAATGTTTGGGCAGCACCGACGATACCAACTATCTGAACCTGTTGAAGTATCAGGGTAAGGGCAAAGGGTGAAAAGAATTTGGGTCCCAGCAAAAGGCCAAAAACCAGTATGGATAAAGAAAGGACAATCAGCGGTACAATTGCTGGTGTCTGGTGCAATACATGGTGAAATTTTCGAATGAAACTGTTATGGTCTGATTCTACCTCTGAATGGATATCTTCAGTTGCATTTTCTACCATATTGCTTTCGCCCTGCTGATATGATGTAACTCTGGGTCTTTATAATAAAAATCCGAGGACAGCAAAACTGTCCTCAGATCAAACACTTTAAATCAATTCTATAGCAGAATCAACCCCAGCAGAGGGACATTCCTTCATCAGTATCAATACTTTCAACACCATCTGCTGGCTGGTCGGTTATCAAGGAAACACCCGTATCATAAAAGTTCTTACCCGGTGTGTTATCCGGTTTGGATCCATCTGCAGCCCATGCTGCGATGGCCTCAATACCAAGGGAAGCCATCAGCAATGGATATTGCTGCGAAGTTGCACCAATGACACCATCCTTGATGTTCTGAACACCCGGACATCCACCATCAACGGAAACAATCAGTACATCATTTTCACGTCCGATAGCCTTCAGGGCTTCATAAGCACCTGCTGCTGCAGGTTCGTTGATCGTGTACACAACGTTGATCATGGGATCGATTGCCAGCAGGTTTTCCATGCCCGTGCGACCACCTTCTTCGTTACCGTTGGATACATCATGACCTACGATTCGAGAATCATCCTCATCACCCCACTTGTTGGGATCACCCAAGTCAATTCCGAATCCCTGCAAGAAACCCTGGTTTCGAAGTACACCTACAGTAGGCTGGCTGACATTGATGTTAAGCAATCCGATCCTGGCATTGGCAGCGTCAGCACCCATGGTTGCGGCAGCCCATTGACCGATCAGCTCACCAGCAACAAAGTTATCAGTTGCGAATGTGGAATCAGCTGCATCAATCGGATCAAGGGGTGTATCAAGGGCAATGACGAGCAACCCTGCATCCCTTGCCTGGGTCACGGATGTTACAATGGCAGCGGTATCCGAAGGTGTGATCAGAATTCCCTTTGCCCCATCAGCAATGCAGGTCTCGATTGCAGTTACCTGGGATTCGTTGTCCCCGTCGATTTTACCAGAATAACTTTTGAGCGAAATTCCCATTTCTTCCGCCTTGGCATTAGCACCTTCCCTCATTTTAACAAAGAAGGGATTGGATTCGGTCTTGGTAATCAGGCAAGCAGAAACGTCCATGGCCGAAACAGAACTGGCTCCAGCTATCAACGAAACGGAAATTGCCGCTGTAGTTAGCAGTTTTTTCATTTTTCCTCCTCTTGGATATCAAGTCATCTACTGAATGATTTCAGTAAATTTTGATTGTAGAATTAAATTGTTTATTGAATTAAAAATAGAATGTCAATAATAAATAAACCTTGTTTACTAATTTTTTTTTATCATAAATTACTTTTTTAATATTGGAAACCGAGAAACTTACAAACTCCTTCATTTATCAGGGAATGGATTCATCCAGCATCCGGAACCATAATGAAAGGCTGGTACTTTCCCTGATTTGGAAAACTGGGAATATTCCAAGTTCCAAAATTGCCCAACTGACATCATTTTCAGCACAAACCTCCTCGGTAATAACAAGAAAGCTTGAGGATGCTGAACTCATCATAAAGGGAAAGCCTGTCAAGGGGAATGTTGGCAAACCTTACCTTCCCATCAGCCTTAACCCGGATGGAGCCTTTGCCTTTGGTCTTTTGATAGGACGCAGGCATGCTGAATTGGTTCTGGTGGACTTCTTGGGTCAGATCCGTGCAGAAAGAAGTATATATTACACCTTCCCGACGCCAGAAAGGGTTCTGCAGTTTGTACGTAACAATATTACTGACATTCAAAATGAAATATCACCATCCTTGCATTCCCGAATCATCGGTATTGGTATAGCTGTTCCCTTCGAACTTTGGAAATGGAGTGATGTAATAGGAGTACCTAGGGAGGAAATGAATAGCTGGAAGGACTTTGACCTGAACGGGGAAATTTCTGTCATAACTTTACTTCCCGCGATCAGTGCCAATGATGGAACCATGGCTTGTAATGGTGAACTCGTCTTCGGTCAGGGAAGTGTTAGAAATTCATTTGGCTACTTTTTCGTTGATACCTTCATCGGTGGTGGTTTGGTACTTGATGGGAAACTGGTGCTCGGTCATAATAACAACGCAGGTGCCTTTGGAACCATACCCGTTTCTCTTCCCAATGGTTCGTCAACCCAATTGATCCAGAAATCATCAATTTATGTACTAGAGAAGATGTTGCATGAGTACACTGGTCAACAGGTGTTCCAAGATAAATTCAGCAAGATATGGTACGAGCAAGAGACTATCGTCAACAACTGGATTGAAGATACTGCCAAGGGAATTGCCATTGCCTCAGTGGCAGTTTCAGCGATTGTTGATGTGCCAAACATCATCATTGATGGTAATTTTCCCGACTATATCAGAAGCAAGTTGGTAGATTCCATAAACGATTGGATACACAAGGTGGATACGAGGGGCATAGTACCGCCTAAAGCCGAAGAGGGCACCCTGGGTTCAAGGGCAGGGGCAATTGGAGCCGCCTTTCAGCCTATTGCTTCGCAGTTTTTCATCAATTGAAGGGTAACAAGGTATACTTTTGCTGATGTTTCATCTAGTTTGGGGGATTTATTGACTACAACGAAGGTTTCGCCTTGCAATGATTTCCACAACTGAAATTAAGCGCGGATTTATTGTCCACAGAAACTTCCTGTCTTTTGAAAAACAAAAGGAACTGGTGGAAAGTATCAGGGAAATCGTTCGACAGGCACCCTTTAACACCTTGCGAACCCCCTCCGGCAAGGAAATGTCAGTGAAAATGACCTCAGCTGGCAATTGTGGCTGGTTTAGTGACCAGAGCGGATACCGGTATGAACCCATGCAGCCTGACGGCAAACCCTGGCCCCCGATTTCTCCCTTGGTGCTGGAAATCTGGCAAAATCTGGTTTCCATGGAAAAAGATCCCGACACATGCCTGATAAACTATTACGAGGCCAATGCAAAAATGGGACTTCACCAGGATCGAGACGAAAAGGATTTGTCCTGGCCTGTATTATCCATTTCGCTAGGCGATGAAGCCCTTTTCAGAATCGGTAATACATATAGAGGAGGTAAAACCGAATCATTTTGGTTGCATTCAGGGGATGTTGTGATTATGGGAGGTGATGCCCGATTGTGTTATCATGGTATAGATCGAATTAAATTTGGTACTTCCAACTTGTTGAGGCAATCAGGTAGAATAAATTTAACACTTCGAGTGGTTTCTTGAGGAGAAAAGAGAACAGGTGATGCCAGGGTTTTACTGCAAGTCCAAAAATATGCCTCCAAATCGGGATCACTCATGATTTCGAGGCAACAAATTGATGAAATAGTCATACTGGCCGTGAGGGCAAGTGAAAGAATCAATGAATTGCGTGATGGCAATTCCATTGATGTTAGTTACAAGAGTGATAACAGCCCGGTTTCTTCTGCCGATTTTCAAGCCAATGAGATCATTGTTGAGGGGCTGCAAAAATCCTTCCCCACCATACCTATAGTCAGCGAGGAAATTCCTGAAAGCCATTCCAGGAAATACGACCGGTTTTTTATCATTGATCCTCTTGATGGTACAAGGGTCTTTTTAAGAGGTGAGGATGAGTTCACGGTAAATATAGCCCTTGTTGAGGATTCGGTTCCGAAAATAGGGATTCTGGCTGCTCCAGCATTGGATCAAATGTATTTCAATGTCCCCGGTGAAGGTGTTTTCATTGGTCGTTGTTTTGGACACAATAGCCATTTTGAACCTGTAGAATCAAACAGTGATACCTACCGGGATAATCACACCTACAGGGTGCTTCTTTCAAAGGCCTTCTCGACCGACAAGGAAGAACAATTGCTCAAGGACTATGGGTCTTATCAGACTGAATGTGTTTCATCCTCGATAAAATTTGCCTTGTTGTCCGTAGGAAAAGGGGATATTTATCCAAGGTTTCATCCGACCAAGGAATGGGACACCGCAGCGGGACATGCCCTTCTTTTGGCCAGTGGTGGTTCCATGATTGAACTTCCCTCATGCAGCAATTTCATTTATGGCAAGGACAATTATTGGAATCCCCCTTTCCTTGCCGTAGCGAAAGGAATACCGATTCATTGCAAGTAGCTATCGTCATTCCAGCAAGATATGCCTCAAGCCGATTCCCCGGCAAACCCCTTACACCATTGAAAGGTGCCACGGGCCTAGAGAAATCACTTGTTCACCGAACCTGGGAAACCGCCTCAAGAGTCAGGGGGGTTGATCTTATTGTGGTTGCTACCGATGATCAACGAATTGTCGATGAGGTCCAGTCATTTGGCGGAGAAACACTTATCACTTCATCGAATTGTAAAAATGGAACGGAGAGATGTGCCGAAGTACTTCTGAAACTGGATGAACAATACGACTTTGTCATCAATGTACAGGGAGATGCTCCTCTCAGTCCGCCTGAATTTATTGAAAGCCTGATCGATGCATTGACTGGTAATGACCATCCTCAGGTTGTAACGCCCGTCTTGAGGTGTGATGGTGAAATTCTCTCCAGATTCCAGAGGGATAGGGAAAAGGGTCGTGTTGGCGCCACTACAGTAGTTTTTGGACTGGGGGGCAATGCCCTTTATTTTTCAAAGGAAATCATTCCCTGGTGTGATCAGCAATATCCAACTGGGGAATTGACACCTGTTTTCCACCATGTAGGCATTTATGGCTATACGAGGGAAGCGCTGAAGTGGTATGCCAGTTCCGAATCCGGCAGGTTGGAAATGCAGGAAGGATTGGAACAGCTTAGGTTTATAGAAGGTGGCATACCCATTACCTGCGTTGAAGTTGAGGCCCATGGAAGAAATTTTTGGGAACTCAACAATCCTTCTGACATAAAGTATCTTGAGCAGGAGTTGAAATCCCTTAATATTGCATAACATCCTTTGATATACCTTTGAATTTTGTTTGAATGTTTACCCAACCCAACAAACGCGCAAGTAGAGAACGATGGTAAAAATATCAGTTATGGTTACGGATATAGGCTGGTTTAATTTCCTGCGAAACGAACATCGGAGAGGAGATCGTGGTCTGAGTACGGTAAATTTTTGGAATCCTTCAGGAAAATCATTCACAAACCATACAGTAGGTGAACTCGTGCTCTTCAAACTCAAGGCACCGGTCAACAAAATTGCCGGAGGGGGTATTTTTTCAAATTATGAAAGGCTGCCTTGGAAATTGGCATGGGATAATTTTGGACGTGGAAATGGGACTGATTCTGCAGATAAAATGTTTGCAAAGGTAAGCAAATTACGCTCAGGGAAAAAATCTGATTCCTTTGAAATTGGTTGTACAATTCTATCCAACCCGTTTTTTTTGGATGAGCCTTATTTAGATCCACCAACGGATTTTCATCCCAACACGGTAAGGGGACAAAACTATGATACTGCCAAATTTCTGGGGTCGAGACTGTGGCATGATGTACACCAATTTCTTTGGACAGAGCCAGTAGAGGAACAAAATCGTTCCGGTAAACCCCAACTGATTCTCCCCAGGCTTGGTCAGGGCGGCTTCCGTTCAGTGATAAGAACAAATTACAACAATAGATGCGCCATAACCAAAGAAAAAACCCTTCCAGTGCTTGAGGCCGCACACATCAAGCCATATAGCCAAGGTGGGAAACATGAACCTTCAAACGGAATTTTGTTCAGAAGTGATATACATAAATTGTTTGACAGTGGGTATGTAACCGTAAATTCTGACTACAAGTTTGAAGTCAGCGAACGAATTCGAGAAGAATTTGAAAATGGCAGGGATTATTATGCCCTGAATGGTAAGGACATTTTTGTTCCAAAAGAAAATTATCGAGTTCCACCAGATATTGCTTTTCTGGAATGGCACAACGATAATTGTTACAAGGGTTGAACTACCCTTTGCTCGTAGATTCCCAATCCTCTCGTTAGCTTCCGAATAAATCCATCTTGCTTTTTCAACGGAATTTCTTTTCTTTTCCGTATAAGTGTCAGGGTGAATATATCTGAAATCTGGCTTGATTTTGTTTTGTTGGATGTTTTCCAATCTTTTTGGAGCACCCAAAGGTAGTAATTTGGAATATGGAAAAAGTTAAATTTAAAACTCCCTTGTGGGTTAAAATCCTGTTGGTTATTTCTCTTTGTTTGAACATGATCATTGTCGGTCTTGCTGTTGGAGCTGCCTATAAATGGTTTGTTTATGGACCAGTACCCATACATCAGTATTTCGGCTCAGTTGGATTGGGTGGCTTTTCAGGATCACTTGATAAAATTGACCGGGATCAGCTTAAACTCCAGCTAGCCAATCGCAAGGACAGCATGGATGAAATACTGCGTGATGCACAACAGGAATTCGAATCCCTGATATCAATATTGTCATCCGATAGTTTTGACAAGGAAGCCCTTGATGATCATTTTGCCAATCAAAGACAACTATCACTGAACAGAATGGAAACAGCCCACTCCCTGCTATCAACCCAAATCGCAAATATGACCCCCGAAGAACGAGCCGGGGTTGCTGAACGAATGCAACAGGGCTTCTGGCATGGTAGAAAGGGAGATCGCTTTAACAAGCATTCCAAGGGCAGATACAAACATGATAAGGATTCCGACAAGGATAGATTTTGGAAGTTTTGGTAAGTTAAAACACATAAGCGTTTGAATTGTCTGGAATAGATACCAAGCTTTTTTAATGTTGCTTTTGAGAGGGAATTCCAGGGCTATACATCTGATAGGGGATGACAAATTATTGTACAAAAACTAAATCAATGCCATTTCAAGTTTGTGTTTCCGTTTCATCCAATCTGGTAATACTCGATCCAACAATTTATAATACTCAGTTCCATGATCATGATGGATCAGGTGGCAAAGTTCATGGATAACAACATATTCAATACATTCTTTGGGGGTTTGAATCAGTTTAGTATTGAGAGTGAGTTGGCCCTTAGCCGATAAACTACCCCAGCGTTTTTCCATTTCCTTGACCTTCAAATTTGGCATATTTAAATTATCTTTATTGAAATCTTCCCAGCATTCATAAAAGATTTTGGAAAGGTACATCTTTGCATGTCTACTGTACCATGCTTCCATCAGCTGCTTTATATGTTCTGATTGCTTGGAAATGGTTTCGATGTAGAAAAAGCCATTCTTTAATAAGACTTTATCCCTGTCAGAAAGTTCGATCTTTAATCGGTATTTCCGTCCAAGATATAGATGACTTTCTCCACCAACATATTTCCTTTCAGGTGTTCTTGGATCAAATTGATTGAAATACCTGATTTGTCTTTTTATCCAGCGGGATCGCTTCTTAATTTTCCCTTCAATAACTTCTAGTGTTGAATTTGAAGGAGCTTTTACCACTACGCTTTTGTCAGGATGAACTGCTATTTCCAACGATTTGCGATTCATTAACAGAAGTTCATAGTCGATTTTTGTTTTTCCGTTGCTAAATGTACAGGTAATACCTTTCATTATGAAGGTCTCCTGCTTTTTGCTATCCGCATGGTTTTATCAATTATTTCATCCATATCATCAAAGGTAAATCCTATTTCAAAAAGGATATCGTCCATATCATTCTTGACAGAATTTTGGATCATTTCATCCATCCAGAAATCAACCTTCCAATGATTTTCAATAACACGATGAATAGCCAAAGAGGCTTCAGCAGAAACTATTTCAATTTTTTCTTTTTCTGATTCATATTTCATGAAATATGGCTTGATTATTCCAAAATAGGCACAGGCTTCATCATTACCACTAATAATTTCAGGGACATTATCATGTTTTCTGGATACAACCCATTCACGAATGTTGCTTACCTTGTTCAGGTATTCGAGATCAGAAATTCGACGAGCTTTAAAATCATCAATAGCTTGCTGAATCATTTTCGAAAACTTTTTGTAAAACGCTGGGTCTTCGCCCATTTTTTCATGGATTGCTTTTTTAGTCGCATGAGCGATCGTATCTGCTTTAGCTGCTATAGATTTGTTTGAATAAATACCTTTTCCTTGTTTGAGGGTATTAAAATTTTCATCATCAAAGATATTCACAGGAGGATTCAGCTGGATTACCTCATTTGCCTGAATATGCATATCAAGAAGTTTTTTGATTTTGGGTTCGTAGTCTTTGTAATCAATAGACTCAGCATAACGTAGTTTTACCGACTGTTTCAGATTCTGGAACCTTTTAAGATCAGCCTTATAGGTTCGTAATTTTGCCTCATGTGTTTCCATGATGAATTTATCGGTTGAAAGGGCAATCCCTAAGGTCTTGCTGTATAAAGCCAATCTCTCATAGAAATCACCCCGCAATTCATCATCTGCTAAAAGCACCTCAAATGACTCTTCATCATGTTTGTTTTTAACTTCTCGGAAAACATCCCATAGTTCCGAATGGTGCTGCGGAAGTGCCCTTACTTTTTCATTAACCGATGTCAAAATATCCAAAAGGTCATCTTCGTCAAAGCCCTCAAATGCTTCGTACATTGTCAATGCATTGTCCAATTCACCCAGAACGTTGGTGTAATCGACAATATAGCCGAAGTCCTTTCCCTCATGCAGTCGGTTCACTCTCATAATTGCTTGAAGTAAAGTGTGTTCACGCAAGGTCCGACAAAGATAAAGAACCGTATTTCTAGGTACATCAAAGCCTGTTAGTAATTTATCAACAACGATCAGGATTTCTGGTTCTTCTCCATATTTGAACTGGTTAATTACCTGCTTGTTATATTCCTCTTCAGAACCGAAGCGCTTCATCATTTTATTCCAAAATTTGCCAACCGCATCTGTTGGACCTTCGTCAACTTCTTGATGACCTTCCCGGTTATCTGGAGGAGAAATAATGACCTCGGAAGTTATAGAACCTAAGTCTTTCAGATATTGATGATACTTTATTGCAGCAACTTTACTTGGAGATACTAACTGTGCTTTAAATCCAGTACCTTGCCAATTGGTGCGATAGTGATCGCTTATATCAAATGCACGCGTGTAAATTACCTGATCTGACTTATTCAGCATTTCAGCTCGAGCGTATTTCTTTTTCAGGTCAGCCTTTTGGTCAATGCTCAAATCCGAAGTGTGTCGATCAAACCACAGGTCAATGCTGGCTTTATTTTGATACATTTCCACATGGCGCCCCTCATAAAGCAATGGCAAAACAGCCTTGTCTTTCTCAGCTTGTCTGATGGTATAGTGGGGTTCAATTAACCCTCCAAATTTTCTGAAATTATTCTTTTCTGACTTAAGTAAGGGTGTACCTGTGAATCCCAGATAGCATGCATTGGGCAACATCTGACGCATTCTTGCCGCTAGCTCCCCAAAATTTGTACGATGGCTTTCATCTACAAGCACAAAAATATCAGTTGACCCATCAATATATTTCTCGGATGAATAACCGACTTCAAACTTGTGAATCAGGGTGGTAATTATACCAACCTTGTTTTTTATATGCTTTACCAGGTTGCGGCCGGAGGTCGCGCGTTCTTTTGAAAGGCCACAAGCAGCAAAAGTATTGCCCAATTGCTTGTCCAAATCATCCCGGTCAGTGACCAAGATAATGCGTGGGTTTATGAATTCTTTATCCAAAGCCAATACTCGGGTCAACATAACCATGGTAAGGGATTTGCCTGAACCTTGTGCTTGCCAGATTATACCCCCTGATCTAATACCTTCCTTGCTTTGGCGTTTAATACGCTCCAAAGTAGATCGAATTACAAAAAACTGTTGATAGCGGGCAATTTTCTTAACCCCCGCATCAAACAATGTATAACGAAATATTAACTCTATAAGGCGTTCTGGCCGGCAGAGGCTATAGAGTGCTTTATCCTGTTCGGTCGGTATACGCTTACCTTCATTTTCCAAGGTATCAAAAAAATTGCGTGCACTTGCAAATTCTCCCGTGAACAAAACATCTTTCTGTTCATCAACTAAAGGTGTGTTTATGGTGGCATCAATCTCATCTTCTTGATCCTCCAACTCTTTCCAATTGCTCCAAAATTTGGCTGGCGTTCCTGCTGTTGCATAACGGGCTGTATTCTTGTTAACGCCTAGTACTAATTGTACATAAGTGAACAGTTTCGGGATGTATTCATCGCCCTGATTACGAATATTTTGGGAAACAGCTTGCTCAATTTCTACATTGGGAGATTTGCATTCAATCACCACCAAAGGGATGCCGTTGACTAATAAAACAATGTCTGGTCTAGCTGTTTCAATACTACGATTTCGTTCGACTGTGAATTCAGGTACGACATGAAAGACATTATTTGAAGGTGTTTCCCAGTCTATATAATTCAGGGTAAAACTCTTACTATTACCCTCAATCATTTGTTCAAGAGCTGTACCGAGTGTGATCAAGTCATAAATCGCTTCATTGGTTTTCTGCAAACCGTCATATTTGACATTTTTTATTTTCTGAATTGCCTCTTGGATGTTGGCTTCCGAAAAATGATACTCATTACCTTTATAGTGGATATGGTTGAATTTCTGCAGTTGATCACGGAGTATACTCTCCAAGATAACATTGCTGTATTTACAGCCACGTAAATTAAATACTTGCTCAGGTGTGAGATACTTATACCCCAGTTTCATTAGCTGTTGGAGCGCGGGTATTTGTGATAGATATTTTTCGTTAAAGCGGAAACCTTGTATATTGTTCAATGACATTATGCAGCTTCCTTTTTTCTGGTGTTCCATTCACCGGACAGCAGTTTTTGCATAAGGCCATTTTTTTGCAAACTGTATTGATTAGCTAATTCAGTTAGCAGATCAATTTCCTTTTTTGCTGTATTGAGTTTGTTCGCAATGTTATGCTGAACAGAAAGCTCTGGAAGATGAATCTTGATGGTTCCAAGATCACCAAATTTAACTGTTTCTCTCACACTACCCTGTGCACTTTTCTTTATTCTTTGTTTTGCTTCGCTAGATGAAAGCCAATGCAAAAAGTAATCGGTATCTATAACTTTTTCATTTAATTGAAAGACCGTGTACATAGGGCTTAAAATCCCATTGCACCACTTATCTAATCGTGCAATAGAGCCTACATTAATTCGAGATGGATTATAGGCATACTGGCCTTTGTGTACAATTTTATAATTGCTAACATTGGTACTTGCTACACGGCGTTCAAATTGATTTTCCGGTAAGACAAAACCACTGTGATTTGTTACGCTTAAAACACGGTCAATTTCATTTCCGCGATTTCTCTTTGAAATTTCTGAGATAAAATTAGAAATCTGCTTTTTTTGATATCCAGACTTATTAATTAACCTTGAAACTAACCACTTGAACTGAAGCTCTTTGATATCAATTAAGGCTTTGGTTTTTTCAATGGTAGTATCCCATTTTTTCAGAGTAGAAACTATTTTATCCTGTATATTTTTTGGGGGGATGGGAACAATTACTTTTTCTAAATCTCTTGCATAAATATGGACAATAGAATGTCCAGTACCCAATTTATTCAACTGAGACCGACCCAAAGAATTTAGATAGTATGCTATATAATCTGCTCTATAGTTCTCTGCCAAGCTTAATATAATTATATCTCCACCTGCAAAAGTCACTTCGTGTAATCTATAACCCACAGACTTTCCTATTTCCTCAAGAGTTTCTCCTGAACCGGCAAAAAGTAGATCATTGAATCTTATTTTTTTACTGTTATTCGCAACTTCTCTACTTATAAATGAATAGGGCTTTTTTACTGTATGGTGGTGATGGGTGTATATTTCTCCATATCGTATGCATGGCAAACCTTCATCCTGTAAATCTGCCTTGGTAATTCCCTTTCCTTTTGAAAACGATCCGAGTTCAGATAAAGGAAGCCAATCCCAACTTTCAGGGTGCTTTACAGAATTTCTCATCTCAACTCGCACGGTTTGATAGTTTCTTTTGAAAAATTTCTAGATCTTTAATATCTTCTTCATCTGCTGCGATGGCCTCGGCTTTTTTTCTCTTGATATCAAATTCAAAATATCGTTCTGAAGCAAGTCTCTTAGCTAATTCCATTTTCAGCTTCCCGGCATGGGTCAACAGATCTCTCTCATTAAATTCAAGAAATGCATCCAATTTGTCTGACCATTCATACATATTAATGGTTTTGCGCTTTTTGGCCTGGTCTTCTGCATAATCCAGATACATAATTACTATGCGGTTAAGTTCTTCAATTTCTTCCTTATGAAGGTAATTCTTGGCCGTACCGATATCACTCTTTCTAACAATTCTACCTTTGAAAGAGGTCAGGCCCATATTAGCTTTTTTGGAGTTGCTTCGGTCTGCAATCAACTCTGCGGCAGTTTTACCTGTTACTGCCCAGAGCATCTTGTTTTGTACTTTTTTAAAAAACAGTTGTGCTTGCTCAGATGTTTTGTCGTAATCAACAGCAGTAGCGTAAAGATCTTTTACTTTTTGGTAGAAACGTTTTTCAGATGCCCGAATGTCCTGGATTCGGGCAAGCCATTCATCAAAGTAATCCCAATTTTCAGTTTGCTTTAGACGTTCATCGTCCATAGCAAAGCCTTTAACCAAATACTCATTCAAGACCGTGTTGGCCCAACGGCGGAATTGTGTACCCCGAGGTGAACGGACGCGGAAACCAACAGCCAAAATCATATCAAGATTATAGTGTAAAACATCGTAATCCTTACCGTCTTTGGCAGTTCGTCGGAAATTCCGACACACTGAACTCTTGTCCAATTCACTTTCTGAGAAAATATTTTTAATATGTTCTGTTACAGTGGATCTGCCTTTATCGAACAAATCTGCAATCTCATCCTGTGTCAACCAGACTGTACCATCAATCGCTGTCAGGTTAATTTCCGTAAGACCATCTTCAGTTTGATAGATGATTAGTTCGCCATTTCTCATTCTAACACCTCTTTAAGTAAAGAGGCCATTTTCCCACGTACTTCCACCAATTCATTTTCAAGTGTATTGATTTCTTGTTGAACGGCTTCGATATCAATTTCATCCTCTTCTTCAAAGGTATCTACATACCGTGGGATGTTTAGGTTAAAGTCGTTTTCTTTCAACTCGTCATAACTTGCCAGATGGGAATATTTCTCAATGTGCTCACGCTTTTCAAATGTGCTCAGAATTTTCTCAATGTGTTCATCCATCAGGGTATTTTGATTTTTTCCAGCCTGGTATTCTTTGCTCGCATCAATAAACAAAACATCCTTTCGGTCTTCAATGGCACCGCCTTTTTCTCTTGAGCGGTCAAAGACTATTATTGCTACTGGGATTGATGTAGTTGGGAAAAGGTTTCCCGGAAGACCAATTACAGCATCAAGTAGATTGTCTTTGATCAACTTTTCACGGATACGCCCCTCTGAAGCACCACGGAATAAAACTCCATGCGGTACAACAATGGCTACTCGACCTTCCTTTTCCACCGCAGCTTCTATCATGTGACTGATAAAGGCAAAATCACCTTTTGATTTTGGAGGAACTCCGCGCCAGAAGCGATTGAAGATATCTGCCTCGGCTTCATCAGCACCCCACTTATCCAATGAGAAAGGTGGGTTAGCTACAATATTATCAAATTTCATTAGGCGGTCATTTTCCACCAAAGTTGGTGATGTTAGCGTATTGCACCAATCAATACGGGCAGAATCAGCTCCATGCAGGAACATATTCATGCGGCATAATGCCCATGTGCTACCATTTACCTCCATGCCATAGATTGAATAATTACGGTTTCCAACGGCTTTAGCAGCCTCAATCAAAAGTCCACCAGAACCACATGCCGGATCACAAATCCTTGCACCGGTTTTGGGCTTGCACAATTTTGCAACCAGCTTAGAAACTTTATGTGGGGTGTAGAACTCACCGGCTTTTTTTCCTGCATCAGAGGCAAAACGTTCAATCAAGTAGATATAAACATTACCGATAACATCATCCGAGATACGACTTGGGCGCATATCAAGATGTGGTTTGTTGAAGTCTTCCAAAAGCATTTTTAGACGGCGGTTACGGTCTCTAGTTTTGCCAAGATTAGCTTCTGAGTTGAAGTCAATATTCCGGAAAACACCTTCCAACTTGCTTTTGTTCTCTGTTTCAATGGCGTCTAACGCGATATTGATCAATTCGCCAATATTTGCTTCGTTACGCTTCTCATAAAGATCATAGAAACTGGCTTCTTTCGGCAAGATAAAGCGTTCACGTTTCAACTTTCGGCGGATACGAACATCATTATCACCATATTCCTTTCGATAATCCTCATAATGATCTTTCCATACGTCCGATATGTATTTTAAAAAAAGTATCACAAGGATATAGTCCTTGTATCCAGCTGCATCCATTACACCACGAAATGTATCGCAAGCAGCCCATGCAGCGTTTTTTACATCTTGTTGTTTGATTGTTCTATTCGGCATTATTCTTGTTCCATAAAAGATGTGAGTGGTTTTACCCACCCACAAAAACTATTTTATCTCTGGCCACAAGGCAGATTATATTGACTGCGAAGTTCGGCTTCAATTCTCATTCGTGAATTTTCATCTGTATATAACACTGCAACTTTTAGGTTTGCATAATTTTGTTGATTCCAACACACTTTACGGTCATGATTATCGATACGGTATTTTACCTGGGAAGATTCACCAACGTCTACTAGATTCCAATTGTCTCCACTATGATTGCCTAAAATTAAATATACACCTGATTGGTCTTTCAAATTTGAAGTACTTGCAAATGGCCCTTCAAAACTGCAGTTTTCTATATTAATACTCATCTCTATGATCCTTTTTGTTGTGATGATATTGAACCGGTTATGATGTAGTTTCATCGAAACCGGATTTTTTATTACTTGCTTTCTGGCGAGATTTTGATGCCATCAGCATCAAAATTCTATGTGTTAAGATTTCTTTACAATTTTTTAACTCCTCAAGAAGCTTTTGTTCCTGTTGAGAAAAGTAGAAAAATTTGGCGATTTTTATTTGTTCTTTCATGGAGGGAAGGCTAACCATCATATCTTCTAAACCAGACTTGCTTACCATCTTTACAGTGGATCCTTCTGACCTTGACATCAGATAGTTCTGAGATGATGGCTGATTGATCCACCACAGCAAATATTCAGGTAGAACCTTAAATTTGTTTGGCCTTAAGCGAAGTAGAGGTGCCGCTAGGATTGTATCAGTAACCTCTTCATTAAGTAATGCAACAGAATTGTTTTGTCCCCTAGAGCGAAAAATTAAATCACCGATTTTTACAATTTGGTCTGGTTTAAGTGCGGAATGTTCAATCTGTATACATCCCTTAATATGTACGAAATTATCATCTCCCAAATCTTTCATCTGAATGACTCTGACACCTCCATTGTGGTGAGCTTCAATCCTTGAGCGAAAAGTTGCCCCCGATGATATTTTAGCTATCTCTTTTAATCGTAATTCCATATTTTAACTTTATCTGTAATTCGGTTACTGTGCATATATAGGATTTAAAACTCATTTTTCAAGATTTAAATTTGCAGTAATGGTGTTTTTGCAAAATTAATCTGGAAAACAACTTGGTTGGATTAGCGTATCACAATTGGATTAAGTAGTCGTTTTAAGCACGCGTCTTGTAACTTCCTTTTTTTGTGAATATTCCAAGTGACGTTTATGAAAGGCAGAGTTGAATTATTCTAATCAGTGTAACCTAACAAGGACTTTAACTCAGAATCTGGACAACGCCGGGAATTAACTTGTACAAGATGGTTTGATTGTGAATTCAATGAAAAAATTACTTAACGGTCTACATACCCTCAGAATCAAGGAAATATCATTATCCTCCCATTAAGATCATCATTTAGCCTGATGCACGTCCACCAAATTACAAACCAAGGATTTTGAGTTACTTGGAATAAGTACAGAATTGATTGTCGTCATGTACAAGTTTCAATTGAACAAAAGACGCTCAAAAGTCCCTTGAAATGGGTATTATTAAGAAACTAAATCCATTTGGGAAATAAATGTGCCAGTTAGTGCTGTATTACGTGTGAAATGCTAGATTTCAAAAACATCAATGCCTTTGAAAAGGGCCAAAGGGAATCTTTCGAGAGCCTGTTATGTGTTTTAGCGAATAGAGAAAGGCCTAACAATGGGGCACAGTTTCAGCCCAATGATGGAAGTGGAGGTGATGGAGGGGTTGAAGCACTTTGGATCAATTCAGACGGAACGAAGATAGGATTCCAGGCCAAGTATTTCTGGTCGTTTGGTCAATCACAACTTAAGCAGATGGACAAGTCGGTCGAACAAGCAATAGCCACACACACCGAACTAAAGAAGTATGTTTTTGCAATTCCATTTGATCCTAAACCAGATCGTGGCCCAAAAACCAAGGGTAAATCTGAATGGGAAAAGTGGGAAAACAAGGTAACTGAGTGGAAGGTATCGGCTGCAAAAAAAGGGATGATACTTGAGTTCGAACTTTGGACAAAAACTACTTTAACTGAGAAACTCTTACGGGAAGAGAATTTAGGACTGCTTCGAAATTGGTTCCAGGAAGAAATACTCAACGATAGCTGGTTCCATTCTCAGATCTCTTCTGCATTACTGAAATTAGATGAACGCTTCAATCCTGATGATCATGTGGATTTGGCAATTGAAGATTTGTTCGATACAATTGTTAGAGGTCCAAACATCTCAAAGAAAATTGCTTTTGCATTCAAAAAATTAGGTAAATTCCGAATACCAGAGATAAAAATTAATGTAACAGATTTTGCTCCTATTGAAAATGCATTTAAAGAAGCTGAGAAGGATTGGCATGATCTCATGCAACTTGCAGATAGTTTTACCGAAGAATTATCTGATCCGTGGTACGTTGGTAAAACCTTGGAATATGCATATTCCCTGGAAGATACAGTTTGGGAATTGTTTGAGCAGTATTCTGTTGTTGAGCAAGACACGTTAGAAGAATCTGATAAGCATAAACTAAATGATATCAAAGGTAAATTGAGAAATCTTGCTTCAGCGATAAATGAACTTACTAGGATTCTCGGCAACAGTTATATTGCTACAGAGCAAAAAAGGTGTGCCATAATTCATGGTATAGCCGGCGTAGGTAAATCACATCTGCTGGCTCGTGTGGCTGAAGAGCGGGTTAAAGAAGGCTTACCAACAGTGTTGTTGTTGGGTGAACAATTCTCAAATTCGCCATTCTGGTCACAAACAGGAAACTTGCTTGGACTAATTGGGCGTACCTCCAAAGAAATTCTGGGTGTCCTGAACGCCGTCGGTCTTCGAAAAAAACAGCGCATCATACTGATGTTCGATGCAATCAACGATGGTGCTAGATCGCAATACTGGTATAGGGAAATTCCAGGTATTTTAGATGAACTCAAAAACTATTCCCATGTGACAGCCGTATTTTCCTGTAGGGAAGAATACCTCCATTATGCAATACCAAATGACCTTCTGGAGACTTTGCCAAAATATCGCCTACTTGGTTTCAGCAATTCTGAGGAACGTGAGCAGGCAGCCATTAGCTACTTGGATAAAAGTGGTATTGCGAGACCCAACACGGCATGGCTGGCACCCGAATTTAGCAATCCTCTCTTCTTAAAGTGTACTAGTGAGGCACTTGCCTCCAAGGGAGAATCAGAGTTTCCAAGGGGCCTTCAGGGAATTTCCGAAATGATGGCATTGTATTTCGATTCTTTGAGTTGGCGAGTGGAGACTGGTTCAGCGAACGCTGTTAATTTCTCAAAATCAATCAAGTGCGCTGTTAATAAAGTTGCGGAAGAAATGGCTAGGAAAGGTAATGACTTTTTAGAAGAAGCCGAAGCTGAGGACCTGATTGATAATTACTTTTCTGGAAGAACACCACCTGAAGGTAAGAGTTGGCTACAAGTATTGTGTGAAACCAGTCTTTTCCGGCTCGATCCACCACCATTCCATGAAGAGTTTGACCCTTTGAATCCTCCTCCTGAACGTGTACGCTTTACCTTCCAACGCTTTCAAGATCACCTTATGGCCAAAGTTCTAACAAAACAAGTTAAACCGGGACACGAGGCAGAGGCCTTTTCTCCGGATGGTCCTTTGTCATTTCTCTTGAAGGAAAATCATTTTGACGAATTGCTGAACTATCAATTTGCTGGTTTGGTAAACGCACTCTCTATTACCTTTCCTGAAGAACTTGGTGTTGAATTCGCAATGACACTTCCTGACTGGGATCAGATTTGGGAGAATAGCAGAATTGTTAAAGAAGGTTTCAGTGAAAGCCTTAAATGGAGAAAAGTGGATGCCTTCCCAGAACAAACTCAAACATTGTTTAATAGACTTGAAAAAGAAAATATTGAAATCTTTGGATTGCTCTTGGAAATATCAATGACTGTGGATCATCCTTACAATGCACTATTCTTACACAATCGATTGAAACAATTGAGTCTGCCAGAACGTGACAGTAAATGGACTGTTTGGATAAATCAGGCTTCACGACGTGAACACCCGCAAATTGAGCGCATCATTTCCTGGGCCATGGCGTTATCTGACAATCCAGTCGACAAGCGTCACCTGGAATTGGCATCCCTCATTTTGAACTGGAGTTTCTCATCATCATATATGACCCTCCGTGATAGTGCCACAAAGGCTCTCACGACCATTTTCCTAACAAATTCAAATATATACGCGTTCGTAGCTCCACTAATCCACGATTGCGATGATCCTTACGTAATCGAACGACTTTATGCAGCTGCATTTGGAGCATGTTGTATTAATTCGAATTCGAATAGGTTGGCTTTGTACTCTAATCTAACTTATGACTTGTTTTTTGCAGATGAAAATCCTCCCACAGGGCTTATGGTAAGGGACTATGCTCTAGGAATTATTGAGTTGGCAAAGGAAAAGGGGGCATTGAACAGCAAAGTCTGTCTAGGTAATTGTTATCACCCGTTTTCATCCACACCTCCATCCTTTGGTTTGAATATAAACGAGGTTGAAAAAATTGCAAAAAGTACAGGTGGTACAGAGATTTTCAATTCTGCTTCAGGTGAGTGGGGTGACTTTGGTAAATACAGCATTCCGGGAAGAGTAAGTAACTTTTTAACCACACCTCTCAGTGAACCGATGCCGTTGTCAAGAGATGCAATGAAAAAACTATTCTATACAAACGTAATTGAGCCTTTTCCTGATAGAGTTGAAGCTCTTAAAATGTATGAAGATCATTTGAATTATCTAATACAATACTTGGCAAAAATCAAAAAGGACGGCCATGATGAGGATACCAAACAACTAGCTAATCAATACACTACTGAACTAACGCAATCTCTTGAAACCTTAAAAAGGTTATTCTCACCAGATGAAATGAAAAGGTTCCTTGCCGAATATTTAAGTGAGGAGAAGGTTCGAGGAGAGTATAACAGTGTGGATGTAGACCAATGTAGACTTTGGATTACAAAAAGAGCCTATGATTTTGGTTGGACAGCGGATCGGTTTCCCAGAGATCGCCATTTGGTTTCTCATTCAAGGATTTACACCGACCATGAGCGTATCGGTAAGAAGTATCAGCGAATTGCACTCGATGAAATTCAAGCCCGTATGGCAGATAATTTTTGGTATCTACCAGAATGGCATGAAGTACCAACCAAATATCGGTATAGTCATCACGATTATCGTCGGAATATCGAACCCACGATTTTGTCTACCAAATCAAGATATGGAATGCCTGATGGGAAAATGGCAGTTTGGATAACGCAACCACATGTAAAACTACCAGATGTAAGAGAAGAGAACCTGATCCAGTGGCCTTTTCTGGAAGATCCGACTGAATCATTTACGAGTAAACTTAAACGCCCAGATAAAAAGGGAAAAGAATGGTTTTTACTGTACGAATACAACTCAGACAGGCAAGAATATTCAGAACCAAGTGCCAATTTTCACGGAATCAGGCTTGAGGAATTCCGTTTTATTTATTGCGTGTTTCTTAAGAAAGGTATGTCTAAGGAATTCGTGGAGTATTTGAATCAGAAACGAGACTTAAATGTTGATTCATTTGAACCAATCGGTTTCACATCTAGCCCATATCTATTGGAAGCTTTTTGGCGTGATACATGGCAAAGCGAAAAGTTCGGAAATCATAGAGGGGCTGCTCTAGAGGGCTATGAATTCGCCATTCCTTTGACGAGCTATCAATGGGAAAGTCATCGTGATAAAACTTTACCAAACGGCTTCACTAGGATTTTGCCACAAAAATGGTTTGCGGATGAATTAGGACTCAAAATGGGCGATAGTCGTTCGAACTCTTGGGCAAATTCAAATAATCATAAAGTTCTGCTTTCTATTTGTGAACGTGAGAATCGGTCAGCTGTTGTTATCAATCAAGAAACGCTACTTAATTATTTTAACCAGTTTGAAGTTGAACCTGTTTGGATCATGATTGCCGAAAGAAACACTTGGCCTCACGGAAATATTCGTGCTTATCGTCGTTCAGAAGCTGTTGCATGTAAAGATGAAGATAATTGGAGTCACTACGGTTGGAACCATGATGAATCACCCAAAAGCAAATAAATTCAGATATCCTAACCCCGGAATGGCAATTAAACTGGGTTTTTTGTTTTTCATCCCAATTCAAGGGGTTTGGAAGTGATCCACCGAATGGACCAGTGTCCTTATTTTTATCACACTCTTTTTTACCATAATGTATCATTTCAAATTTTGACCACCTAACTATCAAACCCGAGTTCAGAAAGTCTGAAGTTTCTACTTACTGACCAGCCCTAAACTAAAATCATTGTTATGAAGTAATGTAAACCAATTTAAGGGTAATGGTCTTTGACAAGACTGTCTAATATGGAGATTTTGGCTAGTTAGGTATATAAGCACCAAAAACAATTATCATTTCAAAAATCTGAATTAACCTGTTTCTGAAGAATTGGCATTCAGCTCTATATCGAGGGGTAGATCAGCTCAATCGTACTTGTAATTTGAATATTCCAAATCTATCTTAAGAATGGCCTGTTTGGCCAGGCAGAACTTGGGCTGTCAGTTGGGTCTTGGGGAAACCCCACCAGTTTGTCTTTTTTCGCTTGACGTTAAAATTGGTGGAGAAAGGTTTTTTTCAATGGTAAATGCTTGTTATTATTTGGCGTTTAACTCAATCCTAGCCATATTCTTTGGATTGGATCTGCCTGACCAAACAGGCCATTAGAACAAATTAACTGTCGCTGAATTTATCCCTGATTGCCAAAAAACAATTTCCCTGTGGCCCCGAGTACCGGATTTCAATTACTTGAATAAGGTCAGTGTTCAACATCAGGAGTCGATCATATTTTGGTGGGATATTCATTCGAAACTTCCCCTATCTTGACTATCTCCAGCGAGGGACCATGGGCTATCCCCACTGCTTTGGAATGTCAGCTGTTTGGCCTATGTTCTCCGGCGCAGGTTTGAAGTCTTGAAGGGTCAATAAAAAGTAAACAATTCCCCGGTCTTACAGAGGTAGCAAAATGGCTTCACGGTCATCTGTAAACTTGTTGCCAACACACCATATTCATTCCGATACTATTTTAATAATCCTTGCCTGGATTTTGATAAAATCAATGTTAAAGCTGATAACGAAAAACCAAAATTTATTCCATGGAAGTAAAAAATCTTGATATAATGACATTTCATCAACCTGTAATAAAATCTGAAGGGATAACCCCATCTGAACGTCACTTGGCAAGACTTGCCGATAAGTCGTTTTTAAAACTCTGGGCATATCCCAACCCATGCCGGGGACCTGGAAAAGAGTTATGTGACCTTTTGGTAGTCTGCGGTCCTTATGTAATTATTTTCAGCGAGAAAACCATTGCCTGGCCAAAAGGTGGTATTGATACTGCCTGGTCCAAATGGGCAAAAAGGGCAATTCGTGATTCTGAAAAACAGGCCCGTGGAGCTGAACGCTGGATCTGTGAACACCCTGACCGTGTTTATCTTGACCAAAAATGCAAGAGTCCATTCCCAATAGATTTACCATTAAAAAGCGAGCGGATCTTTCATAGAATAGTTGTTGCCAACGGTGCCAGCAAGGCATGTAGGGATAACACTACCGGGAGTTCTGGAAGCCTGATCATTCGATCCGACATCAAGGGTGATCAACACTGGTCCAACATTTCTGGTCCTGTCAGGCCGTTTCAAATCGGTGATGTGGACCCAGAAGGTTCATTTGTCCACATTTTCAATGAATATTCCCTTGATATCATAATGGATGAATTGGATACTGTAGGTGATTTTGTTGACTATCTTGAAAAGAAGGTGGCACTTGTTCGAACAAATCGGCTAGTCCAAGCGGATGGAGAAGAAAACTTGCTCGCGTACTATGCAATACGGACAAACAAAGCCGGTGAGCATGATTTTGTTCCTGTAGATCGTCCACTTGTTATCAATCATGCACATTACCAAAAATATATTAATGATCCCCGATATTTAAAAAAGAAAAAGGCTGACCGGATTTCTTACCTTTGGGACAATCTGATCAAATCCTTTACTGACCATATGATCCATGGTACAAATGTTACACTCGGAGATTATAAGTTCCAACTTAAGAAGAACGAGAAAGGTGTTCGGTACATGGCACTGGAACCTCGATTATACCGCCGCAGTCTCTCTGAGGGAATTCATGGAGCCATGATACGCGGGGCTACAAATGGTAGTTCCTTTCGAATGATGATAAAAGGAAAAGGAAGTAGAGGGTACGAAACAGCATTTTTTATATTCACATTAAAATACTATGGTGCTTCCGTAAACTCGCAGGAATATGAAGAATATCGACTTCTCCGGGCAAAATTCTTGGAAACCTATTCAGAAGGTATTCTCGAGAGTTATTCTTTTTTAAAAAGAGTAATTGGTATAGGGTGTGAACCACCAGGACAACCCCATGGTTTGTCTGAAGATATGGTTTATGCTGAACAATCTCAGTGGTCAGAAGAAGATCGTATCGCAATCCGTGAAAATTGTGCAAAATTGGGAATATTACACCCTGATATGGCAACTTTGCGTTGGAAGGGCCAAGAATTCCCGGATGTGGAATCATATTGATTTTGGCATCTTAAATTTGGTTTGTTTTGGAATTTAAGTTATAACAATTTCGTTTTGTAATCCTTTCGACCAAAAACCCCTTGCAATGGGGACTTTGGGGAAATAACATGCTGTTTTGCAACTGGAATTACAGCTTAAAATAGCAGATCCAAAGCAAAATCCTTGTGTTGAAACGTTGTCAGCCTGTTTATGGTTTATGATCTTTGAAAAGGACGACTAATCTGATATTTAGGCTTCTGGGAATTTTACTCTGTCGGTAACTGAGTGTCTGGACGTTGTCAAATTCCCGCTTTTTTCAATGGAACAAGGACCAACTGTGTCTATATATGCTGGTCTGGTACAGCAAACGTATAGGAAATGATATGAAATTTAACAGAATGGGGCAAACAGACCAATTCATCAGTGAATTGTGCCTGGGTACCATGACCTTTGGTACCCAAACGCCGGAGGAGGATGCTTTTCGGCAAATGGATCTTGCCGTGGATACTGGTATCAATATTTTCGACACTGCTGAATTGTATCCCGTTAACCCGATAAGCCCGGAAACACAGGGAGATTCAGAGAGAATAATTGGCAATTGGCTGCAAAAAACCGGCAAAAGATCAAAAGTATTGGTTGCAACCAAAGTTGCCGGAGAGGGAATGAAACTGATCCGGAACGGTGCACCCATTTCCAGTAAAACCATCCCGAAAGCCGTTGAAGCCTCCCTGAGATTACTGCAAACAGATTATATTGATCTTTATCAGCTCCATTGGCCCAATCGGGGTTCCTATATGTTCAGACAAAATTGGACCTTCAATCCGACCAGACAAAACAGGGAAGAAACCCTGGAGAATATGGAGGAAGTGTTGACCTGTCTTGACGGTTTGGTCAAGGAAGGAAAAATCCGGTATGTGGGACTATCCAATGAAAGTGCTTGGGGAACCTCCCAATGGCATAGAATTGCCAAAGAAAAAGGATTGCCCCGGATGGAAATCCTTCAGAACGAATACAGTCTGCTATGTAGACTTTTCGATTTGGACCTGGGGGAATTGGCCCATAACGAAAAGGTTGGTTTGCTTGCCTATTCTCCCTTGGCTACTGGTCTGTTAACCGGCAAATATCATGGTGGAACCACTATTCCCAAAGGTTCTAGAATGTCCTTGCAGGCTACGCTTGGTGGACGGGCAACACCCAATGTTTGGCCGGCAATTGAAGCCTATAACAATATCGCCAAAAAATATGGCGTGGAACTTCCACTCATGGCTCTCGCATGGTGTAGATATCGGTATTTCATGGCTTCGGCAATTTTCGGAGCTACAAACTGTGACCAGCTGGCCTACCTCCTTAAATCCACTCAACTCACCCTTTCTGACGAATGTCTTGAGGATATTGATATGGCCAACAAGGCACATCCCACGCCATATTGAACAATTGGGGTAGACCATGTCCCGTCCGAATTTCCTGTTTTTCATGACTGATCAGCAAAGGCGGGACTGGTTGGGATGTTACGGCCATCCAGTTGTAAAAACCCCCCATATTGATGCCATAGCAAACAAGGGTACCAGATTTGATAAGTTCTTTGTTGCTTCACCGATATGCATGCCCAACCGGGCAAGCTTCATGACTGGCCGGATGCCAAGTGTGCATGGATTAAGATACAATGGATGTTTTTTGCCCCTTGGTGCCAATACTTTCGTGGATGTTCTGCGTGCAGGGGGATATGAAACCGCCGCATTTGGTAAATGCCATTTGCAACCAATGGTAAATCTCCCTCCCGTTCAGGCAAGGGAAGAGAATTCTGATCGCTTGGTACAGGAAGCGTGGAAGGAAACCAATGATGCAATTTATCAGGAAGAGACGGATCCGGAATCCTGTGAAGGTGGTGCATATATTGATACACCCTATTATGGATTTGATCAGGTTGAAGTAACAACTTTACATGGCGATAGGCTTGGTGGAGATTACCACCATTGGTTCAGGTCCAATGTACCTGATTGGGAGAATTATTACGATCCAGTGAATCAACTTCCACACAACTACACTTGTCTGCAGGCATATCGAACACCGGTTCCTGAACATCTCTATCCAACCTCCTGGATTGCAGATCGTGCCATAACTTTTCTGGATAAACAAGGCCAATCCGATAACCCGTTTTTTGCCTTTGTCAGTTTTCCTGACCCACATCACCCATTTAACCCTCCTGGCAAATACTGGGGAATGTATTCGCCTGATGAATTTGACGTTGACTTACCATTCTCAGCCCACAAAAACCCAACACCACCGATGCAATGGCTTCAGAACAACTATCATGCAGGAGGAGGTCAATTAACCAGACAAACGGTTTCCATGGTAGACGATCGTTCGGTCAGGGAAATTAAGGCCCTTACCTCCGGTATGGTTTCCTGCATAGATGACGCCGTAGGAAGAGTCGTAAAGGCGCTTAAGGCCAATGGCCAATATGATAATACGGTGATTTGCTTCAATTCAGACCACGGAGACTATCTTGGTGATTTCAACTTTGTTCTGAAAGGTCTTATGCCCTTCAAGAGCATTACCCAGATACCCATGATCTGGTCGGATCCCGAATCAAGAGAGGCTCGGGTTACAGAGCAACTTAGCTCAACCATCGATCTGTCTACCACCATTCTCGAACGGGCAGGGCTCCAGCCCTATAATGGCATTCAGGGTAAAAATCTACTCCCAACGATTTTTGATAACCAAGCGGTCAGGAACGAAGTAATGGTTGAATTTAACGATGGAGCCAGCAAATTGGGATTTAAACAACCTGCCAGGGTACGCAGTCTGGTTGATTCCCGATGGCGGTATACAATATATGCCAATCAATCATGGGGTGAATTGTATGATTTGCATAATGATCCTGATGAAACCCAAAATCTTTGGGATGATCCGGAATCAATCAACATAAGGCACCAGTTATCCGAAAGGATGAATCACCAATTGACGAATTTGATGGATGAGAGTCCTCTATCAACAAGATTGGCTTGAACCCCCAAACAGTAGAATGGAATTAGGAAAGCGGTAAATCATGGATAAAAAAGTTTTGGATACATTATTTCTTGAAGCTCGGTCTCATAAGTTTTTTCAGGATAGGCCAGTCAGCGATGATCTCCTCGAAAAAATCTACTCCATGGCAAGAATGGCTCCAACTGCATGGAATGCCTGTCCCATGCGCATAGCCTTCGTAAAATCACCGGAAGCAAAGGAAAAGTTGCTTACAGCCTTATCCCCCGGGAATGTTGATAAAACCAAGTCGGCCCCGGTTACAGCTATAATGTCGATAGACAAAGATTTCCCCAACAAATTTGACCTGTTGGCACCGGCAATGGCTGGGGATACAATTTTCTCAAAGATGTCCGAAAAATGGTTTCTGCAATTTATCTATCGCAATGCAAATTTACAGGCGGGATTTTTCATTTTGGCAGCTAGGTTGTGTGGATTGGACTGTGGACCCATGTCAGGTTTCAACAATGATCAGGTTGATAAACTGTTTTTTGAGGGTACCAGTTGGAAATCCAACTTTTTAATCAATCTTGGTTATGGAAGCGGTGAGAACCTCCCTCAAAGAGCACCACGGCTTCCTTTTGAAGATGCCTGCAAAATACTCTGATTTAATCCCATTCCCTGAAACAAGCATACCCGAAGTGTCCAATACAGATCTCCAAAGGATTGCCGTGAACGGCTGAAGAATTGCCTTGATTAAGTATACATAAGTTGTATATCTTTTTACCTCAGAAATAAATAAAATAACTGGGACAAAATGCGATTTGTCAAAGCAATCACTACCCTTGACGAATTGAGCCGAAGGAATCGGCTTTTTTTCACCCACAATGACCTGCGAATGCGTTTCCCAGTGGAGAGTGATGGAACGTTCAAGGGAGGCTTTGCCCGGTTGACTGCCACGGTTATGCTATCCATTCAGTACCGGGACAGAGAAACGCAATCACCGATTGTTCCGTTCGTTGGCTGCTTTGAATAGACATTGACAAATCCCGGACATTTTATTTACGAATACGTTTATGGCTGAGAAAACTACACCCGACTGGAATTCGGAACTCCTTTACCAAGCCGACGAACAACCACCAAAGCCACTGGCATTTGGCCTCGGCATGCAATTTACACTCTTGTCCCTCGGTGGGATTGTACTCATGCCTACCATTGCCTTCCGGACTGCAGGAGCGGATGAGTCCACTGTGGCGTGGGCTGTTTTCGCCTCACTGATCATTGCAGGAGTGATCACGGGGCTGCAGGCATTTCCAGTCAAACGATTCGGTGCCGGCTATGTCCTCAGTACCGGAGCGACAGCTGCTGCAATTGCGGTGACAGTCGACGCACTTGCTGCAGGGGGAGCCCCGCTTTTTGCGTCTCTCGTTGTTGTCTCTGCGATTCTGCAGTTTATATTTTCCTATCGGATTTCAATGTTCAGGCGAATCATCACTCCAACAGTCTCTGGTATCATTCTGATGTTGATTCCGGTGACCATCGCTCCAATTGTATCTGATAGATTAGCAGAGGTTTCACCAGGTCATTTACCATCGGAGGGACTGATATGCGCACTAGTCACTACTGCAGTAATTGTCGTGATTTCACTGCGAGGAAATGCGCGGCTGCGACCGTGGGCACCGATCATTGGGATAAGTAGCGGTGGTGTGCTTGCAGGAGTGTATGGTTTGATTGATCTGGACACGATTGCACAGGCGGGTTGGTTGGGGTTGCCCTCCACTGCATGGCCAAAAATCGGTGTTGATCTCGGGCCTTCCTTCTGGGGGTTGCTTCCCGCTTTTATGCTGGTTTCCATTTCATGCTCGATCCGTTCAATAAGCGCGGCACTAGCCATACAAGATGTGTCTTGGCATAAAACTCGAGCCCCTGACTTGCGTGCCGTGCAGGGTGCAGTAGCAGCCGATGCCTTGGCTAACCTCCTATCTGGCCTCGGTGGTACGATAATGAATTCCACTCGATCGACAACGGTCGCTTTGATCAGAAATACACAAGTGGCTTCACGTTCCATTGGGCTGACGTTTGGATTGACTCTCGTGGCATTCGCCTTTGTACCAAAGGCTACCGCACTGGTATTGGCGCTGCCGCCATCGGTTCTCGCAGCCTATCTTATAATCATGACGGCCACTTTGTTCGTCACAGGAATGCAGTTAGTCGTGTCCGGCGGTTTGAACTATAGCCGCATGCTGATCACTGGGCTGTCATTTTGGATCGGAGCCAGCTGTCAGTTTGGACTGTTGCTTCCAGACAAACTTCCACAGTTTGCTGGGGGATTGTTCAACAACGGATTGGCCGCGGGCGGTATCACGGCCATCACTATGACAATTTTGTTGGAATTCACAGGTGGTCGCCGCCGTTCGCTGGAAACCTACCTCAAGGTGTCCTGCCTTCCTGAACTGCGAAAGTTTGCTGCAGCGTTCGGCAATGACAGTGGATTTACACAAAAAATGCTCATGCGACTGGATGCAGTGGTAGAGGAGACGCTGTTGACATTGTTGGAAGATCAGACGGATGACCGAGTTCACAACCGCAGCCTAAAAGTCACCGCCCACGTAGAAGGCGGCGATGCGGTACTTGAATTTATCGCCCGATCGAGCGAAGGCAATATTGAAGATCGAATTGCGCTCCTTGACGACGTCAGAGATTCACGGCCCGCTGAACGGGATATATCGTTGCATCTGCTTCGCCACTTGGCCTCAGAAGTTCAGCATCGTCAGTACCATGACATCGACCTCATCACGGTGCGTGTCGAAAACTCAAAAGGGAATACAAGGCTATAGACGGCAATTTCTTGTCTCATCAAAGGCTAGCGATACTCTGGTCCAATACCAACAGTAATTGTCAAATCCAAGTTTTACTATCGGCGGAGACTGTTCGCCAGTGCCCATAATATTGCCGTTTAAACTACGCATTTTTGAACGGTTGCAACAGTTTCTGATCGGAATTGGTGGTGCGGTAGGCAGCGGTTAACTTGAGCGGTGTGACAGCTATATCACTGTCAAGTTGACCAATGGGTCGTGGCATATGGAACTTTCTTTAGGGGACATATTCGATCTTCCCGGCACAGCGTCATCATTGTAAACAACTTTTGTTACCACAGGCTGAAAGCGATCTCCGGTGTCCAGTTTGAAATCCGCAGATGCCTAGCAACAAAAAACTATACAGCAAGGACAGTCGACAGCAGGTGAAAAAAACTACAATTAATGCCGCGGTAGATCGGAAGAATTGTTCATACAGTGTCGACAAACCGTTGCTTTCTCAGGCTGCTAAAGAAATATTCCAGACAGTCTGAAATCGGCGGGTTTCAAGTGCAAGAATGTTGACATGCATTTGATTTTAAGTAAAAATTTTCACCAGTATTTTTTTTCGAAACGGAGACGATTTAATGTTGAGACAGATGTGTATGGCAATAGCAGCAGTGGCGTCGTTATTGTCCTTTACCGCCACCGCTGAGGCGCAATACTACGAAGATAAGCAAATAACAGTTCTGGTAAATTACGGGGCAGGCGGTACCACCGACATTTTGGCACGGATGATTGCCAAGCACATGGGAAAACATATCGCCGGCAACCCGAATATAATTGTCAAGAATATGCCTGGAGCAGGCGGAATAACCGCAACGAATCATATGGGGAATTCTGTTGATGCCGATGGGCTGACGGTGGCTATATTCGCTTTACCAGTAATGCAGCAGGTGCTGTCGGACGAGGCGTTATCCTTTAAACTTTCTGATTTTGTCTGGCTCGGAGGAACTGGTTTGCCCACCACGTGTATCATACGTAAAGATGCTGGCGCGGGCATCAGCAAAGTGGACGATCTCCAGACGGTAGGATCTTTTAATTTGGCCGGTTACAGGAATACGTCATCGACCGATGTCAGGATGCGGCTGGGACTGGACCTCTTGGGAGTTGAGTATAATTATGTACCAGGCTACGTATCCGCTTCCAAGGTCAATGCTGCAATGCTACAGGACGAGGCTCAATTTTCCTGTGGGTCAATTCTTGCGATCCGAAATCTATTTGGGCCGAACTTGATCGAGCCCGGTTTGGCAATACCACTCTGGTACTATGCTGTAGTCGATTCCGACGGCAATGACGTGAAGGACGATCGGCTGGCTGGTATCCCGACTTTTAGTGAAGTCTTTGAGAAATTCAACGGCGAACCGCCATCAGGAATTCCGTATGATGCTCTGACGTTGATTAACAATTCGGTGGTCACCATGCTATGGGGATCTTTTGTTCCCAAGGGAACACCTGACGAAGCGGTTGCGTCCTTGCGTATGGCGTGGGATTCGCTCTCTTCAGATCCGGAATTCATAGCTGAGTACGAGGCCATGACCAGCGGAGCACCAATACTCACAAATGCTTCCAAGGTTCAGGAAAACATACAGAAACTCGTCAATCTAAGCCCAGAATTAGTGACGTTCGTAAGCGACCTAGTCAGTGCGGAGTAATCGCTTCCTGCAGTGACTCCAAGATGTCCCGGCAACGCGTCGGGAACTTCACTAGCTTGATGTAAGTGTGATGAAATGTTCGAAGCCGCCTTAAGCGGGCTGGTGCAGGTGATTGCCTGGCCCGCAATTGGGTATTTGCTCTTTGGCGTCTTGGTTGGCCTCCTACTAGGCATGATACCGGGATTATCAGGTCTTGTTGGATTTTCGATCATGTTGCCCTTCACTTTTGTGTTGGAGCCCGTACCTGCGCTTGCTCTCTTGCTTGGCATGTTCGCAGTAACCACCACGAGCGACACAATCGCATCGGTGCTGTTCGGCATACCTGGCACGTCAGCCTCACAGGCCACTATTCTTGATGGTCATCCGATGGCAATGAAAGGTGAAGCTTCTCGGGCTTTTGGGGCCGCATTTACGGTTTCAGCCGTTGGTGGAATTCTCGGCGCTGTTGTGCTTGGTTTGTCGATTCCATTGGTGAAACCACTCATTCTCTACTTTGCGCAGCCTGAAATTTTCATGCTAAGTGTATTCGGAATGACGATAGTGGGAACGC
This sequence comes from Paracoccaceae bacterium, assembly GCA_009842205.1. GTDB lineage: Bacteria > Pseudomonadota > Alphaproteobacteria > Rhodobacterales > Rhodobacteraceae > MPNP01. The sequence continues at coordinate 2,448 of VYFX01000011.1, read as the reverse complement.
TATCAGGCAATTCAATTCTGCTAGGATTGATTGCTGCACTCGCCGGGCTTGGACTCTCATATGTTGGGTATGCAGAAAATGGTGCTCTACCACGCTACGTTTTCGGCACGCTATACCTCCTTGACGGCTTGCCTCTGATTCCAGTTGTGCTTGGATTGTTCGCCATTCCGGAACTGATTGAACTCGCCGTTCAAGGTGGTTCAATCTCGAAGGTGCCGCGGGAGGAAGTCAAAGGCGGGTTGATGACCGGTGTCAGAGATGCTTGCCGCAACTGGTGGCTGGTTCTGCGTTCAACGGCTATTGGAGCATATTTCGGACTGATGCCGGGACTCGGCGGTACCATCGTTGATTGGATGGCATACGGTCATGCGATACAGAGTTCAAAGAGCAAAGGAACGTTCGGAAAGGGTGATGTACGTGGTGTCATCGCACCGGAAACAGCGAATAATGCAATGAAAGGAGGCGCCCTAATACCAACTGTCGCCTTCGGCATCCCAGGCAGCCCATCAATGGCTGTGCTTCTTGGCGCATTCATGATCCAAGGTGTGGCCCCAGGGCCGGAAATGCTTACGGTCAAACTGGATTTCACCTTCGCCCTGATGTGGACGCTGGCGATAGCCAATTTTGTGGGCGCACTGCTTCTTTTGCTAATCGCCGGGAAACTCTCACTGATCACGTTCCTGAGCGGCCGCTTGCTTGTGCCGCTGGTAACGCTGTTCATTTTTTTAGGTGCATGGACTTCAAGCAGCAACATTGGTGACTGGATCGTACTGATGGTCTTCGGTGTGGTGGGCTATATGATGAAGAAGGGCGGCGTTCCACGGCCGCCAATGGTTCTTGGGTTTGTAATAGGCCCGATCATGGAAAATGCCCTATTCATTACTACTCACGCATATGAAGGTCTGTCTTGGCTCAGCCGACCGGCTTGCCTGATTATTGCCGGGCTGTGCTTAGTTTCGATCGCTGTAGGCATTCGCAGGAATACTCAAAAAGCGGAAAGTAGCCAGATTGCCATTGAATCCCCGCTGTCAGACCCTACGATGTCGCTTGCTGCTGTCGGGCTGCTTTTGGCGTTTTCAATTCATGGATTGGCACCCACCTACTCATGGCCCGCAGACGTGGGCCGCATACCGATGCTCACATTTATTCCCGCCGTATTCATGTCCCTGACGGCATTACTACTCGGCATTTGGCAATTTCGGCAAACGTTCACAAATGGCGAAGATATCTTTCCGAATAGGAGCGAATTGGGCCGGGTTTTCCAGCTTTGGCTTTGGTTGCTGGGAATAGTATTTGTCACGATTGCAGTCGGGCAACTCTTCGCACTTCCGATGTTCATCGCCCTCTATTTCTTAACGGTAACCCGATATGCTTGGTGGGTTGCTCTGCTCAGCGCAGTGGGAACTTGGATATTTCTTTATGTTATTTTTGATCGCACCATCGGAGTGGTATGGTATCCAGCGCTTCTGTTCTAGTAGGGCCCTTAGACCAAATAACAGTGTCTAGAAATGTACTCTGATTCTGTATCACGACACCAATTCCAAAAATGTCCGCGACCTTGTTGTATGCTTCCAAGGGATTCTCGCTTTGACTGTTCAATCGGAGTTACGAAAGCCGTTGGTACTGTTTTGTTTGTTGAGTGGCTCGATCACCGCTATGTGTTCTTAAAGCATAATAAGTTTCATTAGATTGAATCTCTGCCCCTTGAGGTGTTACCGAAATGGTATTGATTGCCCTGAGCCTCTGGATAAGTCCAGTCATTGTTGCTGTTTACCACCAGATCAGAATAAGTTTTACCGTTTTGGTGGGAAAGCTGTTTTATAGAAGATTAAATCGTTAAAACCAAGATTGGCAAAAACAAATTGGTATTTAAATATAACCCCCTCCCAAATTGGGCCTGTAAATATAAATATGGTTTAATTCTGACGTAATGAATTAAGGTAAAGGACAAATCTGTGGCTGATAAACATGTAGTTTCACCTTTGGCACCACCCGAGGGTTTTCCCGATCTACCCTTGATCAAAGGTGTCAGATTGGCAACCGCAACAGCTGGAATAAAATACTCGCGAACTGATGTCATGCTGGCTTCAATTAATCCGGTTTCTGCGGTGGCTGGTGTTTTTACCCAATCGTCCACCCGATCTGCTGCTGTAATCGATTGCGAAAGGAAACTCCATAAGATCGCTGTTTCTGTAAACAGTCTGCCGGAAGAAATAGCCATTCTGGTCAACTCGGGGAATGCCAATGCCTTTACCGGTCGGGCTGGTGAGGAGGCCGTGAGGGAGGTTTCCTGTCAAACGGCACAACTTTTGGGTCTTGACGAAAACAGTGTATTTACTGCTTCTACAGGTGTAATCGGAGAACCTCTTGCTTTCGGGAAAATCACAAGGGTTCTTGCTGAACTAAAAAACAATCTCTCTGAAAACAATCTGGAGGATGCCGGTCAAG
>VYFX01000027.1 GCA_009842205.1 Paracoccaceae bacterium | reverse complement strand
TTGGTTAATCGACAAGTTTCATCAATTCTCTTCCAATCAGCATTCTCCTGATTTCAGAGGTTCCGGCACCGATTTCCATAAGTTTTGCATCACGAAACAATCGGCTTACAGGGGCTTCTGACAAAAACCCTGCTCCACCCATGGCCTGCACGGCCTGATGGGCCTGCTTCATTGCCTCCTCCGAGGAGTAAAGGACACAAGCAGCTGCATCCTGTCTGCTAACTTCACCCCGATCACATGCCTTTGCAACTTCATAAACATAGGCCCGTGCCGAATTCAATGTTGTATACATATCGGCAATTTTTGCCTGCATCAATTGGAATTCACCGATCGGTCGACCAAATTGTTTGCGGGATTTCATGTAGGGCATGATTTCATCCAGACATGCGGCCATGATACCAATTCCGATTCCAGCCAATACAACCCTTTCATAATCAAGTCCGGACATAAGAACCTGAACACCCTTCCCCTCTTCACCAAGTACATTTTCAAAGGGTATTTCCACATCATCAAATATCAATTCACAGGTATCTGATCCCCTCATGCCCAGTTTTGAAAAAGGCTTGGATACTGAGAAGCCTTTCATTTCCCTCTCGACAATAAAGGCGGTAATTCCTTGTGCCCCCTGGTCAGGATCCGATTTTGCATAAACGATCAGGGTATCGGCCGAGGGTCCGTTGGTAATCCAGTATTTGGTTCCGTTGACAAGATAATATCCATTTCTCTTTCTGGCCGACAGTTTCATGGCAACAACATCGGAACCGGCACTGGCCTCTGACATAGCCAATGCACCAACCTTTGCACCGGAAATCAAACCAAGGAGATATTTCCTCCTTTGTTCCTCGTTGCCATTCAATCGGATTTGATTGACACACAAATTTGAATGTGCGCCATAAGACAAGGAAACACTGGCTGAAGCCCTTGCAATTTCTTCTACACAAATCACATGGGCCAGATAACCCATTCCGGCACCACCATATTCCTCTTCGACAGTCAGTCCCAAAATGCCGAGGTCACCCATTTCCTTCCACAATGAATGCGGAAAAAGGTTGGTCTTGTCGATTTCCTCTGCCAGCGGTTTGATTCTGTCCTGTGCCCATCGGTGAACCAACTCTTGCAATTCGACAATATCTGTCCCCAAGTCAAAATTCATGGAAGCTGTAAACATCTTTTCAAAGCTCTGCAAATTTAGGCATGTTGGTCAGTCCAACTCTCCGGTTTCCTCAACAATTATTGATGCAATACGCTCACAATCGACAAGTGTAAATGACAAGGGAATTCTCATGTCCAGCAGTGTTGACAGGATAGTCTTGGTATTAGGACAATCCTGGGGTGCAATATATTTCCAGCTATCGAATCTGGAAGTGTAACCATGAGGTTCCTCATCGCCAAACCATTTCAGTTCAACTCCCCTCTTCCTGCATTTGTTGACGAATTTTGTAATTCCCTGACCGGATATGTCATCGAGGTAAAATTGGATTGAAGACCCGACATAACCCTCTTTTGATGGTCGTTGAATCAATCCAATTCGATTGCTCTTTCCCAAAATGTTCTCGATAACTCCATAACGCTTGTTCCATTCTTCGCATTTAATGGAAAGCTCTCTCAATTGAGGTCGCAATATTGCAGCCCTGAGATTATCCATCCGACCGGAACAATTGGGAGAATAATATTTGGATTCACCAAAATCACTGGTTTCGGGGCGGGCGATATGACGATCATAAAGCATGTAACTGCCAGACAGTATGATTGCCCTTGACATGAGATCGGGATCATTCGAAACAAGCAAACCACCCTCCCCCGAGTTTAGGTGTTTGTAGGTCTGGGTTGAATAACAGCTAACCAAACCATGCAATCCTGAGTTGGTACCGTCCCATGTACCTCCCATCGTGTGGGCGCAATCTTCAATTAAAAGTACCTTTCTTTTGTCACATAGAGATACAAGTTCGTCCATATCGCAAATGTGACCCCGCATATGGGAAATCAGGAGAATCCTTGAATTGCTTTCGTCTATCTTTTTGTTCAAATCGTCAAAATCGATCAACAGATCCCTGGTTATTTCCACTAGAACAGGTTTGGCGCCCAAACTGGCAATCGCACCTGGCACGGGTGCTAGCGTAAATGCATTGGTCAATACCGGATCATTTGGTTCCACCCCCACTGCCCTGAGGGCACAGGCCAGGGCATATCCGCCGGAAGCTACGGACAGACAGTATTTTACTCCCATGTAATCGGCAAATTCCTTCTCCAGAAGTGAAGTTTCCGAGTCCTCATTTTCCGTGACATTATATCTGTGAAGCCGACCATGCCTGAGAACATTCATGGCTGATTCAAGTGCAGCCTCCGGTAAAGGTTCCTGTTGTGTAAAACTTTTGTCAAAATAACTATTCAATGGATTGCCTGCCAGCTTGCTTGGGTCCCGTCATGGATTGTTTGAATTCCCTGTTTCCATCAAAATAATAAGTATTACCAGCCTTTGGTGAACTCTGCTATTTGTTTGGGGAAATCCTCATAGCTCAAGAATATTTCATCCGGTTCAAGTTTGAAAGAATTTTTACCCTGTTGGTCAAATCCCACCAGAAAAACCGGTATGTCAGCTGCCCTGCCCGTGTTCAGATCAGTTTTGGAATCACCAACCAGAATCGCTTTGTCATTTGTTCCACCCATTTTCTCAATGGTACAGGTCAGTGCCCTGGGATCGGGTTTTCGAAAGGGATAGGTATCAGCCCCTGTAAGTGCTTCAAATTGACCCATTATTCCAAGGCTTTCCAAGAGTTTTAATGCCAATTTTTCCGGCTTGTTGGTACATACGCCGAGTATCCATCCATGAGTCTTCATTTCTTCCAGTGTCTCTTGAACCCTATCGTACAAGGTGGTGTATATATCCAGTGCAGATTCGTAATGGTCAAGCAAATTCTGATATTGTTTATCTATAAGTGATTCCGGAGCCGAACCCTGGATACGGTTATAACCCAGTTTCAACATGGCCTTGCCGCCATTAAAAGCTATCAACTTATCCCTTTCATGATCTAGTGGAGGTTCAATTCCCTGATTAATAAAGCAGCTGTTTGCTGCACAAATAAGATCCCTACTCGTATCAGCCAGGGTACCATCCAAATCAAAAACCAACGATTTCATATTATTCAAACACCAATTATGTACCAATCTCTGATTCGAATCAAAATAATGACTCTAATCTACAAGTGGTTGGATTTCCCGAATTCGATTGTTTCAGATTATCTTGATCCAGTATGAAATATAAAACTGAAACATATTTTTATTTCCAACACTTGGTATAAATACTGAGGATTGATTACAAGTACTAACCGAATTTATGTTTCAAAATCACCAACATTGTTTATGGGCCTGAAGGGATTGCAAGTTGGAAATTGCCATTGTCATATTAGCAGCAGGAAAAGGGACAAGGATGAAATCCAGCCGTCCCAAAATCCTTCATGAATTGGGTGGCTTCCCGCTTTATTATCATACCCTCCATACAAGTCAGAAACTGCAGCCTGACCGCCATTTGATGATTACAGGGGATGACAAGAAACAAATCCTGGCATCTCTCGACAGATTCGATTGTGATCCGGAAATTGTGGTACAGGAGCAGCAACTCGGTACCGGTCATGCCGTCAAATGTGCCTTGAATCACTTGGGTGGTTTTGATGGAATGGTGGTTGTCCTTTATGGGGACACACCCTTTGTCAGGAAGGAAACACTGGTTAGGTTGATTGCCAAGACGACCGAAAGCAATCCCATTTCCTTCCTTGGGTTTCAGACACAAAATCCGGGAAACTATGGTCGATTGATATTGGACGATGAAGAGACAATCGCGCGTATTGTCGAGTACAAGGATTTGCAACCCGGTGAAGAAACTATAACTCTTTGCAATAGTGGCATCGTTTGTGGCAAATCCGAGATTTTAAGACATCTTGTGGCACAACTTGATACCAGGAATGCTAGTGGTGAATATTATTTGACCGATATTGCCGAACTGGCCAAGCGGGGAAACCTCGGCTGTTCAGTTACGATTTGTTCTGAAGAGGAAACCATTGGTATCAATACCCAGGAAGATCTTGCTTTAGCTGAAGGAGTATTTCAACAAAACAAGCGTCGGGAAATGCTTGAAAATGGTGTTTTACTCCAGTCCCCCGAGACTACTTTTTTCAGTCTGGATACAGTTATCCACAATGATGTTGTTATTGAACCCAATGTCTTCATTGGTGCTGGTGTGAAAATAAAGTCGGGAGCAAGGATAAGGGCATTTACCTATTTGGAAGGATGTTTCATCGGGGAAAATTCGGTGATTGGTCCATTTGCAAGAATAAGGGAAGGAACCACCATTGGGGGAAACTGCCGCATTGGTAATTTTGTCGAAATTAAAAAGGCAGACATCAAGGCAGGCACCAAAGCATCACACCTGACCTACATAGGTGATGCTGAAATCGGGGAAAACACCAATATCGGAGCAGGTACCATATTTTGTAATTATGATGGAATCCATAAGCACAAAACAACGATAGGCAATGACTCTTTCATAGGGTCAAACACATTATTAATATCCCCGATTGAGGTGGGCAACAATGCCATGACAGCAGCTGGATCGGTTATCAATAAAAATGTACCGGATGGTGCTTTGGGCATTTCTCGATCAAAGCAAAGGAACATGGAAGGGTTTACCAAAATCCGTCAGAGCAGGAAAAAATGAAGAAGAGGCAGTTATTATGTGTGGAATTATAGGTTATCTGGGCAAGAATGAAGCATCACCCATACTTTTGGAATCATTGCGGAGATTGGAATACAGGGGTTATGACAGCGCTGGCATAACCACAATTCATAATGGAAAACTATTCGTAAAAAAAGCCGCCGGTCGATTGGTTAACCTTGCCGATTTACTTGTTAAGGAGCCCATCAGGGGAAAAATTGGTATCGGCCATACCCGGTGGGCCACCCATGGCAAGGCCACCACAATCAATGCCCATCCGCAAAGCTCAAATAATGTCTCTGTTGTCCACAACGGAATCATAGAAAATTACAAGGAAATCAAGAGACACCTCATTGAAGAGGGTTATGTTTTCTGCTCCGAGACTGATACGGAAGTCATTCCCTTACTTTGCCAAAAATTCCTTGACCAGGGTTTTTCGTATACCGATTCTGTACATCAGACGGTGGACTTGCTCAAAGGTCAGTATGCCATCTGCTTTTTGTTTGAAAACAATGATGATTTGATTTTTTTGGCTCGAAGAGGATCCCCTCTGGTAATAGGTCACAGCAGATCTACAATGTATGTTGCCTCTGATGCCTTGGCCCTGGCAGGCTTGACGAAGGAAATAACATATCTGGAAGATGGTGATACTGCAGCCGTCTCACGGGAAGGTACAACTATATTCGATAGGTCACATCAGGAAGTCCATCGTTCAAAAACCTTCGTTTCCATCAATGCCATAGATTTGCAAAAAGGTGGATTCAAGCACTACATGCTGAAGGAGATTCATGAACAGCCAAAAGCCCTTACCAAAGCAATACGGACAGTAACTTCTGAAAATTGGTTGGATGAGGCTTCTGTTGGTAACCTACCACTTGATGAAATCGAGGGTGTTAACCTATTGGGGTGCGGAACTGCTGAATATGCCTGCATGATTGCTTCCTATTGGTTTGAAAATCTTGCCAAACTACCCGGAAGAACCGAGATCGCCTCGGAATTCAAATATCGGGACCCGATAATCAAACCCAATGATTTATCAATCTTTGTCAGTCAATCGGGTGAAACTGCAGATACTCTTTCTGCCTTGAGGTATGTGATCAAAAACAAAGGGTACAATTTATCCATATTGAACAATCTGGCAAGTACCATGGCCAAGGAAGGTACCTATTCGCTACCCATCCACGCCGACCTCGAAATAAGTGTGGCCTCGACCAAGGCCTTTACTTGCCAATTGGTGGTATTGGCAGGCTTGGCATTGGAATTTGGCAAGATTAGAAAAACCCTGTCTTGGGAAGAATACGAGCAATACAGGGAAGCCTTGCTTAATCTTCCAGGATACATCAACATCATGCTGGATTTAAGCGAAGATATTAGAAAAATTGCGCAATTTCTAACCGAATGTCCAAATGCCTTGTTTATCGGAAGGGGATTGATGTTCCCAACCGCCCTCGAAGGTGCATTGAAGCTCAAGGAAATAAGTTATATTCATGCCGAGGGAATGGCTGCCGGTGAGTTGAAACATGGGCCTATTTCCTTGATTGAACGAACTTTTCCGACCATAGTTCTTGCACCAAGTGATTATTTGTTCGACAAGACCAAATCCAACATGGAGGAAATCCAATCCCGCAATGGCCCGATTATCCTTCTTTCCGATGCCGAGGGCATTGCTGATGCAGGTGAGGATGTTGATTTTTCCTTGACCTTACCCAAGGTTCACCCACTTTTTGCTCCAATTATTTACACCATTCCCCTTCAACTACTCGCCTATCATTCTGGAGTAATCAAAGGACTGGATGTTGATAACCCAAGGCATTTGGCCAAGTCAGTTACGGTTGAATAATACAAATGATTTCAATTACGGATGAGTACACTTGGCCAAATTATTATCACCAATTACGATTAGCATAATTTTAGTGGTATTCTGGTAATTGTTTTGGATTGCTTGGGTAAGATGCGTTGAAACTAGTTGACGGCAATCAGAATACCAGAATTATTTATCCAAACTAAAAATACTCACTTGAATTGTTCTTCGAAATACTACACAACATCATGTGAATGGTCGTGTTTGTGTGGATAATAGGCCAATTCATTCTGGGGAAATCTGCCAAACAGTTCCACGAATTTCTCATCTTCAAAAATCAAACTTGGCTCGCCCTGACAACAGATATGCCCATTCAGGCAAATTACCCAGTTGGAAAATGAGGAAACCACATGCATTTCATGGCTAACCATAATAATGGCACAATTTGTTCTGTCTCGATAATCATTGACTAGACGGTAAAATCTCTCTTCACCTTCTGCATCCATCCCCTGTGTTGCTTCATCCATTATTAATAGGTTTGGTTCTGCAAGAAGTGCCCGAGCATACAAAACCCTTTGGGTTTGTCCACCCGACAAACTCAAGAGTGGAGTTCTCATAAGGTGGGCAATTCCTGTTTCCTCGGCAATACTTCGTATTTTCTTGTTGGGAAATTTGCGGCCCAGATTCAAAAAACAGTTTACATCAATGGGAATAGTGTCATTGACATTCAATTTTTGTGGAACATAACCGACCCGCAAATCGGCATCCCTTACAATTGCTCCCTTGGTAGGGTTGTATGCACCAATTATCAATTTCAGAATCGTTGTCTTGCCAGAGCCATTCGGACCAACAATTGTCAAAAAGATTCCTGGCTCTACGGTGAACGAAATATCGTGAACAACCAACTTGTCCTGATAGGAAAATCCAACTCCATCAAATTTTACTAAAGACATAATGATTTAACTTCCATTCAAAACCGATTTTCCCCAGTACCACCCAATCATTGACATGGGGACAATAACTGTAAGGGAATACTCAGAAAGGTGGATGCAAGGCCAATGCCAGAGAAGCTTCAATATCCCTCACCGAGTTGGTTACCGCCCTACCCAGCAAGTCCATATTTCTGATCTGCTTGATTCGTTCGAGTGAACGCTTGTGTTCGCTTTCGGACAATAGATGCTTGAAAATCCCGCTGGCCTCAACCAAGCTGATGATTACAATATCCCTGGGGTTGGGTAATTTGTCACTAAACAACAAGTCGAGGATTCTGAGTTTTACTTCCTGTTCAGCCTTTCCGTCAACAACCGGATATCTCCTGGTTCTAAAAACCCACAAAAACCTGTCATCTACCTTTTCAAGAATTTTCTTTTCAATCAACCGATTCAAAGCAGTCTTTTTGATTTCGTCAGCATTCAATGCACATTTCTCAACCCAGTACTTGCCATTGTTAACTTCGTCTGATTCGATAATCATTTGCAAGGTAGGATCAAGCATTTCATCACCGGTTGGGGTGGAATCAATTACAACCAGTTGACTTAAATCAGTATCAATCTTGTTTCTGAGGGCAAGCTCCATTAGAACGGCACCAGATAGGACACATCGCAAGGTAAGCTCTGGAACATGGAGGATTTTCCCATCCTCGTCTTCCAATAACATCAGCATTATTTCTTCTGGGAAAGTTAACATTGAAACCCTTTTGTTTTTCAAGTTGATTCATGGATACCTAGATTTCCTATTGTAATACAATATGAACAATATTCAACTTCTAGTTTTATAATTTGCTATTTACAGAACCAGCTACACTTGAATTTCCAATTTAAAAATACCTAATTTTAACAGCAGTTCTCCTCTTGGAAGGAAAATCTAACTCTTGTTTTCTCGGGAATATACACAAAAAGGTGGCTTGAAATTTCCTATCAGACAATAAATTCCTTGAACCTCACGAATTATCCTTCAATGATGGATAGGGCAGAACTGATTGATCCCTTTCAAAGGAAAATCACCTATTTGCGGGTTTCGGCTACCGACAGGTGCGACTTTCGTTGTGTTTACTGCATGTCAGAACATATGGTCTTCCTCCCCAAAAAGGATTTGCTTTCACTAGAGGAACTGGACCGTATTTGCACCATTTTTATCAATTTGGGTGTGAGAAAGGTCAGGCTGACCGGTGGTGAACCATTGGTAAGAAGAGGCATACTGGAATTTATCAGGAGTATGTCCAGACACCTGGACGACAACTCACTTGATGAACTAACCATAACTACCAATGGATCACAATTGGCTAAAAAGGCAAAAGACCTTTATGCTGCCGGGATAAGGAGAATTAATGTCTCCCTTGATACCTTAGACCCCGAAAAGTTCAAACAAATTACCAGGTGGGGGAAACTCGAACAGGTAATGGAGGGAATCAAGGAAGCCCAAGAAACCGGGCTGAAGGTAAAAATCAATACGGTGGCTCTCAAGGGATTTAACGAGATTGAATTGTTTGCCCTTTGCGACTGGTGTCATGTCAATGGATTCGATTTAACTTTCATTGAAGTCATGCCAATGGGGGATATTGGCAATGAAAACAGACTTGGGCAATATTGGTCCCTGCAAGATCTAAGAAGTCAATTGAGTACCCGATTTACCCTGCAAGACCTAGCCGAAAGAACTGGAGGGCCCGCACGTTATGTTAAAGTCAAGGAAACCGGCCAAAAAATTGGATTCATCACCCCCCTCAGCCATAATTTTTGTGAGAGTTGCAATCGTGTCAGGCTAACCTGTACGGGTGAACTGTTTATGTGTTTGGGACAAGAGGACAATGCCGATTTGAAAACCTTGATGAGAAAATATCCGGATGACGATTCTAAGGTTATTGAGGGAATCAGGGAGGCCATCTCAAGAAAACCAAAAGGGCATGATTTTGATTATTCCCGTCAACAGATCGACGGTCAAGTTTCAAGGTTTATGAGCCATACGGGTGGATAGGGCTAAGGGGTAAATTATGACGGATAAAATTATCAAGACCGATTTGGAGTGGCGTGAACAACTTTCTGATTTGTCGTTCAGAGTTACACGAAAGGGTGGTACTGAAAGACCATTTACAAATGACAATTTCCCCAAGCAGAATGGTGTGTTTAGTTGTATTTGCTGTGATACTGAACTGTTTGATTCCAGCCACAAATTTGATTCGGGTACCGGTTGGCCATCATTCTATCAACCAAAAGTCGCAGAGAATATTGGAGAGAAAAGCGACTTCTCCCTATTCCGCAAGCGAACGGAAGTCGTTTGCAACAGGTGTAATGCACACCTTGGCCACGTGTTTCCGGATGGTCCAAAACCAACCGGATTGCGGTATTGCATCAACGGAGCGGCTCTGAAATTCAATCCTGAAGAATCTTAGTTTTCAAACTGTCTTTCTGCTGAAGCAATCAGTGCACCTGATCTTGACTTAAGACATTTAACCCTCTTCCAAAGAATGAACTCCCATTCCAAGGGAGTTTCAACTCAAAAAAATCTGAAGTTAAGCCAAGGGTTATCCACATCCAATGACCCAAGAAGGATAATTTACTTTGTAGTTCCGATAACTTGACATTCTTTTGAAAATCATGAAGGTAAGGATTATCAAAGGAGAAAACCCGGAACATGACAGATAGCAACTGTGCCAACGTTGTCGAAACACGCAATGTATGGAAAATCTTTGGCGACCGGGCAGACGAAGCTCTTGAAGCTGTGCGTCGGGATAGCCTTTCCAAAGATGAGGTGCTGGAAAGATTTGATGCCGTTGTGGGTGTGAGGGATGTTTCGATCAGTGCCGGAGCTGGGGAGATATTCTGCATCATGGGACTTTCGGGATCAGGAAAGTCCACTCTCGTGCGCCACATTAACCGCTTGATTGAACCTACTGCAGGCGAAATTCTGGTTAATGGAGTAAATGTAGGCGCACTGAAGCCAGAAGAGCTACTGGCAATGCGTGCGGAATCAATCGGGATGGTGTTCCAAAACATGGCGCTTCTGCCTCACAGGACTGTACGTGACAACATCGCGTTTGCACTTGAATTAAGGAATGTGGACATATTCACCCGAAACAATGTCGCTGATAAAGTCATTGAACTGGTCAGTCTCAAAGGCTACGGAGACCGATATCCCTCAGAATTATCCGGTGGAATGCAGCAGAGAGTCGGGCTTGCCAGAGCCTTGGCAGCCGATCCTGACATACTCTTAATGGACGAACCGTTCTCAGCCTTGGACCCGTTGATACGGCGGGGACTTCAGGATGAATTCTTGGAACTCTCGGCATCCATGAAGAAAACTACACTCTTCATCACACACGATCTCGACGAAGCAATTCGCATGGGATCACGCATTGCGATCATGAAAGACGGAGAGATTGTGCAAACCGGAACACCGGAGGAAATTGTCACCAAACCCGCTGACGATTATGTCGCCGATTTTGTTGCCGGCATTTCCAAACTCAGGCTTGTTTATGCCCATACGGTTATGATTAACATAGAGGAGTTTGAATCCGAGGGCAGCAAGCTACCTGCAATCGAAGAATGCCCTTGGGCTCATCCCGAGGACGATCTTGACAAATTGATCGGCCTCGCGGTTAACCAAGAGAACCCGGTGATCATTATGGACGACTCCACGCCGGTTGGGGTCGTGACCAAAGACGCGCTATTGCGCGGAATTCAGGGGGAGACCTGAGCCATGTCATCAGATGACGACATCCGAAAACCGTTCCTGGAGTTCGCCGGGCCTAACGGTAACTACTATGCAAATGTGTTTCTTAAGATTCAAAAGGCGACGCTTAGTCGAACCCATCTGAATCCAGTCGCCTTAGTGGGGAGTTTCGTTTGGGCAGCTCTGCGCGGAAACTGGTTACTTTTTACTATTGGATTTGTGATTGATTTAGTCGCAGCCATAAACGTAGCGCTGCATTTCAAGTTCGCCAAAGCTGCCGTGGATAATGTCGACCGGGCTTATTTGGTCGAACGATACGAGGGCTGGTCACAGTCGCATATCATCGCAGCTGTCGTGATCTTCATTTTGGGACGGCTGCTGTTTTCCTGGCTAGCGGACCGCCTCTATGTTATCCAATACAACCGTTGGCGGGTCAACAATTCCGTTAACAGCGGAGTCTCAATGGCAAGGCTTGTGATCGTCACCATCGTGTCAGCGTTGATTGTACCGCCAATGATTTATAGAGCATCTCAGTTTTCACCTGATGCTCGGACCTGCATCAAGCAGGATCGTGCAATCGACAGAGGGGAGGAAGTTTCATTCAAGGCTCGGTTCGACTGTTTTGCGATTGGCGAATTTCCAACGCTTTTCTGGATCGAACGCCCGGACCAAATCTCTTTTCCGCGGGATGAGAATGGCGAGCGAATTGTTCAGAGAACTCCTCCCCGCGAGGGCTCACCTCCAGTCAATCTTAATACTTTAGTTGCGCAGAAGATCGATGACGGAATTGGCTATGTAACTGTGTTTTACTCATTTTTGTTCGATGAGATCACAAGATTGCTCCGCACTATGCTGACAGTCATCACATCGGTGTTTGTTGGAACTCCGTGGCCAGTAACGATGGGAGTTCTGTTGTTTGTTGCCTACAGAATGGCAGGAATCCGTACTACAATCTTTGTCGGTGCTTCGCTGATATATTTGGCACTGTTCGGGTTTTGGCAGACAGCGATGGATACTCTGTCGCTCGTCGTGGCAGCATCCATCATTTGTGTGGTCATCGGGCTGCCAACCGGTATTTGGGTCGGCAAGTCGAAACGCGCCCAATTCATAGTAACTCCGATTTTGGATGTCATGCAGACCATTCCTTCGTTTGTGTATCTGCTGCCCGCGATCGCATTCTTTTCGATTGGGAAGCCACCCGGAATCCTTGCGACCGTGATTTTTGCAGCACCCCCCATGGTACGTCTGACTGCCCTTGGAATTCGGCAAGTTTCAGAGGATACAAAAGAAGCCGCTCTGGCTTTCGGTGCCAATCCACGTCAGTTGTTGACCAAAGTGGAGTTACCGCTTGCCCTGCCGTCTATCATGGCAGGCATTAATCAGGTAGTCATGATGAGCCTGTCCATGGTTGTCATCGCAGCATTGATCGGGGCGGGTGGCATGGGATACATAGTGACGGAAGCTCTTGAAAACACGGAAACCGGCCGCGGTGTGTTGGCCGGAGTAGGAATTGCCCTGTTGGCGATGATGATCGACAGGGTGGTACAGAAGGCGAACTTGGGTCGCCGTTAATTTTAACCGGTGCATTTCAATGCACTATATGAAAGGAAAAAGCATGAAGCTAATTAAAACCTTAATGGCCAGCGCAGCGATTTCGCTGGGTACGGCTGGATCGATGACTGCGGACACCGCCACAGTTACCATTTCGGATCTGACTTGGACGGGGGCTGAGGCCATCGCACATGTGATCAAGGCGGTCATTGATGGCCCTCTCAACTCCGAAGCTGTTATTGTAGAAGGGCTTTCAGATGGATCGGTTGTTGCCGCCGGTATGGACAAGGGAGATGGTTCCGCTGACGTTTACACCGATCTGTGGATGCCTAATAGACAGGGGATCTGGGACAAGTATGTTGTTCAAGCCAATACTGTAGGGCACAATGAACCCTATCTCGGCACACAGCATATGTATGTACCAACCTACATGGCGGGCGAAGTCAGTTCAGTCGATGATCTCAGAAAACCCGAAGTCGCAGCTATGTTTGACAAAGACGGCAACGGCAAAGGCGAATACTGGGCAGGTGATGCTGGCTGGAAGTCCACGAGAATGTGGCAGGTCAAATTCAAGAGCTACGGTCTCGACGAACTCTGGGAACCAGAAATCATTCCGGATGCCACCTTCAAGGCACAGTTGAAAACTGCGATCACCCGAGAGCAGCCTATTCTATTCTATTATTGGACACCAGAATGGGTGCATGCAGCCTACGACATCACTGCGATTATAGAGCCTGAAAGGACTCCGGGCTGCGAAGACCACGACCTAGACAACGAGGACTGGCTTGAGGTCTCTCATTTTTCATGTGTCAGCAGCGACGCAATGATTTATGTTGCCTATTCAAAGTCCCTTGAGCAGCGTAATCCTCCAGTTGCCAAGTTCCTGAGCCAGATCAAGCTTGATCCGGCCGCTGTGAACCAGTGGATTCTACAGATTGGCCGCGATAAGGAAGATCCAAGGGATGTCGCTGAAGATTGGGTTGCAAACAACATGGACATCGTCAATTCGTGGATCAACTAATCCGGTAGACCGCTTGAGATGATGGATCGGTTTTTCTGGGAAAACGCAGATTGGAGTGAGTTCGGTCTGATCCTAGAAGAGTAACTTTTCAAAATGGTAGCGAGCGGAAATAAACTTTTCCGCTCGTTCTTTTTAGCGGCTCAGGGATACATGGAATTTAATACCCTAAAACCACATCAATATCCAGATTGTCAAATCGGTCCGGATCAGCGAGAAAATTTGGCAACGAGTTAACGAACGAAAGGAAGTCATTTGCAACATGTGTGATACACACCTTGGCCACACGTGTTTCCGGATGGTCCAAAACCAACCGGGCTGCGTTATTGCATCAACGGAGCAGCTCTGAAATTCAATCCTGAAGAGCCTTAGTTTTCAAACTGTCTTTCCGCTGGAGCAATCAGTGCACCTGATCCGAAGTTTCCAAAACTTCTGAGGATCTGCTGAATTACCGACAATCTACCTTCATAGGTCTTTGTAACTCTCTGGGTAAACCTAACGGTTCTGCCGTTTTCCAAGCCAAGAGTCTCTACATTAGCCAAGGAATCATCTTCTTCAAATGACAGTACGACAACATTTCTTTCGGTAGTTTCCGCTTTACGAATACCTCGATTGAATTGTTTTGTCTCTATGTAGACCCAAGTCTTTCCATACTCCTCATTTACAAAGGCCGGGTTACCTATGTTATCCAGGACATCCTCAGTTGTGGTTTCTCCAACTTCAAGGGTACTCAATTCCGCTTCAGAGGGAATATATCCATGCCGGGTCGTAATCCCGGAACATGACACAAGGAAGAATGCTAACAAGATAAATATTACGTTTCGTACCATTGTTTTTCCAATCCGTATGGAGCCCCTGAGTTTAATCTACTGGTATGAATCTTTATCAATTGACTCAAATTTATCAAATATCAATTTATGCTTTATGATCATAATTTGGAATAGAACCCTGGACCGAATTCCAATTTATGAAAATAAATAGGATTTACCCACTTGATGATCTTATGTCAAAAGCGATGATAAAACTGTTGAGACCGGTCAACATTTTTTGTTGTCCTTGATATGTTGACCATGCAAGTCCACCTAATACAACTCTATATTGCCGAGATACTGGTCTGATTGCAATTAGGCAGGAATTCAATTTTACCGTGAAATCTTGAGTTATCCTGTTATATCGCTTATCAAAGATATATTGAATTTCATTAACCGTTAAACTTTTCGAA
The DNA here is from genome assembly GCA_009842205.1 of Paracoccaceae bacterium. Classification (GTDB taxonomy): domain Bacteria; phylum Pseudomonadota; class Alphaproteobacteria; order Rhodobacterales; family Rhodobacteraceae; genus MPNP01. Next base: position 9,075 of record VYFX01000027.1, on the reverse strand, counting down.
ATTTGGTGTCCAGGAAATCTTCACAAAATTATCCTTACTGGAAGAAGATAATCTTCTCCGAATTGAACCGGGACAAAAAAAACTGGTTTGGCTTTTATCTGAATCAGGTTTCCCGTGAGAATTTGGTCAGGAAGCTGGGCATAATTTCAATTGATAATTTCAGATTTCATGGCTACATCAAAGCATCAGGTAAAAATGACTGGCATTTGACCGCCTTCCTGAAATCCAGGGTAACCCTCGAATGCCGACTGACCCTAAATCCCTTCCCCCTGTCATTGAACACCAAGATTGAAAGAAGATTTGTCGCTGATACCAATCTGCTATCACCCCAGAAGGATTTCTCGATTCCCGAGGACGAAACACTGGAATTGCTTACGCCAACCTATGATCTTTATGAACTCGTTAAGGAATCCCTTTTTCTTGAAGTGCCGGATTACCCCACCAGTTCGGATTCAAAGTTTGATTCTTCCATCAATGATGACAATGGCGCTATGCGGGAAAATGACAATCGGGACAATCCCTTTGCTGCCCTTGCCAGAAGTAATTCGTAAAATGACATCAAGTAAGCCTTAGGTCACTTGAAATTATTCGCTATTGAATTATTTTTTTGAAGCGTCAAAATCTGTAGGTGAACCCTGCAATTTGGTTATTGATTGGTTCTTGGGACCAATGTTTTATGGTATTTTCAGGTAATAGTTATGGCTGTTCAACAAAACAAAGTTAGTCGTGCAAGAAGAAACAAGCGACGGTCCCATGATGCCTTAAAAGCGGGGATTTGGGTTGAGTGTGATAATTGTGGGGAATTGAAGCTTCCCTATCACATGTGCCCAGCTTGTGGTTATTATAATGGTAAATCTGTAATGGAAATTGTGGAACCAGAATTTGAGGATGAGGATTTATAACTCCAGCCTCTTACATTAAACCAGGCAAAAGTAAATTTATAGGGTGGAAAATTACTGTTATTGCTATTGATGCAATGGGAGGAGATCAGGGTCCCATTCCCGTTGTTGCCGGTATGGCAAGAGTGGCTAAAAAGGATCCGGATGTAACCTTCGTCGTTCATGGGAACAAAGACGAATTGAAAAAGCGGATAAAAAAATACAAAGCCCTTAATGACAGATATGAAATAAAACCCACCACCAAAGTAATCTCCATGGATACCAAGCCGAGTACCGCCCTTCGAAACGGTAGGGATTCCTCGATGTGGTCAACCATCGAAACCCTCAAGACCGGTCTTGCCAATGTGGCGATATCCTGTGGAAATACTGGTGCACTGATGGCAACTGCCATGCTCAATCTGAAAAAGGCCCCCGGTGTTTCCCGACCCGCCATTGCCTGTCTATGCCCCTCGCCCAATGCCAGTGGATTCAACGTATTGCTGGATGCAGGTGCCGACATCAAGGCCGATGAAAAGGACCTCCTCTGCTATTGTATCATGGGTTCCAAATTTGCCCAAAATGGTTTGCAGTTGAATAAACCCCGTATCGGTCTGTTGAATGTCGGAACAGAATCCCACAAGGGACGGTCGGAAATAAAAGCTGCCTATGACCTCATTGCCGAACATGAGGAATCGAATGGATATGAATTTGTAGGATTCGTCGAAGGTACCGAAATTTTCTCAGACAGGGTTGATGTCATTGTAACAGATGGTTTTACCGGAAACACGGCCATCAAGAGTTCCGAGGGTGCTGCTCGGGTTATAAGGAATCAACTCCGACAAGCCTTTGCCCATACTCTTTTTTCCCGTATTGGAGGCTTTTTTGCCTACACCTCGCTAAGAAGATTTTTCAAGAGAATTGATCCAAGACGTGCAAATGGGGGCGTATTTCTTGGTTTGAATGGCATTGTCATCAAATCCCATGGGGGTTCAGATGCGGTTGGCATTGAGGCAGCAATTGATCTTGGCGTTAAATTGGCAAGGTCGAAATCTTTTTGATATAAACAGAATGTTTGAACATAATTCGAGTTTTGAAATCTCATGGATACCATCAGGTCTGTTGTAACCGGTACGGGATATTACCTCCCGGAAAATATAGTACCAAACAGCTATTTTGAGGAATATATTGATACCTCCGATGAGTGGATAACCGCTCGAACTGGCATCAAGAGAAGACACTATGCCCCCACCGAAGAAACAACATCTACGATGGGGATAAAGGCAGCCCGCAAGGCCTTGGAAAACAGTGATTGTAAGCCCGAGGATATTGATCTGATCATTTTGGCCACCTCTACTTCTGATCATACCTTTCCATCTACCGCCACACAGATTCAAAATGGCCTGGGTATTACCCGAGGATATGCCTTTGATTTACAGGCAGTCTGTGCCGGCTTTGTTTTTGCCCTGGCCAATGCCAATGCCCTGATTAAATCCGGTGAGGCAACCAAGGCCTTGGTGATCGGTTCGGAAACTTTTTCACGCATTCTGGATAAAAATGACCGGACAACCTGTATTTTATTTGGGGATGGTGCCGGTGCCGTTGTGCTTGAAGGAGCCAAAATGACCAATGGAGGTTCTGACCGGGGAATATTGGCGACGGATTTGCATTCCGACGGAAGTTACAAGGATATCCTTTATGTTGATGGTGGCGTATCCACTACCAAGACATCAGGCTATTTGCGAATGAAGGGCAAGGAAGTTTTTCGCCATGCCGTTTCGAAACTGGTGAATTCCACTGAATGTGTTATGGAAAAGGCCAATGTTAGCAGTGCCGATGTGGATTGGGCAGTGCCCCACCAGGCAAATATAAGAATCATTCAATCAACTACCCAAAAACTGAAAATACCAATCGAAAAAGTTGTAGTTACCTTGCAAAACCATGGCAATACTTCAGCTGCCTCAATTCCCATTTCCATGGCAATTGCCAATGAGGAAGGCAAATTCAAGAAAGGGGATTTAATTCTATCTCATGCCATTGGAGGAGGGCTTTGTTGGGGTTCATTCCTTCTGAGGTGGTAATACCATCTCGTTTTAATCTAATTTATTGTTCTCAAAATCTCCAAATGTCTTTTTCAATTTGCATCCATCTGTTAGAATGCATCTACACTTTACTCAATCACAAGGAAAAATGAATGGATAATGAAGTACTTACAAAGAATGACCTGGTTAAACTTCTTCGAAACCGATACGGTCTCACCTATGCTGTTTCGAAAAAATTTGTTGATTCCATTTTCCTGAATATTCTTGACAGTCTTTCCAAGGGCGAGACGGTCAAGATATCATCATTTGGTACATTTCAGCTGAAGTTCAGGGCGAGCCAGGAAATATTGGATGTGATCACGAGAGAGGAACGAACAGTTGGTGCCCATTACAAGGTCAAGTTCATACCCTCGAAGAAACTCAAGGAAAAAATTAACGGGTAATTTCCCGGGAACGGTTTTGAATTGTCCCCTAAATACAAAAACCATAAGCAGATAGGTACGGTTTCCAAGGAACTGGGCTTGGATCAATCAACTCTAAGGTATTGGGAAACGAAATTTCCGATTGTCAAACCACAGTTTCAGGACAACAAGCGATTTTATGATGAAGCTTTGATTACCCTCTTGAAGGGAATTAATTTGCTGATCACCAAGAAGGGATATACCACGAAACGGGTTCAAAGATTGATTGAGGAAAAGGGTGGGGACCATATCATTGAGATAGCAGAGCTTCCCTTGATTCGGGATTCAATCCCTGTGGTGGTTGACACGGAAGAGGAGTGGGACGATTTGCTCCCCCACCAAGAACCCGTCGCAGATATCGAAATCCAGAATAAACCTGCAGGTACAATTGTTGATCTCTCTAAACTGGGGGAGATACTTAAATCAGCCAGTTTCGGCATAAGTCTGGGCCTGCCCGAAGATGGCAAGGTTACCATGGATAAATCAGCCAAAGATAATCTGGAAAAACTTTACGGAAAGCTGAAAAAAATTAATTCGGGAATGGCCTGATTGAATATTTGAACACATGCACCATTATATTATATCTCACCAATGGTGGTAGAAACCAAAAATTCTGAAAATTCCACCATGTCGGGCCATAGCGCAGCCTGGTTAGCGCGTTCGTCTGGGGGGCGAGAGGTCGTGAGTTCAAATCTCACTGGCCCGACCATTTAAGTTACAAATTCAGTCAAGAAAGCAAGTTGTTAATGGAAGAGAACCTTTTCGAACCAAAAGGCATCTTGCCGGACCAAAAGATCAAGCAAATGTGTAATCAGGGCTTGATTCAGGCCACCCATCAAATCGCGGAAAGCCAAATTCAGCCGGCCAGCCTGGATTTGAGACTGGGCAGTATTGCCCACCGGGTACGGGTTTCCTTTTTGACCAACAAGCAGGGCCGAATAAAAAATCGAATTGAAGAATTCGGCATGCATACCATCAGTATCGAAGAGGGTGCTGTTCTGGAAAAGGGTTGTGTTTATGTTATACCCTTGATGGAATCATTGCATCTCCCCAAGGGCATATCCGGAGTGGCCAACGCCAAGAGCACGACCGGAAGGCTGGATCTGCTTACCCGGCTTATTACTGATCATGGGTCGGAATTCGATCGAATTGAAGACGGCTATATTGGGCCTCTTTATGCTGAAGTATGCCCACGTTCCTTTTCGGTTTGTGTCAAGCAGGGAACCCTGTTGAACCAGGTCAGATTTGGCAATGGAACCAATCAGTTGTCAGAGGATGATTACAACCAGATTTGCAAGGCCAATGGAATTGATTCGGACAAGGTGAATATTGAAGATGGTCTGGATTTTTCGGTTGACCTCAAATTGGAAGACGATCTGATTGGATATAAGGCCAAACAGCATACCGGTATCATTGACTTGGCCAAGTCCAATAATTACTCCCCCAAGGAGTTCTGGGATCCGGTTTATTCCATCAATCAGCATATCATCCTTGATCCCGGTTCCTTTTACATACTTGCCAGCCAGGAGGAAGTCACCATTCCACCCGGGTATGCAGCTGAAATGACACCTTACATACCGATGGTGGGCGAATTCCGGGTACATTATGCCGGTTTTTTCGACCCAGGATTTGGCTATCGTGGAACTGGAGGCGCCGGCTCCCGTGGTGTACTCGAAGTACGATGTCATGAAGTTCCATTTTTACTCGAACATGGCCAGAAAATGGGCAAGCTGGTATTTGAAAAAATGATGGCAGAACCGGAAAACCCCTATGGCTCACAGAATTATTCAAATTATCAGGGCCAAAGCCTGAAACTGTCAAGGCATTTCAAGGTTTCCGATTAATTCCTATTGGAAATCCACCAATAACGTATAGTCCTTCAGCAGTTTTTCTGAATCGATCTCTTCAGGTTTTTGACGAAGAGACAGGGCCTTTTCAGCTCTTTCCTGGGTCAAATCGCTCATTGTCCCGGTTTCGGAAACAATATCAACCATTTCACCCATTTCGCCATTGCAATGAAGGATGATATCACACCCAGCATCAATGGACTCCCTTGCTCTTGATTTAATGCTCCCACCCAAGGCACCCATTGAAAGGTCATCTGCCATCAACAAGCCATCAAAACCGATTGCGTTTCTTATAATATCAATCATCTTGGAAGAGGTAGTGGCTGGTTTATCGGGATCAATTTCAGGATATAGCACATGGGCTGTCATACCGAGGGGAATTGTATTCAGATTCCTGAACGAAAAGAAATCACTTTCCTCCAATTCTGCCCTTGTTTTATGGCAGACGGGCAATTCCTCATGACTATCCTTCGTGGTACTGCCATGACCCGGAATATGTTTTAGAACAGGCAAAACACCTCCCTGAAGGCAAGCATCAGCCACTTCTCCGGCAATGGCAGCAACCACTTCAGGACTGGACCCATAACATCGATTCCTCAAGACCGGATGCGTATTCTCTGATGCCAGATCACCAAGCGGTACACAATTGGTATCAATTCCCAACTCAAGCAGTTCCATAGCAATATATCGATATTGAAGCCACATCAGTTTTTTTGCTACCTTTAATGGCAAACGGGTACAAATATCCAGCGCCGGTTCCCAATCCCTCCATTGTGGTGACGTTAGACGTTGTACCCTACCTCCTTCCTGATCAATCAGAATTGGTGCAAAGTATCCGACCGTCTCCCTTAGTTCGTCCGTAAGTTTCCTGATTTGAGATTTGTTTTTCAGATTACGGTTGAACAGTATAAATCCGAAGGGTTTCACCTCCTTGAAAAAGGCAATCTCGTCTTGTGACAAACCGGTACCCTTGCAACCGAAAATGTATCCGCCGTAATTCATTGTCCCATCAAAGTCCTTATACATGAAGGATGTCCTCCCGCCTCAATTCTGGCACAAAAGGAATCGGCTTCATCCTCCGAATCAAAACCTACAATATAGAGTCTATACGAAACTGATGTTGAACCTTCAAAGGTTTTTATTACCCAGTCCTTGGAGGCAAGGTCCCGGGGGTACTTCTTGAAAATTTCTCGCCAATTATTTGAAGCCAGGTTATGATTGGGATAAGTCCCTATATAGGCAATAATTTCTCTATCAGATACTTCAGCAGGCATTAACTCCCTGCCGGTTATAATAAGCGCTTGATCATCCTCGATTTGTTCTGCTTCCTCTGAAGCAGGAGGAGTAGTTTCCTCTTCCCATGGTGTTTCACCCTGTTCGACCTGGGTAAAGAATTCATCCAGGATTTCCTTGCCGGTTTTCATTGCCTGAGCATCACTCTCTTCTGAATCTCCTTTCAGCTGTAAGGGAATGCCCCTGGAATTCAAGGAAAGCAGATCGGCAGGAAGTACTACTGGCATAGGTGCATAACCGGTGGTAACCAACTCTTCGTTGAACGGATCACCATGAACCAGAACATTTACCCTGTAACCGGTATGTTTGGATTCCTTGCCGCCAGGATCTTCAGGTTTGACCCAAAGGTTGGTTTCTGCCTTGATTATAGGTATGTTCGATTGATCCTGATTACCCGTAATCTCATAATGCAACACAATTTGAAACAGAAAAAACAGAATGCCGAGCGATGCCAGGACAACTAACACCTGAAATATCCTTTTGGCTAAAAGCGGCCCTTTATTGATAGCGGGATAGTCTAGGATTGAGGTTTTCATCAGGGTATCAGATGGATTGCCAAAACAAGGGTCACATTTCCGTCAGGGGTTTGACTCCCATCATCTCAAGCCCTTGGCCAATGATTATACCTGTTGACCTTGCCAATGCTAGTCCGGCAAGGGTATTCTCGGGTTTTCCATCCTGAAGAATTCGAAGACTGTCCTTTTCCTTGCCTGATGACCAGAAACTGTGGAAACCGGAAGCAACCTCAATCAGATAGAAAATAATCCGGTGTGGTTCCCTATGGCTCGTTGCCTGTTCAATGATTCGTGGCCACTCGGCCAGTTTACGGATAAAGAATATGTGCTCTGGCTCCCTGAGATACCTCCCATCGAAATTCAACAAAGCCTGATCACTGGTGTCCATTCCGCTTTCTTCGGCCCGTTTGAGCAGAGAACATATCCTGGCATGGGCGTATTGAACATAAAAAACGGGATTGTCCCTGGATTGTTCACGCACCTTGTCAAAATTGAAATCCAGATTTGCATCATTTTTACGCATCAACATCACAAAACGCGTAACATCCGAGCCAACGGCATCAATGGCCTCACGCAATAAGACAAAGTTGCCTGCACGTTTGGACATTTTCAATACCTGATCTTCCGAGATGACATTCACCATCTGAATCAGTTTTATCACAAAACTTACCTTGCTCTCGGAGAGGGCATCAACTACAGCTGTCAATCGCTTGACATAACCACCATGATCAGCGCCGAATACGTTAATCAATTCGTCATAACCTCTTGAAACCTTGTCAAAATGATAGGCAATGTCAGGTGCAAAATAAGTCCAGGTTCCATCCGATTTCTTGATTGGCCTGTCAACGTCATCTCCATATAAAGTCGACTTCAAAAGCATTTGTTCACGGGCTTCCCAATTCTCGGGCGTTTTGCCCTTGGGCGGTTCAAGAACACCCCAATAAATCAATCCCTTTTCCTTCAGCTTATCAATGGCCTCTTCTATTCTGGCTGTTTCAACAATGGATTTTTCATGAACATACTGATCCATCACAACATTGAGGGACAGGAGATCATTCTTGATCAGTTTCAACATTTCATTGATGGAGAACTCCCGAAAGGTATCCAACCAATCCTTTTCAGGTTTATCCACAAATCGATCACCGAATTTGTCTTTGAGCTTTTCACCAATATCGACCAGATAATTGCCCTGATAGCTATCAGGTCCAAAGGAAATCTCCTTCCCATTTGCCTGCAGATACCTCAGATAGGTACTTCTTGCCAGTGTATCGACCTGGGCTCCCCCGTCATTGACATAATATTCCCTGGTAACGTCATAACCGGAAAATTCAAGCAATCTTCCAAGCGCATCACCATAAACAGCCCCTCGGGCGTGACCGACATGCAGCGGGCCCGTCGGATTGGCCGAAACGAATTCAAGATTTACCATTTGCCCCTTACCGATATCCTTACGACCATATTCATTGGTGAGTTTGATAATCTCCCCAATAATATCCTGCCAATAATCTGGAGTTAGAACCAAATTGATAAAACCTGGTCCAGCAATCGAGACAGATTCTATCCTGTCATGATCATTCAGCCTTTCAGCCAACAACTCGGCAATTTTCCTTGGATTGGATTTGGATCTGCCGGCAACAATCAGAGATGCATTGGTTGAAATTTCTCCGTGATCATTATTCTTTGGCCTTTCAACCGAAAAATTATGTCCTGCTGCATCCCCAGGCAGTGCTCCTTCACTAATCAAATCCAGGATCATGGCCTCAATCAGTGATTTGATTTCAGAAAATATATCCATTTTATCCAGAATAATTTTGGGTTGATATAAATTGCATTCACAATTTCTAACAATGTATAGACCCTAAAACAAACTTTTAAGGGTTCAGATGACAATCCAAACTGCCATAATTGATTCTTAATCTGCCTGAATTACCTGAACCAGCAAAAGAAGACAATCTCAAGGGGATTTCAAAAAGATCAATTTAACCCTATTTTGGCAAAAACCTCTCAAGGTTACTTGGGATAAAATTTAAATATTACTAATG
>VYFX01000036.1:40000-86332 GCA_009842205.1 Paracoccaceae bacterium | reverse complement strand
CCGAGAGTCACGAATTCGAGGAAGGTAAAATGGAAAAGTATTTCTCGGAAAAACCAGGTGAGGGAAGCTGACTCCTCATTGATTGATAATCAAAATCACTCTCGGTCATTACCTTGTAATTGGCCTGGCAATTAACCCCGGTCCACATACCAAACTTTCCAAAGAATCTTACTCAAGGCTGATTTCAGGAATTCGGCCTATATGGTGGTACCCTGGTTCTTTCAGTTGCGAATTTCCAATCCATATGAGTTCTGACATATTCATTACTGGCATCCCTAGGGGGATTGTAATCCCAATGGGTAACCTTTCCCTTCTCCAATGCTTCAAATAAGGTATGCCGCTGTTTTTGCTTGGCAATTACATCTGCCTTGATTTTGTCAATATCCCAGCGGTTGGCAGCTTCCCTCTCAAACTCTTCGAGAATGGAAGCATATTCTTTTTTGCCAACCAAGTTGTCCAGCTCCTCCGGATCGTCTTCCAGATTATACAATAAAGGCGGATCTCCCTCGGAACATATGAACTTGTAATCACCCCGTCGTATCATAAACACAGGACTGGGTGTAAGTTCGGCGCAATATTCGCCGATCGCTTCACCACCATCTTCAAAATCACCGATTGCCATTGGCAGAAGGGATCGGCCATCTATGGCTTGTACCAGTTCAGGTTCTTCCATTCCACCCTGGACCCCAATATCAATCAGGGTAGGAAGGACATCCACCAATGAACAAATACTCTTGACTTTTCGATTGACAATTCCCGGACCGGCCATAATCATGGGAACCCGGCCAGATGGTTCAAAGAAGTTCATTTTATACCACAAACCTCTTTCTCCAAGCATTTCACCATGATCGGCTGTAATTATTATGATGGTGTTGTCAAACTGCTCGGTTTCCCTCAGGGTCTTAACGATCATGCCTATTTGACTGTCAAAATATGACATGTTGGCATAATAGCCCCTACGGGCATTCTTAATGACTGCTTCGGTAATCTTGGGATTATTTGATTCAATCCCCTCCATAATCCTTTGGGAAAAGGCATCAAGTTTGTCATAGTCTAGTACGTTGTTGGGAAGATCAATCTCTACATCTTCATATAGATTCCACCATTCGGGAGTTGCAACATAGGGATCATGTGGATGGATGAAACTGGCCACCAGACAAAAGGGGCGTTCTCTGTCCCCAGCAAATTCCACCAATTTTTTTTTGGTGCTGAAAGCTACTTCCTCATCGTAGGCGATTTGAAAGGTGGAAGCTGCACACCCGGCTTCAAAAACCGAATCCATATTATGGTACCAGCGGTCAATTCGTTCATCCGGCAATTCCCAATTAGGCGTCCAGGCAAAATTGGCAGGGTAGCAATCGGTATTGACCCTTTCCTCGAACCCATGTAATTGATCAGGTCCGACAAAATGCATCTTCCCTGCGAGACAGGTATTGTATCCCATGATCCTCAAATAATGGGCAAAGGTCAGTATTGAGGAGGGAAACTCACTGGCATTGTCATAAGCTGCGATATTCGTTACAAGTTGGCCTGACATGAAGCTGAATCGGGAAGGGGCACAGAGCGGGGAATTACAATAAGCCCAATCAAATTGCGCTCCCCTTGCAGACAAGGCATCCATATGGGGTGTCTTGACAAATGGATGACCATAGGCACCGGTAAACTGTGGAGCCAACTGATCGGCCATTATCAATACGATATTTGGAGGGTTCTGTTTCATAAATTACATCTCACACTTTTTGATCAATTCCATAGGTTTGAAAATCTCTTCTTAATTGATTACCCCGTATAGTACAGGACAATTGTCAACAGGATTCCAATTTCAACAAGCTGTTGTAACATACCCAATACATCACCCGTCTGACCTTGCAATAGTTTTTTTGCCAAAAAGTAAACGGGAAGGGTGATAAACAAGCCAAAAAATACCGGTATCAACCCATTTGGGCCAAGGAAAAGGAAGATGGGCAGGAGAGATATGATCAAGCAAATCACTGCCGACCAAAGGGGAATCTTCCCAACTGATGATGATAACCCCGTTTTTCTGGCACTGGGAAGAATCATCATGAAGGGTACAAGTGCAGACCTTGAGATTACGCATACGACAATAATGGGACCTACAAGGAAACCACTTTCAAAGAGGAACTTTAACAAAACCCATCTGAACATTATGGAAATGATCAAGGACAGGACACCAAAGGTCCCAACCCTGCTGTCCTTCATTATATCCAATCGTTTTTCCGGCGTATTTCCGCCCCACAATCCATCACTGGTATCCGCCAACCCATCCTCATGAAAACCACCGGTGATAAATATCAAAAGAGTTATGATGATAAGGGCCGAGAGTTCGGGGGGTGCTTCCAGGGAATTCATGACCTCGGCAATGATACCGACCACAAGGCCTATTATGCCACCAATAATTGGCCAAGACCAGACCGTAGTACCCAGGATTGTAGGCTCAGCTCTGGATTTGACAGGGATTCTAGTAAAAAGGCCCAGGGATGTGGCAAGATCGGATGTTATTTTTTTTGGAAGTTGCAACATTTGCATTATGGTAAGTTGTCCCAAAAAAGCTTTATTTCTAGAATGCCAAATTAAATCCAATCAGGAAAGAAATTAACACATGAACAAGGTTTTATCCACCCACCAAAATGATCGTGATCCCATTAAATTTATTCAGGAATCACTGCAATACCTCTCGCAACCTAATTCTGACTATATTAATGAAGCCACGACCAGGAATAAGGAATTAACCAAGCCATTGGGTTCATTGGGAAGGCTTGAAGACCTTGCCATCTGGTATGCTGGTTGGCAGGGGGCCGGCAAAAGGGATATTGATTCCATCCTGATTGCAATTTTTGCAGGCAATCACGGGGTTGCCCGAAGTGGAGTTTCGGCCTTTCCCATGGAAGTGACCCATCAGATGGTTGGCAATTTCCAACAGGGAGGGGCCGCCATAAATCAATTGGCAAGTCTTCTTCCATCAACCTTGAAGGTAGTTCCGATTGATCTGGATATACCTACGAGAGACTTCACCGAGGAAGAGGCAATGAGCAGGGAAGAATTTTCTGAAGCCTTTTATCTGGGTTTTGAAGCGGTAGACGAGAGACATGATCTGGTTATTCCCGGAGAGATGGGTATCGGTAATACGACTTCAGCTGCAGCGATTGCAACCGCCCTGTTTGGTGGTAATGCAAAGGATTGGGCAGGGAAGGGTACTGGCATTGATGACCACCAGCTTGGACTGAAGATAGAGGTAATTAACAGGGGATTGAAACGACATCGGGAAATGTTGGATTCACCTCTGGAGGTACTCAGGTGCCTAGGCGGAAGGGAACTCGTTGCCTTGGCAGGAGCAATATTCAGTGCCCGGCTAAAGTCCATCCCGGTTATTTTGGATGGTTATATATGTACTTCCGTGGCTGCGGTATTGTTCAAAATTGACCAGGAACTATTGACCCATGTTGTAGCTGGACATCGGTCTGCTGAAAAAGCGCACGCTCAATTATTGAAGGAAATGAATCTCAGGCCCTTGCTGGATTTGGATATGAGGCTGGGGGAAGCTTCCGGGGCAGGGGTAGCAGCTCATATCCTGAGAGCAGCAGTAAGATGTCATGGTGGGATGGCAACCTTTTCCGAGGCAATGGTTGCAAACAAAAGTTGAATTACCAATGGTCACGATTTGGGGGAATTTTTCGTAAATTCATCCTGATCAATAACCTCCCCCTTCACAGGTATGACTTCGATTTCCGGGGTGTCAACTTCCTTCATATCTACGTCGGTGGTAATATTGGAATCAATTTTCGCCTGCTCGGATAATCTCTCACCCTGAGGTAGATCTTCCTTGGGGATGCCTATTGAGGAGTCTATGGATTTGTTCAGGTCCCTGATCTTGTTAAGAAAGGCCTGATTTTTTTCCAGGGGGATATCAGGGTCCCATACAGCAGCCAATTCTCTGGTTGCCCGCCGATTGAATTTGTAAAAACCCCTGGTTCGGATATGGGCTTCCTCTTCCGGTATTCCCATTTTTTGCAGGACATATCTTCCTGCCCGGAGTGAACTGTCGAAGGTTTCCCTAACAATATCTGATGCTCCTGCCTGGTATAGCTCAAATACATGCTGGCGGTCCAAGGCTCTTGTAATGATATGAAGGTCTGGTCGTTTTCGTCTTGCATACTGCACGATTTCCGTAATGTTTTCCCGCTTATCAATTGCCACTACCAAAATTGCCGCATTGGCCAAACCGGCCGATTCTATCAATTCGGGTCTTGTGGGATCCCCTAGGAATGCCTTGTAACCCAAGGTACGCATGAGTTTGACTTTTTGGTAATTGTTGTCAAGTACAGTTGTTTTATACCCATTGGCAGCAACCATATCGTTAACGACTTCTCCAAATCTTCCGATCCCTGCTATAATGATTTCACCCTCTTCAGTTATATCATCGGTAAGTGGATCCCCTTCTATCCCCTTTTTTCTGGCAATGTACTCATAGGCAATAAACAAGGCTGGGGTAAAAACCAACGATAAGGTAACCACAAGCGTCAAGGTATTTTCTTCACCCTTGATAATGACTCCGGTCTGGGACATGAATTGCAACAGAATGAAGGCGAATTCACCACCTTGAGCCAAACCAAGAACAAAGAGCCACTTGTCCCGGCCCCTGATTCTGAAAATCAGTGACAGGGCATAGAGAACACCCACTTTTATGGCGATCAAACCAAAGGTTAAAATAAGGACCAAAAAAATGTTCTGGTAAAGGGTAAGAAAGTTGATACCTGATCCGACGGTGATGAAAAACAGCCCAAGAAACAATCCTTTGAAAGGTTCGATGTGTGAACGCATTTCATGACGAAATTCGGAGGTGGCCAAGACAACACCTGCCAAAAATGTTCCCAAGGCGGGTGAAAATCCGACCAATGTCATCATCAGCGAGGCAAATACAACTACAAACAGAGTAGCTGCTGTGGATATTTCGATCAATCCCGAGGAACTGATATAATGAAACATCGGTCGTACCACGAAATATCCAAAGGCAATGACCAATACTATTGAGACAAGGGTAATTCCGGCACTTCCCCATGGTGGAAGTTGCTCGATCAGGGTCAAGGCGATTCCCAATCCCTCTTCACTGGAAGTTGAATGGGCACCTTGCAATTCGGATTCGACTACAGCGGTTGGATTGGTTGCCAGCAAGGGAATTATGATCAGCATCGGAATAAAGGCAACATCCTGAGTAAGTAATACGGATAGTGTGGACCTGCCGCCTTCAGATTGAGTCAATCCTTTCTCTGACAGTGTTTGCAGTACCATTGCTGTTGATGACAGGGAGAAGGCCAGGCCCAGGGCAATGCTCTCACCGGTTTCATACCCTAAAAATTTAAAGGCTACAGCCAAGGCAAAGGTTGTCAATACAATCTGCAAACCGCCAAGTCCGAGAAGTTTTGTTCGCAATTGCCATAGTTGCTTGGGCTCCAATTCCAATCCTATGACAAAGAGAAGCATTATGATACCAAACTCGGCCACACCATGCAGGTCCGAGAAACCGGTTCCCATAAGAAGATTCAACTGACCTATGATTATGCCGGCGAAAAGGTACCCCAGAACCGATCCCAACCCCCACTTCTTTGACAGGGGAACCGCGATAACGGCAGCGGCAAGATAAATCGTTGCTTGAAAAAGAAAATTATCCACTTTCTATACACTTGGAATGTTGATAGTATGCTTCAACCCTTACTGGGAACATGGGTAATTATTCTTGAAGAAGTGAAACAAACCATAATCACAATATTATTTATAAACCAGTTAACAATTCAAAGATATTTCAGGACGGCATAATCCAGATGGAGAATACCAGAGAATTCCAGGGGGTTGAAATTCTTTTCCCGCACCTGAAGAAAGATCAAGCCTGACAAGCATCAGGAGAAATATTCAGGGGTTAATCAGGCGATGAATTTTTTTTCTACCCGAAACAGGCCATTTCATCTGGGGCCATTCCCATTGGAGAAATTGCAACGTACCTATGTTGAGCCCGACCTTGCTGCCGTATCGGAGATGACTCCCCTGGCATTCAATTCCGAAAACCCTGAATCAATCTCCCATTCAATTGCAAGATTCCTGGCCTTGATGGATACCGTCCGAGATGGCAATTGCAATGGTATCAAGGCTGAAATACCCGAAGACCTGACGGAAAGATCAAATCACTTCAAGGCCGCAAGCTATTATTTTGATGCGTCCATGGTGGGCATAACATCACTTTCCCCTGCCCATCAATTGGAAATTCCAATCAGAAATCCCATGATTGATGGAATAAGAAAGGAATTGGAAGAAGGACAACCAACAACCTATGCAGCTGGTGTTGATGCCATTTATGCCGATATTCTTGAAGCCACAAAAAGGAAATATCAAAATATTTCAACACATAAATCAGCTTTGGTATTCCTAATTGAATATACACGTGATCCGACCCCGGATGAAAAGGGAACGGAGTGGATTATCGGTACCCAAAAGGAACGTGCTGCATTACTGACAGCCAATGTTTCCGTAGTAATAGCAAATTACCTTCGCTTGCTCGGATATTCCGCCCGCAGCCATAGCCAAACAACAACCGAGGTTGACCTGAACAGGTTGGCTGTCTCTTCGGGGCTATGTCTGGTTAGCGATGGAAAGCTGGCCAATCCATTTGTACAAGGCAGATTTGGTCTGGCAGCCGTAACAACTGATTTGGAACTTCAACCAGATATGCCTCTTGATGTCAGTGGAAGAGGTCAGGAGACCATGAGTAACAAACTGGCATGGCAATTTGGTGTGGGTACCGGCAAAAGAAAAAGTACAAGCATTCCTTACAAAGATAGGGAATTCAGACTTGGACCTCATCCTTTTGAAAAAATAAAGAGGGTTGAGGAACCCACCACACTGATTGATGAAGCCAGGGTCCCCAGATTCCCCAAAAGGGCAGATTTTTTTGCAAGAGCTCTTTTTGGTGATATGGGAAAGTCGGTTCAGGAAGCTGCCAAGGGTGGTTTTTACGTGATGAAAAGCCCCATTGGAGCTTGTGCCCGTAGGGCCTTGGGAGCCTTGTTACTGCTTCAATTTGGCGATGCCCGGGGACCGGTCAGCAAAAGTACCGAGTGTCCTGAGGTTAATGCCGACAATATCAAGGCAGCTTGTTACTACCTATCAACAGATGCTGTAGGTTTGTCCCGTGCACCAGAGTGGGCATATTACTCTCATGATTCTGGTGGGAACGAACTAAAACCGTATCATGACAATGCGATCTCCATGCTTTTTGATCAAGGGTATGACACCATGGAGGGGGCTTCCGGAGATGATTGGATTTCAGTTGCCCAGTCGATGCGGGCGTACCTCAGGTTTTCCCTGATAGGAGGTGTTATTGCCGAGCAAATAAGACGTCTGGGATATTCGGCCAGAGTCCATTCCGTCCTGGATAGTGAGGTCATGCAACCACCATTACTGCTGCTTTCGGGATTGGGTGAGGTAAGCCGAATAGGAGAAGTGATATTAAATCCCTTCCTGGGTCCGAGATTGAAAGCCGGAGCAGTAACAACTTCAATGCCCATGAAACATGACAAACCCATTGATTTTGGTCTCCAAAGGTTTTGTGAATCATGCAACAAATGTGCAAGAGAATGCCCATCTGGAGCCATAACAGCTGGCCCCAAACTGATGTACAATGGGTATGAAATTTGGAAATCCGATGCCGAGAAGTGTACGAGGTACCGCCTGACTAATTCGGCTGGGGGAATGTGTGGGAGATGCATGAAAACCTGCCCCTGGAATCTTGAGGGGCTGTTTGCTGAAGCACCTTTTAGATGGGTCGCAACCAATGTACCGATTATGGCCAAACCTTTGGCCAAACTGGATGATTATGTGGGAAGAGGTGAAATAAATCCGATCAAGAAATGGTGGTGGGATATTGAACTTAACCGTGAAACAGGGCAATATGTCTTGGCCAAGGCAACCCATGAAAGGGGGTTAAGCAAAGATCTGGATCTGAAATACGAGGACCAGACCCTTGCCGTCTATCCGGCTGACAAAATGCCAAAACCCTATCCAATAGCTCATATTCTGAACAGGGAAGAAGGCATCCTCAGGTACAAGGAACTTCTTACTCCTGAAGAATACCGCAAACGAATTGAAAAGGGAGAAACTCATGATTTGGTACCCCAAGCTCCCAGGATAGAAGGTGAACCCCCTGTTTTTCAGGTCGAAGTCAAGGAGAGGGAAGATTATTCCACGGATCAATTCAAGGTTGAATTATCAAGGAGGGATGGTGAACCATTGCCGGAATTTACAGCGGGCTCTCATGTTGATGTGGTGATAGCGCCGGAATTCCAGAGGCAGTTTTCACTCGCTGGCGATCCCCATGACAATTCCAGATATGTACTTGGAATACAGAATGAAACAGATGGAAGGGGTGGTTCAAACCTCATGTACAGAATATTCAGAAAGGGGCGTAAGACCCATATTTCACTTCCAAGAAACCATTTCCAGCTTGACATGAATGGCAAGTTCTACCTGCTGATGGCCGGGGGTATTGGTGTTACCCCGCTTATTTCGATGGCACATGAATTAAATCGTTCCGGTAAATCCTTTGAGCTGCATTACAGCGCAAGAAATCACGAACAATATGCTTTCTCAGATGAATTAAGAAAAGTTGAGTGGGCTTCTGCAGTTAAATTTTACTTTTCCGATTTGAACTCTCGTGCTCGGCTAGAAAAGGTCATTCCAGGCTATCGTGAAGGGTATTTGCTTTATGTATGTGGAAGTGAACGCTATATGAGTTCCGTGCTGGAAATGGCCACTCAGAAGGGTTGGCCTGAGGAAAGTCTGGCTCAGGAGTTTTTCTCTGTTCCCGAACCACCTGAAAGGGAAAATCATCCCTTTAACCTGAATTTGACCAAAAGTTCATTGATTGTCCCGGTTTCGAAGGATGAGAGTGCCCTTGAAGCATTGGCCAAAAAAGGAATAATTGTTGATACAAAATGCTCTGATGGTATTTGTGGTGTATGCCATGTGAATTATTCGGAAGGGAATGTTGACCATCGGGATTATGTGCTTTCAAAGAGGGAAAGGGAAGGAAAAATGCTTCTCTGCTGTTCCCGAGCAGTTTCCAAGGATGAGACCTTATCAATTGATCTGTAAATAGGTATCATAGCCTGTCCCATAAGTGACTCACTACCGCATTTTGGCATTCCAAAGACAATAACAGATTTGGATGAATATTATTATTTATTCGCTCGGCTAACCCGGATTATCACGAATTATTTGGTTTTCTTCAGCATCAATGAGTTTTGCAAGGGATCTGCGAAACAATTTGGCTCCAGCATCCAAACCAAGGTCAATGTTGGGTGAGGTCTTGTTTGCCATGCCTTCATGGACTGCTACCAATATGTCACGGTCTTCCTCGAAGGCAAAATAGGCCCCTTTGTTCATTTGTTCTGATACCGCCTTGTTATGAGGTTCGGTATTGCGGTGTTGAAACCAGAAATACCGTGTTTTATTCTCAGAAATCGGGGTCATGAAATTGTAGGAGATGTTAATGAGTGTTTCGGGGATTGGGTCGGCTCCCTTTCCACCGGTTCCCACAGGGGTATAAACTGATTTATTAAGACCAATGGCCGGAAAACACATTTCATAGTGTTGCAGGCGGTCACAAGGTCCTTCGAATTTAACCAGTTTGGCATAATAAGGCGAAGGCATCTTGCCGCTTATCCATCTGTGAACGATGACCCCTTGAGGTGTTTTTTCAACTTCAAGGGGTTGGTCCTCTGTACCGGCACCAGCAAAAGTTGTTACATGTACCCAGGCAACATGGCTGGGATCCAAAAGGTTATCGGCAATCCAAAGATAATTACAATCAATGTCAAGGACACCACCATCGGTATAACCCCAATCTGGATTGTCATGATTTTCCACATAAAAGATTTTGTCGGGATCGGCCAATTCAGGTTCCCCCATCCAAATCCACAATAATCTGTAGCGATCGATTACCGGATAGGATTTGACCTTGGCCCTTGGGGGAATGCTGTCTGGTTGGGTTGGTGCAAAGACACATTTGCCTGCTCCATCAAAGGTTAATCCATGATATCCGCATTCAATGTTGTCATTAACAATTTTACCCATGGAAAGAGGCAGTTTCCTATGGGGACAGGCATTTTCCAGAGCTACTGGGGTCCCATCCTGCCTTCGGTAAAATACAATATTCTCGTCAAGATACCTTTCTGCCTTCAACTTTTGGGTGAAATCCTTGCTCCAACCAGCAACATACCATGCATTTTTCAAAAACATAAAATATCCTCAATTTTTTCCGTGCAAAAATCATAAAAATACAATAAAACCCTACTTTAGAATCTGGACCATGCTCTCATGAACCCTAGCCTCGATCATAATTAGTTTTCTTGTTGCCGGGCTGGCCTTTGGTTCACCGGTACGGGCATCAAAAAGCCCTTGATGCAGGGGGCATTCTATCGTTTTTCCATCAAAATACCCATAGCAAAGGTTCGCCCCTTGATGGGAACATCTAGCCAAGCTGACAAAAATCCCGTCTACAGTATCGTATACAGCAAAATCCAATGATCCATGTTTTGCCGGGGTAACGTCATTTTTTTCCAATTCAGAAACAGGAATCAAATCCCGCCAATGTTTCTCCCTCATGGTCAATTTTAGTTTTTGATATTATCTGATCTTGGCTTGAACCCAAGGATTTGGGAAATGATATCAAAGTGGGCTCCCCAATACCCCCTGCTCTCAACATGAACAAATCCTTCCAGCTTCTTGTGGAGTTTTGGGAGAGCATGAAAGGGAATGGAAGATGCATAATGATGTTCAGCATGATAATTCATGTTCCAGCACAAAAACCGCATGGGTAATGAAACTAGACTTGTACGAGTATTCTGCTTCATATCGGTAATATTGGGCCTTCCGACATGTTCCGCCATCCTAATAGCTCTCATTACGGGTTCACCAATAAACACTGGTAACCACCAATACCATATCACTCCCCACCAATCGCCATACCAGCTGGCAAGGATTATGATGACATAGCCGAGTGAATAAAGCCGGGCTTCCAAAATCACGGATGACCGTTCCTCGGGGGGAATGAATTCTTTCTCGATATCTGAAATTCTACCCAGCGTATGGTTGAACAACTCGCTGAATTTAGCTTTCCAGTAGGGGATCGAGGACACATACCAGAGGTATTTCCACAAGGATATCGGGAGTTCGATCAGCTCAGGATCCTTTCCCAGGATTTGAGTATAGGTGTGATGATTGCAATGTTCATATCTGAAAAACTTGTTGGGAATTACCAAAACAAATCCACAGTAAGTACCAATGATTTCGTTCAACCATCTGGTTTTGAAAGGTGTGTAGTGACAGCATTCATGCTGAAGTGAAAAATGGTGGACCAGAATAATTCCATGAAGAAACATTGCTGGAATCATCCAAAGGCTTCCTTGGGTCAGCAAGATAAGCAAACCTGTCACACAATAACAAAGTATGAAGATGAGAAGGTGAAGCAGCCCCGGCCCATTGGATCTGGTCATCAACTCCTTCAAGTCTTTTCGGGTGAGAACACCATCTTTCATGGCTTGCGAAATTGGTGTAAGAACTTCCTCAGCCACTCATTCTTTCCCCATCTCTGCAAATACTCCACTCAGAACCATTGTTTGGCTCAGATTTTCGTTCATTATACCAAAAATATATCTTTTTCTGTTAATCAACCAATAATGGTATATTGCAAAATAATTTGGTTTTTTTTACTAGTTTTCAATCCGAGGTACAAATTGAAATAAACATTTGCTGGGAGACAAATGAACGGAATCGAAAAAGGATTGCACAATCTTTTGGTCAGGTGTGCCAATATTGAAAGTCAAAAAAAGGTACTGCTTGTTCATGAAGAAGAGAAATATGGCTTTTGTGATATGAACGCAGTTGTTCAGGCCAAAAGATATTGTGACAATCTGGGTGCCACCACCGAAGTAATAGAAATTCCCTTCACACCGGAAGCTCCGGTAATTTCACCTTCCATCAGACGACAAATGGAAGAGGCGGAAATAGTCATATTCTTTGCCAGATTGGTTGATCAAATACGATTTCGGGATTTTCCCAGCTGTTCAAAGACAATTATGAATTATGCCTCAACGACCTCAAGATTGGAATCAAGTTTCGGATGCGCAAATTACGAAGAATACTGCAACCTGAAATTCCATCTGGATAGTGTTTTCTCAAATGCCAAGGAGATCAGGGTGACCTGTCCAAGGGGAACCGACTTTACAGGTCCAGGTGATAAAATGATGGGCAAAGAGGGCGATGTCAGCATCATCCGTTACCCCATGTTGGTATTTTCACCCATTTCTGCCAAAGATTATTCCGGAAAAATTGCCATACCCGGGTTCCTGATAGGTACGAGTTGTAACTATTATCCCGATTATTTTCTGGAACTGGAAGAAACCCTGTTTGTCATGTTTGAAGGAGAACGTTTGTTGGGATTTGAGGGAAAGGCATCAGATGTAGATAGGGCAAATTCCCATTTGGACTTTGTATCAGAACGTTATGGCTTGGACAGGAACAGGGTTTTTTCCTGGCATGCAGGTATCCATCCGGGTAATGTTTATCATGAAAATGCAAGGATCAATCCCATGGTCTGGTGCAGTACTTGTTTTGGTAACCCACGTTTATTGCATTTCCATACCTGTGGCAATGAGCCTCCAGGCGAAATTTCATGGAATGTTTTAGATCCGACCATCTGTGTCGATGGAGTTGAAATATGGACCGAGGGTAAATTCAATCCCCACACGGTTCCTGGAGCAACCATGATTCTGGACCAAAATCCCGAAATAAAAGAACTCATGGACCATCCCGGAAGAGAGATCGGTTTGGATCTTTAACATTGGAAAAGTCATGATGGAATTGCAGATTGAAATGTGGATCATATGTCAGCTTGGATAAGAATGATCAGGGACGAGGAAGCGGATTATGGCTTGTTAGAAACTCTGAAACTTGCCAGAACTCCTCATGGAACTGTTGATAATGTAATGAGGGTACATTCGCTTCGACCACATACCATGAAGGGCCATCTTAAACTATACAAGTCGGTCCTGCATGATGACTCGAATACAATTCCCATGTGGTTTCAGGAAACTTTGGGGAGTTATGTTTCATTTCTCAATGGCTGTGATTATTCCTTTGCCAATCATTGGAAGAATGCCGAAACCCTCATTGACTCCAAGGAACGTAGCAATTTGATCAAACAAGCCCTTGAAGCAAGAAAACCAGAAATGGTTTTTGATGGAAAGGAACTCGAAATTCTTCGCTATGCCGAAAAATTAACTCTGAACCCCAATTCGATGGTAAAGGAGGATATCATAAAACTAAGGATGGCTGGTTGGACGGATGGTGAGATTTTGGAAGCCAATCAGATCGTGGGTTATTTTTGTTATGCCAATAGGTTGCTTAACGGACTTGGTGTTTCGACCGAAGGTGATGTTATCGGTTATTACACAACGGCAAACCAAAAGTAATAATGGCATTCCCGGAACTGAAAATGCGGTTTGTGGTATTTAATTCTTTAGAGTGAAGGTTGGCTTGCAAAAATATTCACTTTATTCGTTAGTTCGTAATTCCTTTACCAGACATAGAAATTGGTCACCAGCCTGGATAAATCATGACCTGAAAAAGAGTTATGACGTAATTATTATTGGAGGTGGGGGCCATGGACTGGCCACGGCCTATTACCTTGCCAAAGATCATGGTGTTACCAATGTTGCCGTTCTGGAACGGGGATGGCTTGGAGGTGGCAATGTTGCCCGCAACACGGTTACCATCAGATCCAATTACCTCAGGCAGGAAAGCATACCGTTCTTTATAAAATCCGTTGAGATGTATGAGGGCCTTTCCAATGAACTTAATTTCAATCTCATGCACTCGCGGAGATCCATGATAGACATTATCCAGACCTATCCCAAACTCCGGGAAATCACCAGAAAAATGTATACCATGGATATTTTTGGTTCAACCTATAAACCCATCAGTGTATCGGAAATTCGAAGGAGAATACCTACGCTTGCCGGAGGAGGCAAGTCTTCACGTTTGCCGATAATTGCCGGTATGGTTCACCCTGAGGGTGCCGTTAACCGACATGATGCGGTAGCCTGGGGGTATGCTAGGGCTGCTAGCTCGCTAGGCGTTGAAATACACCAGAATACGAAGGTTAATTCACTTCTACAAAATGAGGACGGAACCATCAGAGGTGTTTCAACGGTGAAGGGGGATATCTTGGCAGATAGGGTTGCAGTAGCAGTTTCAGGACATACAACCCAATTGACCGATACAGTCGGGCTAAGATTACCTCTCAGGTCATTCAATTTGTCGGCCTTTGTTTCAGAACCCATAAAACCCATGATTGATGTTGTAGTGAATTGTCCGGACTTGGGTGTTTATTTATCTCAAACCGCGAAAGGTGAACTGGTAATTGGTGGAGCTCCAGACCCAGGTCAATCCTTCAGGCGGGGAACAAATCAATTGGTTTTTGAAAGGACCGTTGGCGCCATGCTCGAATTGTTTCCATCGTTCAAGAAATTGAAATTGCTGAGACAGTGGGGTGGTACCGTGGATATCGCACCTGATGCTTCCCCGATCATTTCAGAAACCGAAATCCCGAGTCTGTATATTACAGCAGGTTGGTGGGGAGGTTACAAGGCAATCCCGGCAGGAGGATTGACATTCGCCAATTTGATAGCAACCAACACTCCTCATCAGTTGACAAAATCATTTACCCTGGATCGTTTTGAAACGCTGGATTACATCCTGGAACCGGGGACAACAACGAGGGTATAAGGGCATGTTGATTATTGATTGCCCATTTTGTGGGCCCAGAGATGAAAGAGAATTTGAATATTGTGGACCTTACAGGGAACACAGACCGGACAAGATGGATAATCTGTCAGCATCCGACTTTATTGATTACCTGATAGTACCTGAAAATCCTGAAGGTGCGGGTCGGGAATTTTGGTGGCACAAGAGAGGATGTGGAGAGTGGCTGTTGGTTGTCAGGGACACCAAAACCCACCAAATATTGAGTACGGTTGAGGCAGATGCCGAATAAGTATAGGCTAACAACCGGTGGAACCATAGATCGCAAGGTAACCATAAAATTTACCTTTAATGGTAAAATAATAGAAGGTTACCTGGGCGATACAGTTGCTTCAGCTCTTTTATCCAATGGCATTAACACCACGGGGAGAAGTTTCAAGTATCATCGACCTAGGGGTATCATTTCAGCTGGTTTGGAGGAAGCTGGAACATTTATAGAGGTCCTTGGCAAGAAGGGTGCCTCCTCGGTCCCTGCAACAATGGTTCCAATTGAGGAAGGGTTGAGAGTTAAAAGTATCAATTGCTGGCCAAATCCGAATGTTGATTTTGGTCAGGTATTGCAATTGATTTCACCGCTGATTCCATCTGGCTTTTACTACAAGACCTTTTTCCAACCGCACTGGAAGTCCTTTGAGCCTTTTATCAGAAAAATGGCTGGTCTGGCCGATATTCCCGAAAGTGAAAACAGTCCAATCGCTTACGATTCACGAGATGCCCATTGTGAATTTTTGGTAATTGGGGGTGGAGTGGCAGGTTTGGTTGCAGCACTTATGACCGCCCGAACAGGCAAAAGGGTTGTTTTCGTTGATAACCATATGGAATCTTTCGGCAATTGGTCTCTGCCTCTGAACGAAAGTTCAAGTATCAGACAATGGATACGTACCCTGAAGGATGAGCTAAATGGTTGTTCCAATGTCAGAATTCTAACCAAAACCATGGCCTGGGGCTATCGGGAACAAAACCTTGTATTGGCCTACGAGACCAGGGGTGTTGGGAAAAGCGAACTGGCTTGGAGAATCAGATCCCGTAATGTAATCATGTCAACAGGCTGTACAGAGAGGGGGCTTGTTTTCGCTCACAATGATCGCCCTGGAATCATGCTTGCCTCGGGCTTGCTGAACTTTTGCAGAAACTATGCAGTTATCCCTGGTGACAGGGTGATTCTGTATACGAATAACAGCAGCATCAAGGTATTGGTAAACACCCTTCTTCAGAAGGGGAAAGAAATTGTAGCCATTATTGATACACGTGAGGAAGGATTAAGCGACTATACCGATTTACCAGGGGACATTACCATTTATTCCAGCCATGAGGTTACCAAGGCAATAAGTTGGAACAGGTTCAGGGGTGTGATTGCCTCGCCGGTTATGGGAGGCAAGTCTGTGACCTTGAGTGCTGATCTACTTGCGGTGTCAGGCGGATGGAATCCCAATCTTCAGTTGTGGATACAGTCAGGGGGATCATTTTCATATGCCAATGAATTGGCAACCTTCGTTCCAACAAATTCAGAGCAGGATGTAATTTCTGTCGGATCCCTTGCCGGGAAATTTGATTTTGCAGAGAAGATAAACGATACCGTTCAGAAAATTTCCGATTTGATAACAACTCTGGGATTGAACACCGCACCACTGGAAATACCGGAAATTGATACTCCAGAAGATGAATATTCAATTCGTTCCCACTGGGAAAGTGGTACAGTTGATTCCGGATCAAAGTCCTTCGTTGATTTGCTTAACGATGTTACCTTGGCAGATATCAAACTTGCTTTGAGGGAAGGGTATGACGATATTGAGCTGGTCAAGCGGTATACGACCCTGGGAATGGGACTGGACCAAGGTAAAACCGGTAATGTTAATGCCAGTGGAATAATTTCAAATGCCACAGGTAAAACACTCGGTGAGGTGGGTCTAATAAAGTACCGATCCCCGGTTTCACCAGTATCTTTTGGAGTACTCGGAAAACCTGAGGGAGAAATCGTCAAACCATATAAAACGACACCAATTACCAAATGGAATAGGGAAAATGGTGCAGTTCTCTATGAAGCAGCGGCTAATTGGAAGCGTCCCGGATATTACCTTTTGAGGGATGAATCCATGATGGACGCCATAAACCGTGAAGCATTGGCTGTCAGAACCGGTTTGGCAATTTATGATGGCTCACCCCTGGCTACTTTTGAAGTCAAGGGAAAAGATGCTGCAAGATTTTTGGAATTGATTTTTACCATCCCAATTCATGACATTCCCGTCGGTATGGGCAGATATGGACTTATGTTGACGGAAGAGGGTTTTATCCTGGATGATGGGGTCTGTTTCAGTATGGCCGAGAATTGGTACCAACTTTCCTTGTCAACTGGAAATGTGGATTTGGTGCATCAACATCTGGAAAAGCACCTGCAATATGATTTTACCCATCTGGATGTAACACTTACCAATTTAACGCTGCAATGGATGAATGCTACGGTTTGTGGTCCCAAGGCCAGAACGTTTTTGCAGCATTTCACAACAGATATCGACCTTACCCCTGAAGCATTTCCCTTCATGGGCATAAGGGATGGTGAATTCAACGGGATACCTGCCCGAATCACAAGAGTCAGTTTCACAGGTGAACTCTCCTTCGAAATTAATGTTAGATCCCGTGATCTTGAACAATTATGGGGGATATTGATCCAGAGGGGGGATAATCATGGAATTACCCCCATTGGATCCGAAACAAATCATGTCCTCAGGGTTGAAAAGGGTTTTATTTCCCTTGGTCATGAAGTTGATGGCAAGATTGATCCCATTGATCTGGGACTAGGTTGGGTCATCGACAAAGGAAAAAAGGATTTCATCGGAAAAAGGGCAATGGAGTTGAACAGAACCTCAAAACTGCCACGTAAGGAATTAGTCGGTTTGATATCCAGTAATCCCCACATTCAATTTGCTGAAGGCTCTCCCTTGGTCGCATCCGATGACCATTTGTTTGTCGAGGGTCATGTGACCGCATCAGTTTGGAGTGAAATCAATCAACAATATGTCGCGTTGGCATTATTGGATGATGGCAGATCAAGGATGGACGAAAAGGTAAATGTAAGAAACCTGAAAGGCATTGAGCCAGCAGAAGTTACTAAACCATGTTTTTATGATCCCAAGGGCAAACGTTTAAGAAGTTAGGGAACAAAATGACCATGGAAATGAAACTTTTGGATCAAATGGCCGTATTTGATATCAAGTGTGACAGGGAGGGTTTAGTTAAAGCCAGCATTTCTGGATTTCCAGCAGTTCCTGAAACCCCTAATACGCGAACAGAAAACAATGGGGATGAATTATACTGGATTGGCAAAAAGAATTTTCTATTTCGAACGATCTTATACGGGGAGAAAATGTGGCAAAAAACACTTCAGGAATACGAAAAAAATGGTCATTTTGCACAAGCACTGGTTTCAGACATTTACGTGTTTTTTGAATTCAAGGGCACGGGTGTACATGATTACCTTGCAAGAATAACATCTTTGGATCTGGATAAATTGAATACGACAAATGTCTGTTTTTCCCAAGCGCTGGGGCTGAAGATGTTATTCATCAAAAGGGAAATCGGGTTCGAGTTGGCATTCGAAAATTGCTACAAGGAAATGGTTCTAGAACAGTTTCATCAATATTTGGAATAGCCAGAAATGGCTTTAATGGTGTGTGAATAAAAAGAAAAAGTTATCCACAATAAAATGAATTGTGGTTAATTTTCCATGAAATTTGCTTTGAAAAATCCCTTATGAAGTAGTATTTAAATGCAACCGATATGTTCGGTTATTTGAAAACCAAATTAGGATATTATGATGAAAAAAATTTCTATGTTTGCAATGGCAGTTCTCCTGTCATTCAGTGTTCAGTCAAAGGCTGAAGAAGTGAAAATCGGAATACTTTTGTCCTTTACCGGACCAATTGAAGAATTGGTGGCTCCGATGGCAGCGGGTGCTGAGTTTGCGGTCGCTGAAGTAAGCGATTCGGGTCTCTTTTTGGGAGGCAGTACAGTCACTCCGGTCAGGGGCGATGCAACTTGTATTGATGCCGGTGCAGCCACAGCAGCTGCTGAAAGACTTGTAACCGTTGACAAGGTCAGTGCCATAATGGGCTCTGATTGCTCGGGTACTACTGGAGCCGTTTTACAGAATGTCGCCCTGCCGAATGGTATTGTCATGATTTCACCCGCTTCAACTTCGCCAGGATTCACCACGGTTGAAGATGATGGTCTGTTTTTCCGTACGGCTCCCTCTGATGCCAGACAGGGTGAACTGATGGCTGAAATCATTACCGAGAGAGGGTTTGGTTCAGCTGCCGTAACCTTCATAAACAATGATTATGGCAAGGGGCTAGCCGATAGTTTTGCAGCAGCCTTTGAGGGAATGGGAGGTGAGATTACCATCAATGCCCCGCACGAGGTTGGCAAGGCTGATTACAGTGCTGAAGTGGCTGCTTTGGCTGCTGCTGGAGGCGATCTCATGGTTGTTGCCGGTTATATAGGTGAAGGTGGTAAATCCATCGTTCGAGGTTCCATTGATGCTGGTTCCTTTGATACTTTTGTCTTCCCGGACGGCATGTATGGTGATGGCCTTCTTGATGATTTTGGCAATGAGCTGGATGGATCCTTCGGTCAGGCACCAGGTACCGATAGCCCGGGGCTTGCCACCTTTACGGAATTGGTAGCCTCAGCTGGCATTAATGGTGAAGGCCCATTTATCGGAGAATCCTATGATGCTGCCGCCCTAATACTTCTGGCAATGCAGGCTGCCGGTTCCTCGGAAAGCAGCATGTTGAAAGAAAAAGTCATGGATGTTGCCAATGCTCCAGGAGAGAAAATCTATCCCGGTGAATTGGCCAAGGCATTGGAAATATTGGCCAATGGTGGCGAAATTGACTATGTCGGTGCAAGTTCGGTTGAACTCATTGGACCAGGTGAGTCAGCTGGCAACTACCGTGAGTTTGAGGTCCAGAACGGTGCCTGGGCGACGGTCGCATTCAGATAAGTATAAACTGGATACATGGTAAGGCAGGTTTCTGACCTGCCTTACCATTCTGGTCTTTCAATTGGTTCTTTCTGTCCGAAATCTCAGTAAGAAATTCGGTGAATTTACTGCTGTAGACAATGTATCGTTTGATATTGAACTGGGGTCCATAACCGGTTTGATCGGTCCCAATGGGGCTGGCAAGACAACACTGTTCAATACCATCAACGGATTTCACCCGCCCACTTCGGGAACCGTCTTTTTGGACAACATGGATATAACCGGTTTCCCACCACACAAATTGTTTGCTGAAGGGGTTTTGAGAACCTTTCAGAAAGCCCATGAATTTTCTTCCCTCACTGTCTGGGAAAACCTGATGGTCGTACCCGGCAATCAAATCGGCGAGCGCATAGCCCAAACTTGGGTCGGCAGAAAAGGAATTCTTAGGCAGGACGGGGAAATCAAAGTCCGTGCCAGGGAGGTCCTGGAATTTCTTGAATTGGAAGAGGTTGCCGATTTACCGGCAGGAAATCTTTCAGGTGGACAGAAAAAACTCCTTGAGCTGGGTCGAACGATGATGGTTGATTCCAGAATTGTTTTTCTTGATGAGGTCGGGGCAGGGGTCAATAGAACATTGTTGAAGAAAATTACCAAGGCCATCCAAAGTTTGAATCGGGAATACAATTACACCTTCTGTCTGATAGAACATGACATGGACTTTATAGGGGCATTGTGTGATCCGGTCATATGCATGGCTGAGGGCAGAATTCTAACCCAGGGTTCAATGGCTGAGGTTACCAACAATGAAGATGTGATTCATGCTTATCTCGGGGCAAGAACCAAGGTAAAGACCATTTTGTGATGGCCTACCTGAATTGCACCAACCTGACTGCAGGATATGGAAGTGGTGACATTATCACTGATTGCACCCTTTATGCGGACATTGGCAGGGTTTCAGCTATTGTCGGACCGAATGGGGCAGGAAAATCCACCGCCATGAAAGCCATTTTGGGACTGGTAAACTTGTCCCGGGGAAGTGTCATTCTTGATGGCAAGGAAATCTCTTCCCTGAGTCCGCAGGACAAGATTGCTGAAGGCATGGCCTTCGTTCCCCAGATTGAAAATGTATTTCCAAGTTTGACCGTCGAGGAAAATCTGGAAATGGGCGCTTTCCTCAGAAGGGATGACATCACCCGATCATTGCAGGAAGTGTTCGACCTGTTTCCGGCACTTGGTGATTTCCGTCGCAAGAAGGCTGGAGACCTATCCGGGGGTCAACGTCAGCAGGTAGCGGTAGGACGAGCCCTCATGACCCAGCCCAAGATGCTGTTGCTCGATGAACCTTCGGCAGGTGTATCGCCCATAGTAATGGATAATTTGTTTGACATGATCATAAAGGTCGCAAATTCGGGCATTGCCGTGATGATATGTGAGCAGAATGCCAAACAGGCGCTGGAAATAGCCGATGTTGGTTTTGTGTTGGTTCAGGGAAAAAACAGATTTACCGATACCGGCACCAATCTTCTGGCCAATGACCAGGTACGAAAATCATTTTTGGGTGGATAGCTGAAAATGATAGATCTTGTTAATGCCTTGACCTTGTTGGCAAACTATGTCCTCGTACCAGGAATTACCTACGGTAGCCAGTTGGGATTGGGGGCCTTGGGGGTAACCATCATTTATGGCATTCTGCGTTTTTCAAATTTTGCCCACGGTGATACGATGGCATTCGGCACGATGGTTACCATCCTCTTGACCTTGTGGATTCAATCGCTTGGTATAACCTTTTATCCCTTACCAACTGCCCTGTTGATGATACCCTTTGGAGTGGTTATAACGGCAATTCTCGTTCTCGGCATTGACAAGGCTGTCTATGCCCATTTCAGGCAGGTCAACGCTCCACCGGTTATGTTTGTAATTGCTTCGGTTGGTGTGATGTTCGTGTTGCAGGGTTTGCTCAGGCTAATCATCGGACCAGATGATCAGTCCTTTGCCGATGGGGCAAGATTCATAATCAGGGCAAGGGAATTCAAGGAATATTTCGGATTGTCGGAAGGCTTGTCGATCAAAGTCACCCAGTTGATGAGTTTGGTAGTTACATTCCTTCTGGTTATCAGTCTGTTCTGGTTCCTTCATCGGACAAGAACAGGGAAATCACTACGGGCATATTCTGATAATCGTGATCTGGCCCAACTTTCCGGGATCAACCCTGATAGGGTGGTCCTTTATACTTGGGTATTGGCAACGGCCCTGGCTACCATAGCCGGAGTTTTATATGGGCTGGACAAGAGTTTCAAGCCCTCGGTTTATTTCCAGCTTCTCCTGCCCATTTTTGCCGCAGCCATCGTGGGAGGTCTCGGCAATCCCTTTGGGGCTTTTGTTGGAGGATTTGTCGTTGCCTTTTCGGAAATAGCCATAACCTATGCCTATAAACGGTTTTTCGCTTACCTGCTGCCCGAAGAACTGGAGCCAACAACGCTATTACAGCTCCTTGGAACCGAGTATAAATTTGCAGTCAGTTTCCTCATTCTGGTCATAGTTCTCTTAATCAGGCCTTCTGGTATATTTGCTGGGAAGACAGCATGAATATTCTTCACGAAAATCGAAGGTTGTTCTGCTTTGGAGGTATGGCCCTTTTGTTGCTGATCGTCGGGTTTTTTCAGAGTTGGAACCTGATGTTCCAAATTCTCAATTTATGCCTGATCTCGGCAGTAATGTCGCTGGGAGTAAACATTCAATGGGGTTATGTCGGCCTCTTTAATGTCGGCGTTATGGGGTTCGCTGCTCTGGGAGGGCTGTCGGCCGTTTTGATTTCTACGAAACCGGTTCAGGAAGCCTGGCAGGCTGGTGGTACAAATATTTTGATTTCCCTGTTTATTGTCCTGATCGGGGCAGGATTGATCTTTTTGGCCCGTCACAAATTATCCCGCAAGGCAGCAAATTACTGCACATTTCTTTTGGTTGTGTTGACCTACTTTGCTGCCAGGTATTTCTATATCCCTGGTACCAAGGCCGTTGAAGCAGTTGATCCCGCCCTGACCGGTTTTCTGGGAGGTCTGGGTCTCCCCATTATTTTCTCCTGGTTGGTGGGTGGTGTCGTGGCTGGTTGTGCAGCATGGTTCATTGGCAAGATTACCCTGGGGCTGAGATCGGATTATCTCGCCATAGCAACCTTGGGTATTTCGGAAATATTGATTCTCGCGATCAAAAACGAGGACTGGCTTGCACGCGGAGTAAAGAATGTAATCGGTTTGTCCAGACCCGTTGCCTATGAAAGGGACTTGCAGGCATCAGACTGGTTTGTCAATCTGGCGGAAACGCTGGGAACGGATTTGGTCACTCTTTCCAGCCTATGGGTAAAAATCAGCTATACGCTGTTGTTTCTTGGATGTTTGGTATTTCTCCTGATCCTTGCTGAACTTGCATTGAAATCACCTTGGGGAAGGATGATGAGGGCTATCAGGGATAATGAAACCGCGGCTCATGCCATGGGCAAGGATATCGTTGCACGTAAACTGCAGGTTTTTGTATTGGGATCTATGGTTGTTGGTATCGGTGGGGCCATGCTAACCACTTTGGATGGACAATTTACACCCACAAGCTATCAACCCCTGCGATTTACTTTCCTAATCTGGGTCATGGTAATCGTCGGTGGTTCAGGCAATAATTGGGGTGCAATTCTGGGTGGTTTCCTAATTTGGTTCGTGTGGATTGAAGCCGAACCTGTTGGGTTGTGGTTGATGGAGTTTATCACCTCGGGAATGGATGAACAAAGTTCATTAAAGCAACATTTGATCAGGAATGCTGCTTATATGCGACTGTTAACCATGGGTTTAATTTTACTCGTTGTGTTGAAGTATTTCCCCAAAGGATTAATTCCCGAAGGTACAAGGTAGTTCCCTATATAAAGTGTAATGTTATCAGAGCGATGTTGAACCAAACACAAAAGGAGAAGCAGGTATTTATCAAAAGCTATGGCTGTCAGATGAATGTATATGACAGTGAGCGCATGGCCGAAGCTCTGATACCATTGGGATATAAGTCTACATCACGAGAGGAGGATGCCGACCTCATCATTCTCAATACTTGTCATATAAGGGAAAAAGCGACCGAGAAGATTTATTCCGAGGTGGGCAGGCTCAAACCCATCAAGCAAAAAAATCCTGATCTGAAGATCACTGTTGCAGGTTGTGTTGCCCAGGCTGAAGGTGAGGAAATCATCAGGCGTCAACCCATGGTCGACATTTTGGTTGGACCCCAAGCGTATCATAAACTGCCTGAACTGATCAAAAATTACGATAAGAAGCCGGTGGCACTTGACCTTGATCAAAGTGGTAAATTTGATTGGTCCCATCGAGGAACCACAAATACCGTGAAAGTGTCTTCATTTCTGACCGTACAGGAAGGATGTGATAAATTCTGTACGTTTTGTGTTGTCCCATATACCAGAGGCCAGGAATACAGCAGACCGGTTGCAGAGATCATCAATGAGGCAAGGGAACTGATCAGTTCGGGGGCCAGGGAACTCGTTTTACTTGGCCAGAACGTAAATGCCTATCATGGGTTGGGTCAAGACAATCGAAGCTGGAGTTTGGCGGATTTGATCTGGAAGATTTCGGAATTGCCTGATTTGCAAAGAATCAGGTTTGTAACTTCTCACCCCAACGAGATGACCCTCGATTTGATGACAGCTTTTCGGGATTGTCCAAAATTGATGCCCTATCTCCATTTGCCGATTCAATCCGGCTCGGACAGGATTTTGAAATTGATGAACAGAAAACATACCCAGTCTGAATATGTGGAAATTATTTCCCGGCTCCGTGAATATCGGCCTGATATCGCCATTTCTGGGGATTTCATCGTCGGGTTTCCTGATGAAACGGAGGAAGACTTTCAAGAAACTCTGAGTGTAGTCGAAAAGGTCGGATTCATCAAATCATTTTCCTTCAAGTATTCTCCCCGACCCGGTACACCTGCTGCCGAACGTGTCCAGGTGGATTCGGATGTACAGTCAGACAGGTTGCAACGACTCCAGAATTTGCTTTCGGAATACCAGTTTGCCGAACAAAAAAGCATGTTGGGTAAGCATTGTCAGGTACTATTTGAAAGGGAAGGGCGATTGGAAGGCCAGCTGGTCGGAAAAAGCGAGCATTTTCAGGTTGTTTTTGGCCATGTACCTGTTAGTTGGATTGGCAAGGTGGGGACCATGAAGATAGTAGATGCCAATGTTAATTCCTTGCAAGGTGAATTAGTTAACTAATAAGGTTTGTGATATTTATTTTGAAGACTAAATAAAGCAGTAGGAATTAAGCCGTTTTTGTATCTAACCATACAATTCGATGCGAATACTTGTTGGAGAGTGAATGGAAGAGGTTGTCAAATTTAATTTGGATGGTGAAGAGGTTTTAGCCAAGGCTGGTGAAACCATTTGGGATGTTGCCTTTCGCAATGGCAATGAATTGCCCCATCTTTGTCATTCGGGTGAAATTGGATACCGACCTGATGGCAATTGCCGGGCATGCATGGTGGAGATTGAGGGTGAACGAACCCTGGCTGCATCTTGTATCCGCAAACCCACCGAAAACATGGTGGTCAAATCAGCTAATCCCAGATCGGTCAAGGCCCGTAAACTGGTCATGGAACTTTTGCTGGCCGACCAACCCAAAAAGCCGGTGGCACATGACCAATCTTCCCATTTGTTCAAAACAGCAGAGCTTCAGGATTTAACCTATTCGAGGTTCCCCCAGATAGAATCGGAATTGGTCGTTCCGATTGATGATTCGCATTCGGCCATGCGTGTCAATTTGGATGCATGTATTCATTGTGGACTGTGTGCTAGGGCTTGTAGGGAAGTACAGGTTAATGATGTCATTGGAATGGCTGGCCGAGGTCGCACTTCCCAGATTGTCTTTGATTTTGCCGACCCAATGGGGAATTCAACCTGTGTAGCTTGTGGTGAATGTGTCCAGGCCTGCCCCACGGGTGCTTTGATGCCCTCATCCATAATGGATGAAAATCAAATTGGTGACAGTCAGGATTATCAGGAAGAGATAACCAGTGTGTGCCCATTTTGTGGCGTAGGGTGCCAGATTTCACTCAAGGTTGACAACAATCAGATCAAATATGTCGATGGTCATTTGGGACCAGCCAATGAACAAAGGTTGTGCATCAAAGGAAGATTTGGGTTTGATTACATTTCCCATCCCCATAGATTGACCAAGCCCCTGATCAGAAAAAAGGGTGCGCCACCGAAAGGCTTGAATGTCGACCCGGGGAATTTTGATGATTTCTTCAGGGAGGCTTCATGGGATGAGGCCCTGGAATTAACGGCTGGACAATTTGGCGCCTTGAGCAGGGAATTTGGTGGTAAAACAATTGCTGGTTTTGGTTCGGCAAAATGCACCAACGAAGAAGCCTATCTGTTTCAAAAACTGATTCGACAGGGTTTTGGCCACAACAATGTTGACCATTGTACAAGACTATGTCATGCGTCGTCCGTTTCGGCCCTGATCGAAAATATTGGTTCGGGGGCAGTTACAGCTACTTTCAACGAAATAGAAAATGCCGATGTGGCAATCATTATCGGTGCCAATCCAATTGAAAACCATCCGGTTGCGGCCACCTATTTCAAACAATTCGCCAAACGTGGAGGGACGCTCATTCTCATGGACCCCAGAGGCAGCGAGTTGAAGCGTTATGCAAAGTACAATCTCAATTTTCAGCCAGGTACCGATGTTTCCATGCTGAACGCGATCATGCATGTCATCTTGGAAGAGGAATTGTATGATACTGAATATATCGGTAAATTCACCAAGAACTGGAATGCACTAAAAGCGCATCTTGCTGATTTCACACCCGAGAAAATGGCAGAGATCTGTAAAATCGATGCCGAAACCCTACGGGAGGTTGCGCGGGTATTTGCCACCGGCAAGGCAGGAATGATCTTTTGGGGTATGGGGATATCACAACATATTCATGGAACAGACAATTCCAGATGCCTGATTTCACTGGCCCTGATGTGTGGTCATGTCGGAAAACCCGGAACCGGCTTGCATCCCCTACGGGGACAGAACAATGTTCAGGGTGCTTCGGACGCCGGCCTGATACCGATGTTCCTGCCGGATTATCAAGGTGTAGGGAATGACTCGATCAGGTCAAAATTCACCAAGGTATGGAATTCCGATGACTTTTCCTCGACACCGGGGCTTACGGTAACCGAGATAATCGAGGCAATCCACGAGGGTAACATAAGGAGTATGTATATTCTTGGTGAGAATCCCGCCATGTCAGACCCGGATGTGGTTCATGCCCGTCAGGCACTTGAAAAGTTGGATTTTCTTGTTGTTCAGGATATTTTTCTTACTGAAACGGCCAATTATGCCGATGTAATATTGCCTGCAGCCGCCTTTGCCGAGAAAAACGGAACTGTAACCAATACCAACCGCCAGGTTCAAATGGGGCGAAAGGCAGTGGAAGCTCCAGGTGAAGCCATGGAAGATTGGTGGATAACGAATGAAATCGGCAAGCGCATGGGGTTGAACTGGAACTACACCCATCCATCGGAAATTTTTGCCGAAATGAAACTTACAATGCAATCGTTGGACAATATCAC
Source organism: Paracoccaceae bacterium (assembly GCA_009842205.1). Classification (GTDB taxonomy): domain Bacteria; phylum Pseudomonadota; class Alphaproteobacteria; order Rhodobacterales; family Rhodobacteraceae; genus MPNP01. The sequence goes on along the minus strand of VYFX01000036.1, from coordinate 58,853 downwards.
CTGGCAAAGGCTGGAGGAACAGAATTCTGTAACCTATCCATGTGAAAGTCCGGAAGATCCCGGACAATCCATCGTCTTTGGAGACGGCTTTCCGACCAGTGACGGTTTGGCAAGTTTTACCCCGGCAAGTATCATTCCACCTGATGAACTGCCCGATGATGAGTTTCCGATGATATTGATTACGGGTCGCCAATTGGAACATTGGCATACAGGCTCAATGACACGGAGATCCCGGATTCTGGATTCGATGGAGCCAGAGGCAGTTTGCTCATTACACCCCAGTACCCTCAGGAATCTTGGTGTTGAAGCAGGGGGTAATGTCAGACTTGAAACAAGAAGGGGTACAATTCATATCAAGGCAAGGGAAGATCGGAATATTCCAGTCAACTCGGTGTTTGTTCCTTTTGCTTTTGTTGAAGCTGCAGGTAACGTACTCACCAATCCGGCTGTAGACCCTTATGGCAAGATTCCCGAGTTCAAATTTTCTGCAGTTAAAATAGACGCTCCTGTCGAACTGGAGGTTTAACGTCATGTTAATACAGGTTTGGATTTCCAGGATTAGGCAAGAATGACAACCGCGGTATCCTATACAATTCCTGAACTCCTTGATCGGAATGCTGAGAAATATGGTGATCAAATTGCCAATAGGGAAAAGGAGTTCGGCATTTGGCAAAGCTGGACCTGGAAAGAGGTACAAAACCAAGTCGAGGAAATCGCACTTGGATATCTGGCCCTTGGAATCAAGGAAGGGGATCATATTGCCGTGCTTGGCCGCAATCGACCAAAACTGTATTGGTCGATGGTGGCTGCTCAAAGGATAGGTGCAGTACCGGTACCAATTTATCAGGATGCAGTAGGTGATGAAATCGGATATGTTTTGGGCCATTGCGAAGCGGTACTCGCCATTGCCGGAGATCAGGAGCAGGTTGACAAGATTCTTGAACAGCAGGACAAATGCAAATCTCTGGAACAGATCATTTACCTCGACCCCAGGGGATTGAGGAATTATGACCACTCAAGATTGCATTCTTTTGCATCACTTCATGATGCCGTTGATCAGAACCGCAAAAAGTATGAAAAGGAACTGCAGGCAAGGCAGGAAAAGATAAGTCCCGAGAAGATTTGCGTCATATTGTATACTTCAGGTACTACCGGCAATCCAAAGGGGGTCGTCCTGAGTCATGTAAATATTATTTCGGCCTCCAGGGATTCCTCGGAATTTGACTCGCTTTCCCAAAAGGAAACCGTACTGGCCTATCTGCCCATGGCATGGGTGGGTGATTTCATATTTTCAATCGGTCAGGCTTATTGGAACGGATTTTGCGTAAATTGTCCTGAATCCTCCCAAACCATGATGCACGACCTGCGAGAAATCGGACCCAGTTATTTTTTTGCACCTCCCCGGGTGTTTGAATCTCTTCTTACCACATGCATGATCAGGATTGAGGATGCGGGGAAAATCAAACGAAGTATGTTTCAATATTTCATGAAACATGCCCGCAAGGTTGGGGTTCCCATCATGACGGGTGAAAAGATATCTCCGACCGAATCACTCATTTACCGGATTGGTGAAATACTTGTATATGGACCACTGCGAAATGTTCTTGGACTATCACGGGTAAGAGTGGGGTATACTGCAGGAGAAGCAATCGGTCCAGAGATTTTTGACTTTTATCGTTCGATCGGAATCAATCTGAAACAGCTTTACGGCCAGACAGAGGCATCGGTCTTTATAACCAGCCAACCTGATGGTGAGGTTGAAGCCGATTCCGTAGGTGTGCCGGGCCAGGGAGTGGAACTCAGAATTGATGATCGGGGAGAAATTTTTTACCGGTCCCCAGGTACCTTTATCGAATATTACAAGAATCCGGAAGCAACGAAGTCTACCAAGGACAAGGATGGCTGGGTAGCCACGGGAGATGCTGGGTTTATTGATGAATCAAATGGGCATCTGAAAATAATTGATCGGGCCAAGGATGTCGGAAAAATGGCCAATGGCAAGTTGTTCGCCCCAAAGTATGTTGAAAACAAGCTGAAGTTTTTTCCCGACATTTTGGAAACGGTTGTTTTCGGAAACAATCGGGAATACTGTACTGCAATGGTCAATATCGATTTGGTATCGGTGGGTAACTGGGCAGAAAGGAACAATGTTGTCTACAGTTCCTATCAGGAATTGGCAGGCCATCCCGAAGTTTACAAGATCATTCAGAATTATGTCAGACAGGTCAACGAGGATCTTGCCGGGGATGAAAAACTTTCCGGATGCATAGTGAAAAGATTTCTGGTATTGCACAAGGAACTTGATGCCGATGATGGTGAATTGACACGAACAAGAAAGGTGAGAAGAGGAGTCATAGAGGACAAATACAGTGATCTTGTAACGGCCCTTTATGATGGAAGTAAGGAAATTCACACAACTTCCGAGGTAACCTATGAGGACGGACGTAAGGGGTTTATTTCCGCCACTCTCAAGATTCTTGATGTATAAGGGTAATTAAATCCGATGGATCAAACCGAAGCGACCAACAGGAATGACACCTTGATGGACATTGTCAAGGTAACGCTCAGATTTGGGGGAGTAAAGGCTTTGTCTGATGTTTCCTTCAATATCCAAAGGGGTGAGATCAGGGCGATCATTGGTCCCAACGGAGCTGGAAAATCCTCCATGTTGAATGTAATCAACGGTTTTTATACTCCGCAGGAAGGTGAAATCTGGTTTGAGGGAAAACTCCGACCCAGATTGAAACCTCACCAGATTGCCTATCAAAGGATTGCCAGAACCTTTCAGAATATTGCCTTGTTCGAAGGCATGACGGTGCTTGACAACATGATGACCGGACGCATGATATACATGAAATCCGGGTTGCTTTCGCAGTTGGCCTGGTGGGGAAAAGCTGAACGGGAAGAAACCGAAAACAGGTTGATTGTCGAGAAGATCATTGATTTCCTTGAAATCCAGGCAATCAGGAAAACACCGGTTGGCATGTTGCCCTATGGACTGCAAAAGCGCGTTGAACTGGGCCGGGCCCTGGCAGCGGAACCCATGCTTTTATTGTTGGATGAGCCTATGGCTGGCATGAATAATGAAGAAAAAGAGGATATGTGCCGGTTTATACTTGATGTGAATGAGGAATTGGGAACAACTATTGCCCTCATCGAGCATGATATGGGTGTGGTCATGGATTTGGCCGACAGGGTGGTTGTCATTGATCATGGGGAGAAAATAGCTGATGGTCAGCCGGATGAAGTACGCAATGATCAAAATGTAATAGATGCCTATTTGGGTGTGTCCCATTAGATTTAGGAATTAGTATGCAAACCCTACTTTTTGCTTTGGAAGTTTCCCTTAACGGGTTTATGACAGGAATTTTGTATGCTCTTGTTGCATTGGGCTTTGTCCTTATTTTCAAGGCATCAGGTGTCTTTAATTATGCCCAGGGAGTAATGGTTTTGTTTGCCGCCCTTACACTGGTTGGCTTGCAGCAGGGGATAGTTCCATTCGAGCATTTGATAAATAACCTGCTTGGAACTTCGATTCACGGATTCGGCTGGAACATGCCAACCTTCCTGGCACTATTGCTAACTCTGTTAACCATGCTTTTACTCGCTTGGCTGGTGGAAAAATTGATCCTCAAGCATTTGGTCAATCAAAATCCGGTAATACTTTTCATGGCTACAATCGGGTTGGCTTATTTTCTGGAAGGATTCGGAGACCTGATGTGGGGTGCTGATCTCAAAAAACTGGACATCGGAGTTCCAATGGGGATTTCAGATACCGTGGAACAAGCAACATATGATTGGTTTGGTTACGGATTTTTTATTGATCGGTTAGACATTACGGCTTCAATTGTTGCAGCATTGCTGGTAATCGGATTGACAATATTCTCACAATTCTCCAAGACGGGTAGGGCGCTGCGTGCCGTTGCTGATGATCACCAGGCAGCCCTGTCGGTCGGTATTTCCCTCCGTCGGATTTGGGTAATTGTCTGGAGTATTGCCGGTTTGGTAGCGCTCATAGCCGGAATTTTCTGGGGGTCGAAATCCGGTGTCCAGTTTTCCCTTTCGCTTGTGGCACTAAAGGCATTGCCGGTCCTCATGCTTGGTGGCTTAACCTCCATTCCGGGTGCGATAGTAGGAGGTTTGTTGATTGGTGTTGGTGAAAAGCTATTTGATTTCATGGTTGGTCCCATGATTGGTGGTGCGACTGAAAACTGGTTTGCCTATGTTGTTGCACTAGTGTTTCTCCTGTTCAGACCTCAGGGTTTGTTTGGAGAAAAGATCATTGAGAGGGTCTGACCGTGTTTTATCGAGAAGTAGGCGAATTCAAGACTTCCTACCCTCAGGATAGCGAATCTTTCGGCATCAGATTGGACAAATATGGATACTATTTAGTCCTTTTCGTAGCGTTTGCTCTTGTTCCGTTTATGATTAATGATTACTGGGCAAGTGCAGTTTTGGTACCCTTTTTGGTATGGGCAATTGCATCGCTTGGTTTGAATATTCTGACCGGACATTGTGGACAGATTTCGCTGGGAACCGGTGGTTTCATGGCTGTTGGAGCATATTCCTGTTACAAGTTGATGACCAGTTTTCCAGATCTGAACATCATTTTCTGTATTATTCTTTCCGGCTTGATTACTGCGGGTGTTGGTATCTTGTTTGGCATCCCGTCCTTGAGGATCAAGGGATTTTACCTTGCTGTTGCAACGCTGGCCTCCCAGTTTTTCCTGGTCTGGTTGTTCAATAGGGTTCCCTGGTTCTATAATTACTCCGCATCGGGTCAAATCTCGACACCAGAAAGGTCGGTTTTCGGTATTCTGGTTACCGGACCAAATGTACAACCCTGGGCCCAGTACATGATTTGCCTGTTATTTGCCTTTGGTTTGGCTTGGGGTTGCAGGAATCTGACGAGGGGCAGTCTTGGCCGGAAATGGATGGCAACAAGGGACATGGACATTGCAGCTGAAATCATCGGGGTCAATCTATTGCAGGCCAAATTGTCAGCATTTGCCATTTCCTCATTTTATATCGGAATTGCTGGTGCCTTGTTTTTTTCTGTTTATCTGGGAGCCGTTGATGCAACGGAGGCATTTGGAATAAATCAATCCTTTTTGGTTTTGTTCATGATTATAATTGGCGGGTTGGGGTCCATTCTGGGATCATTTATCGGTGCTGCATTCATGGTTCTGTTTCCTGTCTTGCTCAAGAACATACTGGTTGGCTGGTGGGAGTGGGATGCTGCACTTGCAACCCATCTAGAATTTATTTCAGTTGGTTTTCTAATTATAGTATTCTTAATATTCGAACCGCATGGATTGGCTCAACTTTGGCGGCTTTTGAAGCAAAAGCTCAGGCTTTGGCCCTATCCGCATTAGTTGGGGTGATATGATTAACACGTACCTAAATTTGGAGGAAAAAATGAAGGTAAGAAAATTAGCAATTAGCTTGGCAACCATCGTATCGCTGGTTGCTCCACCTGCCTTGGCAGATTTGGTGATACCATGGCTAAGTTATCGCACAGGGCCATATTCACCGAGCGGAATTCCTGCTGCAGATGGTTTCGCGGATTACTTTACACTTTTGAATGAACGTGATGGGGGTATCGGCGGTGAATTGGTAAAGATCATTGAGTGTGAAACGGGTTACAACACTCAAAAGGGTGTAGAATGTTACGAAGCAACCAAGGGGGAAGGTTCTCTTGTGTATGCACCACTTTCTACTGGTATTACCTATCAGCTCATACCAAAGGTTGCAGTCGATCAAATCCCAATGCATACAATGGGCTATGGTCGAACCTCGGCAAAAAACGGTGCAATTTTCGAGTGGATATTCAATTTCCCTGGTAATTACTGGGATGGTGCTTCCATAGCAATCAACCATATTCTTGATGAAAATGGAGGCGATATTTCCGGCAAGAAAATTGCCCTTGTCTATCATAATTCTGCTTACGGGAAGGAGCCCATCAAAACCTTGGAAAAACTTGCTGAAAAACATGGCTATGAACTGTCCCTTATTCCTGTTGACCATCCCGGTCTGGAACAGAAGTCCCAATGGCTGGAAATCAGAAGGGGACGAATGGATTACGTGCTGATGTGGGGCTGGGGAGTCATGAATTCCGTGGCCATTCAGGAAGCAGCCAATATCCGTTTCCCAATGGAGAATTTTATCGGCATCTGGTGGTCAGGATCAGAAAATGATGTTATCCCGGCCGGTGAAAGGGCACACAATTACAAGGCTCTTGCCTTGCATGGTGTTGGAACAGATTACCCTCTTTACGATGACCTGAAAACATATGTTTATGACAAGGGTCTGGCGGCAGGTGATGGATCAAGCGTAGGAAGTGTCCTGTATAACAGGGCAGTTTACAACTCTGCCTTACTCGCCGAGGCTATCAGAACAGCCCAGGAAATGCATGGAGTTTCGGATATTACTCCCGTCATGATGCGAGATGGTCTGGAAAATCTTTCTGTAACCGAAGAAGTAATGACCTCATGGGGATTGCCAGGATTTGCACCTCCCTTCGAGGTTTCCTGTGAAAATCATGGTGGTGATGGCTTGGCCATGGTTCAGCAATGGGATGCTGAAGCTCAGGAGTGGAACATAATTACCGGTCTGATCAGTTCAGACAAGGAAGTTATTGATCCCTTGATAACAGAGGATTCCACCCAGTACGCTACGGAAAACAACATAACACCTAGGTGTTAACCAAATTTGCCTGGGCCATCAGGTCCAGGCAATCTCCCCCAAAGCAATTGAATCTACATGGATAAAGAGCATAAATCTGATAACGCCCTTCTCGTCGTGAATAACATCGAGGTTATTTACAACAGGGTTATTCTGGTTTTGAAGGGGGTGAGCCTTTCCTTGCCCGAAAAGGGTATTGTTTCTCTGCTAGGAGGGAACGGGGCTGGCAAAACAACTACCCTTAAGGCCATTTCAAATTTGTTGCATTCCGAACGGGGAGAGGTAACCAAAGGCACGATTACCTACCAGGGTGACCTGGTTCAGGATCTTACCCCTGCCGAGTTGGTTCGACGTGGTGTAATCCAGGTCATGGAAGGCAGGCACTGTTTCGAGCATCTTACCATAGAAGAAAATTTGCTGACAGGTGCCTTTACCCGCAAGGACAGGAATTCTGATATCAGGTTTGATCTTGAAAAAGTCTATGAATACTTTCCAAAATTGAAGGAAAGAAGAAAATCCCAGGCAGGATACACGTCAGGTGGTGAGCAACAGATGTGTGCCATTGGCAGGGCCTTGATGTCCAAGCCGGAGACCATCCTTCTGGATGAACCATCAATGGGTTTGGCACCACAACTTGTCGAAGAGATTTTCGAAATCGTCAAGGATTTGAATCAAAAGGAGAAGGTCAGTTTTCTTCTGGCCGAGCAAAATACCAATATGGCATTAAAATATTCGAATTATGGCTACATTCTGGAATCTGGTCGAATTGTGATGGATGGACCATCAGAGGATTTAAGGGAGAACCCTGACATCAAGGAATTTTATCTGGGGATGTCGGAAGCCGGCCGCAAATCCTTTCGTGATACTAGAAGTTACCGAAGAAGAAAAAGGTGGTTGGGGTAATGCCTGAAGATCGAGTCGCTTGCCGGACACCAGCCTCAGGAAAGAAGGGAGAAACAAGAGTTCCCAAATGGAAATTCGATTGTATAAGAAAGGCCATTCTCGAATGCTTGAGGGAAAACAAAATACCCTTTGTTGAATTAACTGATACAGTTCGTAAACGCCTTTCCTCGGAGGAATTGAACAATATGGGATCGCTGGGATGGCATGTTACAACAGTCAAGCTCGAACTTGAGGTAAGAGGTGAAATCAGGCGTTTGCCCCAGAAGGGGAAACAGATCATTGAGATAGTGGAGTAAGCTTGACCCATTACGATAGCAAGGAAACAAGATCCCCCGATGAACGGGTCAACGATTACAACAGGGCATTGCCATCTTTAGTCAAATCAACTGCTGCCAAATCGAGGGGATATGCTGGACTATACAAAGATCTGGATTTGAATGAAATCAAGTCGATCGGTGATTTGGAAAAACTTCCCGTATTGAGAAAATCAGACCTCAAGGAATACCAGGCCTCTAACCTTCCCTTTGGTGGATTCACGACCCAGAATGAAAATGATTTTGACTATATCTTTCAGTCTCCGGGGCCAATATATGAACCGGGAAGCAGTAAGCATGACTGGTGGAGGGTGGCCAGATTCCTTTTTGCCTGCGGGCTGAATAAAACCGATATTGTTCAGAATTGTTTTTCCTACCATTTGACGCCTGCCGGACATATTTTCGAAAGTGGGGCCAAAGCCCTGGGGGTTTCTATCGTACCCGCTGGAACAGGCAACACCGAACTTCAGGTCCAAATTGCCAAAAATGCCGGTGTTACTGCTTATGCAGGCACACCTGATTATTTGAAGGTAATATTAGACAAGGCCGAGGAAATGGGAATTGATCTTTCCAAATTGACCAAGGCTGGGGTCAGTGGTGGTCCCTTGTTTCCATCATTGAGACAGGAATATCATGATCGGGGAATTAACTGTTTGCAAACTTATGCTACGGCTGAAGCAGGTAATATTGCCTATGAAACGATACCAGACGAAGGCTTGGTTATTGATGAGGATGTCATCGTCGAGATTGTTCGGCCAGGTTCTGGGGCAAAAGTTGGGGATGGTGAAATCGGTGAGGTACTGGTTACCGTGTTCAATGACGATTTTCCCTTGATCAGATTCGCAACTGGTGACCTTTCATCCCTGATGAAGGGCCAAAGTGCCTGTGGCAGGACAAACTTGAGGATATCGGGTTGGAAAGGGAGAGCCGACCAGACCACCAAGGTAAAAGGGATGTTTGTGAGACCCGAGCAGATGGAGGAATTTCTGAAGCGAAATTCAGAAGTTTCAAAATCCCGGGCTATTGTGAGCAGGGTAAATGAATCTGACAGACTGTTGGTACAGTTAGAAACTGAAAGTAATCAGGTTGAAAAGTTTCAGCACTCGCTCAGGGAAATCCTGAGTCTAAGGGTTGATGTTGAAATAGTGGAGAAGGGGGCTTTGCCCAATGATGGAAAAGTGATTGATGATCAACGGGAGTTTGGTTGATCCTGAAGGAAATCAACCCTGGCGTGCCTTGAACCTGCGCTGATGCTTGTTGATCACGTAAACCCGACCCTTTCTTCTTACCACACGGCATTGCTGGTGCCGGGCTTTTAGGGAGCGAAGTGAATTTTTTACCTTCATTTTCTTTCTCTTTTGTTACAAGATCCATCTGGTGGGCGCGACTGGGTTCGAACCAGTGACCCCTACGATGTCAACGTAGTGCTCTACCACTGAGCTACGCGCCCAAGTAAATTGAATTTAATTTAATGGGCTTGGCGAATATAAGGACTTGAAGCTCAACATTCAATAATTCTTTCCCTAATGGTTCTTTAATTTTTTGAAAAGATATATTTTCATGTCAGGTTTGAAGGAAGTTTTCTTTGGCATTTTATCACAGGACTAGAAAAAAACTGGGTGCCTTGAAGGCCCGTGTCAGGAATAACATTCCATTTGTCGGCAAGGGCAGGAAACAGGCAAGCAAGGTTGAAAATCCGGAATTGGTCAAAATTGCCGAAAGCAATAACCAGAAGGAATGGCAACAAAAGTTTGCCGATCTGAACATAGAATCACCGCTCAGGGATTCATTAAGGTTCAAGTCCCAACTCCAGATTGGTGAAAAAGCGTTTGCACTGCTTCGTATCAAAAACCTATCGGAAGATGTTTGGGATAGTACGGGTGTTGGATTGGTTGGGGCAAAAGTGGCCAGTACGCTGGGTGCAACAGGCTTTTTTGGTACGTCTGGTATACTTGGATTGTTGGGTATTGGTACAGCAGCCACACCATTGGTCGTGATTATTGCTGCAGGAGTGGTGTCAGGAGTAGGATGGAACCTTTTTCGGGGTTATTTGAGATCCTTGAATGACGATAGAATCATCTCGATCCCCAAATATTTGAACACCCCGCTTGATATTTTGGCAGTTGGTATTTTCGATCTTTTGGCAACCCTTTCTCTCAAGGTTGCCAAAACCGATGGCATGATCAACAATTTGGAATTTGAAAAAATTGTTGAATATTTTGTCCACCAATGGGGATTTGATCCGAAATTCGTTGAAGCCGGGATAGCTTATTTTTACCTTGAATTGGACAATTATGATACAGCCAGAACCGCCCAGGAATTTGCTGCGTATTTGAGGGAGAATCCTGATTGCAACTTTAAGGCAATCACCAAAGGCACGACTGATTTTCTTGAGGACCTGGCCTCGGTGGAAGATTTTGGTCATGAGAGCAAAACCGATGAAATCCAAATCATCAAGGAATCCTTTGCCCTCGAAAATTCGTATTTTGAAAAGTTCATGGCCCAGATTACCCCAACCAAGGATTTGAAGGGTTATTTGAAGATTTTGAAAAGGTCGAAATAGATCCGTTTCTAGTTAAGTGATATTCCCTTGCGCAGAGCATTCGGGCCGAATTTCCTTCGCAATTCATCAGAAACATTTTCGACACGTTTCTGTGAGGCCAATTCAGGATTCAGTTCAAAGGATTGATTGGTATTTCGGGATTCGTTTTCCAGACCACTCAATCCGATCCCCAATAGCCGGAAGGGGGCAAAGTCTTTCACCATGGGTTTCAACAAAGATCGTGCAACTGGGAATATTTGGCTTGCCAGATTTGTGGGGATCTTGAGCCGTTCCTGTCTCGTATGGATCTTGTGATTGTGCTGTTTCAATTTCAAGGTGACGGTGTTACCCACCAATCCCTTTTCCTTCGCCCGATCTGTAACCTTTTCCGTCAACCGCCAGGCATATCCCTCTAGTTTTTTGTAATCTGAAATGTCGGTATTGAAAGTGGTTTCATTGGAAATACTCTTTATGGGTCTTGTGACCTTTGTGGTTCTATTATCCTCACCTCTGGACAGGTGCCATAATCGATTGCCAAATTTGCCAAATTTTTCCTCAAGCTCTTCCTTGGGAACCTTTTGCAAGTCAAAAAACGTAAACAACCCTTCCTTTTCAAGTTTTTTCTGAAATGACTTCCCGACACCAGGAATTATAGTAAGGGGCTTGTTCCCCAATACCTTGTTAATATCACCCTGACCAATAAGCGAGAACCCCTTTGGCTTTTCCAGATCAGAAGCAATCTTGGCCAGAAACTTGTTTATGGAAAGACCAACTGAGCAGGTAATCCCAACTTGTCGTTCAATCCGGTTGACCAGTTTCACTACCAGTTGGGCAGGGGAGGTTTTATGAAGCAAAGTGGTTCCTGAGAAATCCAGAAACGCTTCATCAACGGAAATTGTTTCAACCCGGGGTGTCAATTCCTTCATAAGTTTGACAATTTCCTTGGATACAGCTGAATACACACCCATCCTCGGTCTCACGACCACTGCCTCGGGACATAGCTGCATGGCTTGATACATCGGCATGGCAGAATGAACCCCCTTGATTCTGGCAATATAGCAAGCCGTGGAGACAACGCCCCTGTGTCCTCCACCAATGATGACCGGTTTGTTGATCAGATTGGGATTGTTCCTTTTTTCAACAGATGCAAAGAAGGCGTCACAATCAATATGGGCTATGTTCAACAAGGACAATTCAGGGTGTGAAACAATTCTCGGTGATCGACATTCGGGACAAATCCCTTCGCCTTCGAACATCAGCTCACAATTTCGGCACAATGATCTCATGTTCACATATCAACCAAGTAATCAGGGGGGAAGGGTTTCGACTATATTCTCTATAACGGCCATCGGATCGGGAGATTGGGTAATTGCCCTCCCGACAACCAGATAATCAGATCCATTAAGGATTGCCTCACGGGGGCTGAGGGTTCTTTTCTGATCATTCTTTTCAGAATTGGTCGGTCTAATGCCAGGAGTTACGATCAGTTTTGATTTACCGTATTTCAGATCCCGTATTAACCCCACTTCCCGAGGTGAAGATATGACTCCGTCTGCACCGGCCTCAAAGGCAATTTCAGCTCTTCTACCCACCAGAGTGTCAAGGTTACCATTTTGATACAAGGCATCATCAAGATCTTCTCGATCAAGCGAGGTTAGTATGGTTATAGCCAATATTTTGGTTGAAGATTCTCCTCGCCCCCTGACAGCAGCTTCGACAACATAGGGGTCCCCATGAACCGTTAGAAAATCAAACTGGAATGACGACAAGGCCTTAACGGCCTTTTCAACAGTATTTCCTATATCAAAGAGTTTTAAATCAAGGAAAACCCTTTTGCCGTATTGCTCTTTCAGCTCCTTGCAAAACTCCAACCCTCCATTGGCAAGCATTATTTGCCCAACTTTATAGAACCCGATAGCAGGACCCAATTTTTCCACCATTTTTCTAGCCTCATCGGGATGAGTATAATCAAGTGCCAAAATCAGACGGTTATCCATCTTCCAACATCTCCACCATTTTTTCACGCATGAGAAACTTTTGTGGCTTACCAGTGACAGTCATTGGAAACTCCTCAACAAATTTGAAATGTGATGGAATCTTGAAGTAAGCAACATTATCATTACAGTATTCCTTAAGTTCTGACTCATTGAGGTCCATTCCGGGTTTGGTAATGATCCAAGCACACACTGATTCCCCTAGCTTTTCATCTGGGATACCAAAAACCTGTACGTCATTGACCTTCGGGTGACGGATTAGGTATTCCTCAATTTCACGTGGGTATACATTTTCACCCCCACGAATGATCATATCCTTTACACGTCCTACTATGTTACAAAACCCTTCGTCATCAATTATTGCCAAATCACCTGAGTGCATCCACCCATTGATTATACTTTCATCCGTTTTTTCCTCGTCTTCCCAGTATCCTTTCATTACCGAATATCCCTTTGTACAAAGTTCACCTCGAACACCAACCGGGACGACTTCACCTTGGTGATTGATAATCTTTACCTCCAAATGCGGATGAACCCTTCCAACTGTTTCACACCTTTTGTCAATCGGATCATCCACAAAGCTTTGAAAGGATACGGGTGATGTTTCAGTCATACCGTAACAAATCGTGATCTCATTAAGGTTCAATTCATTGTTGACCCTTTTCATGATTTCAATTGGACAAGGAGCCCCAGCCATTATACCAGTTCGTAAACATGAAACATCGCGAGGGGAGTTTTCCAGATCTTCTAACATCGCAAGAAACATGGTGGGAACTCCGTAAACCGCAGTACAACGCTCATCGGAAAGGGCATCAAGTGTATTAGAAGCATTGAATGACTCACTTGGAAATATCATTGCAGCACCGCAACTCATTGCTCCCAATACGCCCATTACCATTCCAAAGCAGTGGTATAGCGGAACGGGGATGGCAAGACGATCAACTTCTTGCAACCTAATTCGGTCCACTACAAAACGAGCATTATTGACGATATTTTTGTGTGAAAGAGTTGCACCTTTGGGTAAACCGGTTGTACCGGAAGTAAATTGAATGTTGATCGCCTCATCTGGACAAAGCGTTTTATTAATTGCTTTTATCTTAATCTCTTGATCAGGCCCTCCCAGTTGCATCAAATCCGTGAATGAAAACATTCCCGGCTCCTGAACATCGTCCATTACAACAATGCTTTGAAGATTTGGCAATTTGCTGACTTGTAGTTGGCCGGGTCTGCAGGATTCCAATTCAGGAGCCAACTTTCGTATCATTCCAACATAATCTGATGTCTTGAATGATTTTGCAGAAATAAGGGCTTTGCAACCTACTTTATTCAAAACATATTCGAGTTCTGACAATCGGTAAGCAGGATTGATATTAACGAGAATCAAACCAACGCAAGAAGTCGCGAATTGGGTAAGAACCCATTCAAGCCGATTGGGAGACCAAATTCCCACTCGATCACCTTTTGATAAACCAAGCGCCAACATTCCGGCTGCCAGTTTTTTTACAGCATCATAAAACTCGTCATAACTTAGCCTGATTGCCTTGTCGTAGAATACCAAAGCTTCCCGGTTTCCAAACTTTGATACCGTTTTTTCCAATTGTTCTGGGATAGTCCTGTCGACCAATGAAGGGAAATTTGGCCCCCTCAGATAAGACATCCCATCCAAGGGTAGGGAAACATTGGCAAACTCATTTTCAACCAGACCAATCCTTGAAATTTTGTCAGTTGAACCTTCAGGTTGATTAGGCATTTTTCCAATCGTTATATATTCTCGCTAAAAACCACTTTGCAAAAAATACATCAGTTATATGATGAAATTTTGATCTGGTGATTTTTTTTCTGACAGCATCAAGCCAATAGGCTGATTTCTTTCAAGCCAAGATGGATATTCATCGCTTGAAATCCACCATGGAATGGGATTAAAGGGCACACATCCATCAATAAATCTTGCCATTTTTAACAATTTTCTTCCGCTACTGCAATGATTCAAAAATTTAAATTGGCATCACTTGGGATTTATCATGATTATTGGTGATGTTTGATTTGTAATAAAAAAATATTAGGTCATTTTCAGGAGAGGCCAATTTTTCATAAAGGTGAATGATGAATTTAGATTTACTCATAAAGGGAGTCACGCTTCCCTCCGGGGCAACTACTGATATAGCCATTTCAGGATCAAGGATCGCTGCCGTTGAACCGAATATGAAAGCCGAAGCAGCACAGACATTTTCATTTGAGGGGTGCCTGCTTTCCCCACCTTTTGTCGATCCGCATTTCCATATGGATGCAACATTGTCCCAAGGTATTCCTCGTGTCAACCAATCGGGCACGCTCCTGGAGGGGATAGAACTTTGGGGAGAATTGAAGGAAATACTGACTCCCGAAGCAGTCAAGCAAAGAGCCTTGCAATATTGTGACTGGGCTGTTTCCATGGGGTTGCTGGCCATTCGAACCCATGTCGATGTTTGTGATGATCGTTTGCTGGCAGTAGAAGCCTTGAAGGAAGTTCAAAAGGAAATATCGCCATATCTCGATTTACAACTTGTTGCCTTTCCACAGGACGGTTTTTATCGATCAAAGAACGCTAGGAAAAATACTCTCAGAGCCTTGGATTTGGGTGTCGATGTCGTTGGTGGAATTCCTCATTTTGAGCGTACCATGGAAGAGGGTCTTCGATCGGTAACGGAACTTTGCAGAATCGCAGCTGAACGGGGATTGCCAGTTGATATGCATTGTGATGAGACCGATGATCCCAATTCCAGACATATCGAACAACTCGCATTTGAAACGATAAATCTGGGACTTGAGGGTCGTGTTACTGGGTCACACCTTACCTCAATGCACTCCATGGACAATTATTATGTTTCCAAATTGCTTCCCCTGATCGCCGAGGCTGAAGTTTCAGTGATTTCAAATCCCCTGATTAACATTGTTATTCAGGGACGGCACGATAATTATCCCAAAAGAAGGGGATTAACCCGTGTACCTGAAATGCTGAATTATGGCATCAGGGTTGGTTGGGGGCAGGATTGTGTCCTTGATCCCTGGTATTCACTGGGTACGGCCGATATGCTGGATGTTGCTTTCATGGGTATTCATGTCGCTCAAATGACAAGCCAGGCAGACATGTTCAAATGTTATGAAATGATCACGACTGAAAACGCAAAAATCATGGAACTGGAGGATTATGGATTGGTGCCAGGTAACAAGGCCAGTTTTGTCATACTGGATGCTGCCGACCCTGTTGAAGCAATTCGACTCCGGGCAGATCGGCTGATGGTAGTCTCGAATGGAAAAATTGTGGCCAAAAGAGAAAAAAGAGTAACTCAACTGAACCTACCCAATCGTCCTGAAACAGTCGAACGTAAACGCAGTTAAGCAACAATATTGACCCACCAACAAATTTTTTTGTGAATGACGATTACAGCAAGAAAGAGTCTATGAATTTGGCCATATTTCGTTGCATAATTACAGGTATCAAAACCAGTTGATCCTTACGAAATTTGGAACTGCCCATAACGAGATAAGGTCTTGAAAAATCAATTCCTCCTCCAACATTTTTATTTAAACTTTGACCCCCACCCCAAAAGATTATCAGTGAATTAGCCAGGAGGAACCACCAATGGATGGACAAAATTTCAGCCAGGGAACCTACACTGCACTTCAGAATGCCATTCAGATTGCCAACAGTTCCAATCACCAGTTCGTCGATTCCGTGCATTTGCTGGAGGGAACCATCAATGAATCACAAGGATTGGCAATAAATCTCATCCAGAAGGTGGGAGGAGATTTGGAATCTCTAAAACATTCCATCACTAGCGAAAAGGGATCAATACCAAAGGTTACTGGTGTAGGTCCAAATCTTGGTACGGAAGGTTCAAAAATCCTGGCAAGGGCTGAGAAACTTGCCGGTCAGTTTGGGGACAAGTATATCGCGCTGGATATTTTGTTCCTAGCCCTTGCCAGCGAACCATCTTCTGCAAGCAGATTATTGAAAAAGGCAGGGATACATTCTGAAGCGCTCAAGCTTGAAATAGAAAAAATACGAAAAGGCAGAAGTGTGGATAGTCCCACTGGTGAAAGAAATTTTGAAGCACTTGAAAAATATTGTCAGGATTTAACCGAGAGGGCTAGACAGGGAAAGATAGATCCAATTATCGGAAGGGATGAAGAAATTCGTCGAACCATGCAGGTGCTGAGCAGAAGAACGAAAAACAATCCTGTACTCATAGGAAATCCCGGTGTGGGTAAAACGGCCATTATTGAAGGTCTAGCCCTTAGAATCATCAAGGGTGATGTTCCGGAAAGCCTACGCAACAAGCGTTTGCTTTCACTTGATATTGGATCACTCGTCGCGGGTACTGGCGTCCGGGGTGAATTTGAAGAAAGAATGAAAGCGGTCCTCAAAGAAATAACCGATGCCGCATCCGAAATCATCCTTTTTGTTGATGAATTGCATACTCTTGTGGGCGCCGGTAAGGCCGAGGGATCGGTTGATGCTTCAAATTTGATGAAGCCAGCACTTGCAAGGGGTGAATTGCATTGTGTAGGAGCAACAACGCTGGACGAATTCAGAAAGCATGTTGAAAAGGATGCAGCGCTAACCCGACGATTTCAGACTGTATTCATCAAGGAACCTACAGTGGAAGATACGATTTCAATTTTGAGGGGTATCAAGGAAAAGTATGAGCTTCATCATGGGGTTGGTATTTCAGACAGTGCCCTCGTTTCTGCAGCAGTTCTATCCAACCGATACATTACAGACAGGAATCTTCCCGACAAGGCGATTGACCTGATTGATGAGGCAGCTAGCAGGATGCGAATGGAGATCGATTCAAAACCCGAGGAGTTGGATAGTCTGGATCGGGAAATACTTCAGAAACAGATTGAGGTTGAAGCCTTGAAAAAGGAAGAAGACAACAGTTCGAAGGAAAGGTTGGCAGTTATCCAGCAGGAATTAATTGAATTGATTGAAAAATCTTCTGTTCTTACTTCAAATTGGCAACTCGAAAGAGACAAATTGTCCAAAGCCAGGCAAATCAAGGAAGAACTTGACGAAGCCAGGATAGAATTGGAAAAGGTTAAACGGGAAGGGGACCTGGCCCGGGCTGGGGAGCTCAGTTATGGCATTATACCTCGACTTGAAAAGGAACAAAAGGAAATCAGCGACAATTATGAAACAAAATATCTTGAGGAAAAAGTATCAACGGAAAGGGTAGCTCTTGTTGTTGAAAAATGGACTGGAATACCTGTTGCCAAAATGCTTGAAGGTGAAAAGGACAAGCTTCTGAGAATGGAAACTGAACTCGGCAAGCGAATTGTATCCCAAAAGGAAGCGGTCAGGGCCGTTTCCAATGCTGTCAGAAGATCCCGTTCAGGATTGAGCGATCCCAATCGTCCGATTGGATCATTCCTGTTCCTTGGACCTACCGGTGTCGGTAAAACCGAATTGTGCAAGGCACTGGCTGAATTTATATTTGATCATGAATCAGCAATGGTAAGGGTCGATATGTCCGAGTATATGGAGAAGCATTCCGTAGCAAGATTGATCGGAGCACCACCAGGTTATGTAGGATATGAAGAAGGAGGTACCCTGACCGAAGCCGTTCGCCGCAGGCCTTATCAGGTTATTTTGTTCGATGAGGTTGAAAAGGCCCATCCGGAGGTTTTCAATATTTTTCTACAGGTCCTTGATGATGGCATTCTCACAGACGGCCAGGGCAGGCGGGTGGATTTCAAGCAATCCCTGATTGTCTTTACTTCGAATATGGGATCAGAAGAGCTGGCAGAATTGGATGTAAATCATTCTCGCAAGGTGGCAGAAGAAGTCGTTATGAGTGCAGTCAGAAGAAATTTGCGACCTGAATTCATCAACCGACTCGATGAAATCATTTTATTTGACAAACTCAGCAGGGAAGACATGGTTCAGATTGTTGAAATCCAGCTCAAGAGTCTGGAGGAAAGGCTCAAGGACAGAAAAATCAATCTGGTTATACATCAGGAGTTCAAATCATGGCTGGCCCAAAAGGGTTACGATCCGGTTTATGGTGCAAGACCCTTGAAACGGGTTATTCAAAAACATCTTCAAAACAAGCTTGCTGAAGCCCTATTGCAGGGAACAATCAAGGAGGGTAGCATTGCCGAAATTTCCCACGATGATCTCATGGGTGTTTCAATCAATGGCATATCCGTGGAAGAGCCGGAACAAGACCAGGTCACATTCCACTAATCAGGAAAAATCTAACAATTCTTTGAACTAATTGGGTATACCGCTTTTTTATTTTTAAAGGTAAGGTATATAAGGGAAAATTTATTTGGAGTTTGTCAAAATGATAAAATTTAAATCAGAGTACTCCCATGCCGATGTGACACCTAAATCCTATTGGTTAAACCGCAGGAAACTGATCATGGGTGGT